>JAHDDC010000041.1:1478-27164 GCA_020629545.1 Hellea sp.
TCAGCCTCCCCCCGCGCCTTGGCCACAGATTTGGGATCCACGACCTTTGGCACGGCTGGTAACATAAGCTGATCACGGACAATGCCAGCAATATCGCCGCCAAAACTGACCTCGAGCTCTTTTTCGCCTGCAATCGCTTTGGTGGCAGCGCCGAGCGCTCGCTTGAAATTATCAGATGGAGATTGTTCAGCCATAGAGGCCGCATATAACCGAATAGCCGGGCAAGGCCAATGGAAAAGGTCTTTTCAGACCGCGCGTTTTTGTTCCAGTCGAAATTCATAATGTCCGCATATTGCCCGCATACTTTTTTGATTTTTATTTCGCGGGAGCCGTGATAAGGGCCACGCGTGTCTACGACCCTCATATCAAACCCGCCAGAACAACAGGCCGATGACCGCATTCGTTTGCCAGGGCTCTCTCGTGCGGATATCTCCGCGCATCTTGCGGAGATCGGTGTTGACCCCAAAAAGCTCAAAATGCGGACGAGCCAGATTTTTCAGTGGATCTATAATTTCGGTGTGACCGAATGGGATCAGATGACCAATGTGGCCAAACCCCTGCGCGAAAAACTTGCCGCGCGCTTTTCACTCTCTCGTCCTGAAATCGTAGAGCGCCAGATAAGTGTCGACGGGACACGTAAATATCTCGTTCGTATGGCGCCGGGCATCGAAGTTGAAAGTGTCTTTATTCCGGATGTATCTAAAACCGGCGCTCTCTGTGTCTCCTCTCAGGTTGGATGTACTCTGACCTGCAAATTCTGCCATACGGGCACCCAGCGTCTCGTGCGTAATTTGACGGCACAGGAAATCGTTCTGCAAATCATGATGGCCAGAGATGATCTGGGCGAATGGCCGACAACCACGGATAACCGCAAACTGACCAATATCGTCTTTATGGGCATGGGCGAGCCGCTGTATAATACAGATAATGTGATCGAGGCGATTGATACGATTGCCGATGATACCGGCATGGCCATAGGGCGCCGCCGCGTGACGGTCTCAACATCGGGTGTTGTTCCGGAGATCGAGCGACTTGGCGAAAAATCGAATGCCATGCTCGCGATTTCTCTGCATGCCGCAAATGATGAATTGCGGGAGCAGATTATGCCAATCAACCGAAAATATCCACTAGCTGAGTTAATGCAGGCCTGTCGCAATTATCCCGGCCTGTCCAACGCCCGGCGAATTACCTTTGAGTATGTCATGCTCAAGGGCATAAATGACAGCCCTAAACATGCCCGTGAATTGATCAAACTGTTACAGGGCATCCCGGCCAAAGTGAACCTAATCCCGTTCAATCCCTGGCCTGGCAGCCCGTATGAGTGCTCAGATTGGGAAACAATTGAAAGGTTTGGCGTGCTTGTCAATAAAGCCGGATTTGCATCTCCTATACGAACGCCGCGCGGCCGAGATATTCTGGCGGCATGCGGGCAACTTAAATCTGAAAGTGAAAAAATGCGCGCGAGCGAAAAACGCCGCTTGGCCAAAGAAAATTAATCTCTATAAGAACATCTCATAGAAATTGGTAAGGACCCACATGGATCAAACCCTAAATAGTCTTGCTAACGGCTTTCCCGCCTTGATTTTATATCTGCTGGTGGTCACGCTGATATATGTAGTTGGCGTTACGATTTACGTTCGTTTGACCCCCCACAAAGAATTGGAGCTTGTGCAGAACGGCAACATGGCCGCTGCGATTACGTTTTCCGCTTTAATCATAGGTCTGGCGCTTCCGCTTGCAGCCTGTCTGGTTCATAAAATCAGCTTGGTTGATGTGGCTGTTTGGGGGACGGCAAGTCTGTTTTTACAGCTTTTTCTATTCCGGTTTACGGACTTTATTTTCAAAGGCATGCCGCAACGTATTGTTGATAATGAGACAGCCCCGGCTCTCGTCCTCGCAGCTTTTAAAATTGCAGGCTCGCTAGTTCTGGCTTTTGCTATAGCGGGTTAAAAATGCGCTGGGTTCCCGATTGGCTGATCTATGCGGTAATCATATTTTTGATTTATTTAAATGCTACCCGGGCCTCTCAGGATTATATCCCGGACTCGCCTCCAGCCCCTGAGCTCGGTGAGCTTTTACCCGTCGAGAGCCCCCGTGACCCTGCCGTAATGGTGGAGATTGATAATCCTGAATCCGGTGTCGGAACAGCCTTTGCAATCGATGATCAAGGCACATGGTTGACAGCCCGGCATGTCGTAGACGGATGTTCCCGTGTTGCTTTGAAACTCGGAACCTTCAAAGCCATGCAAATTCAAACAGCCCCATCCTCGGATAGCGATTCCGCAGTTTTAACATCCAGCTGGAAACGCCGGCCCTTACCAACCGACTTGGACAGCCGCCGCCAGATCGGCGAGCACGGCTATTTCTTTGGGTTCCCGCAAGGTAAACCCGGCGAGGCTGTGGGCTCGCTGCTGGGTCGTCATAAACTCATCGTCAGAGGGCGATATAATACAGAAGAGCCGATTTTGGCTTGGACGGAATTGGGCCGAACGCGCGGTCTTAGCGGATCGCTCGGCGGACTTTCGGGCGGGCCAGTCCTGGACAAAGATGGCGAAGTTATCGGAATTGTTGCCGCCGAAAGTCCGAGGCGTGGCCGGATTTATACGGTTGCACCGCGAACGTTGAGAGAGCTAGTGCCAAAAGACTTAAACCTCCCACAAGAGCCGATTGATGCGGATAATTATGGCAGTAGTGCGGACAGCTATAGGCGGCAACGCCGTATTGCGCAGGTCATCTGTCTCGTGAAATAGTTAGAGCATGCGATTACCATATAAATGGCGCCGAAGATTTCGCGGATTTTCAAACTTCCCGCTCAAACTTTTCATCTTCTTTATATTACTGGGAATGATCGGCTTTGCAGCCGACCGGTCCCTACCCCATCAACATCTACCCTGGCGTCCACTTGATATGCAGGCTCCAACAGGGTTTGCAACGGATCTGCAGCTTTTACGCTTGAGCTTGTCGCCGTCATCTACCTGTACGCAATTAATCGAAGCTGTCGACGACTACCAAACGCGTGAAGCCAAAGCCCACCGGGTCAAACCCCCTTGTGGATGGGATATAGCGCGTGAAGTCGATCTGAGTGAAATCGCAGCGCTTAAACCCCGGGACGTCACCATGCAATGTCCATTGGCCGCCGGGAATTATATTTGGATGCGAGAAATTGATAAAGCCGCCCTCAAACATCTCGGCAGCGGCCTTAAGACGATACAACATGCGGGCAGCTATTCGTGTCGACGACAAGTCGGAAATGGTTCCGGACAATGGAGCGAACATGCCTATGCGAATGCCTTTGATGTTATGGGTTTTGAGCTCGAGGACGGACGGATTATCTCAGTTTTAAAAGATTGGAATGGGGAAAAGGATCGAAAGCGTTTCTTACGGGATGTCCGCAAACAGGCCTGTAAGATTTTCAGAGTCACATTATCACCCGACTTTAACGCAGCACACGCTGATCATTTTCATGTTGATATGGGCCCGACAACAAGCTGTCGGTAAAACTCTGATTCCGTGCCTGGCTTAGATGAACCATCAGACGCCATTTTCAGTTGTTTATTGTTTTATAAACCGCGATACGTCATAAGCGCGGGATGAGTGCTAAAACCAAAACGGCCCCCGATGAAAGCCTGACCGCCCCGCGTGATAATTCTTCGCGCTTGCTGGAATTTATTACAGACCAGACCCCGGAACCCGGCAGTGCGACAGAAGTTGCCGACGGGGTTTACTGGCTTCGGTTTGCCCTGCCAATGAAGGGGCTTGATCATATAAACCTCTGGGCGCTTAAGGATAAAGATGGCTGGATGGTGGTCGACACAGGTATCGCGAACCGCGAAAGTAAAGACATTTGGAAAAGCCATTTCAAAAATTTGATGGGCGATAGGCCGATTAACCGGGTTTTGTGTACCCATCTCCATCCGGATCATACGGGTCTGGCGGGATGGCTCTGCCGCAAGTTTGAAGCACCGCTTTTAATGACACGCGGCGAATATTTCCTATGCCGTTTACTGGCGGCGGATACCGGTAATCCGGCGCCGCGTGAAGGTATTCGGTTTTATGAAAAATGCGGCTTTACCCCCGAACAAATAGAGCTTTATAAAATCAGGTTTGGCGGTTTTGGGAAAGCCATATCGCCCATGCCCCATTCTTATGATCGATTGACTGATGGCGAACTGGGTTTGATCAATGGACGAGAATGGCGGATAATCATAGGGTCTGGCCACTCGCCGGAACATGCCTGTCTTTATTGTCCTGAACTGAATATTTGTCTTACGGGCGATCAGTTATTGCCAAATATTTCGTCTAATGTTTCGGTTTGGCCAACACAGCCTGAAGCCAATCCTCTAGAGAACTGGATACAATCCTGTCACAAGCTAAAGGCCGAGCTGCCAGAAGATGTCCTGGTGTGTCCGGCTCATGGCATCCCTTTTCGGGGCGCGCATAAGCGCCTTGATAAGCTTATCAGCCATCACGAAAAAGCGCTCGACCGTCTTTTGGAATTTTGTAAGACACAGCGCCGCGCGACCGAAGTCTACTCTGTTCTGTTCCGCCGCGAGATTAATGATTCCAATCGGATCATGGCAGTCGGCGAAAGCATAGCGCATTTGAATTGCCTGAAGGGCCGCGGCCTGATCACACGCCGGCTCAATGATGCCGGACAATTTACCTATAGGGCGAAATAGGTAGGTCCAGTTTTCACCGCAGACTAGTTTTAAAGTCTTGGATTTCTCGGAGTATTTGGGAATTTTGGAATTCTTGAGCTTTGCGCAAAAAGGGGTTTAGATTCCGCAACGGACCATGAACTTGACTGCCATTGATTGCGTGTTGCGTGTCTAAAAGTTCCTCTGCCCGCAAGAACGAGCAGAGGATATTTTCTTAAGTAGGACTAAAAGCCCTCATAGCGGATCTGTAATTTACCAGAGGCTTTGGAACCGCCCATTCCAACACTGGCGCCCATGGCCCAATTATCATTTCCGCGAATGGCGAGAGTTGCGCCAACTCCCACGGTACCACCGTAAAGGCCGAGCCCCCCTGAGGCTGCCCATTTTGCTTTGGGCGACAGATACATATCCGGCAGAGCCGCAACTGCCGCCAATCCATCTTCAAGATCCATAATCGATTTTTGATTAAATAGCCCTAAGGCGTAATTCCGATCGATCAAATCACGGTTCTCGGCAATGACATTGCTATTGGTTAAAATAGCCATGGCGTTTTGCTCTGTTGCAACGCTATTCAGAGCAATCACATCGCTATTGGCTTCAATCTCAGTGCTTTGGCGCCTATTGGTTGCCGTGTTTGTTGCGATTGCTTCGTCCTGCTGATCATTGACGGCGCTATTCGCGGCAATCGCATTCGTGTTTGCCGAGATGTCCTGACCTTGCCGGGCATTGGTCTGCTCGGTACTAGTAACGCGCGCGGACAGATCGTTGACCCCGGTTGAAAGGCCGGCAATAGCCGTGCTGTTTGCGTTTATAGAACTGGTATTCGCCGTTATCGCCACAGTATTCGCGTCGATATTGGACGCATTGGTTTGAATATCGCTGCGATTGGAATCTATATCCATCCGATTTGCGGCAATGTTGCTGCTATTGGTGTCAATATCCATCCGATTTGCAGCGATGTCGCTACTATTGGAATTTATATCCAAACGATTAGCCGAAATCGCATCGGTATTGTCAGATACATCGCTTTGCAAGCCGGATATATCGCCGTGAATAGTTGTCACATCACCTTGAATATCGGATATATTTCCTTGAATGGCGGAGACATCGCCTTGAAGGCCGGTAATATCCGTTTGCATATCCGAAACATCGGCCTGAACATCATCCATTTCATTCCCAAGAGCATCTATCGCCGTGTGATTTGCATCCACTTGCGACGCCACTTCGAAAAGTTGATGACCATTGACTGCATCGGATGAGCCGCTGGCGATCCGTCCATCGGCAACACCGGTCACCAAGCGATTACCGACATTCATTTCGCCGCCCGTAGCATCTGTGCCTTCGGTCAGATTGAAATTCGTCATGGCCAATCCTGTATAGGCAGATTGCGCTGCAATGACATCCATTGTGGTTGTGGACCCGAACCCGACAGCGACGCTGCCGTCAAAATTAGCGCTCGCACTGTCGCCAAAAGCACTGGCCTGATTGCCGCTTGCCGAGGAGCCATCACCACAGATATGAGAGTCCGTACCGGTCCCGTCACCACAGTCACTCGTGGCCGCAGCGGCGCTCGCGACTTCAAAAAGCTGATGACCGTTGACGGCATCGGATGAGCCTGAGGCCACACGTCCATCGGCAACTCCTGTTACAAGGCGGTTGCCTACATTCATTTCGGCGGCGGCATCTGTACCTTCTGTAAAGGTCACTGCCCCTATCGTCCTGCCATTCCAAGCGGCGGCGGAGGCGGCAGCGTCGAGTGTGGCCGTGGCCCCGGACCCAATCGCAACAGAGTCGTCAACAACCGAGCTGGCACCCGTCCCTATGACCACATTATTATTTCCGGTCACAGTTGGGCCCAGAACATCATTCCCGCCGCCGACAAAGTTACCGGCACCTTCTACGACCGCGTTATTAGATCCCAGGAAATTAAAGCTGGACGCCTGACCCGCGCCATTGACCGTATTCATACTCCCCAAGACCATGACGTTCATGAAATCATCAAATGCAGTCCCGCCGGTAATGACATTGCCTTCCCCCATGATCAGGGAGTGATCCAAAAAGCTTCCTGTCGTATTCTGATGTCCGCTGATAATATTATACCAGTTATTCTGTCCCAGAGAGTTTTCACGACCACCTACAAGAGTTGCAAAGTTCCTATGACTGGTATTATTCAGGTTGCCGAATATCACGTTAGCAGCCGAGGAAGAACCCACAGCGGTATTCTCAGTGCCAACAATCAGACTTGTTGACATTTGCGAAATGTCATTATTGAATCCGCCGATAATATTCCAACTCGAGTGATTGGCAGAACCTAAATCATTTCCCGCGCCGCCGATCAGATTGTAATCACCATCAACAAAATTTCCGCCCCCAACGATAAGATTGCCGTCACCTTCCACAGTTTGGTTCGTCCCGCCGACCATATTATAAAATGCGAGGGGATTCGTCCCGCCGAGAAGCGTATTATTCAGCCCGGAAACAAAATTATAGTCACCACCGCGTTGGAGTTCATGCCCAACACCAAAAACCGCGTTCCATTCAGCGCGTCCCGCAATTGTGATATTATTGCCGTGGGCCGTATTGCCCCACCCCTGAATATTCATCGTATGACCGCTTAGGTTTGAATAGCGTTCGCGAACCAGAATATCGTGCCCGTGCACAAAATTATACGATCCAAAAACGCGATCAACTCGGTTATCATGGCCCAGAACAAAGTTATAAAGAGCGTCAGGCTCGACATGATTATTCCGCCCAGAAACAATGTTATGGCTTGAATTCTGCCGGATACAGTTTTCAGTTCCAGCCATGATGTTACCGACGCGACCATTGTCAGCAGTCGCCTGTAAAGCCGCTGTCGCGCAGCCAACCGGGATGGTTCCGTCATAAGCATCGACATCATTATCCTGCGCCATAGCAGGCGCAGCGAAAGTCAATACGGCCAGAGTAGATGTGGATAAAAACAGCGCTTTAACCCGGCGCGGTGAAATAAAATTAGACATAATTGCCCCCAAATTAAGTGTTCCGGGCAAGCTCGTCTTGATTGATGAATTGCCCCATAGCCTCATTTTGAGAAGGACTTTCTCTCCTGCCTGTGATCTTCATCACGCCAATTCCCCCTAAAATTAGGGGGTCAAAAGACGGCCAACGCTAAACATTCAAATAGCCATACCAGATATCTAATATAACCAGGCGTCCAAATACGGCGCTGCGGGTGAGCACGCCGAAGGCAATCCGAGAGAACGGCATCTATCTATGAGTTGGTGGAATTGCTAGCTCTATTCCGGAATATTATTGCCGCTCCGATCTTGGAGTTTGTATCTAATTTTCGTTGTAATATTTTTTCTATTTTCGGGATCGCTGCCGTCTTCGCGTTTGCTGTAAACCCATTTTTCGACGGACTTTAGAGCCGAACTTTCAAATAGCTTTTTTGACGAACTTACAACTTTGATGTTCTCAGGCTTACCATCATCTGTCACATCAAACTTCACGAATACATGGCCGGACGACCTGGCATTGCTTGGCATTTTTGGTGGAATGCGTTTAAGCGGTATGGCTTTGTCTTTGTAGTTTTCAAAAGGCCAACATTCGCAAAGACCCTCATTTTCTGCCTTCTCCAAAAATCCGGCTTCTTCTATTTCCGATCTGGTTTTCATCCAGCTCTGGAATGCGGTTTTCACAAACACATGATCCGCCGGGATTTTTCCTTCCAGGTTTTGCATGACGACCTGATATTCAAGGGCTGCATTGATTTTTTCATCTATGTCGTCGCTCTTATTTGCGAGTTCGTAATGACTATTGCCCTTAAAAAGATGGATGAAATAGGCATATTTTGAAAATAGATTATCAGTCGTGCTTTTATAAATATCGATGGCCTTCTGACCATATTCGATGGATTTTTTGGGCTGGCCGTTAACCTCATAATAGCGCGCATATAAAACGTTTAAGTCTCCGTCAAAAGTCGATCCCCTGAGGCTGTGTTTGTCAATGGCCTCCTCCAATTTTTTGATTAGTTTCAACCGCCCGATCGTCGTGCTCGGATCAGCACGATAGGGAGTGCGACGGTGACGCGTCACCGTCAGTTCTAGATCCGCAAGGGCTAAGCGTCTCTCGACTTCGGTCATAGCGACATCGTCAGCATCATAATAACTGGAAAGTTCAATCGCTCTTTCAATGGCCTCGGCGCGCTTTTCATAATTTTTGTAGGGGTTCTTTTCAGATCCGTCGGGCCCGATACTGCCGTAATTATAAGCCAAATCCCCAGTCGTTTTGTGATCCCCTAATGCTTTCTCAGCTGCCTCCCAGGCTTTAAGTGCATTGATTTTAGCTTTCTTTTTATCCTTAGCCTTAAGCGCAGCGCGGTAGGCCTTGTAAGGCTCCATAATTTCATCAGGAAGCTTGGCCGATGCGTTTGGAGTGACAAACGCGATTAACAAACACACAGAGAATAGAATTTTTACGATATTGGTCATACTCGTCTCCCATCAACCCACACAATCAAATGTAGAGTAGCGCGGCGCAGCGAAAGCGTCAACTTAGCGGGTGTCTCAGCATTTCAGGTCGATATTTTACCTAAACATTCAAATAGCCATACCAGATGCCAAGCATGACGAGGCGGCCGAGTACGGCGCTGCGGGTGAGCACACCAAAAGTAATCAGCAATAACGGCATGCCCAATATCATAAATGCAAAATCCGGGGTGAGCTCTGGCAGGGAGCCGCTGATGATTGAGCGGACTATGGATGGAAGCAGGCAGATTAGAACGAGCAAGGCGCAAGATAGGTAAGCCATGAAAACTTGCCGCGGCAGAGACGAAGCGAAACTGGACCGTAATTGACGTAAATGCCTAGCCTCCCAGATTGAACTAAAACGCGCAATCATCAGCAATAGAACCAACATCAGCAAGGGGCCGATTATTTTTCGAAAAGGGAGGAAAAAACCTGCGATCGAGACCACCAACAATACCGCGAACATCCAGCGCGGCCGCATTATTTGCGAAACATTTGAGCGCATCACAGGGCTGAGAAGACCAAAGATCGGCAGAATCGGTCTCATCACCAACTGCCCGACTTTATCCAGTCCCGAAATCGCCACGCCGCTAATCCGTCTAGACTTACGTTGTTTCTGGCGGCGGGGACGATAGAGCAGAGCGGCCAGTAAAAATAATCCCACTGAGATTAACACCCACATCAGGCGCGATGTCAGAAATTCCGCATTGGCGAATCCGCCGATTGGATCAAGCGTGATAAATTTTTCGCTTGCCGGTGAACTCCCAACAGCCAAAAACTCAACAGGTTCCGGAGAGGATACGGCGGAAGATGCAGCAAAGCCAAACACATCGATAAAATGCGGAGCATTGTCGAACTGAAACAATGACGCTGCGATCACATTTCCGGTCATCCATAGAATGAAAAACAAGACATCACCCCAAGCCCCCCGCAGCCAAGGACGGGCGTCAAACAGTGTCTTGACGCCTGCAACCATGGCCAGAGCCGGGCCCGCGACCACAAATAATGTGTACATCGTATGAAGCGGATTTATCTCGGCCAGCGGCAATCGAAAGAATGACAAGATCAATCCTGCTGTTCCGATCCAGAACAGGATAAACCAAAGGGCTGCGATATCGCCGAGCCCCTGCCCCAAATTGAGTGCAAAGCGGCGCGCGGGGGTGACATCTGTGACCTGCCAGGGCTGTGTTCGCGACGCGCCAGCGCGCAAATATATATAGGCCAGCGGCGACAGCAGCAGAGCCGAGATAATCCCGAGCTGCAACCCCATCACACCGGAGCTCATCACCGGATAGGCATTATTAATCGACAGGGTGACATAGCCTTCCCCGGGCAGCGGAATGAAAAGCCGTGCGCCAATCATGGTCAGAATTATGACGATCCATGTACCGGGATGGCGGAGATGGCGAAAAAGTCGCGTGCGGAAAAATGTGGTGAACTGATCCAATTACGCACCTATCATTTCGTGTTTTTGGAAATTATACCCGCTTAGGCTTTGTTCGAGATGTGTCGTCATAATGATGGTCGCATGTTTCGCGGAACTGAAAATCAATCGATGGACTTTGTCAGCTGTATGGTTGTCGAGCTCGGCTGTCGGTTCATCAATTACCAGACATTCCGGCGTCCCCAAAAATGCCTGGGCCAGTCCAAGGCGCCGGCGCATCCCACCGGAAAAATTTCCAATGGATTTGTGCAAATCATTTATGAGGCCGAGCTTTTCCAGCAAGTCTTTGCTTTGGGCCAGTGCGGTCTTCGCAGATAGACCTTTGAGCGCGCCGATATGGAGCATGAAATCCGCTGCCGTTAAATCTTCCGGGAAGTCGATGATCTGCGGCGCATAGCCTAAAATCTTGCGAAAACGGCCTTTGCTCTTTTGAATATTTTGACCGTTCCAGAGAACTTCGCCGTGACTAGGTTTTTCAACACTGGCGCATAGACGCAATAAAGTCGATTTTCCAACCCCGCTCGGGCCGGTCAGGATCGTCACGCCCCGGTCATATTGTTTGGATAAATCACGAAAGACCGTTTGTTTTTTGTAAGTCTTGGTGACGGATTTAATTTCCAGCATAAATGTCTCTCACAACAAAAAAGCCCGCCATATGGCGGGCCATAAATTTACCAGATTTTGACCCGCTTTTCTGGCGGCAGGTAGAGCGCATCGCCCGGCTGTATATTAAAAGCGTCATACCAGGCATCGAAATTTCTGACGATACCATTCGCGCGATATTCGCCCGGACTATGCGGATCGGTTTTCAGACGATTGCTGAGCGCTTCGTCTCTGAATTTGCGCTTCCAGATTTGTCCATAAGCCAGGAAGAAACGCTGATCGCCAGTCAGGCCGTCAATCACTTTGGCTTCTTTACCGCCTAGGGATTTTTTATAGGCCGCATAGGCCATGGTCAGACCTGTCAGATCACCAATGTTTTCGCCCATAGTGAACTCACCATTAATGAACTCGCCTGGAAGAGGCTCATATTTATCGAACTGCTCGCCGAGAACTTTTGCTCGAGCGTTAAAGCCTTCCGCGTCGCTTTCTGTCCACCAATCACGTTGTTCGCCATTGCCGTCGGTCTTGCGGCCCTGATCATCAAATCCATGTCCCATTTCGTGGCCAATAACGGCACCAATACCGCCATAATTCACAGCCGGATCAGCGTTAGGGTCAAAGAAGGGCGCTTGCAGGATCGCCGCCGGGAATACAATCTCGTTGAGTGACGGACGGTAATAGGCATTGACGGTTTGCGGGTTCATACCCCACTCACCTCGGTCAATCGGGCCGCCGAGTTTTTTGATCATGTCTTTCCATTGCCAGGCATTGGCTGACTTCACGGTTCCGATCAGATCGTCCCGGTCAACTTTTAGGGTGGAATAATCTGTCCATTTATCAGGATAGCCGATCTTAGGGTTAAACTTACGTAGTTTGTCCAGAGCTTCTTTTTTGGTGGCCTCGCCCATCCATTCCAAATTATCGATGCCCTCTTTGAACACTGCCCGCAGGTTTTCGACCAGCTCATCCATTTGGCGTTTGGACTCTGGCGGGAAATGCTTTTTGACATAAACTTTGCCGACCATTTCGCCCATATAGCCATCGATCTGGCCCACGGCTCGCTTCCAGCGATCGCGCTGCTGTTCCGTGCCGCGCAGGGTCTTGCCGTAGAAGTTGAAATTGGCTTCATCAATATGTTTCGGGAGATAGGCTGCATTGCCGATCATGTAATGCGCGGTCATATAGTCTTTGAGGACATCGACCGGTGTTTCACCAAACAGTTTGGCGGAATTTTTAATCGCATCCGTTTCGCGCACGACAAATTCCTTTTGCCCAGCAAGGCCCGAGGACTTCAGCATGGCGTCCCAAGCAAATCCTGGCGCAAAGGCTTTCATGTCCTTGGTCGACATTTTATTATAGGTCAATTCGCGCTGACGACGCTTGGTCGGTGTCCAGTGCGCTTTGGCCAGCTCTGTTTCAAATCCCATGACAGCAGCGGCGCGCTTATCTGCATTATCAGCACCAGACTCGGCGAGCATAAAAGTCAATAGGTTGAGATAGGCCTCGCGCTGCCCAGCTGATTTTTCATCATCGTCCAGATAGCTGTCGCGGCTAGGCATGCCCAGACCCGATTGAGTAACATAGAATATATAGTTCTCAATATCTTTGACATCGACATCAACCCAGCCAGCAACCGGCGAATTCACACCCATCATCGGATCGCCCATAATGGTTCCGATATCCGCGTGGGTCGAGGCGTTGGCAATCCGCGCCAGATCAGCTTTGATCGGCTCCAGACCATTACTTTCGATCGCATCGATATCCATAAAGGCACCGTAGAAATCACCGATCTTTTGCTCTTCACTGCCGAGCGGCGCACCTTTGGCGGCGGCCTCTTCGATAATGGTTCGAACATTTTCGTTAGACCGGTCACCCAGAATATTAAATGAACCGTAATTCGATTTATCGGCTGGAATTTCTGTATTGGCGAGCCATGTCCCGTTGACATATTCAAAGAAATTATCGCCCGGCTTTACGGCCTTATCCATATCAGCCAACGCCACGCCAAAGCTTCCCAGCTCTGGCTTGATGACTTTTTTGATTTCTTGGGACACGGCGTCTTTGACATTATCACCTGTCTCGGCGGTTTTGGTTTTAACGTCGCCGCAAGACGCCAGCGAAATCGCGAGCAAGCTCGGGATTATAAGATGTTTAAGTTTCATGCGGTTCTCCTCCTGGAATCCAATTTTTTATTCTGCGGGTACGGCATCATCCATACCGGATGCGCTTTCAATTATATCACGCTCAAAGTCTTCAAGTGCGAGCGCCACATCTGGATCATAGGTTGATCCCAGAGGACGCTGCTTTTCACCGGTTACCAACCATTTAAAGGTTCGGCTAATATCGACACCAATTCCATACATGGCTGGGACCAACATCAGGGTCAAAAAGAAGTCGAACAAGACGCCGAAAGCCAGCGCAACAACCATTGGCTTTAAAAACTCGGCCTGGGTCGAATTTTCAAATAGAATCGGCATAATGCCAAAAAATGTTGTGACGGATGTCAGAAGAATTGGCCGGAAACGCGCCACACAGGCATCAAGCATGGCCTGATAGGCCCCAATCCCTTTGGCCCGCAATCGGTTGACGTAATCGATTAAAACCAGATTGTCGTTCACCGCCACACCAGAGGCCGCAAAGAACCCAAAGATCGACATCATCCCAAATGGAACATCAGTTACGATATTCCCGAAGATCATACCGACAAAGGCAAAAGGAATTGCAAACATGATCAAAAGCGGTTGAGCGTAAGACCTAAAAGCAATCGCTAGAATACCATACATCATAAACAAGACGACAATGGACGATAACGTCAATTCTTTCACCATGGTGGTCTGGATCATGTCATCGCCAACAATGACGCGCTGGACATTGGGGTGATTAACCTCCCAGCTCGGGAAGAAGTTTTCTTCCATATCCTTTTTGATCCGAGCCACTTCATCTTGTTCACCGCGAACGCGGGCACCCGTATATTCAACCCGTTTTCGATCACGGCGGTTAATGCGGGTGACCCCCTCGGTGAAGCTAACATCGGCAATGGAGTAGAGCGGAACTTCGACGCCGCTGGCGGATCTGATCCGCAGGTTCTTCAGGCTATCAATCGACTCGCGTGCAGCCTCGGGATAACGCACCATAACGCGAACATCTTCACCGTTACGCGGTAGGCGTTGAACTTCGCGCCCATAAAACGCTTCTCTGACCTGTCGGGTCACATCCGAGAGTTTCAATCCCAGACTTTCCGCGTCAGGTTTCAATGTGAATTGAATTTCCTGGGCCGATGACTCGAGACCGTCCCAAGCCGTGGGAATACTACTATAGGACTCAAGCTCATTCTTGATATCGAGCAAAGCGTTTTTGAGGTCTTCCGGATAGGCCGAGGCTACACCATAACGAACGCCGCCGCTATTCCCATCACCACCCTCAGTGATACCATAATTAACGCGATAAGCATCCGGGATAGGTCCGACATATTCTTCGAGTTTATCAGAAATCATTTTAGTCGAAATCGTTGGCCGCTTATTGGGATCTGACAGACCCAAAAAGCCATCAACGCTACGTCTGTTTGTAATAGTTCCGGGGTGGCTGATTAGATCATAATCCACGCCAAAATCTTCAAATCCATTATCATTGAGTTTCTGAATGCCAGCATCAACCTGCGCCCGTACCTGATTTCGGCGTTCAAAGGATGTCCCCTCTGGGAAATTTGCGCTGAAGGAAATCATATCGCCTTCGACTTCCGGAAGGAAAGCGCTTGGCGCAATACCCGCGCGAAGCAGGCCAAAAGATAGCACCAACAATCCAACAAAAACTGACAGGGTGATGTATCTCAACCTGATCAACTTAGCGACAAAGGGTCTGAAATAATTTTGCGCAAACTGTACCAGAGAGTCAGCTATGCGCTTTTGGAAAGCAAGAAGTCGATTGAGCTTGCCTTCGCGTCGTTTGAGATGACGAAGGTGAGCTGGGAGAATAAAGAAGGCTTCGATCAAAGAGAAAACCAGAACCGCAATCACCACCAGGCTGATTTGTCCCGTCAGGGCCTGCATAGGACCTGTTAGCAATAAAAACGGAATGAACATCATAATCGTCGTAATAACCGCGAAGAAAACCGGCTTTGCGACCATATTGGCGCCGCCAATCGCCCCGTTTTCACCCGTTATACCGTGCTCAACATGGAAATAGGCGGACTCTCCGACAACGATAGCATCATCTACAACAATCCCAATCACGAGAAGGAAAGCAAAAAGCGACAACATATTCAGGGTTATTCCGATATAAGGCGCGATCGCGATGGCGCCGGCAAAAGCGGCAGCGATACCAATCGTAACCCACCACGCCACAGCGGGACGCAAGAAGAGCAACAAGATCACCAATACCAAAAGCATCCCGGACAAAGCATTGCCTGAAATCAGGCTCATCCGGCTATCAAACATAGTCGAGCCATCAAACCAAATTGTAAAAGTCAGGTCCGGCGGCAGCTTGTCATTAATTTCGGTTTCAAACTTTCGAATAGCATCACCCGCTTTGGTGATATTCAGTTCATCCGGCGACAAGACCCGGAAAACGGCCACAGGTTCGCCGCGAAATGTAGCGGCGAACTTGTCGGTTTCAAATCCATCTATCACATTGGCGATATCACCAACGCGAATGACCCCGCCTTGCGGCGTTTGGCGAACAATAATATTTTCAAAATCCAGCTTCGTGCTTGCAAGGGAACGAGCCCGCAATTGCAAATTTCCGCCTGTCGTTTCGACGGTTCCTGCAGACAAGTTTACCGAAGAGCCTGCAATGGCCCGAGAAATTTCGCTAAAAGTTAAATTATATTGCCGTAGAGCGTCTTCTGAAATTTCGATTGTGACCTGCTCGGGTAATTTGGATAACTGATCGGTGAGCTGTAACCCAGTCAGCTTGGTTATTTCCAATCGTAAATCCGTCGCGGCCCTTTGCAAAGTCAGACGATCAACATTGCCGTGCAAGGCCAAATACATGATATCCGCGCGCGCGTCCCATCGGAAAACCTGCGGCCGGAACGCATCCGGCGGTAGGTTTTGGATTGTATCGACCCGGCCTTTGACCTCATCAAGAATTTTTTCATAATCAATTCGAAGCTTGGTCCGGATATTGACATTACCACGACCCTCGCGCGCAGAAGCTTCTATATAATCAATACCGTCGAGGCCATCTACGGCCTCTTCAATTCGGACCAGTAATTGCTCCTCAACATCTCGCGGTGAAGCCCCAGGCCAACTGACGGATACCGTCATCCCATTAATTGTGGTTTGCGGGATGAATTCTCGTTCCATACTGAAATAGCCGAAAATCCCGCCTGCGAACATCACAACCATCATGAGGTTCGCTGCAACCGGGTTTCTAACAAACCATGCAATCAAAGACTTCATATTCTTATCTTCCGGACCAGGTCCTATTCGTCGGTTTTAGATTCTTCTTCAGATTCTTTTGGGTCGCCGTCTTTAGCAGGTCGATCACTATCCTTAGACGGCTCTTTGTCATCCGCTTTACCCTTGCGTCCAAAGAATCCACGTTTTTTGGGCTTCTCTGCCTCAGCCTTTTTCTTGGCACGAGCTTCAATCAGCCATTCAGGTTCCGGCGGTTCCACAAGCACAACGTCCGGATTATTCATATCCAAAACCTTCAGGGTCATCGAAACGCGCGACTGCTCCATCGGAGACATAATAATGAGTTCGCCCGGAGAGACGCCGGCTGATAAAACCGCGATTTCCGGCGTAGTGTCGATGACGTTTACATCCCGGATTTCCGCTTTACCGACTTCATCAACAACATAGACTTTATCTTCTGGCCGCAAACCGTCGCGTGGCAGAACAATGACATTATCGATTTTCTGGCCCCCAATACTGGCGGTGACAAACAGACCCGGCGCCAGCGGCATACCGTTTTGCGAGACTCCTTTACCATATGGATCATCAATCTCGGCGATTGCAAATAATGCCCGCGTCTGGGTGTCATAACTACTATCTGTGCGCATAATATGCGCTTTCCAAATTTGCTCCTGTCCAGCCACTTGCGCCGAGAGTCTGACCTCAGGCGCGGTGCTGCGGTTCTTAGCCACAAAGGCAATCGGCAGGTTTAATTTCTGCAAGTCAGGATCGGTCAGCGGCAATCGCACTTCAAACACATTGGTTGAGAATATGCGACCAAGCCTGAACCCTGGGGACACAAATTGTCCGAGGTCAGAGTTTTTCGCCTTTACCCGGCCGTTAAAAGGCGCCTTCACATAAGTTCGTGTAAGCTGCAGATTCGCCGCTTGCAATTCCGCTTGCGCGGCTTGAAGCGCAGCTTCGGCTCGCTGGCGCTGTGGTTTACGTAATGCCAGAGCCGTCGGTTCACCTTGGCCTAGCTCTTCAAAATCACGTAGGGCGATTTCGCCCTCTGCGATTTCTTGCGCCAGAGCCTGTTCAGCTTGAGCCACTCCAGATTCGGCCCGGATAACCGCAACTTTATAATCTGAGTCATCGATCCGGATTAGGGTTTCGCCTTTTCTAAACGTGCCGCCTTGAATGAAATTTGGTGATACGTAGACAATTTTGCCGCCAACCTCAGGGACCAGATCAATTTCGGTTTGGGCCTGAGCCTCGCCCTGAGCAGTGACTTGCAGGCGAATATCATCGGCAACAGCGTAAGCCCCCATAACCGCGAAGGGATTAAACGATTTCTCTTTGGGCTGCGGCTTTTTATTGAGCGCGATAAACACCATCGTCCCTATTCCAAATGCAGCGAGTATCAATAGGGGTATAAGACATCCGAGAACGATTTTTCGTCCAAGGCCGCCCTGATTGGTGTCATCAATCGTATTATCTCGCGCAGGATTATTTCGCCCCGTATTCCGGTTGCGATTATTATCTGTGGCAGTTTGTTTATTCTGCATTACCTTCCAATTCCAGCAAAGCGTCCTTTGCTAAAAAACTATTTTAACTTTAGGCCGTTTTCAAAGGCCTTGCCCTATTTCACCATACTGTCCGCCGCCGAGCGCGACATGTAATTGTACGCGATTAGTCAAACGGTCTGTTCTTGCGCCGATAAGCTGAGTTTCAGCGGAAAACCGGCGGGATTGTGCATCCAATAACTGTAAAATTGTCGCCAGTCCTTCTGCATAGCGGCGTTCAAGACGTTCCTCCGCCTTTATAGCTTCATCCAGTGACACTCGTAAAGCGGCTTCGCGTTCAGCCAGTCTTTGTTCAGCATCAAGGGCATTTTCAACCTCCAAATAGGCGTCCAGAACTGTCCCTGCAAAATTTTCCGCTTCGCGGCGAAGAAGGGCTTCTTGCTGCCGAACATTGGCCTTAAGTGAGCCGCCATTAAAAATCGGCTGAGTTAAATTACCAACCAGATTAAGAATAAAAGAATCCAGATCCAGCACGCTGGCAATTCCAGCACCACCAGTTGAAAGGCCGCTACTCAGTGAAATACTCGGCAGAAGCGCTTTTTGGGCAAGGTCTACATTCAGTCCCTGCTCCTTAAGGCGTCTTGCGCCAGCTAAAAGGTCGGGCCGTCGGGTCAGAACCTGCTCTGGATATCCAGCCCCGGTGAGGGGCGGAAGCGGCGGCAAATCAGCAGCCGCCTGCAAAGCCTCAGCCGGATAACGGCGCATCAGAGTTTCGAGATTGCGCCCCAGAGATGCAACCTGCTGTTTACGGCTAGCCTCAACAGCTTCGGAGCCTGCTACCGATGAACGCGCCAGCCGAACATCGCTTGACCCGGCAACACCGCTCTCAAATCGTCTTTGGGTCAGACGTAATGCACGTTTTTGGGTCTCAACATCGCGCGCAGCCAATTCCATTAGCAGACGGGCTTCGATAAAGTTGAACCAAGTCTGCGCGACACGCGACGTGATGGCAAGACGAGCCGCAGCGTGGTCAGCTTGGGCCGCGGCGACATTGAGCTCACTCGCAGAAATACGGTCTTTGATCCGTCCCCATAAATCCGGCTCCCAACTCGCATTCAATCCGAAATTTGAAGACGCATTGGTAAATGCCCCATCTGGCACGCCATGATTATCGTCAAATAGCTCAAATCCAAATTGTGAACGGGTCGCACGAGCGCTTCCGGAAACATTTGGGAGTTTATCGGCTTCAGAAATATCAAGTCTTGCAACCGCTGCATCATATAGCGCTGCAGACGCGCGAATAGAGGTATTAGATTGAAGGGCTTCATTGACCAGAGACGTCAGAGTGGCATCTCCAAAGTCACCAATCCAATCTACACTCGGTAATTCATCCGAGGCATATTCTGCCCAGTCCTGTGAGGGGGCATTGGGCAGCTCCGCACTAATTTCCGTCGGGTCCGGACTAAAGTCCAGCGGGAATTTTTTCGGTAGGTTCAGTGTTTGACACCCCGTCAAAACGACAGCGGCCGATACTGACATCAAAAACACACGCATTTTGCTCTCCTTATCCTTTTGGATAGAGGCTTTATACCGAAAGTCAACGATAATTTATCGAAAAACGATAATTGATAGCCAATATTGTGTGATTACTACGCAGAGACACAAATACTGTCGCGCAAATGTCACAGTTTTGATCCATACATTGCGTCTACGAGCGCCCGCGTATAAGAGATCACTTGAAACTATTAAGAAAGTGTCACCGGTTATGACTGCCGGAAAGATTTTACCCTTTATCCTCAGCGTGGTTACGGGCGCGATTGCATTGACCCTTATCATGCCGGGCCTGTCCTGGGGCCGCGCCGGGGTTATGAGCGGCATAGTATTGGCGATATGGGCTGTCTTATCGGCATTGTTTTCCGGATCAGCCAAACGTGAACACCTACAAAGCCAGACCCTGCCAAGCTTTAAGGGCGAGATGCGTCTCGCCGCCTCACTTCGCGAAGCCATTATAATCGTCAATGAGCGTCATCAAATTGAACATATCAACCCGGCCGCTCATAAATTATTTCCGGACATCAGAACCGGTAGCGCGATTTCAACCCTGACCGATAATCCAAAACTCTTGACCTTGACCGAAGATGTTTTCTCGGGCCGACCACCAGAGGCTTATGTCTATCAAATCAGTGATCCTGTAGAGCGGCATATCCGGGTTACGGCTTCGGCGCTCCGGCCCAATACGGGCGAGAGCGGGATATCCCGGGCTATCATCGTGTTTTATGACGTGACGGATTTGGAACACGCCAATGCCATGCGAGCCGACTTTCTCGCTAATGCGTCTCATGAGCTTAAGACCCCGGTCGCCTCGCTTCTGGGCTATATAGAGACATTAAACGGCCATGCCAAAAACGATCCCGAAGCCCGCACCCGGTTTTTAGGGATTATGCAGCAACAGGCCGAGCGCATGCAGCGCCTGATCAGCGATATTCTATCTTTGCGGCGAATTGAACTATCCGAGCACAAAGCGCCGGAAGAAACCGCCGATCTTTATCTGGCCTTTCTGGCCGCCGCCGAAGCCGTTGCGCCCATGGCCGATCAGAAAAACGTCGACATTGATTATAATGGCCCCAAGGAGCTTCTGGTTCGGGGCACGCAAGATGAGCTCGTGCAGCTCATCCTGAACATCATCGACAATGCGGTCAAAATGAGCACGGATAATGAACCTCTGGTTATATCCGGGGACATTATTGAGAACTGGAATCCCGACACAGCCGATCTCCAGCCCAATATGGCGCAAGGGAGCGCTCGTCGCCAGATCGTCGAGCCGCCCATTAAAGGCATTGATTATGCCGTTATTCGTATCCGCGATACCGGGCCCGGTTTTTCCAAAGAGCATTTGCCGCGCCTGTCCGAGCGCTTCTATCGGATTGCCGGCGATCGTAGCTCGCGCGAAAAAGGCACAGGGCTGGGCCTTGCAATTGTCAAACATATTGTACTGCGCCACCGCGGCGGGCTATTGATCGAAACGGCAGAAAATATCGGGACCGAATTTTCTATTCTCATTCCGTGTGTTTCAAAACCGGCAGCGGCGGACATCGAGACCGCCAAGGAACCGGTTTTCCTAAACTTCACGAAACTGTCATGAAACCATCATATTTTGACACCAGAGATGAAACTGTCCAATCTGGTCGGGATCGACGGAGCCAATTGTGAAGCCCCATGTTTTAATCGCCGAAGATGAAGAGGCCCTCGCCACACTTCTGGAGTATAATTTCGAGAAGGAAGGCTATGATGTCTCGGTCGCCACAGATGGCGAGGAAGCTATATTGCTCGCGGCGGAGCGAACGCCGGATCTGATCCTGATGGATTGGATGATGCCTAAATTATCCGGAATCGAGGTTTGTCGGCGCTTGCGACGCAAAGCGGAAACCCGCTCGACCCCCATTATTATGCTGACCGCGCGCGGCGATGAAACCGACAAGATTACGGGGCTCGATTACGGCGCGGATGATTATGTCACCAAGCCCTATTCCATGCCGGAATTACTGGCCCGGGTGCGCGCCGTTTTACGCCGCACACAGCCGGATATTCTGGAAGACAGAATTCGGCAAGGCGATATCGAAATCGACACCAAAGCCTTTCGCGTACGCCGGGGCGATAATGAGATCCATCTCGGGCCCACAGAGTTTCGCCTGCTGGACCATTTTATGCGCCACCCCGGACGTGTGTTCTCCCGGGAGCAATTACTCGATACGGTGTGGGGCCGCGACGTCTATGTCGAGGCCCGCACGGTTGATGTCCATATTGGCCGCTTGCGCAAAGCCCTCAAAAAAGCCGGCGGCCCCGACCCCATCAGAACCGTACGATCAGCCGGCTACGCCTTCGAAATCCCGGCATGATCTTGGGTTTTTGGGGGGCGTAAGTGGGTATTGGCTCAAACTTAAATTAAACGATTTTGCGGCGCACAGTTTTTCCCACCGATGACTCATATTTCACTTGTAGATATTCAATAAAAATATTTGAAACTCTTCATACGAGACAGCTTAGTGAAAAAATTTGAACAATGACAATTCGACAATTTCAACCCAATGACGCAATTCATATTGCACAAGTTTTTAGGCGCTCGGTTCTAGAATTAGGATCACATTTTTACTCAGATGAACAAGTTATAGCATGGGCTGCGCGCGGGCCTACAATATCCGATATTATAGATCGAAATGCTGGCGACCTTGTAACTTTTGTGAGTATCAATGCAGCGGGTGAAGTTCAAGCTTATGGCGAATTAGAAATATGCGGTCACATCGACCAACTATATGCAGCTCCGGAGGTGAGAGGGACCAATGTTATTCCTGATATCTATGACCAAATTGAGCGCTTAGCGCGTGTCTGGGGCGTGACAAAACTGTATACAGAGGCCAGCGAAGGAGCGCTTCGATTTTTCTTGAAGAAAGATTTTATCAACTTAGGTCGTCGAGACTTCGAAATTGAGGGTGTGCCGATTCATAATTACGCCATGGAGAAAATTCTATAGACAAGCGACCTTCTTTGAATGTGAGTTCAATTAATCAAAATCACTTGTATCTATGTCTGGTCTGATTGCTCTCAAGTCTCCAATAACTTCGTTCCAACCATTATAGTATACAGATAATACGACGTTTTTTCCCAAATTGTCCTTTATTTGAATTGTGTGGTTTGGATGATATTTAGCCAACACTACGTCATCCCACAGAATTTTATTTTTCTTTATACTTACCCCTGATTTTGCTCCGCAAATATATTCAGATGACCAGTTAACGGTCGTGTCCACAAAGGTGAGCAGAATTGACGGCACGATAAGAACCAGTCCTAATACTCCAAAGATTATTCCAGCTATAGGCTCATCCGAGAATAGGTAAACCAACAAACCGACAATAGTAAATGCAGCGCCACCCCCATAGATTATCCAAAAGACGAAACTGGATAGCTCAATATACTTTTCTCCATTTTCCTTTATCTTTGCTTTTACTGACTTTGATTTACGGCTGAATAGCGCCGGAATTACTGAGACAGCAGCAACAACAATTGCCGATGTAAGCGCACTTGTGATCAAGGCCATAAAGCTACTCCTATACACCCATGGTATTCTAATTACGGGCTATGAGTAAGCGAAACTACGCCAAATTTAGCGGTAAATATCAGAGCCATGAGCGACCAAAACACGGAAACTAACGTCCGCTCAACCTACCTTATTAGGTAAAGAGCAGCGACCTATTCTGAGCAATAACGGCCTCTCATGCCAGGGCTTGCTTTGAGTATTTTAGGACTTTCGTTCTTGGTGGCGGAATCGGACATTAGAAGTCTCATAAAATGCCTTTACTGAGCAATCTGTTACGACTTAAAACAACAAGGAAGTCTGGCGAGAGATGGTATGCAACAATTAGTTGGTTTATTAATAATATTTCCAGTGTGCGTATTACTGGGTTCGATTTGTTTGATGTTGGCGAGACAACCTGTAAACTTTGCTTCGATAACAATATTTACAATTACTGGCGGAATAGTTGGGGTTTCTACAATAATTCTCTGGGGGTACCTTTTCGCCAGTAACGATGGATCACTTGATTCAAGAAACAGCGTGCTTGGTATGTTTTTAGCGTCAGGCTCCTTAGCTGTTTTCTGCGGACTTTATGCTGTTTCTATCTACAAAAAACGCTTGTAAGTTAAGTTACCTCGTCCAGATGATCTTTCCGATTTATCCCAACGTATTTAGCGCTCGATATTTGGGTTGAATTATGCCGACGACGAGCGACCTATTCTGAACGTTTTAAGCCACTGTCATATGTCCCCTCCAGCGCCACAAAAAAAGGCCCTCTTAGGGGCCTTTGATCTATGGGTTTGAAAACTAGGTTATGTAGCGCGTTGGGCGGCGCGGCGGGAGGGCTTTGGGCTTGGCGCCCCGGCGGCGGCTTGGCTGATAGGCCACGTTACAATGGGCTTCGCAGTAAGGCTCGCCCTGTTTGTTCTTGCGGCCGCAAAAACGGAAATCAGATTCCATTGGGTCGCCAATCGGCCACTTACACATATGATCGCGAATGGTCATGATGGTGGCGTATTCACCATTGGGCAGGGGCTTGGCTTCAATCGGCGGCGGCGGAGGCGGCGCAATCGGGCGTACAGGCTTGGCCAGAGCTTTGGTCGCTCTGGGTTTAGCGGCCGTACGTTTGCGCGGACTTGATGTGCGCGTACCGGTAACTTTCTTGGGACGAGAGGGCTTGGCGCGGCCAGATAAACCGAGCCGGTGAACCTTACCGATCACAGCATTACGGGTTACGCCGCCAAGCTCTTTGGCAATCTGGCTGGCGCTCAGGCCCTCCGCCCATAATTTTGTCAGAATCTCTACCCGGTCTTCGGTCCACGCCATATTCTAATCCTTAAATTTGCGCTGAAACGCGCATGAATCCCCTTATATTGTGTAAAACCACAACATGTAGTGTTTTGGAATTTCCCCGGATCCCCTCACACGCTATATGTCGTACAAGATTTACAGATAAACACAATATAAAGGTTTTATTAAGACCTGCATATATCCACAGATATCAACATATAGTGGGCCGCCGAGTCAGAATGTCGCAGGCCTATTCAGGGAAAAACGCGGATATCAGGCGCCGAAACACCAAGCGATAACGGCCTTTTGCGCGTGCAGGCGGTTTTCCGCTTCGTCAAACACCACAGATTGCGGACCATCGATAACGCTGGCGGCCACTTCCTCGCCGCGGTGCGCCGGAAGACAATGCAAAAACAAGGCTGATGGTCGGGCCGCCGCCATTAAAGCGTCTGTCACCTCATAAGGGGCCAGATCGACCAGGCGCTTATCGGCGTCTTTATCGCCCATGGAAACAAATGTATCGGCGATGACAACATCACTCTCGGCACAGGCCGCAAGCGGATCGGTGATGAGTTCAATTTTTGCGCCGGCGCTTTGGGCGGCGCTGATGATTTGTCCTTGGACAGCATAATCTTCCGGCGTGGATATGCGCAGGCGATATCCAAAATTCGCGGCGGCATTGATAAAACTCACGGCAACATTATTCCCATCCCCGACCCATGTCAGAGTCATATCCGAGAGCTGCCCGCCCTTTTCCTCCAAGGTCTGAAGGTCGGCCATGATCTGGCAGGGATGGTTATAATCGGTCAGGCCGTTAATGACCGGAACCGTACTATTGCGCGCCAGGTCGATCAGTGTGTCATGGCTATTCGCCCGCAGCATAATCCCGTCCACATAGCGCGACAGGACTTTGGCTGTATCCTCAACGGTTTCGCCGCGCCCAAGCTGCATATCCCCAGAGGATACGGTGATTGCGGATCCGCCGAGCTGGCGCATAGCCATATCAAATGAGAACCGCGTCCGGGTCGAGGACTTTTCAAAAATCAGCGCCAGAGTCTCGCCCAGAAAAGGCGCGTCCGTATCCGGCAGACCTTTGGGAAGGCCCGCGCGCGCCTTTTTGCGCCGATGCGCCTCATCCAGAATGCCGCGAAGTTCAGTCGCCGGAATATCGGCGAGGGATAGAAAATGTCGGGGCCCAGCCATAACTGCCTCTTAATCAAAAAGAGGTGTTAGCAAAACAGGGTTAAAATTTCTAT
>JAHDDC010000042.1 GCA_020629545.1 Hellea sp.
TGCTGAGCAATTACAGCGTAATCGCAGCCGGTTTTAGTCCGTGCGAAATCTTAACTACCTCCAGGCGCGACCGATCTAGAATTTGTTAGTTCAGGGGCTGGTGGTAGCGGTGATATCGATATGTATGTCAGAGCGGGTGAAGCGCCAACACTGACAACTTATGACTGTCGTCCATATAAGTTGGGCAGTGAAGAAAGCTGCTCATTCCCGACTCCTGATGCAACGACTTACCATGTTATGCTGAGAGGTTTTTCGGCGTTTTCAAATATTTCTTTGACAGGCACTTATAACGACGTCCCAATTCCTAACGAGCCGCCGGTTGCAAGCTTCACCTATGACTGCAATGGCCTGAGATGTGATTTCGATGGCAGCGGCAGTACCGATGATGGCGAGATTGTTAAATACGGCTGGAATACGAGAGATAACAAGATCCTGTACGGTCCTTTTGTGAGTCACGAATATTCCACAGCAGGTACATACCGCGTATTGCTCGTCCTAACTGATGATGAGGGTCTACGTACGATTCACAGAGAGTTTGTTGCGGTTTCAGTTGGAAAGACACCGATTGATATATGGATGAAAAAACGTCAATTCGATACAAATAATGTCGCGCACCCGAGATGGTCGGGAGCAAATGGAGCGAATGTTGACGTCTATTTCAACGGTTCCTATCATACTACCACGCCGAATGATGGTGTGTGGTGGCATATCCATGCTCCGGTTCCGGCAACCTATACCTATAAGATCTGCGAAGAAGGCAGCACGACTGTTTGTTCAGCCGACATTGATGTTGTGTTTGAGTAATATTTGATATTCATCTTTATAGAAAAGCCACGGTCTATCGTGGCTTTTTTTATGCTTGAACAAAAATATCTAAAAATAGATTCAGTTTCGTCATCTTCCCGCCACGGTTTGAGGGTGGGCTGACGTGATGAATTCCACAATAGACAGCTCTAATGATGAAAAGAAGAAACACATAACCTTTCACATGGGCGTATTGATTGTGTATTTCGCGATTATCTGGCCATCTATAAGCTGGATATCCGGAGAAATCAGTTCCACCATTCGATACGCTCTGGCTGTAGTTATTGCAGTGTGCGTAGTCGTACTGCCTTTTCGCTTGGGTCTACCGCGTATTCGTCTCAATTGGCAGGCTGTGAGCTTGATTATTATCTGCGCATGGCTTTGCCGGTTCTCTTTCAACATCCTACAGCAATTGTCAGTCTGTTTTGCTTTGTTTGGCCTTTATGGTTTCGCGCAAACCTTGTCCGGCCTAAACGATCAACAATGGCGTCAGGGACTGATCATGGCGGCTTTGGCGGCGCTCGCGCTTCCCTTTGCGCTTGTTCCTGGAACGGGTGCGGGGTTTTACTTGAGGCTTCTATCAGCAGACGCGTCGGCATTCATTCTGACCTTTCTGGGGCACAATTCCTTGGGCGCGCATGATGTGTTGATTTTCGACAACGGAATTGCTCAGGTAGATATTCCGTGTAGCGGCCTGAAAAGTCTATTCACAGGCACCGCTTTTTTCCTCGCGGCCAGCCTGATTTTGAGGCGCGCGATTTCGCTTCGCTGGCTCCTTACTTACGGCCTCTTTATCGGGCTTTTGCTGGCTGCCAATATAGCGCGCATCACATCGCTTATCTGGATTTCGGAAATATTGGGCAAACGTTCTCTGGCCGATCAGGTTCATACGCCTATCGGACTGGGATTGTTTGCGTTATGCTGTCTTGCCGGTGGATTGTTATTGATGAAAACAAGATCTATTTCGCCGGATCCTAAGAGTATTAAGCCCGCTGGCTCCCGACTGGCTCTGCCCATTGTCTTGGCCGGAATCGTTGGGAGCATGTTCTTTATTCCGCTTCAGATTGCGGATTGGGATGAAACCATCCCGTCACCCAATTTGGAGGTCATGACGGATATCGGTTTGACTCCGACTGAAACACAATTCTTTGCGGCCCGAGGCCGCACGAATGCGAGAAAATGGAAATTTGAATATGGCGACCTATCCGGTTCAATGCTGGTTGTGAAAAGTCGGGCCGCCAATGGTCTTCATGCGCCGGAAGTTTGTTTGCTGGGGAATGGCCTGACCATCGAAGGAATGCAGTCAGTGCAGTGGGACGGGTCGGACAAATTTCGATGGCTATCTGTAAATGCCAATCAGCTCAGCGCTGCCTATTGGATGCAAAGCGGAGATCTTGTCACTGATGATTTTAGAACGCGGCTCAGCCAATATGTTCTTGGCCGTCACAATGAATGGATTATGGTCACAATATTGTTCGATCAAAGTCTTAGCTCTGACATATTTACGGATAACAACGCGTCGGCGTCCCGCTTAATCGCCGAATTACGGCAATTTTATAAACGGCCTGAAAAGGATGAGAGATCATGAAGTTTTTGCGCGTATTTAGCTTAATTCAGTTTTGGGGATGGAATATTTTGGGCGTTTTTGTCCTGAGCTATCTTATGGGGCTTTTGGTTCTACCTTTTGCTTTGGCAGCATTTTTAACGGGCGAGCTGCCGCTAACGATCTTTCTCTGTATTTTACTATTAGTCGCGCTTCCTTTTTTCGGGCTGTATGTCGGTTTTAAAAAGACCCATGTTGCCATACCGTTTTTCTTTGGGGTGCAGATTCCAGTCTTCTTTCTCGCGATATTTCGTCTCTCAATTATGAGAGAACTTAACTTTGGCGGCGGATTGCTTGTGGTCACGGCTTTGATTGGGGGCCTGATATTTACCTGGGGGTTATGGCGGCAAATGCCGGCTCCTGATGACAATATGGCCCCTATCACGATGACGCCGACAATGTTTCCGTCTCGTCCTGTCCTTCGCGCATTTGTGTTGACGCCAGTTGTGATCGCTGGTGTTTTCACGGCTATTTTGGGGGCGCTCTATATTCTGCCGTTAGCCGCCGAGCTTCTTAAAGGGGTCTTCTCGTTCAATTGGTTGGACGACTCCTTGGAGAATCTTTTGTTTTTACCATTTATCCTTTTATTTTTAGTGACGGCCATCGCTGTATGCTGTTTTCCAATCTATTTGGGATTTTATTATCCAAAATATTGGTGGCGTGGGCGCCAATCCAGTGGCGATGGGTTGTTTGCGGAGACGACAAAACCTGTTTCAAAACCCTTTTTATTGACCTCATTTTGTTTGATAGTCTTTTGGATCATCATCCATAATCTGTCGGCTAGGCAATCAGATCACATTGTAATCGCGGAGCTTAATCAAATGGATCAGGCCGAGCTGCAACAGGCGATGACGCGGCCGGATAAAATACGAAAAGCGCTGCTAAATGGATATCTCCATGAATACCGATATCTGGGTGTACGCGGTATGCAGAATAATCTGAAGCGATCTTATAATCAAAGCTTTGGCGGAAAAGGCCTCGGCAATATAGCTCAATCCATCCAGTCATATCTGCTAGGCCCGGTGATCTATAAAGGCAAAAGAACAGACAAACGCGATGCTAATCAGCTTTACAGCCGCTTGTTTGATACGCCCATTCAGCGCGCCGAGAAAAGGGCCATAACCAAATCGATTACGGCCTCTTTTAACCGGGACGAAGTTACCGCCGGGCTGATGAATGCCGGTATCAGAAATGTGGAAATCATCGACCAGAATATCCGCGGTCAGGATTTCGGTGATTATGCACAGATTGAGATCGAAGAATCCTACCGTAATCTGACTTTTGACCTTCAAGAAACATTCTATTATTTTAGTCTGCCGGAAGACGCCGCGATAACAGGGATCTGGATTGGACAAACTCGTAACCGCAAAGAAATGGATGCTTATATCGTCGCGCCGCGCGGGGCAGCTCAGCAAGTCTATGAACAACAAGTTCGACAGAGAATTGACCCAGCGCTTCTCGAACAGGTTGGGCCTGGTCAATACCGGCTTCGCGTATATCCTATTCCGGTGACAAAACTCCGCGCCGATTTCTTTTTCTCCCGCATGCGCCGCCAAGACAGAGCAGAATATATGAATGTTCATATGCGCTATGTGGTTCCAAGATCAGAGCAGGGGTTTGCCTTGCCCGTATTATCGGAAAAACGAAATGTCGATTGGACATCCCGTACGCGGCGGACCCTCGATGGAAAATCTGTGAAATCCAAAAAATGGATGCCTGTCACACACATTCCGGCAAAAATCGGTAAGAAGCTGGACACGAGCTCCGCCGTGATTAAGGGTGAGGCTGTCGCCATGAAATCTATGGATGGCGCGATACGTCCGCCGCTCGGCCGATACCGGATTGTTGTCGATACATCTTACAGTATGCGCGATCATGATAGTCGTTTGCGAGAAATTCTGACGCAGATTGATATATGGCAAGAGGCGGGGCAAGAGGCGGGGCGAGATGTCGATTTTGTCCTAGCGCGTGACGGAAAATCCGCAGAACGCTTCGACGCCGGAAGCTCAATATCGGATGCAGATCTTTCCTATTTTGGGTCATTGTCCCATCAGGACCTTATTTCCCAAATGCCGTCTGAAACTCAAGAATTTGATGCCGTGATTTTACTGACAGATAAAGGACGTTACGCCAGCGGTCCCGAAAGTGAGGTCGCTAATCTTACGATAGCTGCGCCGCTTTGGATCCTGCATATAGGAGCCGCTCCGTCAGCTCTAGATGATAATGTTTTGGACCTGATTTATCAAAGCGGCGGTGGTGTGACCGGAACCCTATCGGATCTTACTTCAAGTCTGGCGCTGAACTCACCCACATCGCGTTTTGTCGAAGGGCGGCTGTGGACCAGAAAGGATGCCGGTTCAGCTGAGCCGCTTGTGCAGGACGCCATGACATCCTTGGCGGCCAGACAAATCATTTTACAGGGCGCATTTGGTCAGACGCCGGATAATGAAACTTTGGACCGGTTTCACGATATTGCGAAAAGCTATGATGTCGTGAGTCCTTATTCGTCCATGATTGTCCTGGTCAATGAGCGCCAGAAAGAAGCTTTGAAAAAGGCCAGCGAAGCGGATGATCGCTTTGACCGTGAGGGCCGATCGGGCGAAGAAAACCTGACCTCACCGAATAGTCCATTAGTGTCAGGCGTCCCCGAACCGCATGAATGGCTTTTGATTATTGTCGGTATATTTGGGCTTTTCTGGCTTTACCGCCGACGTGATGATCTGCAAGGCGGCTACGCTTAAACAGGGCGGCGGGCGAGCACAAAACGATCAAATCCTTAATTTTCTCGGATAATGAATGCGCTGCAGTTAGTTCGGTCACATCCCTGAAAATCGGTGTTATGCTGTCGCGGCCATTGACGACCACTCCGTCCGGCAAGTCATAGGTCTCGAGTGCCTCATGCAGCCGGGCTGCGACTTTCTCATCGGCGTGCGCGTAAGAAATAAATGCCGCGTAATTATGGTTTTCCGTCATAAAAGGGTTTCAAAGCAAAACAACGCGCCCAGACGTTTTTAAAACAACAAATCTAACGAAAAGCAAGACGGAACAAGTTGGAATTGAATGCCTTAAATTTTAAAGCCCTTTAACGTGTGTTTTGTAAAAAACCCCAAGTAATTCATCTTAAGGTACAAAATATGCGTGATTGAAGTCACAGCAAACGCGTAATGCCGTTCCTATGATCGCTCTGTGATCATTCATGGGGGTAGATCATGCAATTGGGGCGCATATTCCTGATCGTTTTATGTTCGTTATGGGCTTTCACTGCGCTTGCCCAAGAGATACGGACGACGCAGATTATGCCATCGGGTATGGACGGGACGTCTCGGTTTCCGCTCTCTCAGATCAATGATGGCATTTCGTCAGATGCTCCGCCGTATAACGGATTTCAATCCTATTCCAAATCAGGAACCATATCGTTTGAGTTTGATAAGCTCTATGATGTTCAGGCTTTTCGATTGTGGAATGATATCAATGTTAGGCTTGAGGGTATTCAGACTTTTGATCTGGCATTTTATGATGCCAATAATCGATTGATCTCAAAACTGGGTGAAAATGAAACCCGTTTCGAGATGCGGGCTGATGGTCGAAAATGGGGCTATGTCGACGTTCAGCAATTTGACTTTCCATTGGTTAAAAGTGTCGCGCGCATTGATCTTATGATTACGAGCGTTTTTGACGATGAAAACTCATACAAGCCTTTTATTGAAATCCGGGAAGTCGAATTTGTGGGCACGGCAACGCAGCTCAATTCGCCTCCGAGTGCGATCGCCGATATTCTCACCTTACAGCTAGGCGAAACCAAACCCATTGATTTTACGGCGAATGATACAGACCTCGATCAGGGGGACCGCATAACAATAGTTGAGATTGGGCGCATTCCTGATGGCATTCAAGTGATAAGAGACCGCTTGGGTAATTATTCTGTCACTGCCGGTAACGTTCCCGGACAGTACAAATTTCAATATTATATCGAAGATAAAATCGGAGAGGCGGCGACCGGCGATGTCACCGTTATTGTCAAAGGGCCGGATAACCGGGCACCGGTCGCCAAAAACGATCAATACACGATCACGGCTAAATCCGTTAAACCTATTGGTCCGGTTCGCAATGATTACGACACCGATAAGGACCGGCTTGCAATAGTCAATGTGCACGGGGTTCCGCCGGAGCTGCGCGTCAAGCGTCTATCGCGGGATGTGCTCGTCGTTATGTCCGGAAGCACAGCAGGCGATTACAGTTTCACCTATGACGTTACAGATGGCAAAAGCGATCCAGTCTCTGCGCGGATCGATATCACAATCCTGCCCGAGATTACCCTGCCAGATAATAAGCTCCCTTTGGCGGTGGCCGATCAATATGAAATTAACAATGGGGCTAGCCTGACGATTACGCCGCTGGATAACGATTCAGATCCTGACGGTGACACAATCGGCTTGTCCCAAATCCGGTTTATCCCCCCGGCGCTCAGCGTCAAAGAGCCCGGCGATAACCAATTAATTGTGACGGCGAACAAGCCGGGGACCCATGAATTTTACTATGAAGTTAAAGACGATAACGGCGGTAAAAGCGAAGCCTTGATCTCAATAATTGTACCGGATCCGGTCGACATCAATCGTCCGCCTGACACTAAGCCTGATCCTTATATCTTGGTTATGGGTGAACCGCTCATAATTAATCCCATGGGGAATGACTCCGATCCTGACGGTCATGATATTCGTCTGGTTTCTATTGGCGCATTACCAGAGGGTTTGCGCGCTTATCCTCGGCCTGACGGGTTAATCAGCCTGCATCCGTCGAAACGCGGCGACTATGATTTCACTTACGAGATCGCTGATATTCCCGGTGATTTGCGCCGGACCGGACGGATCATGCTGTCAGTATCAAGTCCCGCGCCCGGTAATAACCCACCAATTGCCAATCAGGATAATTATACCGCGGAACCCGGGCAGACCCTTGTGATCTTTCCGATGGAAAATGACACCGATCCGGAAGGTTTGCCCCTAACACTGGCGGCCCCGATCAGTGTATCGGCGGAGCTATCCGTACAGATGGGAATTGGCGAAAGCTATCAGGTAACGGCTGGAAAAATCCCGGGTGTTTTTCCCATCGAATATTCCATTAGGGATGTTGACGGCGCGGCGGCTCAATCGACGATTTTCATCACGATTGAAAAAGATGATGACGGTCCGGATGAAAGATGCCGCTCAACGGCGAGGCTGAACGAATATGTCATTTTGCTGGACGGTATGGCGACAGGTCTGACCACAGATTTTGAGAGCGCCAATCCGCTGATTTCCGAGCTTCCTGGCGATGACCTTTGGTCGCAAATGCAAAAGCTCGACGACAAGATTGCGTCCGCGCCGACTTGCTCGGCGGAGGTGCAGCAAAACGCGGAAGATATTGGAACCAAGCTAGCCCGGTTAAAAGCGCGAACCAGCGGAGTTCGTCCACTTGAGGAACTGCGCAAGGAATGGTCAAAGGTCAATGATGACGCCCGGGCTCGCCTGCCGCGGGTGGCACAAATTACGTCCAACCTGCCGCGATGTGTTCCGCCGGCTGACTACCGAAATTATGATCAGAGCATCGGAACTGAACTAGAATATATTGGGGATCTGGACGTCAAGCGTCTCGAGCTCTTATCCGATCTGAGTCATTATCAGCCGGATAATTGGAATCAGGAGAGCTTTGACGACCTGGCGGAAGAACTCTCTGAGATTTACGCCGAGATCGAAGACTGCCCGGTTGAATTCGTCGAGAACACAAAATGCACGGGCGCGGATTGTCCGGAAGGCGTGGAGCCTTCTGGTCCTGATAATCCCGGTCTGCCGGCATGGATATGGCCCGTGGGCGGGGCATTGGTTCTAGGCTCCGGCTTGATCGGATATTTTGCGCGCGGCCGCACGCCTGCACCAGGTCCCAAAATGCCGGTAAAGCCCTCACACATGCTGCGCCGGATCAGCCGGGCCGATCTACGCTTTCGCAAAGATGACGGCGTTCCCTTTTCCAAAAGTCCGCTCATTGCTTCGGTCACAGAGCCGGGTCCGCCGCCCAAAGAACCACTTGGCCATAATATTCCGGCGGGGCTGCCAACCATATCCGGACCGTTTGCAGCGCTGCGCGAAGGTTACCGTGCCACGGGCCGGATCGGTTTTGCGCAGGAAGGCATACCGACCAATGATGATGTGTCGCTCGGCACTGGGTTTTTGATCGCGCCCAATCTCGTGATGACCAATCAACATGTTTACGAGGCCTATAAGCATTATCTCGAAGGTCCGGAATGCGGCGGGATAGAATTTATCGCCGAGCGGGACCGCGACGCCTCGGACTATTACGCCTTTGATGGCAATCCGCCTTTGGTTCTGCCGGAGCTGGATATCGCGGTCTTCCGTTTGGTCAAGGACGTCGCGGGCCGCACGCCCATTGACCGAGTCCATGTCCCGACCGATGACCTGAACGAACGGGACGTTATCGTTGTCGGCTATCCCTGTCCGTTTGAGGTAGATGATTATATCCTTAAATTGGTTGAGCCTGACCCGATCTTTGCCATTAAACGTGTTACACAAGGCAAGGTCTTCCGTCACTCGACTGATACGGATCTACCTTTTGGAATTTTGTTCAAAGTGGATTCGCGGATTAATTCGAGCGAAACCCTCAGTGCCGTCTGCCACAACGCTACAACATTGCCGGGCAATTCCGGCTCGCCTGTGCTGTGCGCCGAGACCGGAAAATTGCTCGGCGTTCACTTTGCCGGATCACGGTCTCTTTTTGATCAAGAACCCGCCAATCTCGCCATGGCGATTGAAAACATTCTCGCCGGAGAAACCGGAACGAGCAGCTAAACAATAATAAAAGCCGTGAGCGCAATCACGGCAAAGGGAATAAAAAGCCGCTATTCTGCGGCAAATGACAAAAGGAGAGAACTATGTCAGACACAATTACTCGCGGTCCAACTCGCGGAAAACTATCTCGTAACCAGATTAGGCCCAATCAGGACTATCTGAAAACTTGGGACGATTATCAATTATTGCATTTAAATGCAGATGCCGATCGCGGCGAAGTATCGGAGGATCCAATCTTATTACCAATCGTTTTGGGTATTAAAGATGGGATTATTATCCGTGACCGTATCAAGGTTCCGCAGTTACAGACCATTATGGGAACAGCTGGTGCCTTAGGCCAAAACGCGAAAGTCGCGGTGGCGGTTGATAGCTATGTGGATTTTTTCAAAGCGCAGGATGGCAGCCAAAGCGCAACGCCGCCAACACCGCTTGATCTTAATATTGCGCGACCAACAGTGAAGTTGTTCTATCTTACCCATGATAATTGGACGTTTACCGATCACACACAATTTAGTGTCGACAATGTTCCACCAGGCCTAGCCGAAAACAAAATGTTTGAAGTCATGGGCACCGTTGATGGCGGTCGTGGATTGCTCGTAATGGATCACAATTGGACGCGTCCGAATAGTCAATTTGCGGCTAAGTACAATCTTCATGTTTCAATTTTCCAAGGTGATGGCATGCGGACGGATATTATAATTGATCCGCGTGGCAATAGTAATACTAACGTCGATCCGTAAAAAGGTGAGGGAGCATTGTCTCCCTTATTTTAACATATCTGCAATCATGCTTCGAACATATGAGTCATTTGAGAACGCTTCGGCGACGCGTAAGAAGTTTGATTCGGATAAACTTGGATGGTTCTCAATGTTCCTAATGTTGCAATTTAATAGGGCGTATTTCCATTGTTTCAGATGTTCTTTTCGCCATTCAAAATTTTCGGGATCGTAGATCGTTAACTCATATATGGCGCGTAGAGAGTTCGCTAGTTCCGCATGAGGGCAAATTTGGGGGTTCTTTTCGCGCAATAACTTGTAATTGGCTTGTATGAAGAGAAATCGCCAATCGTTATTCGATGGATCTTCTTGCGTCATCGATTTATAAATCTGTACAGACTTATCGTAAAATTCGATTTTGAGATTTTGCTTGCCTTGTTTTTTCTTTAGCTGAGCCATTCCGGAGTAAATGTTAGCTAACTCAATTTTGGCAGAAGATGCTTCTGGATTCAGTATTGTTGCACTTTTAAAATGAGTTATGGACTCCCTGTATGTTTTCTCTGCGAGATCCAAATTCCCGAGACGCAAATTAGCTAGTGCAAAGTTTCCATTCCCCCAACCGGCCTCCATGACCCATTCGTAGTTTTTGGGATCCGAATTAAAAAGTTCCTGGGACAAATTCATATAGTTTTCAAATCTTGGTATGGCTGCAATATAATTGCCAAGAAGATAGTGTTTCCAACCAATCCAATACTCGCTTTGCGCATGCGTAAATATTGCATCAGTATTGTCAGGATTATTGTGATAAACCTTTTTTGACGCATCATAAGCAGCTTGAAACTCGGTTTCCGCCTTGTCGTAATCGCCCCGATTAAGTTCAACCTCACCTAGTACATGCAGGCTCCGGGCTTGCCGCATAAGCCTGTCATCATCCATGTCCTCAAGCGGTATGGTATCATAATAGTCCGTTACTCGCTTACCGACATTATCGAAGAGTTCAAGTTTTTGGATCGGGACCAGATCGTCTTTGAGGTCCTTGATCATAAATTCGACCATTTCCTCGGCAGCGTTTCTGCTGACTTCGGCTTTTTCCTGGCTGACTTCCGCGAGGTCCCGCGCGTCAATCGCGGTCCAGGCGAGGCCGCCCATGATGAGGGCGAGCGCGGTGGATATGGCCGAGACGGCTTGGGCCCGCAAGCGCCGGCGTCTTTGATCACGCTGCACCAGCCGATCCAGTCCGACGCCGAGCATTGACGCGGCAAGCTGCGTCACGCCAAACCGAAAGCCTTCTTTGCCGCTAATATCCGCAGCCAAAGGTTCGCGCCCGGCCTCGGTCAGGGCCGGCGGAAATGCTGTATTGGGTTTGCCCTCGACAATAACCGCCAGAATAGCCGCTTCCCCGTGGAGTTTACGAAACAGGCGGATTTCCTCATTGACCCAGCGGGATTTGCGCGCCGCCGGAGAGCAGAGCACGATCAAAAAACGTGATGTCCGCACGGCCTCGCGAATTTTCTCTGTTAGGGAATGATGGGCCGTTAACTCGGCCACATCCCGGAAAACCGGTTTTAAGCGCGCGCGATATTTCGCCTCGACATCCCAGCTGCGCATATCCTTTGGCAGCGGGTAAGTCTCCAGCGCCTCATGCAGGCGCTTGGCCGTCCGTTCATCGGCATGGGCATAGGAAATAAATGCCGCATATGTGCTTGAATTGGTAATCGCGCCATTCCCCGTTTGGCGCATTATAATAGAAAATAGAAAAAGGAACAAGCGCCGCTCTTTCGAGGTCGGCAAGTCCATAATATTCACGGATAAATTGCAAGTTTCAAAGAAATGGTGCGGCCGAGAAGACTCGAACTTCCACGGGTTTTACCCCACAGCGACCTCAACGCTGCGCGTCTACCAGTTCCGCCACGGCCGCACATTGAGGAAGGCGGCCTTTAGCAAGCCTTTGGGGTTTTGTGAAGCGCTTTTTTATCTCTTTGGCGTGACGCCAATTCGCGCCCGGACTTGGCCGGGAATGTTATACATGTCATAAATATCGTCATGACTTTTGAGCCCGCAGGCCTCGCGCTGAACAATATAGGCAAAGAGGGCATCCGCCACGGATTGATAAATGTCGTCGGTGTCATTTTGGCCCGGTTTTATGTCATCAAGCCGTCCAAGCGCTTTTAAAAACAATGTTTCCGCATGTCCGAGCCCGGCGGCTTGTTCTGCTAATAATTCATATTCCAGGACCGACGCGCCATTTCTTGTCGATAGCGATAATGAAGACAGTGATTGCGGGGGTCGTACGGACATAAACCTCTCCTATGATTTCAAAAATAGGTATGAGCGTATTAGGGTCAATATGCCTTGCAAATATGACGCAGCCATACCACATAACGGCCCATGACTGAAAATCCCGATCATAAGGTGGAGTGGCACGTTAGTGATAAGCTGATCGCTTATCCTGATGCCGTGGCGTTTATGGAAAAACGAGCACGCGCAATTGCTGCGGGTGAGGCAGGTGAGATGATTTGGTTGCTCGAGCATCCGCCTCTCTACAGCGCGGGAACAAGTGCTAGCCCTGAGGATCTTGTGACACCGGAACGTTTTGATGTGTTTCAGAGCGGGCGCGGCGGTCAGTATACTTATCACGGGCCGGGGCAGCGTGTAGCTTATGTCATGCTGGACCTGAGGAAAAGAGGACGGGATGTCAGCGCATTTGTGCGGTCACTCGAACAATGGATTATCGACACGCTGGCAGAATTTGACATTACAGCTGAGCGCCGCTGTGGACGGGTAGGGGTTTGGGTTGCGCGATCAGGCGGCCGTGAAGAAAAAATTGCGGCGATCGGGATACGTCTCAAAAAATGGGTGAGCTTTCACGGCATTTCTATCAATGTCGATCCAGATCTTACGCATTTTGATGGGATTATACCTTGCGGAATTACTGAGCATGGTGTCGCGAGTCTGCGGTCCCTCGGACGGGCCACAAAAATGGCGGAACTTGATAGTAAGCTCCGCCAGAATTTTGAAACAATTTTCGGACCAACGCGGTCCGTCTAGGCCTTTGCTTAACGCACAGGACCGAACTGATTGTCATTTGGATCTTGTTTGATCATGGCATTGAACAGAAATGCAATGGCCAGGCTGACAACAGTTGAGGCAATCGTCATCGGAACAGCTTTGGCTTGAGCCATGGCTTCGATTTCAGCTTCCATGTCTGCGTCCATCGCTGCGCCCTCAGAGGCGGCTTGCATTGTGTAGGCAAATACGTCGCCCATCAAGACCGTCATAAGAATGCCCAATACTACAGCATAGACGAGGATTGGTAACAAACACATCCACCCGGATTTTCCGCCGTCATGGTAACGCTTGATCCAGATAAAAATCCAAGGAATGATCAAAAGGAAACTAATAATTCCCAGAATGGACTGAAGACCTTGGCTCATACCCATTATGCCGGGTATCGATAGGATGACGGCCAGTACGATCAGCGTAATCGCGGCTTTCATAAACTCGCCGGAATTCATTCTTCCGCTGGGTGAAAATAGTAGATTCATCATGATTAAAGCTCTCCCTCTTTGGCTATATTGCGACATTCTGGCAGGATATTTGATTAAATCAAGGTAGAATTGAGGGAAAAAGACGTCTAACTTCGCGTTGATAGTGTCTTATTAAAGACCCGTACGATCGAAATTCCGACGAGAAAAAAGATGATCGCGGAAGGTATAATGATCACGTCTCCCATCACGCTGTAAACGGATAATACCAGTTCATTATCTGGATTATCACGGTCCATGGTCTGAATAGCTTCCATGCGCGCCATAAGATCAGGATCAGCATTGGCGCGTGCGCCGAGGCGAAGCGCTGTTGTAAAAAATATCAATATGGTTGTTGCCGTTATGAATGATCCCCACAGCATTAAAAACGCCCAGGGAGAATATCCCGCTGCGCGAAGCCTTTTTGCGAATAAGCAAAACCACGGGAAAATTGTGCAGAGCGAGAGAAAACCCGCAGTCATGCCAATAGCAGTCCCGAGATACCAAAGCGGCCAAAGAAAGAAATTCAAGGCGAGCAAAATCACAGCGCCTTTGTAAAATTGCTCTTCGCCAAGCGTCCCTATTGGATTGAAAAATAGATCCTGCATTGATTTATGCTCGGCGCGCCGATTTTGCGATACCAAGCCATAAGGTCAGCAAAACAGGTACGATCAACATGGCGGGCTGAATGATATGCATATTGGCCTCTTGACGATCTTGATATGTCCGGATGATCTCTTGCTGGACGACGGGATCAATATCGGATTTGCGATCATATTGCGCAAAGCCCTCAAAATACTCTGCCCCGCCAAAGGTCAACATAAGCGCTATGATGACTAAAAATTGGAGCGCAATAGCCCCTGTGAATATCCATCGCGTCCGCCCCATATCCGTCAGTCTTTTGCAATAGACGCAGGTAATCATGTAGAATATCAGCGGCAGTCCGATTACGATAATCCAAAACGTCGCCATGGTCTCTGGCCCTAGGGTCCGGATCAACTGATTATAGACCAGCACTAAGGCTGCTAACCCAATAACCCCGATCCAGTATTGGTTCCGAGAAATGGCGCCTTTGGCGCTAAGAAATAATTTCATCATGGCATATCATCAAAATAAAAAGGCGACCTGTAAAGAACGCCTTTATAGAAAGATTATGCCAATTGTAGGTTAGGCAACTTGCCGCAGAAATGGTTCCAGCATGTCGTGGATACTCCGGCATTCCGTCTTGATAAAGCGTAGTAGAGCTTGCTCATTCAGGCTGATTTCGCCGTCTCTATTGATATGATCAATCAGCCATTTGGCTTCATTCGCAGAGATCGTTTCTGCATGCGCGATTGCGGCCTCATCCAAGAATGAGGATGTTTGCGCTTCCGAGCGCCAGGCTTGGAATGACTTGCGCAGGTTCCAGCCAAATGTTTTGTTGGACAATAGATAGTCGTCAGCGGCTCTTGCGGCATCGATATCGGCAGGCTCTGGCGCTTTTAATGCCATTAAGTAGTTGGCGATTGCGCCCACAAATAGCTTTGGCCAGCTCTCGTGATTATTCTGGGTCTTACTGATTTCATCCAGGTCAAACAGAAAACGAGCTTCGGTTTCTGACACGGAAAATCCGCCGTGACCACCGCTGGCATAAAATATCCTCCGTAGGTTGGAGACGTCATTTTCTGTTATGGCTAGGCTGCCAGTGACTGCGCGAGCCACAATAGTCGTTTTAACTTTCTCGAGCGCATAGAGCTCGAGGTTTTCCGGAGCGTCTTTGGCCAAGCGTAAAATGTTTAAAACCAATTCCAGCTCGGTTTCCCGCGAGAGGCGGTTATCCTGTTCAATGCGCTCCATGAGCCAAGTCGCATAGATTGGTTCGACATACCCAATGGGCGGCATTTGCCGGATTAAAAAGTCGGTTAAAGCCCCAATAAAAAATTCATTCCAGTCTTCAGGTTTAGCGTCAATGCGATCATTAACGGCAAAAATCAGATCCGCTTCTTCGGTCGTGACCTTGCCGTCGTTAAAAATCGCGCGCCGAATTTCTCCAAAACGCTGATCATCCAATTGATTTTGATCCAGTGCGCCGCGTAACAATTCGCTGATGTCTGACATAATACGCCTCTCTCGTAGGAATTTCCATGAAATCGCTAGCAAAATAAGGTTACGGAAGCGCTAATCGTGTTGGTGTCTATAATGGCTCTTTATACTTCTAATAACGCGGAAGCTGCCGTGTTGTCTTATCGGGGCTTCGCTGTCAGGATAGAAAAAACTTGGAGATAACCATGTCTGCTAAAATGACGGCCTCGCAGGAGGGGAATGAGATATTACGGCGCACGCTCAGTCGCCAAGGCATATTGCGCCTAACTCTAAATGATGTTGGCCGCCGTAATGCGCTGTCTGAGGCAATGCTTGAAAAGCTGACGGAGGCTCTGGGGTTAGCATCAGAAGATCCAAAGGTTCGCGTTATAATCTTGGCAGCTTTAGGCCCTGCCTTTTCAGCAGGCCATGACCTTAAAGAGATCACCGCAGGGCGTGAAGCAGCGGATAACGGAAAGGCTTACTTTCAACAAGTCATGGCTAGCTGTTCATCTGTCATGCAGGCCATTGTGAATTCCCCTAAGCCTGTCATTGCCGAAGTTACCGGCGTGGCGACCGCTGCAGGTTGCCAATTGGTAGCCAGTTGTGACCTCGCCATTGCGGCTGATACGGCTCGCTTTAGCACGCCAGGCGTCCATATCGGACTTTTTTGTTCCACCCCCATGGTTGCCTTGTCACGAAACCTAACGCGGAAACATGCCATGGAAATGTTGCTCACGGGCGACATGGTTTCTGCCGGCCGCGCAGCGGAAATTGGATTGGTGAATTTTGTGACATCTGAAAGTGAGCTGCGAAATGCAACTGACGCTCTGGCCCGCAAAATAGCGTCTAAATCCAGTATGGCACTGGCCACAGGCAAAAAAGCATTTTATGCGCAGGCGGAACTCGGGCTGGCAGAGGCTTATGACTACGCGTCCCAGGTCATGGTCGAAAACATGCTCGCACGCGATGCGGAAGAAGGCATTAATGCCTTTATCGAAAAACGCGACCCGAATTGGGAAGATAAGTGACAACTACACAAGAAATGAAGAGAAATCCTTACAATACGGATCTCGATAAGAACCCGGCCAATTATCAACCCTTGTCGCCGCTGACATTTCTCGAACGCGCCGCAACGGTATTTCCGGACCATATCGCTATCGCTCACGGCAAGACCCGCCAAAGCTATAAAAATTTCTATGGGCGTTCGCGCCGACTAGCATCGAGCCTGGAGCAAACAGGTATCGGAAGAGGTGATACGGTCTCTGTGCTTCTCGCAAATACACCGGCCATGCTGGAATGCCATTATGGCGTACCAATGTCTGGCGGGGTTCTGCATTCAATTAATACCCGCTTAAATGCCGCTATAATAGCTTTTCAACTCGACCACGCTGAGGCAAAAGTTGTAATCGTGGACATCGAATTCATGTCTCTCATGGAAGAGGCCTTAAAAATTGCAGGCGTAAGCCCCTTTCTTATAGTATATGACGATCCGGAATATTCAGGTGAAAGACTATCGCATAGCGCGGTCGACTATGAGACTTTTCTAGCGACTGGGGATCCTGAATTTGCTTGGATTATGCCCGAAGATGAATGGGATGCGATTTCAATAAATTACACTTCAGGCACCACAGGCGATCCTAAAGGCGTCGTGTCTCATCACCGGGGAGCCTATCTATTGGCGCAGGGCAATGCCCTCACGGCTTCAATGGCTAAACATTCAGTTTATTTGTGGACGCTCCCCATGTTCCATTGCAATGGCTGGTGTTTTCCCTGGACGATGTCCGCGATTATAGGAACCCATATATGTTTGCGACAGGTTAGGGCCAAGCCGATTTGGGACGCTTTGGCAGATGAAAATGTGACTCATTTGTGCGGCGCGCCCATAGTGATGTCGCTCATGATTTCAGCGCCAGACTCTCAAAAGCGACAACTTAGTCAGCCTGTGGAGTTTTTTACGGCGGCCGCGCCCCCGCCTGAAACGCTTTTGTCAGAAATGAAACATGCTGGATTTAACGTTACCCACCTCTATGGATTGACAGAGACTTACGGTCCTGCGGTTGTGAATGACTGGCACATGGAATGGTCCTCTCTGCCTGAGGCAAAGCAAGCCGCGCTAAAAGCTCGACAGGGAGTGCGCTACCTGCCTCTTGAGGGATTAGATGTACGTGATCCAGATACTATGATCCCAGTACCTCGAGATGGTGAAACATTGGGGGAAGTCATGTTTCGAGGCAATGTTGTCATGAAAGGTTATTTCAAGAACCCTGAATCGACTCAGGCTGCGTTTAAAGGCGGTTGGTTTCACTCTGGCGATCTGGGTGTCATCCACCCTGATGGATATATACAGCTCAAAGATCGTTCTAAGGATATCATTATTTCAGGCGGAGAAAATATTTCATCCATAGAAGTTGAAGAGGCGCTTTATCGTCACCCGGCTGTTAACGTTGCGGCAGTTGTCGCTATGCCCCATGAAAAATGGGGAGAAACACCTTGTGCATTTGTTGAACTAGCTGATGGGCAAGCAGTAAGCGAGTCTGAGTTGAAGGATATTTGCGGGGAAAATCTCGCCAAATTCAAAGTGCCGAGCCGAATTGTTTTTGCGCAGATCCCAAGAACTTCGACCGGAAAAATACAGAAATTTGTACTCCGGGAAAAGGCGCGAAAGCTATAACGACGCGACCTTTGTTATGACGTCTGATCCCGCTTCGAGCGTCCTGTGAACCGGGCACTTATTGGCGATTTCTCCTAATCTTGATCGTTGGGCCTCATCCAGTTCACCGGTTACAGAAATCACACGTGTGAAAACATCGCGCTTAATACCATCACCATGGATTTCCTTGGCATGGTCGACGTCGACAGAAATATGCTCGACGGGCCATTTCTTGCGTTCGGCATACATGCGAAGTGTAATTGATGTGCAGGCGCCCAGCGCGGCACAAAGATATTCGTAGGGCGTCGGGCCCAAATCAGAACTGCCCAAATCAATGGGTTCATCAGCAAACAAATGATGCCGTGATGACCGAACATCATTGGTATATATACCGCCAGCTCTTTCGCTAACTGTGATTGTTTCCGCCATTTAGACCTCCAATATCTTGCAAAGTGCGGCGACTTCGGCTTCCAGCTTTGCTGCGATCTCAGCAGCTTCCTCATCTTCGCCCCATTGTTCAATCTGATAAAGATTGTCCAATCGGGATAAGGTAAACCCTTTTTGGCCCGTTATGAATCTTTCCATAACGGCCATGGCTAAAATGGCAGAGCCAAACACGGCAATCAAATGAACAAAAAGTGTAAGATCGAGATCGTTCTGTGATGCGGCATAGGATTTAACTTTCGCCAGACTGGTTTTGGGTTGGTCAATTGCGATAAGGCTATCCGTGGTTTCAAGCTTTATGCCTCGCTCTGCCGCCCAGATCAGCATTGGGTCCCATAATTCGGCTTGGCGTTCTGCAAGGCTAAGCGGATCATCTGCGCGATAACACAATAGATCAGTCGCGGCATAGCGCCGGGCTTCTTCGGATAGCCGATCACGATTTTTTGGCGTCAATTCTATGGATACATTTACCAGTCGCGTTATGGGCATGTTTTCTGGATTAATCGTGTCTTGCTGGGCCTCCCATTCAGCTGCGATAAATTCAGCTACGGCTTCAGAGGTAACAAAGAGATTGTGTTTTTGCGGTGTTTTGAGCGGACGTCCGTCAAGACGGACTTCGAAACCATTATCAGCTTTTGCTGTGGTAACGGATGTATAAAACCGTTTCGCGGTCTTCATTTTAACTCGTCCCAATCATCTAGCGGCGCTGTCTCCTCAAAACCGAGTTGATGAAAGGCCGAATCCATATGGGCGGGTAGGGGGGCGTGAAACGTAAGATCACCATTTGGACCTGGCAATGTCAGCGTTCTGGCATGGAGATGAAGCTTGTTTTCCAATCCTCCCGGCAGTGGTCTATCGGTCATATATTTTGGATCGCCCGCAATTGGTGCGCCGAGTAACTGCATATGCAGGCGGAGCTGGTGCGTTCGGCCGGTTAGCGGCTGCATCGCGACAAAGGCGGCTTTGACACCAGCCGTTTGCGGGCATTGATAAAGTGTCTTGGCATGTTTCGCGCCATCATCCCCGTGATGGACAGCGACCATAATTTCCTTACCCTTATGCTTATTCCCGAAACGGTTATCCAGATGCCCTTTGGCCATGTAACCTTTGATCTCACCAGCTTTGGGATGAGGCACGCCATTAGTGATGCCCCAATATATTTTTTCGGCTCGGCGGCTTTGGAATGCGCGCCCAGCCCAGGCCGCGGCTTTGGCGTTTTTGGCGACAAGCAGAACGCCTGATGTGTCTCGATCAAGCCGGTGAACCAGACGACAGCCAGATCCTAGCGCGGATAACATGCCGTCGATGTGTCGGGTCGTTTTAGTCCCGCCCTGAACGGCCAAACCAAAAGGTTTGTTGAGGACTACCAAATCGTCATCTTCGTAAATGACAAGAGCCCGCATAAATTCTGCGTCCGAGTCCGATACCTGTTTCTTCGATTTGCTCTCGCTGGGCTCCGGCAGCGGGGGTATGCGTATATCGTCTCCGGCTTCTATTCGGACACTGCCTTTGGCGCGCTTGCCATTGACGCGCATTTGGCCCGTTCTTAACAGTTTTTCGACTTTGCCATGCGGAATGTGCGGGAAACGTCTCTTGAACCAGCGGTCTAGTCTTTGGCCGGCGTCCTCGTCCGCGATCGTCAGGATATGAACACCAGCCATGTTAAGCGACCACTTTCCGGGCGATCCATAGCCCAAGCGCGAGGGCGATCACTGCAATTATGATGGAGCCGCCAACATAAAAAATGAAAGGTCCAATAGTCTTTCGTTCGAGAAGATTAATGGCATCCAGCGAGAAAGCACTAAACGTTGTAAAGCCGCCTAGAAAACCCGTCGCGAGAAATAGTTTTAAGTTCTGGCCGCCTTGTTTGGTCATGAGCCAACCGATGAGAACTCCCATGAATAGGCTGCCGACAACATTAACGATAAAAGTTCCCCAAGGAAAACCACTGTCCAAATTGCGCAAGGCCCATTGTCCAACCAGATGTCGTCCGCTGGCGCCAAACGCGCCGCCAAGAGCTACATAAATTATGCCATTCATGGTGCGGCTTTTAGGGGTCAGGGCATGTATCGGCAAGATAATTCGCTAAGCTATAGCGCGATGAACTTAACTATGGCATTATGCGCACATGGATAATTCAATGACGATTTCAAAAGAGAGCTTACAACCTTTTTTGGGTGGCCGGGACATCGAAGATATTTGGGAAGAATACGAAACGCACGGCTATGTCATTTTTGAAAACCTGATGCCCGCAGATGACGTGAACCGGGTTCGCGAAGCGCTAGAGCCCTATTTATCCAAGACCGGGCGAAATGATTTTGAAGGATTTAAGTCCAACCGGGTTTATGCTTTGCTGGCGAAAAATCCTGATGTGTTTTCTAAGATGGTCACCCATCCTTTGGCGCTTTATTTCGCTGAGCGAGAACTTGGCCGTTCCTGTCTTCTATCGGCGCTGCTGGCTATTAACCTGCATCCGGGCGAAACGGTTCAGCCCTGGCACTGTGATGATCAACAGGTTATGATTCCAAGGCCCCGTCCCGCTTTTGGCGTCAGTACATTTTGGACAATAGATCCTATGACTGACCAAAATGGTGCGACCGAAATCATCCCCGGTTCTCATCTCTGGCGCGATGAAGGGAACTTAAATTTTGAACGTGATGCGGCATTATTCGACGCGAGCAAAGATCGCGACGTCAACCATGATCCGGCGCCTCATCCAGATATGATACGGGCTCTTATGCCGGCAGGCTCATTGATGATATTAAAATCATCGGTTTTTCACAGAGGCGGGGCAAACCGTTCAGAAAATGCCCGTCTTATTGTTACGCCTCAATATTGCGCAGGTTGGTCCCGGCAACTTGAAAACATGGTCCTCGCCGTGCCGCCCCAAAAAGCGGCTAAGTTACCGCGGCGCGTCCGGGAACTCATCGGCTATAATATACATGATTTTTTCATGGGCTATGTAGATGGAACCCATCCGGAAAAAGTTCTCGATATCCAATAGGCGACCAGAAATGCCGCCCATATTGTACAAAGCCCAAAAACTGGCGGAGACGAAGGGATTCGAACCCTCGATACCCTTTTGAGGTATACTCCCTTAGCAGGGGAGCGCCTTCGACCACTCGGCCACGTCTCCGAGCGGGGACTTGCCTTTTTTCCGCTTGGTTTTCAAGTCTGTTTTTAAATATTCTTCGATCAGCGCTGAACAATTTGTTTGCTTTCAGTCGATCAGCAGTGAATATGAGCCCAGAGACAGGGTTCATCATGAAAATTTCATCAGATACGCAAAAAGTATTGCAATTGCTCGCGCAGGTCATTGTTGCAGATGGTCACATATATGACTCGGAACTAGAGGCCTTGGCTGAATGTGCACGCGACATAAATTTACAGGATCAGTCAGGTGCTGTTCTGAGTGAAGATTTCGTTCGGGATTGGTTCGCCCGGCATACGGCCGAGTTGAGTGCGTTTCGCGACGCCAGCAATAGTGATGTTGAGCTAACACGCCTGATCCTGAGTCTTTCCGATTGGCCAGATAAAACGGCGGTTGTTAATGCCTTGAATAAAATTAGTCGCGCCGATGGCACAATGCATATGGAAGAAAAACTTTTGATCTCTATCGTTCGGGCTTATTGGCAGTTTGATGGGCTTGACATATCGGGCGCAACTATTGGTGCCTGACGCTGGGATCAATCCGATACCGAATTGTGAATTTTTCGACATTTTCTGTTAAGGGGGCTTTGCTTAACGTCCATCCCTCCCTAAATTAGCTCTATGAAAAAATTAAGTCTTGCTCTTTTGGGTTCTGTTCTGGCGTTCGGCGCAACATCACCGGACTCTCATGCCGAAGATCCTTTTCGTCCGTTTGCGGGTGACAGTGTCCGAGTTGTGCCACAAAGTAATGCGCAGGTTCAGCTATCTTATGCACCCGTCGTCAAAGAAACGGCTCCAGCCGTCGTCAATGTATTTACGTCCAGGACTGTTCGTACGCGATCTAATGACTTCTTTGACATGATGTTCGGTATGCGGCGCGCGCCACAAGATAAAACACAAAATTCACTGGGTTCTGGCGTTATCGTAAAGTCAAACGGAATTGTTGTTACGAACGCCCATGTTGTAAAGGGCGCCGATGAGCTGAAGGTCGTCCTGAATGACCGGCGCGAATTTGAAGCGAAGGTCATTGCAGAAGATGCTGAAATCGATCTGGCAATCCTGCGGATCGATCCAGGCAGTGAGCGGCTGCCATCTCTGAATATTGAGAGCCAAAGCGATCCTGAAATTGGCGATATCGTTCTGGCCATTGGCAACCCGTTCGGTGTTGGGCAAACCGTAACCAGCGGAATCGTTTCAGCCAAAGGCCGGACGAATGTGACTGATGTATCTTCATTTATCCAAACAGATGCGGCAGTAAATCCCGGGAATTCGGGCGGCGCTTTGGTCAATCTTAATGGCGAGCTCATCGGGATTAATACGGCGATTTTCTCTCGTTCGGGCGGATCTAACGGGATCGGATTTGCAATCCCATCGGAACTTGTTGCCCGCGCCGTCGATAGTACATTAACGGACGGCAAGATCATCCGTCCATGGCTTGGCGCCCGCACCAATGCGGTTGACAGCGCGCTGGCAGCGACTTTGGGTCTGGACCGAGCGCGCGGAACCATTGTGTCTGAGATCTACACAAATGGTCCGGCCGACAAAGCCGGATTGCGAGAACGTGACGTCATACTGTCTTTGGCGGGCACGGATATAAATGATGAGAGCGGATTAAAGTTTAAATTGGCTACTCTGGAACGTGGACGACGTTCGGATTTGCGAATCTGGCGCGATGGCCGCGAGAAGACGGTGAGACTGACAGCGGAAGTGCCGCAAGAATCCCCGGCCAGGGATGAACGCTTTCTTGATGGGTTCCATCCTCTTGACGGGGCAACCATCGTCAATATGTCACCAGCCCTTGGCGAAGAAATCGGAGTTGACCCTTATTTGACGGGCGTAATGGTTCTGTCTGTCGCCCGGGGGAGCGCCGCCAATTATAATCGATTCCGTCCTGGTGATATTGTTCTTGAAATCAATGACAAAGAAGTTTTTACGTCCCGCAATACGGAGAACCACCTGACCAGCATTGGTGCGGCCGAAGAATGGAGCGTTGTTATTGACCGTAACGGGCGGCTATACAATATTCCAATCCGCTATATTCCGCGGAGCAATTAGCGCCGTCGATACCCATTGCCAAACGCGGGTGAATTCGCTTTAACCTCTATATGGATAAACAAGATTTCATCGGCGTGTTTCCGGGGGCCCTCTCCGCAGATTATTGTCAGCAGCTAATCAAAAAATTTGATGCTGACAAAAGATCCCAGGACGGTGTTACGGGTCAAGGTGTCAATAAGAAACAGAAAGACAGTCTCGATTTAACCCTCGATCAGTTTTCGGACTGGCATAAAGACTTGGGAACAATCCATGAAGCCACAATTAAAGGCTTAATGGCCTATACGCGGATCTATCCCCATTTTCTGGTAGGGGCTTTATCATTGACCTGGAAAGCACAGGGAGACGACAAGCTCAGAACCATTCTCGCCGATGATATTTCAGATATGGATGATGCTACGCTCTTTAAGTTCATCAATACCGTATTTCGGACTGGAACAACCAATTTACAGAAATACGCGAAAGGGTCTGGTGGTTATCACCATTGGCATAGCGAACACTTTCCCAGCCCTCATGATCCGTCCGGAGCCTCTTTGCATCGAGTGCTGTTGTGGATGTATTATTTAAACGATGTAAAAGATGGCGGCGGTACATCTTTTTATTATCAAGATAAAACGATCACTCCGACGCAAGGCACGCTCGTGATTGCGCCTGCAGGATTTACTCATACACACCGCGGCGAAATCCCGGTTTCCAATGATAAATATATTTTGACGTCATGGATCATGTTTCAAGATCGCAAGGTTCTGTACGGACAAAGCTAGTGTCATCTGAATCTGCTTCACCTCTGCGCATTGCCTTTTTAACATCGTTGGCAATGATAGCTTTTGCTGCCAATTCAGTTCTGGCACGTTTGGCCCTTGACGGCCTTCATATCGACCCGATTTCATTTACCTCTATTCGTTTTGTGTCAGGAGCCATCGCTTTGGTCGTTCTGGTCATAGTTTTTCATGGGGGATCGCGGGCGAGTGTTTCATCAGGGAATTGGTGTTCGGCTGCGGCTTTGATGATATATGGCCTTTGCTTTTCGCTCGCATATATTGATTTAACGGCTGGAACAGGTGCTTTGATCTTGTTTGCCGCTGTACAAATCACAATGATTTCGGGGGGTCTGCTCAAAGGAGAAACTTTGACTGGCCTGCAAATCTTAGGGTCTATCTTGGCCGTTGGGGGGCTTGTCGCGCTTTTACTGCCAAGCGCGGAGACGCCTCCCATACTTGCAGGGCTGTTGATGATGATTTCCGGGATAGGGTGGGGGGTATATTCCTTGCGAGGTCGCGGTGCCGGTGATCCGACTCTTCAAACCAGCGGAAACTTCGTCAGAGCCAGTTGTTTTTCTGTGCTGTTACTTCCTTTCACGGGACTGGAAATTTTTAAATCCAATATTTCCGAGCCTGGCATAATTTTGGCTATAATATCCGGCGCTATTACATCCGGACTCGGATATGTGATCTGGTATATGGCTTTGAAAAATCTATCGGCTATAAAGGCTGGCCTTGCGCAATTAACGGTTCCAGTGATTGCTGCCTTTGGTGGCATATTATTTATTGCAGAGCCGTTGACCTTAAGATTTGTTGCCATCTCTTCCATCATTCTTATTGGAGTTGCTCTGGCCACGCTTACGGGCCAAACTCGCGTATTGTCGCGGAGGTAAAGGATTAGATGTCGGATCTGTTTCAATCAGCTGGGTTAGAGGCTGACGCGCCGCGTCCGCTTGCGGATCGTCTGCGCCCTCAGAAACTATCAGATGTTGCCGGACAAGATCATTTAATCGGAGCCGAAGGTCCTATTGGACGGATGCTCGCAAGCGGTCGACTCGCATCGATGATTTTATGGGGGCCGCCGGGAGTTGGGAAAACGACTATCGCGCGCTTGATTGCTGATCATGCCGATATGGAATTTGTGCAGCTTTCTGCTGTGTTTTCAGGCGTAAAGGATTTGCGCGAAGCCTTTGCGGCCGCCAAGTCTCGGCGGGCAACGGGTCAGGGAACTCTCTTGTTTGTTGACGAAATTCATAGATTTAACCGAGCGCAGCAAGACGGGTTTCTCCCCTTTGTCGAAGAAGGGATTGTGACTCTTATTGGAGCCACAACGGAAAATCCAAGCTTCGAACTTAACTCCGCCTTACTCTCGCGCTCGCAGGTTTTCGTATTGAAGCGCCTCTCGGACGAGGCCATGACACAGATGCTGGACAGTGCCGCGAAAGAGATCGGAAAGCCATTACCTGTTACGAAAGATGGGCGGGCGGCCTTGATCGGATTTGCAGATGGCGATGGGAGATATTTACTCAATTTGACGGAGGAAATTTTTGCGCTTGCGCCCGACCGTCCGCTGGACGCTAAAGGTGTTGCAGAGGTCTTGCAAAAACGCGCTCCTGCTTATGACAAAGGTCAGGACGCCCATTATAATCTGGTCAGCGCGCTCCATAAGTCTATTCGTGGATCCGATCCCGACGCCGCGCTCTACTGGTTTTGCCGGATGCTAGATGGCGGTGAGGACCCGCTCTATATCGCCAGAAGACTCATTCGATTAGCCAGCGAGGATATCGGCCTTGCTGATCCTCTTGCACTTATGATTGCCAATGAAGCTATGAATACTTACCGATTTCTGGGGTCCCCTGAAGGTGAGCTTGCCATCGCCCATGCCGTCGTTCATATGGCCACGGCGCCTAAATCTAATGCTGTCTATACGGCCTATAAATCCGCTATGCGCGCGGCCAAAGAAACGGGCTCTCTCATGCCGCCCGCACATATTCTTAACGCGCCAACCCAGTTGATGAAGGATATCGGATATGGCGCGGGCTACGCATATGATCATGACACCGAGCACGGATTTTCCGGGCAAAATTATTTTCCAGATGATATGGAACGTCAGCAGTTTTATGCGCCAAAGGGAGAGGGGCGTGAAGCCGCAATCAAAGAACGTCTACAGAGGTGGTCTAAGCTGCGTGAAACTAGGTAATTGTTT
>JAHDDC010000043.1 GCA_020629545.1 Hellea sp.
TTCAGGTTATGAGCCTGACGAGCTACCGGGCTGCTCCACCCCGCGTCACCAAGATCGCGAGCTGATGCGCGCGAAGAGGCTCCATATATGGTGGCCAGACCGGATTATCAAGCCCGGAATTGCTTTATCTGTAAAAAACTAAATTTCAGGGTCCGCGCAGGTCAATTAATCGAGCAGGAGCACGATCACATCTGTAATTTTGTCGATCATGGTCCGCATTTCACCGGCCATAAGTTCGCCATCGATCTGATCGATCTTATAATAGCTGATCCCTTCCTTCCGGGCCGCGATCTGCAGAACTGGAAACTCGCTCTGCAAGGGAAATCCTTTATTATAGGAGATTTTGTTTTCCATCAGGACGGATTTATCTTTCGAAGAAACCAGACGTACTTCGACCGCGGCGGAGGGTTTCCAGTCTTCGCCAATATCGGATTTCTGCACACCGAAATTTGTAATGCTGATATCCAGAACAGCATCAGCATCGGATTTTGGGATTTTGGAATGGAGCTCGCGATATTTGCGTTTCTTACCAACACCCGGCGCGTTGATATAACCGGCTTTTTCGAGTTTCTCCCGTAGCAGGGCCTGGAACTCCGACTCGGCTTCAAAATCTGTGGCGTCCATGATTTCGGCCAGAGCGTCTTTGCGCGCGATCGTTTCGCCAGTTTCAAACGCCGTCACCAGAAAAAGCCCGATGGGGCCGCCGGCCTGATAGCCCAGACCCATATTCGTATCGACTTTATTCGCATCAAGTTTATCTTTGACGACATCATCGGCGATCGCGATGGTTTTCACAGATGATTTGGATGTAAACTGGACGGGCGCGTAAGGCTTGGTCGCGCAGGCGCTGGCAAAAACAGCCGTCGACAAGATCAGGATAAGACGGTTAAACTTCATAACACTCTCCCGCGCGCCATGGATAAATCGTGGTGTATAAGAAGCATTTCGGCATATGCGAGTCAAATAATTGACTGCATTAGGGCTGTAAAATTTTCGTGTTCGCCAGACCGTTTTCCGGCAACTCAACCCGGAAAACCTCCCGCGCAATGGTTTGAAAATTGGAATATTTCGGTTTTTCCGCCATCACCAATCGTCCATTATCCATGACCCAAATCTGATCGGCATAATAAAAGGCAAGCGCCAGATCATGAAGGGCCGCGATCACAACTTTCCCGCGCGCGGCCTCCCGACGTAAAATATTCATGGTCGATATCTGGTAAAATGGATCAAGCGCCGCGATGGGTTCATCCGCGAGCAGAATAGGCGCGTCCACAGCCAGAGCGCGAGCTAGCAATATCCGGGCCTGTTCCCCGCCGGATAATTCGCCGATGGGCCGGGTAAGAAATTCTTTGGTCTGCGTGGTCGCAATCGCCTGCGCAATAGCCGCCTCCCCGGCTTCGCTGATCTTACCGAGCCGTCCCCGATAAGGCGCGCGGCCAATCTCGATCACATCTCTAGCCAGCATTGTGGGCTGCGCTTCGCGGCTCTGGGATAGATAGGCAATGATCTTGGCCCGTGCGCGAAGTTCTATGTCTGGCAGGCTTTGTTCACCCAAACGGATTTCGCCTGTGCGCGCCGGCAATAACCCGGCCAGAGTTTTCATCAAAGTAGATTTGCCGCTGCCATTCGGTCCGATTAAAGCGATAAGCTCGCCGGGTCGGGCCTGGGCGGATATATCGGAAATGATCTTAGTCCGACCATATCCTGATGCCAGATCGGTTATACGCAAATCGGTCATGATCTGACCTCACGTACAACCAGATACAGAAAGAACGGCACGCCGATCAGCGATGTTAAAATACCCAGATAAAGCGGCGTTCCCGGACCGGATAAGGCCCTTGTCGCAATGTCAGCGAGTAACAAAAAGGCGGCGCCTGCCAATGCGCTACGCAGGATAAGCCGCGCCGGATCCGGGCCAAATATAAGACGGATAATATGCGGGACAAACAAACCCACAAAACCGATCGCGCCGGCCACCGCGACGCCGCTGCCGACACACAGCGCGACGCCGATGACGAGCATAATCTGCACACGGCCAAGTGAAACTCCTAGGCTTTGCGCCGTGGTCTCGCCAAGGCTCAGGGTTTTAAGATCCGGGCTGATGAACCATAATGTCGCCAGACCCAGAGCTGTCAGCGGTCCGACGATCATAAGCTTGCCAAGCTCCGCATGACGCAGCGATCCCATCATCCAGTAGATCATTTCTGATAAGGCCCACGGGCTGGGCGAAAGGTTCATTAGCAGCCCCGTTATAGCGGTCGCCAGAGCGCCAACGCCAACCCCGGCCAAAATCAAAACACCGGCGCCTTTCTTTAGGCCAGTCATGACAAGGATCAGCCCCGCCCCTAAAGCCGCGCCTAGTAAGGCAGCCGGGATAATGAGGCGCGGCCATCCGAAATAAAGCGCGGTCACCGCACCGAGAGCCGCGCAGGCCGAAAATCCCAATATCCCCGGCGCTGCGAGCGCGTTGCGGGTAAAGCCTTGCAGAGCCGCACCTGACGCGCCTAATCCCGCGCCAATCACGGCCGCGAACAAGGCTCTGGGCAATCTAAGCTCCCAGATGATTTGCTGATTAAGCTCCGGGCCCCAGCCGACTATAGCCGTCAGAACATCACTTGCGGATAAGGGCGCCTGCCCCCAGAACAGAGAGGCCAGTAGCGCCAGACCGAGCGCGACTATCAGGCCGAATACCTTCATTTCAGGCTTTCCAGTTTTTTGTGGATCATCTCGGCGGCATCAATCAGGCCCGGTCCCGCACAGGGCCATACAGAGCCCGGAATATCGAGCCGTTCATGTCGGTCCATAAAATCGCGAAGGATTTTGTGATGGATCGGCGCCGCATTGACGCTGGCATATCCATCTTCAAAAAATGACGTCACGATCACGTCGGGCGATAAGGATAATATTGTTTCTGTATCTGGGTTAACCCAGCCGGGCGCGGTGATGACATTAATGCCGCCCGCTTTTGTGATCGCCGCGTCGACATAGGTTCCGGGACCAGCTGAACCGCCGGACCGTGAGAGATAGAGAACGCGTTTTGGTGATGTATCGCCCAGTTTCGTCAGACGCATTTGTATCTGATCATTTAGTCGCCGAGCAGCGCTTTCCAGTCCCAGGACTTCGCCCAAAGCCGTGATATTTTCAGAGACTCCCTTAAAATCTTCGGACCAGTTCAGGCGCGTATATCCAATCCCGGCCTTCTCCAAAAATGACTCGGCGGCATAGCCTTCGCCTGATCCGTAAACAATATGGCCCGCGCCTAAGGTGAGCAGACGTTCTGTATCGTCCCAGGCCAGCGGAAGATCGCGGAGATGCTCGGGCGCAGCTGAAATATCATGACGTGATTGCCAGGACAAAGCGCTCAGCCGATCCTCGGCCTGTTCTCCCAATAGGGCTAGCAGATAGCTATCGCCGCACAAAGATGTGCTAGCGATAGTATCTGATATTATCTTGGCGGATGCGCTAGTCGAAACGAGCGCGAAGGCCAGCGAATACACCGCGACCTTGCGAGGCATATCCAACAACTTCCTGATAATCTTCATCGAGTAGGTTCTCGCCGCGAAGGGTTAGGGTAATTTCATCATTTACATTAAAGGCTGCATTTAATCCCACAAGGGTAAAGGCTTCCAGCGTAACCGGGCTGAATGTGGAGAAATCCGTATCAAGCTGCTCGCCCGTGTGATCGATGGATCCTGTCAGCGTTAAGGCGTCTATCGGCTGCCATGTGGCCGTCAGGCTGGCGAGGAAATCCGGGCGGCGGATTTCTGTGACATCGTTCTCTTCGCTATCGAGGAAGGTCGCAGAGCCATAGAGATCAAAGCCGTCCATGACGTCCCAGTCCGCTGTTAGCTCTATGCCCTCTCGCGTGCTGTCCGTTGCACGGTTACGCGGCAAAAACGGGAAAGATGAGAAATCAGTGAAGATTTCATCGGTCAGCTCAGAGCGGAAATAATCGGCTGCTAGAGTCAGCGCGTCATCCAGAAGTTTCTGCTCATAGCCAAAATTATAACCAAAGGATTCTTCGGGTTTCAGATCGGGATTGCCGACAAAACTCGCTTCTGGAAAAAAGCCGAACAGCTCGATCAGAGACGGGTTTTTGATCCCTGTTCCGACGGAGGCGCGAAGACGACCGCCAAAACTTTCCAGATCATATGTCCCGCCGAGTTTCCAGGTCAGAGCTTCATCAAAGCGGTCGTTAAAATCATTACGGGCCGACGCATTGATTCCGAAATTTCCGCCGTCATAGCGATAATCTGCGGCGGCGGCATAGGCCGTGTTTTTGGGCCGCGTCGGCACAAAGGCAAAGCTCGGCGTGATTTCATAGGTCTCGCGTTCCGTTTCGCCCAGAACTGTGATCGCATGTTGATCAAAAGCTTTTGTAATCGCCCAGCGGGCCTGCCGCCGTGTACCGTCCGAAACGGACTGAAAACTCGCCCGGCTATCGGTTTCAATATCATGGCCGGATAAAGTGATCTGGTTTTCAAATCCGCCAAGATCAAAGCTGGCATCAATCCGCGCGGATTGCGTGTCGACCATTGTATGGCTTTGCGTATCGTCAAGACGTCCGGAGAAGAATAAGTCTTCATCAAATTCGGTATCCAGTTTGGAATCTGTATATTTTGCCGACAGCGTTATCCCGCCGATATCCAGACCGTTAACCCCGACATTGATGGCGCGGCTTTGGCTGCCATCTTTTTCGCCGGATGTTCCAGAGATGTCATATCCTTCCGTTGTCAGCGCGCCGACGCCGAGCGTTAAGGTCGCAAGATCGCCAATCGGAACAGCCGCATTAAACTGCCCGTCCAGCGTATTAAAACTGCCGGCCTCAAGACTAGCCTGCCAGAACTTTTGGCCCGTTCCTGCATAGGTGATGATATTGATCACGCCGCCAACGGCATCTGATCCATACAGCGCCGATTGTTCGCCGCGCAGGACTTCGATCTTGGCAATTTCGGCCGCGCGAATACCGGATAGATCATATTCTCCGGCGGTCGGATTAGCGACTTCAACACCGTCAATCAGAACCAGAACATGGCTGGCCTCTGTGCCGCGCATGCGGATTTGCGTCAGTGCGCCGCCCGGTCCAGAGCGGTTGATAGACACGCCCGGCAGGGCGCGCAAAATTTCTGATAAATAGGTCTGATTGCGGTTTTCAAGCTCTACGGATGTCAGCACCGAAACAGGGCTGGATAAATCCGTCACGAGGCTTTCCCCTATAATCGTTCCCACGGATACGATTTCATCATCATTGTCCGTCTGGGCCAAAGCTGATTGAGAATTCCATAGCACGAGCGCCGTGCTGGCTAAAATAAGTGCGCGTTTCATAACGACTCCAAAATATGCGCCTTCATGGGCGCGAGATTAAACATTCGTCGTCATTGGAGTGCCTCGCTCGAGGACGTCCATGCATAAAAGAGCTCCCGCCTTCATGCGCTGGCGACATGTTGGCAGGTCTTCTGACTCCCGGATTAAACGCTGATCTGACGCCTTCCCGCATAAAGCAGTGGCCTGTGTCAGACAGCTATCCAGTTACAGCTGCGGGGACAGTCGAAGATTTTCACTTCATTCCCTTTTCACTTGCCATGGCAAGCACCAACAAAAAGCCCCTTAGCGGCGCCGATCTGCCAGAGCAAGTGAATTATTCCGCGGCCTGTGAGTTAATCAATGAATGCGGTTGTCCTCAAACCGACGCCTTATGCTAGTATTGAGTGGTCAAGCACTTTCACCGACGCTAACGCCGTTGGATTTGGAGTTTAAGAGAGACTTCATTCATTTATTTCAGGAAATCGAAAAATGATTTTAAACCCGTGTGAATTAAGTTAACTCAAAGCTATGTTGAAATTGTTCCAGATCCCTATCGTTTTTGGTGTTTTGTTCAGCGTTATGGCGCTCTCGTCCTGTTCTGACCCATCGGATAAAACAAAACCTCGCTTTGATCCCCTTATACATGTTTGGCCACACGATCTTGTTGCACTGGACCCTGATCCTGCGGTGCGTTATGGACGTTTGAACAACGGAATGCGTTATGCGATTACGCAAAATTCCCTACCTAAACAAGAGGCTGCCATACGGTTCTGGATAAAGGCCGGAGCTCTACACGAACAGGACGACGAACTGGGTACTGCCCATTTTCTAGAGCACATGGCCTTTAATGGATCGGAAAATATTCCGGAAGGCGATCTTGTAAAATCTCTGGAAAGGCTAGGATTACAATTTGGCGCCGATAGCAACGCGTCTGTCTCATTTTCTCGGACGATGTACAAACTTAACCTCCCAAATGTCGACGATGAAACGGTAGATTATGCCCTGTTGGTATTACGAGAGTTTTCCGACAAATTATTGATTGAGACAGATGCGGTAGACAGGGAACGCGGCGTCGTTCTAGCCGAAGAAAATCGATCGAATAATGCTTTTCGTAAAGCCCAGCGCATCGCAAATGCTTTCTTCTACAAAGATCATTTACAAATTAGACGGCCGAATATTGGAACGCCCGAATCCTTGCAGACCATAGACGCGGATATGCTGCGAGCGTTTTACGAAAACTATTACCGGCCCGAACGTAGCTTCCTTGTAATCGCCGGGGATTTTGATGTCGATCTGATCGAACAAAAAATTATCGAGGTGTTCTCAAATTGGAATTCCAATGGCTCTGCCCCTGCAGAACCTGATCTGAGTGCGGCCCTCGAAAAGAGAGCGGTAGAAGGCAGAGTATATAATGACCCGAAAATAAATGACTCCTTGCTGATGTTTTCATCGATAGAGTCCACATCAGGGGCTCCTACAGAAGCTTACCAACTCAGGCGCTTTCATGAGATCATTGCCACAACTATTGTTAACCGGCGGATTGCCAAGACAACCCTGAAACCAGACTCCCCTATTCGCTATGGCAGTGTGGCTTATTACGTAAAAGCACAAGGTGATCAGAGGATCGCCCGAGGCACGCCCAAAGACAAAGACTGGCACGCAGTGATCGAAATCTTACAAGAGGAAATCAAAACCGCACTGGAATTTGGATTTCAAAAAGCTGAATATGACGAAGTTGTTGCCGATCTCCGGCGCGCCGCTCGCGATGCATCAAACAATATGGATAAACGAAAATCCACACAGATAGCCGACGGTATTTTAGGTCAATTTAGCGGAGGGCGTGTCGCAACATCACCGACTAAAAACCTGGAAATGATGGATAGACATATTACTACGACTGAGATCGCTGACATCGATTCCGCTTTTCGGCGTATATATGCAAATTTTGAACCCCAGATATGGCTTCAAGGCAAAGATTATGATGACGTATCGGATCAGGATTTAGTCAAGGCATTTAAAGAGGTTAACCTGCGTAAGGCTAATCCGCCGGAAACCCGAGAGAAGAAGGAATTTGCCTATCAATTGTTCGGATCGGCGGGAAAAATTGTCGATCGTCAATTTCGCGAAGATTTTGAAGTTGAGAGCCTAAAATTTGATAATAATGTCCGTCTAAATCTGAAAAAAACTGATTTTAAAAAGGACTGGATCAATATCGTCGTCAATATGGGCGAAGGGTCTTACATAGTCCCGACAGAGGAACGGGAATTGATCTCCCTAGGGCGGTCTTTCTCTTGGGGCGGTTTCCAAGATCATCCCGTGAGCGATATTAAAGAAATCTTTGCCGGAAAGAACGTCAACACAAGATTATTTCTGAACGATCGTTTTTTCAGCTTTTTTAGCGCTTTAAACCCGGAAGATTTAGAAGATCAGTTGAAAGTTTGGACGGCGATGACCACCGCACCTGGTTACAGGCCAGAATGGAAAATCAAGTATGATGAGGGCCGAAAAGCCTATTTCCAAACCAAAGACTCAACACCAGGGGGCGTCGCAAGGCAACACGTCAGCAAGATTTGGGCAAATGACGATGAGCGATTTGGCGTATTGCCGTTGAAACGCTATTTGGACGCTCAACCCGACGCCTTTAAGGCAATATTCCAAACAGAATTTGAAAATGGAGCCATCGAGATTGGAATAGTGGGTGATTATGATCGGGAACAAATTATTGCAGCGGTCGCTAAAACCTTTGGAGCCTTGCCTGCACGCCGTCCAGAATTTCTGTACAGTTCTGTAAAGAATTCCAGAGTTTTCCCGGAGCCGAACAGGGTTGAACTGTTTCACAAGGGTGAAAGAAATCAAGGGGCGATTTATTTGGCCTGGCCGTTTGATGACAAATGGGATTTTGAAAAAATGAACAAGTTCGAGTTCATTCGAAGAATTTTGTTGAACCGAATGAGGGAAACAATCCGCGAAGACCTAGGCATATCATATGCGCCGAGTGTCGGTTTAACCTATCCGGAGCATGTGAGTGGTTATGGATATTTCTCTACATCGATCAAATGTAATCCAGAATTTTTCGCTCAGTATGAAGCCGCCGCAAAATCTATCGTCGCTGACATGAAGACAGGCGATATCACGCCCGATGAAGTTGAGCGTGTTCGCAAGCCGGCCCTTGAAAAAAACGAAAGATCTCAGAAAGAAAACGCGAACTGGGTCGGAGCCGTAACCACGGCACATTCGCGTCCGGAAATCCTGGATCGCCGCAAAGGAACGGAACTCTTTTTAAAAACGTTATCGGCGGACGACTTAAATAAGCTCAGCCAGAATTTGTTTGATCCAAACAGGCTACACACAATTACAATTACCGCAGAAAATAAGTCATCAGAATGAACCTATGAAATTCAATTCCCAAGGGTTTGGGAAAAATAATATCGAGGGCCTCCGAAGAGGCCCTGACGGGGCTGAGATTAGAATTTCTTTGCCAGCCCAATGGAAAAGACCGGATAATATTTGAAGTCATCCGCATCGTCCTCGAGGCGCTGTATTTCGGTTTGTATTTCATTTATCAGTTCTGGAGATGAGCTGAGAGACCCGCCTATAGATGTCAGATTGGCTTCTGGCGAGCCAGTAAACATAACCCCGGCCCGAATGTTGAAGCTGATATTTCGGCTTTGCCTGAAATTATCATAGCCAATGCCCAGATATGGCGCGAAATCTTTCAAATTCACGTCCCCGGCCAGCGATCCTACTTCTGCGGGGGTGAATGTCATATCGCCGATGTCTACATTACTGGACGGTGTGGCGACAATATCGACTGATTTTTCGCCGATCAAAGCGCCGCCAGAAATATTAAATCCACCTCCAAAAGGATAGGCATCTAAAAACCCGCCAAAGTTAGACAGGTTGAGGTCGCCATTATAATCAATTTCGTCAAAGGTTTCATCGACCTCAAAGTCCAGGTAGTTATAAGACCCGCGAAGGACGAAACGTTCGGCTACTGATGTTTTAACTTCAACGGAAACTCCAGCAGTTCCAGCGCCGACTCCCAATCCAATATCGCCTGCACTGGCGGTTGTTCCCATAATCAAAACCGCCGCGGCGACCGTCAATGTGATTGCATTTTTCATTATTTGTCTCCCAAATGCTATTCCTTGGGAAAGCTCGCCCCTCCCAGTTTTGGGTATATAGAGATGCTCGGGGCAAATAATCGTGACCAAAATCACATTTCGGGCGAGAGTATTATTGTTGAGCTGAAATCCCGCAACGGACGGACAGCGTTAGGTTGTGACCAAAGCTGAGATCTCTTGCCAATAACGATATTCTAAAAAACGAGGAACTAGAAAACTAAAGAGCACCCCAATAGGGCGCTCTTGGACTTATTGATTTGAATATTATTCAGTCGGACACAATAGCCGGACTTCATAGTCCTCACAGCGACCATCTTTTTGGCTTTTATTTGTGCAATACCCGCCGTCTGTAACGTTACAAGTCATAGCTTCGCCGGTCTGACGCCAATCGATTTTCCCGCGAACGGTTCGGCATTCAATAGCCACAGGCTTTGGACATCCTTTCCCTTTATCTTGAATGCCTTTGAGTGTTTGGTAATCACCGTTTCCACCAGGACGATCAAGATTAAGCCAGTTCGTCCACTCCGTCTTTCTCGGCGAAGGGCTAGGCGATGTCTTTGATATATCTTCTAGTTTCTTCAAGGTATCCAACATTTCTCGACCGCTCGTTGTCGACCGAAGTCGTTCGCGAGTGGTCGTACTGAAGCTGGTGAGAGGTTTAGCAGAGCTTGACATCCGTGCGCCAAATTGAATCTGAAAGTTCAACTTCATGGTTGCGATCGGACAATCAAGATCAAAGAAATCATAACTACCGTCCGTTTTACGAACAAACGGGTATGCCGTAATAGTGTAAAGGCGATTGTGTTGAAATTCTCTGGACAATACGCTTGAGGCGCTGCTCCAACCGGCTGAATAGCTATATGGTTGTCCTATTTTTTTATTGTTGGCGACGCTGCCATCCCATTCAATCGCATTGTAATCAATTCCTGAATTCACAGTATCTATATCAAAAGCGTTTGTTGGTGTGCATGAAGCTGTACTTGTGACGCTTTGATTGGTTGTGCATTCTCTTGGGACGAATAATACGTTTACGGCCTCAACTGAGGGATCCATGATTTGAGCATAGTTTAACCAGGCATTCATTTGCGCATCAATTGAAGCATTGGTTTTGAAATCTACACGATATCCTCCATTGAATTGTTCGAAGCTGAACATTTCCTCAAGCTGACCCTGACTCCAAGGCGGACAACATGTGTCGCAATCGCCACATGGTGGAGGCGGGGCGCAGTTGAGACAAATGTCATTATTCTGGCCTGCTTTAAACCCATTAGCTCCGTCAGATGTTTTTGTTACGCTGACGCCATTATAGTCAAAAGTCATTTCTGCGACGATATCAAAACAATCCAAAGAAGGGAAATCTGTTCGTACCACGGTCTTGGTGTAATTGTTGCCAGAAATAGAAGCGCCAGGAATCGTCGAGACAAATGTGCCGTTTTGATATAGTTTGAGATCAACTGAAACATTTGAAGCCCCGTTCGGTACACTGAAATTACCACCGATAGACTGCGACTCCCCTTCTTCCAGACAATCATCCGTATCGGCATCAATGCCCACATAGCCTTCATTATCGTCAGGTCCGCAATCCTCACAAATTTGGTCAATATAGGTGTGCCCTGAATGCCCGCCTTGGGCGCAATCGGAATTTACAAAGAATACTAAGACTTCATCACCGGGAGGTATTGGCGACAGATCCAGTTTGGCGCAGTGCCAATCACGATAATATTGGCTACCTTGCAATTGAACAAACGGGTTCGTGGCATCAGCGGAGTCAGAAACGACATCAACGACGTTCCCAGAGCTATCCATCGCAATAGCTGCGAAAAATGCCGAATCGTGCGCGCCGTGCGATTGTTGCATGGAGAATGCATATTTAAACGGATAAGTATCGCGGTTCGCTGTTTTGACAAACTTTTTTGCGACACCTTCGGCCCCTAATCCCGCACTTGAATATCCACCCATGACCAAGGAGTTTCCATAAGGGGTTTTATTGATTGCCGACACAATTGGATCCGTTCCCGACGTTTCAACATTCAAACACGTATCACCAAAGCTTTGGCTACAGGCATTGGAGGTAAACGGCACTTCGGCGCTTAGGTAGTCTTGCAAAGGCAATCCACCCCCGGGGTTTCTTTTCAACCTATAGCCCGACCAACCTGATTGGCCGTTCGAGAAGTCGCCATTTGAACAGGCATCTGCACTTAATGGAGTATTGTTCCAAAGACTTGGCCTATAATTTGTCGAACTAGCTGCGGTGGATTTAATAACCCGCATTCCTAAATCACTTGCTTCGATTTTGGACTCTATGCAGGTTCCAAGATCCGTAGATTTATCGGCTTTACAACTATCCGCAAACGTTTGAATTTTTGCTTTCAGGTCATTGGAGCTGATAACGACATTTTGTTCGACCTTTTGTTCTAATCCTTGCAGGATTTGCGCTTCTGCTTGTCCCGCTGTGCCAATTATTCCGATTATTGAGAATGCAAATAAGCTTGCACTCGTTGTTAAAGTTTTCATGGTTGCCTCTATTTATGTTGTTGGATCAATAGAGTTGCATGGGCTTTGCGCCTAGTTTCGTGAAGCTGGTCACGTCAGATGTGGGTCATGGCGTGACGAGCATCACAGAATCGCAGGCCGTCCAATCCAACCTCCGTTAAAGCGAAAGTCGTTGAGACCTAAATTAGAGTGAATTAACTTGATTTCATTTCTGATCATCGTGTCATTACCCCGGTCAATTGTCTTGATAATTTGTAACTTTACCCGCGCCTCGATTTTTCTCATCGTCATTCTTGCAGATGGGGAGAGAGCAATGCGCACCGGAAAATTAGTCCGAAAATATTTGCAAGCAATCGCGGTAATTTTGGCGGGTACACTGACGGGCTGCGGTGACGGATCCTCTCACCCCGGCACGGATATAGAAAATATTGCACTCGCTGACATACGATACACTTTAGCCCCGAACTTAACGAAAGATGGTTCAAATAGTGTCGATGTGACGCTCAAATTTAAAGGCGAAATGGACGGGGTGACGCAATTAATGGTCGGCGGAAAATGGGGCGGGGTTGAAAATTCCAGACAGCGTTTTCGGGATTTGTCCATTGAAGGAGAAGACATCGTCCTTCCCAAAAATCTGAATAAATATATATTAGATGTTGGGCACAAGCCCGGCCATGAGGTAACAGTTTCATATCGTCTATCCGAAGCCGATATGAGAGACGCGGCGACCAATATCGAATATTTCTACACCCCTGTTTTAAATGACGATGTCATCCATTTGATTGGCACGCATGCATTGGTCATTCCATTTCGTGACAATAAAGACGACAAATTCAGTGTTTCGCTGACCTGGGAAAATCTGCCAGCGGGATGGAAAACTATCGACACTCTGCCGGGAGAAGACATTTATTCACGCTGGATTGGGCAACAGGTCGTCGCGGCGGCCCCTTCCCATTATATCCATAGAGACGGCCCTCTGACCATTTTAAAAGTCGACGCGCATGACTTTGAACAGGATGCCTTTAACGAAAGAATAGGAGATGGTTTTAATGCCTTGACCCGTTTATGGGGCACAGAGGAACAGGACTACCTAGTTTCATTACTGGGCACGCTCGATAGTTGGGATCATGGTTCTTTTACGGGCACTGGTAGATTTAACAGCTTCGCGTCAGCGGCTAGCCGGGATTTCGCCTTAAATGATATTGGCCCCGTTTTAATCCACGAGATTACCCACCACTGGATACCCGGTCAGCTCGGAAACGCAGAAGTCTGCCAGACAGACAACCCCTCAGACTGTCCGCCCTCTGTGAAGTGGTTTTCAGAAGGATTCACAGATTTTGTTGCCGTGCAAGTCATGATAAGCGAAGGGCATTGGGACCGAAGAGATTTGGTCGCTTTTACAAATGCATATCTGCGCGATTATTATATTTCGCCGGCCCGTAACGCCACGGGTAAAGCCATTGATAAATTGTTCTGGCAGGATTTTGAACATGAGCGGCAACCCTATTGGCGGGGTTTTTTGATCGCCATGAATTGGGACGCGGAAACCCTGACTTTTACCAAAGGTTCGGCATCAACTATTTCGGCCCTACAAAGTTTGCGCGAAGCTGCCGCAAACTCAGAAGACAATCGCCCCATATTGACGGCCGAATATATCGCCGAAAACTTTAGTCACCAACGCCCCAGGATTGAAGATATTGAGCGATATTATGTAAAAGGCGAGACTATAGAAATTCGTCCCGATCTTTTTCCGGATTGTGCAGACTTAAAGGTCGAACCTATACAGAGCTATGATGTTGGATTTGATCCAGACGCCACATTGTCGACGGGCATCGTGACCAGTGTTCAATCGGACCATAATGCCTTCAAGGCAGGACTTCGCAATAGACAAACATTAATCGCCAAAGTTTCTGGTGGAGGCGGAGAAACATCTGCGCCTCTTGTACTCGAGGTAAAAGATAGGGATACGGTCAAAACCATTAGCTACATTCCCGTGGGCGGAGAACCTATCATGGTTCCACAATTCGAGATCACTGGCGATTGTTCCGCCAACTATATTTATGGGGAGTAATTTGCGAAAAACTCAGCATGCTTGCTGTTTACCGCAATATCGGCAAAGCCATGAGCTATCTGTAGATGGGTTTATCGCCAGAAATACGGATGGGCTCGTAAACTGTATACCTTTGGCCTTTTTTCCAAATTCTCGTGCGAATATATGTTCCATATTCTTTCGGAATGACTTCGGCTTTCCTTGGGATAACGTCACCTTTCCTTGGCGTAAATTTATGTCCCGTCCATTCTGCTAGAATTTCATACCAATTATGTGACGTTAAAAGCGGGCGATTTTCGATACGGTCATAGTCCGGGTCTAAGCCGATTTTTCCTAAGTTACGGCCCACCACGCCACTAATATCTATGGTCTTTGGGTCAGCGCTACATAGTTTTGTTATGAAACAGGATTTTTCATAGCAAAATGAAAGGAGATGACGGTCCTTGGACCAATTTGCAGAGGCAAACACTTCACGCCTTTGAACCTCACTCAGGGAAATGAATTGAGGTTGTCGTAAAACCTCATCCATATTGGCACACCCTTTACTCTGAGCCGAAGCCGAAGGCGTTAAGATAAGCCCGCTAAAAATTTTTATAAGGCATAAATATATGACAGTTTTCAAAACCTGGGTCATGCAAAGCTAATATATAAATCAAGGGAATAAGTCTATTTCTGACGCGTGACTTTCATACAATACCTACATTATTGTATGAAACTTTGTCGGCTCGGGCCTCGCCTTCGCCTTCTATACGATATGAAAAGAAACGTGGAAACGATCGATAAAAGTATTCATGTGGGAAAATGCCAGAACGAACGTTTCCACTCCTTTACTTGTTAATAAAGGATCAAGTGTTTTATTTGGGCACAATCTCAGTTGTTCCGACAACAATACCATCAGAAAAAACATGCATAACGGAGCGGCCTTTTACACTGTTTGGTGCATATTTATTTGGAGTAAATTCAATTTCAAAGGCACCTTTGTCAGGATTACAGGCAACAGACATTTGTCCTGACAAAATATTTCGTTTTGAAATTCCTTTTGCCAATTTTTCACTTATATCATGTACGACCTCTTCTGAGGCAAACCTCCCCATTACAGAAGCCTTTCTGCCACTCACGTCTGACTCTGTCGCATATGCTGAGATAATAAGTGAATAATCGCCGCATTGATAATGCATATTTACCGAAGCACTTTCGATTGATTGAAGATTATTTAAAGCTTCTTCATGTTCAGAGTTATAACCCAAATCAGCTAAGGCTGTTGTGGGCAGAGCTGAAACAAAAACTGTTATCGCAAATAATTGTAATTTTTTCATCATTAACACTTTCCAGCCGCATCAGTTGCAGCTTCATTTATTAAATCATATTGTTCTGTAATTTCTGCGGGAGTCCATCAGAATAATCATATTATCTTAAAATACCATCAGGGCCTAAAATAAACTGTGAAACGGCGTCTGGATTGGCGTGACCCCCGTCCACTAGAAAGCTCCTTACATTAGCCCAATCATTATCTCCAAGACCCCCTATATTTGGGTGAGAGGGCATGGTGTTCCCGTAGTCTAGCGGAGACAGTTGCCCAATACTTGTCACACTTTCAAATCCAGACCCCCCTTCTCTGGGGTGAGAGTGTACGACTGCAACTATATTCGCAGCTGTAACACCAGGGTAAGCATTTCTTGCTATTCTCATCATTATGTCAGAGACAATTGCCCTGTTGTACCCATTGATATAGGGGAAGAAACCACGCGTTGCTAATGGCTCAAAAACGATTGTTTATGAGCCCCCTGCCCCGATCACAAAGCTAATACAAAATTCTGCCAAGAAAGTCCAATATCCAACTCTTCGCTATGACAGGGCAAAGCGTTTAATCAGTCATTTCGGTAGAGCGTATGTTCAATCAATATCAATGTCTGCTTTTACTAGAAAAGACCGCTACTGAGCCTTGGTTTTTAATTTTTTGAAGCCCCAAAAAATCAAAAGCGCTAGCGGAACATCGAACACCACCAATAACATTGAGGTCGTTAAACTTTCTGAAATATGCCCCGCAATCCATACAGGATCGCTTGTACCCGTTTTCATCATCATTAAAAAAGGAGGAATGATAGCTAAACAGATTGTTGAAACAACATACGCAATGACAATCCATAGCAAAGCAAATCGAAGTCGTTTTATTCTGAATGCAATCGGTACCAAAGCCAACAAAAATGGCCATATCCAATAAAACAACATAGGTACTTCTTTCAAATTATCGGAACATTTTGTTATTTCAATTTCTGTTTTACATTGGTCTTTAATGGAAACTAAGGCAACCAATACTCAAACTCAATCTAATCGCTCATCACCTTTTGGAGGGACTCATGGAACCACCGAATGGGATCTTCGGCGCCTGGGCCAATTGACAAGGGGCCATACTCAAAAGCGGGTGAATTCAAACCGGCCTGAATTTTCTCACAAATCCAAACATCCTCGGTTTGAAAGTCGCCTGTCTCCAGCGCCGGTTTAGTCCAAAATTCTGATCGGATAGTATCTGTGTGTTTATTATATCCCGGGATATGTTTTCTCTGATCTTTTGTGTCGCCTTTTTTACCAAAATGCCGGACGATAAGATCGCACGTTTTTGAACTTGTCGGTTTTAAAACTGAAATACTAAATGTGTAAGGGGTTGCCGTTATAAATGTGTTGGGAAAGAGATAATAAACGCCGCCATAACCATGGCCCGCGGCAGAATTGAGTTTCTTCGCTCGCCAAGATTGGGCTTCCTTTCGGTTTTTGGCTGGAAGGGCGTGACGAACGTCTTTGTCTTCGGTTGCGTACCAAATGGCATGATCGCCGTGACGCTCCCAGAGATTTTCATCGACCTTTGGACCGCCCAATGTCTTTTCGTGAAGATAGGCTAGGTGATAACCATCAATACCATTTTCAATGAAAACCTTCCAGTTACACTTCAGTTCATAATGAAGCGGCGGCACTTCAATAATATCATTGTCGCTTAGATCATGTGGCCATGATTTATCGTCCAGCGGTGCAACAAAACTCTCAAATCCAGAGTCCGGTTTGGGATTAACGAAAATGAGTCCGTTGAAAACTCCAAAGCTCACCGGCTTTAATGACAAGTTGGCTCGATCTAAATCAGGGAAGCAAGTTTTCATGTCAGGCACACCCTTTAAACGCCCGTCCAAAACATAGGTCCACCGGTGATAAGGACAAACGATAGACTTTCCTGTATTCCCTGTGCCCTCTAAAAGCGTCGTCCCTCGATGGCGGCATATATTGTGAAAGGCTGCTATGTCACCATCTGCCAAACGAATGACCAAGATCGGAAATTGCCCGAGTTGAGCGGTTATATAATCGCCCTCATCTTTAAGGTCAGACGCTAGCCCTACAAACTGCCAAGTCTGGGAAAACAGTTGACGCTGTTCGGTGTCATGCCAGTCTTGATTTGTATATTTGTGACGCGCGAGTAAAGTCATTTTCTCTCCAATGTCTAAATGAGAATATGAAGAAAAAGTCCAGCGGTGTCTATGTCGCGCTCATGCGTAAAATGTGCTCTTGAATATCAGTCAGCCGTCAAACTTCACCCATTGGATTGAGGTCGTCAGTCAAAACAATATCGAGTTAAGGGTTAAGGACAATTTATTTGTTTATCGACGCGGCAGCACTTGTTAGCCGAAAGCATGATTTCGTTTGTCGGCTCGACAAAATTTATAAAAAAAGCTAGTATTGCTCGAGTGAAATTAGGGTTGGTGATGGATAGTTTAAAGATTTTAGCGGGGCTGCTTATAGGAACTTTCGCGCTCCATGGCTGTAGCCAGAATAGCTCCAATTCCGAACAGGACTCCCTCACCGTTAGCGCCGAAATTACGTTATCAGTCCCCGCAGATACCGCTATGCTTGAACTGGACATTTACGCTAGCGGGCCAACACGAAAAGTGGCTGTGGAGAAAATTGTCAAAGAACATAATCTTGTCAAAGCAGATCTCCCACAAATGCAGGGTTTATCCCGGGTGACCTTTGAAGCCGATGAAATCGAAATCAGGCGCATTCCGAGCCAAGCCTGTGCCAATAAACTATTTGAAAATTTGCCTGAATATTCCGATGTCGAGGATTTGATAGATTACTATGATTTATGTCCCGACACGGAATTTTCGGCCCATATCAATATGGGCATTACCGTGCAGCCCGCTGAAATGGTGGGTGATGTCATCGCTTATGCCACCTTATCCGAAGTCAGCCATATAGTGCTTCAAGGATTTGAAATCAGCGACATAGAAATGGCGCGCAACAACGCAAAAGCGGAAGCCGCCGGTAAGATACGTGATGTCGCTCAGAATGTCGCCGATAAATCGGGTGTCAATCTAGGTAGAATCACAAAGCTTTCATTTCGAGGCGACACGCATTTTTCTAACACGAATTTCGATGATGATGATGAGATAGTGGTAACGGGCAGCCGCATAAACCTACCAAGAGATACGGTTACGCTCAATATCGATCCTGAGCTTATCGAAATAGAAGAACGCATTACAGCAACGTTCGAAATTTTTGAATAGATATCGACGGCCAAGATACGTTTGAATGTAGATTGGAAAGAGACAGGCCTGGACAATGCAATTGCGATCTATCGTGAAATGGGCATCAAGACTAACATCGCAATATAACTCAAGCCTCCCAAAAATAAAGTAATTCACAAATAGGAAGAGGTTTCAGCCTCCCAAAACATCGTAGGTTTAAACCCGGAACAATATGCCGGAGCAATTTGCTTTCGAGCCAATAAAATCCAATTTGAGTAACTATATTTCGACACAGAGAAAGTCGTTTCTGTGACTCAAGTCCTAACTCATCATCAATCATAGAATATGAATGATCTTGCTGAAACCAGACAATATCACGAGCAACAAACCTACCTAAATCTGAAATAAATATTGTAGTGGTGTAATACTCTTCTATTTGCTCTAAGGTAATAACCGAATAGTTTCCTGCTCCTTGCCCATGAAACTCGTTAGCGCTTTGAATTTTAGATACGTTTACCCCATTGTTCACCAAGGCTTCGACGAGTAATTCTCTATCCTCAATCTTTGTCTTGTAGGTTGATGCCAAAGTGTATGAATGCTCCTCTTTATAGAGTAAATCCGACCCTTTTGCCATATTGGGGACATACGCTCTTACAATTGCATCGCGTAAACCGGGTGGCGTCTCGAAACGCCAAGGCACTCTATTTCCTTTGTTTCGCATGATAATAATTTAGTCAGTTTTTGGATTAAGGCAACGATCGTACTCTGCACTTCATTCTTTCAGAAATCGAGCAAACACGGATTGAGAGATCCAGAATATCAGGGCCATTCCCGCATAACCCAGACAAAAATGAAAAGAGTCTAAAATCCATAATGACGTTGACTGTCCGGCAAAAAGGACGGCATTGCCGAGAGCCGGTACAACAATAAATAGGGAACAAATGGCGGCAATGGCTTGATAGCCAAAGAATGACTTCACACGTGACCAGAATAGCAAAGCCAAAAGCCCGGATGCCTGAACGAAGCTTATAAAATAAGTATTGAATGTTTGAACCCAACCTCGTCGTTCGGCGAGTTGAATTAGCTCTAATTCGCTATGCCCGATGAGTGATTGCCAAACATCATCAAAAACCATGGCATACCAAAAATACCCCCATTGGGAAAAAGCAATCGTCGCTAACGCCAGAGCAAGGCCAAGCAGCAACGGTTTTTTATGGATCGCGGGCAATGTCATCTAGCGGCATATGCAAAACAAATGCCCTCTTGTTCCTATTAACAAAAATGTGAACATGATAAAAACAGACGCCATCGTCACGTTGGCATTTGCGGGAACTCAGGTTATTTTGAACTGCGGTCGCGTCGGAGCGCGAAACAATCCTGATCCTTTTCTTTTAGCTCCCAACAAAACGAGGCGGCGCGTTTATAGCTCTCAAAACCTTTGACACGCAGGCGGTAGTAAACGCCCTTTTCACCAAGATCAGCCCGGACAATGTGATAATCCTGATCCGCATATTCAGGTCCGAAGGTTTTGACCTTGTCTCGTACGCTCTCGGCATCTTTGGCCGTGCGCAGGGCGGCGATCTGAACACTATAGCGGGCAGGTTTATCGTCGACTTTAGTTCCCTCAAAGACCGGTATATCAAGAGCGCCGATTTTAGCGGGCATTTCAATTTCCGCCACCGCCTCAACGTCAGAAGATTCTGGCAAAATGGGGGCTTCCCTTTGCGATTGGGATGGCTCACCTGTTGAAGGATAAGTCCGGGTCATGACCGCTGGCTGCACCTCAATTTTAGGCAAGGACTGAACCGGGTTTGCGGCAGGCGTGGGATTATCCGGAATAGCCGCCATCTGCGTGACGGGCGCTGTCTCTAAAACAACCGGCGGCGCGGAGTTTACGGGCGAGGTCTGGGCCGGGCTTGAAACATTATTATAAGCCAAAGCCCGCATACGAGGCGCTGTCTTTTCGCGCTCCAGATCCCGAACCAATTTCTTGAGTTTCGTCTCATAAGGCGCGGGGTCGAGCATGACCTCCTCGCTATATGGCACGTCGGTTCCAACGCCGCCGGACGGAATACAAGTCGACAAACCGTAAACCGGGATGACTTTATCCCAGCCATCCTGGGTGTTAAAACGCCAAGTGCCGCTCGCATATCGAAGGCCCTGATCCAGTGTAACGGGGGCATCAAATTTGAGCGTATATAAATTATCAAAATCATCTTTAAAAATCTGAGCGGGATATTGACCGAACGCATCGGCCCCTGTTGGGATTACGGCGGGCTGTAATCGCAGCTCTGAATTCTCACCGGCCAGAACCGCCTGTTGGCCATTTTGGGCAAATAAAATGAACCGTTTGGAACTGCCCGTCCAAACAAATAAACCGCATTCCCCAGCGGATAAGTCTCGGGCCGCGAGGCCTTTGCTCGCGGTTAAGTCCTGTTTGGCAAACAGAGCATCTGGGTTTGAAGCGGCGCCCACATCTATCGATGCACAGCCCGATGCCAAAAGGCACAGACCGGCTGCTGATGCGATTAGTTTTTGCCGCCAATGACCCTGCACGACTTATTCCCTCAATATTCTGTCTGATTCTCTGGGATGAGTCGGAAAAATTCTCAAGCAAATAGGTGAGAACTCAACCACTCCCACTCATCCCAACTTGATTGGGGGTCTGAACAGCTTGCGGTTCTCGCCAAGCCTCTGGTTTCCACATTATCCACTCTGATCTTGCTAAATTTTCCCGGTGTTCTATGAGGCTAAGCATGAAGGTTTTAATTGCGGGCGGGGGAATTGGCGGTTTAACCGCCGCGCTGTGCTGTCTTCATTTTGGCCATGATGTAACGGTCTTCGAACAGGCCGCTGACCTAACTGAGACGGGCGCAGGCCTCCAAATTCCGCCCAATGCTATGAAGGTTTTTGAAGCCCTTGGGTTATCAACGCCGATCAGTGCCAATGCCTTTCAGCCCGAATTTATCGAAGCCCGGATGGGGATAACAGGGCGCGCGATATTTTCGATACCGTTAGCCCAATATGCGATCGACAATTGGGGCGCTCCCTATCTGCATATCCATCGTGCGGATTATATTAAGGCCCTGTCTCAAGCGCTGCAGCAGCAAGCCGCATCGGCTTTGCAATTAAATTCCAAAATAGCATCTTACCAAAATACGGATCACGGCGTGACCCTGACACTTAAGGACGGCCGGGAATTTTCCGGGGATTTACTGATCGGGGCTGATGGCATTAAGTCAGAAGTTCGGACGCAAATGCTAGGTCCCGATAGTCCGCGCTTTACCGGTAATATCGCCTGGCGGATTGTTGCGCCGGTTCAGGAATTGAGAGAGCCGACGCCCAATCCATCAGCCTGTGTGTGGATGGGACCCGGACGTCATGGCGTTACCTATTTATTGCGCCGGGGTGAGCTGGCTAATTTTGTTGGGGTTGTCGAACAGCCCTCCCCCCTGAAAGAAGGCTGGCAGGTCAAGGGCCGTCCGGCGGAGGCTTTGAAAGATTTTAAAGGCTGGCACCCGATTGTCAGGAAGCTCATTGAAGCCGCCGATCCTGACAATTTGTATCGCTGGGCCCTGTTTGATCGACCGCCTTTGACGAGCTGGGTTGATGGTCAAGTGGCGCTCCTAGGAGATGCCGCACATCCCATGCTTCCATTTTTGGCACAGGGTGCAGCCATGGCCGTTGAGGATAGCTGGACGATAGCGCGCGAGATATCTGAAAAGGGTCGTCCTATAGCGACGTCATTGCACGCCTATGAGAAACGCCGATATGCGCGGGTCTTGAAGGTACAAAATCAATCCCGCGCCAATATGACTACATTTCACAGGCGTACAAAATTAGGACAATTGGGAACCTATGGCCCAATGTGGTTGGCGGGCCGGCTTTTACCGACAGTCGTGCATCGGCGCATGGACTGGCTTTACGGCTATGATGTCACGCGGCCTGACGGATATTAAAGCGGCCTCAGAAACCGAAGCCGCCTTATGCGATTAGCTTTGGATCGCTTTTCTATGGATTTCAGTTAAGCGCTCATGATTAACGCTCATTACAAATTCATTGAGAAGCGTGGCGGCACATTTCTTCGCTTTGCGCGTCGCCGATACTGGCTTTAGGCCGTTACTTTGGCATTGACTCTCAGCTTTGTTGCTAAGCTTTCGATAGACGCGTTGCAGTCCCGCCTCGGTTAGAAGATCCGATTTGTTGATCCGGGTTTCGACGGTTTCAGTATAAATCGTCGCGCTAGCCGCCATTGGGGCGGTGAGAAAGCCAATACTAGCCAAAGCAATTGTGAGGGTTTTTATCGTTTTCATGAGTGTCTCCTTTTCTCTTTTTAAAACGAAGCGCGGCTCTGACGCTCCATAAGTAGAAATGGTTCTCGGGGGGAGTAGATTTCGACTTATTGTTTATCAATAAAATACAACGACACTTGTCGTCAACAATTAATTTATCGATAAACAATAATATTTGGTAATGTGGTCGTAGGGTTTATGTCATGTTACGGGCTTGAGCCTTCGGTCAAACAGCGCTTCATAGGCCGGCATGCAGTCTCTGACCATATCATGATAGCGCGCAGGGATAATGGGCCTATCGGCACGCGGCGGCGTAAAGCCCGTAGAGTTTTCAACCGATTTGTACCACCACGGCGCCCAGGCTCCATCTGTTTCGCGCGGGCCAGCAGGCCAGGCCAGCATAGCCGGATCAAACGCAATGCCCAGAGCCGCGCATAGCGCCGTTAATATGGCTTCCGGCTGGGCCAAAATTTCATTGCATTCAACAATCGGAATGTCATGGCCAGCTTGCGTCAAGCTCTCATAGAGACGGATTTGTGGCCAGAACCCGATATCATCCATATCGAATTCTGCCCGGCCTTTGGCATAGGATGCAATCACGGATTCCGGGTTTCGGATCAGGAAAAAATGTCGGCACTGATCTGTCCAGTCCATGGGAAAACCATCTGCCATATGATGCGGCATGTGTTTTTGAAAATAGAGCTTTTGACCGGAAGGCGGCGGCAAGAGACACGCTTTGGCCACCACGGCGGGATCATTTTCATGAGCCGCAAGGGTTTCGGCCCGGCCAGGATGATCATTCCCCGTTGCCACAAGCCAAGGCGCAAAAAACGGCTCATCCCAGACATGGCAATCGGCGCGGTTTTCAAAACTGCGCATCATGGCCGTCGAGAGATTACGCGGTCCTGACCACATGCAGATGATTATATGATCGCGGCTGTTCGACATTTATGAACTGGCGATCAGATCCAGATAGAGATTCTGCAGACGCTCTGTCATCGGGCCGCGTTGTCCGTTTCCGATCATGCGGCCGTCAATCTCCCCTACCGGGGCTAGTCCGGCAAAGGTTCCAGTCGTAAAGCTTTCATCGGCGCTGTAACAATCCATAAGCCGGAAGTTTTTCTCAAACACCGGAATATTATTAGCCCGGCACAGCTCGATGACTTTAAGGCGCGTAATCCCGCCCAGACAATAATCGCCAGTTGATGTCCAGACTTCGCCGCCTCTGACGATGAAAAAATGTGTCGAGTTACAGGTTGCCACAAAACCTTGGGGATCGAGCATAAGCCCTTCATCAGCTCCGGCCTTAATGGCCTGTATACAGGCTGTGATGCAATTGATCTTGGAATGGGAGTTAAGGCCGGGGTCTTGAACATCGGCCCGGCCGCGCCGCACATGAACCGTGTAAAGGCGGGATGTATTAACCGCCGTTTTCGGATCGGCCTTTTTATACTCGGCTGCGATGACAATTGTAGGCGGTCCAATCGCAACCCGCGGGTCCTGATAGGGCGTGGATTTAAGCCCGCGCGTCACCATCAGGCGAATATGCACGCCGTCTGTCATCTTATTAGCCGCTAGCGTATCCATGACGCGCTTGTGGAGTTCATCAAAGCTGATCCCTAGATCCATATCCAGCGCCATAAGGCCGGTCTTTAGCCGCGCGGCATGTTCAGGCCAGAACGCGATCTTGCCGTGATGCACGCGAAGGCCCTCCCAAACACCGTCGCCCATCATAAAGCCTGAATCAAAAACCGAGACCATGGCCTCGCTGCGCGGCACAAGTTCACCGTTTAAATTGATCAGCACATCCTTATTGCGCGGATCAGGGACATAAGCATGGGTTCCAAATGACATAGGACTTCTCTGTGTTGTTTGGCGTAGAGGTAACGGAACCAACAGAAAAATAAATCCTAAAATCGGTTGGGTTTTTGCAACATTGTAAGGTTGAAGACCTTACAGTTAGGTTTTGTCATTAATACCGGCGATATAGCCGCCCACGATCAGGCTGGCCGTTATAGCGACGACGGAAGCTTTACTGATATAGGCAAATGTTTCCAGACCATTTTTAATCGCCGGCGAAAGGGCCTGCCACAAAGCGCCTAAAAAAGCGGCGTCACCGGACCCATAAGCGCCTAAGACCTCTGTTTTCAGCGTCCAAGCAAAAACAGGAAGCGGAATAATCAATAAAGCTGTCAGGACGCCAGCCAAGGCACCCCGCAGAATAGGCCGGTTCGTCAATAGGGACACATTCATATGCAGAATGGTCCAGCAGACAAAACCCGCACTGGCCGTGCCGACCGCAGCGATGCTAGCAATCTTGACGGTATCACCTAGAAAGTCTGCCTGATGCTGCAGCTTCTGTATCGTAATAGCCGCGACAAAGACTGTCGCCAAAATCGACATAGTCAACGAGAATTGCAATCTGGGAGATAGAGCCTTCATTCCGACACTATCGAATAACAGCCAGTATGGGTCCCATCGGTAGGCCTGGATCATCACGGCCATTTTCTGGATCATAGAGCCGCGACACAACCCCATCCAGATAGAGCGCATTCGGGGTTTTCAGGTGATCGCGAAACAGCCGCGCGAAATGATGAAAATTCACAGGCTCGTCACTAATCGCGAAATAGACTTTTTGCCCGTCCGCGCTGACCCCAACGCCGTTACGGCGTTTCTCTGACTCCGAGGTCCGTCTGAATTTGGGATGAAGCTTGCCGTCAATCACCAGCATTGGGCCGGACTGTGTGGCGGACACAACATCCAAATCCTTCGCCGCGAAAGCCAGAGTTTCGGATACGCCAATGCCGTCCTTTGTGACATAAAATACGCCGTTGGGCAGCAGACCGAAATTCCCGGGAGAATCTTTGGTTTGGAGGGATCTTCGTTTCTGCCCGTCTTCTACGTAATAGCCAACCGGCGCGCGCTTTTTGTCATACATGCCGCCATTCATGGCGATCACAATGTCTTGGCCTTTGGCGGACAGCGCCTCGTCAAGAAGACTGAAATGACTATAAGGTTCGCCCTCACTATTTTTCCAAAACGTCTGAATGTTTGAATCCGCCGATAGGGTACAGACCGTAAAATCCGCCGCATCAAAATTGACCGGCGCGCAGCTATCCTTTGATGCTTTCCCAATTGCGCGGGTTTCGCCGCCCATCGAAAAATAATCTGCGCCGCTGGCTTTCAAATCGGCCGGAACCTCTATCGGGACATGAATGCCGACAGATTGTTTAACATTCATAAAGTCCAATATCTTCGGCCCGTAGGGATAAAGATAAATCCAGTAAGGCGGAAAGGCCATATCGGTTTTGCGCGCCTGCCAATGGGCTTCATAGGGAATATAGTGACGCGGATTAATATCGGCATCGCCCATATGCATGACGGTGACATCGTCATTTAAGCTCACTCTAAAGAAAAGGTTTTGCACATCTGCGCGCTGCGGCCAGCCGCTATGGGGAATGCGAACAGCGCTGGCGGTTATATCGCCAATCGTCAGCGATATGGGCGCGGCTCCGAAATCCAGATCAATGGATATAATCCGGTTAAGCAAGCCCGCATCCCAATCCTCTTCGGATTGCATCATCTCAAGGGCCTGCTGCGAAGCGGCGAGCTTCACCCCGGTTTGGGCCTTCAGATAGGCGATCATGGCACTGGCCGAAAAATGATCGCGGTGGGCGTGGCTGATAAAGACCGCGTCAATCCCGTCATAGGGCGCCGTGCCTGCCATCATGGCCTTCCGGTCAGTCTCCGGCACATCAGGATAGGTTCCAAATCCTGTCAGCGGCAGCGGATCAAATAATATTTTGGTTTCGCCAGATGAAACCAGCACCGCCTCATTAGCAATATAGCGCGCCTCGTCTTTATCATGCGCTTT
>JAHDDC010000004.1 GCA_020629545.1 Hellea sp.
GGGACAATGATGGAACTTTTGGGGTCGGTGATCAAGTGTCAACCGACCTGCAAGACACAAATGGTGATGGACAGATCGAAATACCCTTAGATGTGCCTCCAAATGCGGCATCTACCAGTTTTGCGCGATTTCGCTGGTCAACGACCTCGGGCCTGGATAACGTAACAGAAGCAAGTGATGGTGAGGTTGAAGACTACGCAATCGCCGTAAATCCTATTGATCTTTCATCTTTGACATGTCCAGTAGGCTACAATGCGGTTGCGCTAACTGGTTCAGCAGGAGCTGTTATTACGTCCGCCGTTGACAGTGCAAATGCTTTGGGGGAACTTGAACCCGCAGGAACAGCGACGACGACATCTAACTCAGCCCGTACCTTTAATTCCTCTCCAATCCTTGGGTTGAAGTTAGAACATATCGTGCCTGAAGGCGCGCCAATCACGGTGTCCATTGCAAAAAATAATGTTGCCTCAAACTACAATATTGAAACTTCGCTGACAAACAGCGGTTACGCCAATCAATTGACGTTTAGTTCTGAACCTCAGGATGTTTTGCATCGCAAAACAATTATCGCGCCCCCTGGCGGCGTAGAGTTTATCAGGTTTGTGCGAAATGCGGGAAGCCTTTGGATTGATGGTGTGAACTATAGTCATGCTTGTATTCAAGCCTCTCTTGACGGTCAGAAGACCGTCGAAGTGTGGGATCCACTAGGCGAGGGTTTATTTGCTCTGCCTGGAAACGACGTAATCTACACAATTACGATTTCCAACACTGGGGAAGGTTCAGCGGACGCAGATTCAATCGTATTGATTGACATTGTCCCTGACGAAATCGAATTTTATAATGGTGATATTGATGATGGAGGGCCTGAATCAAATCCAGTGTCTTTCACCCAAAGTCCAGGTGCGGGGTTGACATTTAACTATGCAACGGATGTTGGTTTTTCGAGTAGCGCGACAAAGCCAGCTGATTTTAGTCAATGCAATTATACGCCTACGACTGGGTATGATCCAAACGTAAGTTATATTTGCTTTAATCCGAAAGGTTCTTTTGCGTCGGGCGACCCTGATCCGACCTTTTCTGTCTCTTTTCGCAACAGAATCGAATAGGAATTTTACCTAAAAATAACGTTGAAAGTGTATCGTGTTAAACGCGAACAAAGAGGCGCTTATGATGGTCGACAATGAACTTTTGCAGGATGATTTTGCGGAACATGATGCGCGCAATCAGCAAGAAACGCTGCGAAAAAAATTGGTTCCAAGATCAAAGTTCAAGGATGGGAATCTGAGGCAGAGATTTGAAGATTTATTTGCTCGGTATAAGGAGCAAACAAATCGTATGGCTGAAGAACGACGGGAATACCGTCAGTCAATCAAACTTCGCCAAGTTGAAAATAATTTATTAAAAGACGAGATTGCCGGTTTGGATGAAAGACTTAAAGAAACGGAAAGTGCTTTGATCGAATTGAGGGAAAAAAACTTTCATCTAAATGCAAAACTGTCTAACGAAAGAAATAAAAATACGGGACTTAAGCGACGACTTTCAGAAAAGTCGAAATATGCTTTATCACGTCAAAACGCTCTTGAGGCGATCAATGCGAGGATTGAACAATTGCATGCTACAATAGAGCAGAAAAACGGTGAGTTGGACAATAGTTATGAGACGGTTCAGCAGCTGGAACGTCAAGTCCGTCAAAAGACGGCCCGACGCGAGTAATCTGTCTTACTTGAGAAGCCCTTTAAATGATAACGTGTCTGTTGTTCCAGCTTCTACGGGGCTGTCGATTTCCCATTTAACATGGGTTATGTCATCTGAATTCGCGGGTTTTTCCGATCCATCCATCGTTTTTAAGACCAGTTGGTCTCTTTCGTAAAAGGTTTCTCCGTCATCGACTGAGAAACTAACCCTCGATCCTAGTTTGTTCGCGGAGCCTTCAATAAATTTGACTTCTTGCGGAACTGGCATGACGAGTACGAGATCGGTGGCTGGTTCAGTTCCGTCGTTGGCGATGTTCAAAGAGTACAGGACCTTTTCGCCAGGAGCGATTTTATTTGCTTCCACATATTTTACTTCTGTTGATCCATCCTCGTTTTGAATAACGACCTCTTTCTGAACGTTTTGAGTAGCCGTCAAGCCGGAGGCATATGCCGGAGAAAACCCAGTTAAAAGACAAATAGTGGAGATAATGATTTTTCTCATTTTTAGAACACCTTATAAACTATCAACGCTTTCTACTCTTATTGCGTTAAAAGAAACTAAAGGTGGGCAGGTTCGCGTCATCATCAGTTGCAGTTAGAAAGGCGGTCTTTTGATTTGTACTCCGAACGGTTTTCATTACAAGTCTTAAGAAAGCGTGAAACTAATATGGGTGTAAATTTCTGTAAGTCTATGAATTTAAAATAAAATATAAAAGAGTATATTATTCTTTAAAACAGGATTTTCTGAATTTTAACCATATCGCTAAGCGCTAAATTAATCCAATTTTTTTAGAATGTGTCCCATCTTATCAAAAAGGGAAGTTGGGAATGACTAACATAAAAAAAATATCAAAACTGCTTCTGGGCGCAAGTACTCTGACAGTTTTCACAGCGGGGACAGCATTTGCCGACGGAACATCTGCGGGTACATCTGTGGCAAACACGTTCACACTTGACTACCAAGTGGGTGGAACCGTTCAAGAGACGATCGAAACTTGTGACGGTGACCCTAGTTGTGGCGGAAATGATAATTCTACTCGGTTTACAGTTGACCGTAAAATTGACTTAACAGTGGAAGTCGAGACAAGCCCAGAAACGGTATTTCCGGGTGAAACAGACGCTCTTTTGGTTTTCACGGTCACAAATACAGGTAACGACACTCAGGCATACAGAATTAATCTGACAAATGATGGTGCTGATGACTTCGACCCTGATGCAGTGACTTACTATGTGTTCCCTGGAGAAGCCGACGGATCATGTGACACGGCGTCAAATCTCGTTCCCGCAAACGCTTACACAAGTGGAGACTTAACGGCAGACGTTTTACCAGACGCAACAATTTGTCTTGTTGCCGAAAGTGATATACCACTGACATCCGATAATAATGGTGATGGTGTCGATGGCGATGTTTCCAATCTTACATTGGTTGCAGAAACATGGTCGCCGGTAAACTATCTTATTGATACAGCACCAAGCACTTCAGTTGAAGAAACGGCTGATACGGGAACAAACAGCATTCTCGGATCTGCTGAGAATGTGCTCGTAGATCCAGCTGGTCCAGATTCAGGTGACAATGCAGGAGACGGTGATCATTCTGTCATTGGTACTTATCAGATGATCAGCCCTGACCTTAGTGCACTGAAATCTGTCGCTGTGATTTCCACAGACGGTTCTGGTTGTGGTACTTCGCCGACAACACCGACTGCCAATGATGATACACAATATTCTATCCCTGGCGCCTGTGTTGAATATGTTATCGCAGTGACAAATGCAGGAAGCACTGAAGCTACTGATATTAATATATCAGATACGTTGCCGGCTGACGTAACCTACGCTAGTTCCAATCTGTCAGGTTTTTCCGCTGGTTCTGTTGATGCTGGCGGTGTTCCGACCATCTCACTGGTAAATGGTACTTTGGATGGGCCTACCGGCGGCGCAACGGATAACGTCGGATATCTGATTATCCGCGCGACTGTGAACTAAGACAAACTAATCAATTTTTTCCCGCAGCCCATTGGGTTGCGGAACTAAACAAAGACCCTGCTCAAGTGGGCTGGTGTCTGGTGGCCAAATGAATGAACAAACAGTTTCAACATAGGTTGAAGCTTCTGACCCTGACGGCATCGTTTCATGCCCTTTGTGCGGATTTTGCTTACGCTCAAACAATAGGTCGAGAAGTGACAAATATTGCCGATGTATCCTTTAGCATTGGCGAGTCGCGCGTATCATTGCCGACTAATGAAGCAGTTTTTATAATCGAGCCTCCTAGAGTTCTCCCTAAAATAGAATTTTTTAGATATTCACCGAATGCCACAAACCCGGAAATGGTGAATGTCAATGGCTCTGAATACAGCCCAAATGGGGATCTATATGGACCGTTCTCTTCAACGGGTGATCCAATAAACACTGGGCGAATGTTAGATTTATCGGGGCCTGTTCCGCTGATTCCGGCAGAATCCTATCTCTCCGGCGAATTGATCTTTGTAAATGTAAGTTTCGTCACGGGAAACGTTGACTCATCTGTGATCGACACTTTGGTGATTACGGTTGAAGCAGAAAGCGGTGACTTTATTACGCTGAAACTTTTCGAAAGCGGACCAGATACAGGGGAGTTTTGGGCTTATCTGCCTTCGACACCTACTGTGACCACTCGCAATGATCCGTTCATGACGGTAGGTAGTAATGAACGCTTAATCGCGACTTTTACAAGTCAAAACGGTTCGGGTTTTGCTGGCAATGCATCCATCAAATCCGTTGCAGACGCAGCAAGTGTAAATCCGTTTAATACGGTATTTAACGCGGTAACAGGAGAACCTATCGATGGCACGACTCTTCGTTTAATTAATCTTGACACTGGGCAAGATGCATCTGTTGTAGGCGTAGATGGATTTTCAGATTTTCCGTCATTAATTATCAGCGGGAATAGCCAAGAAGATGCGAGCGGTCTTGTTTACGAAATGCCACAAGGGATGTTTGCTTTCCCTAATCTTGAGCCCGGTCGATATGCAATTGAAGCCACGCCTCCTGAAGGTTATAGCTTTGCTTCATCACTGCAAGCAGATGAGATAAACGCTCTAACAGGAACAGCCTATTTCATCATCGATGCTTCCTATGGCGAAGCTTATGAAAATGTCGAATTTTCTCCACTAAGATTCGATATTCCTCTTGATCCAGCATCAGAAATCTCTGTTACAAAGATCGCAGATCGTAGCTATGCCGATGTAGGCGATTTTATCAATTACACCGTTATCGTACAAAACCTTGGTACTTCATCTGTTCCCTTAAATCTTGATGACAGTCTTCCAAGAGGGTTCCGATATGTGGAAGATACTTCTCGTCGGGATGAGTTCTTTATCAATGATCCGGAAATATCTGATAGCGGTTCTGTTATTTCGTATGATCTCGGGATAATCGATCCCAATACGACAATTGAATTGAGTTACGCCCTAAGGGTGGGACCTGGCGGATTTGTTCTAGGTGAAGCCGTAAATGCCGCCGTCGCAGTAGACAGCGCCGGAAATCCCGTCTCAAACGTAAGTCGCGCTACGGTAAAATTACGTGAGGATCTTTTACGCTCACGGTCGACAATTGTCGGCCGGGTCACCCATGGATCTTGTGACGATGGTGAGGACTGGGCCCGAAATATTGATATCGGCAAGCCGGTAGAGGGCGTTCGCCTTTATATGGAAACTGGCGCCTATGTCGTAAGTGATCCTGATGGCCTGTTTCATTTTGAAGGCGTGAGTGAAGGAACGCACGTTGTCCAGGTCGACGAAGAGACCTTGCCAGCAGGGTTTGAACTAATGTCTTGCGAGGAGAATACCCGGTACGCTGGTCGTTCCAACTCCAAATTTGTTGATATTCAAGGGGGCGGGATTTGGCGGGCGAATTTCTATTTGAGACAGACTTCTGATGCCGTAACCGCGAACGAAGAATTTGAGGAATACACCGATCAAACGGAATACAAACAATATGACGATGCTTGGCTTGAGACTCAATCTGCTGAGGCGGAGTGGGTATATCCAGTAAAAGCCCCTTCAATTCCATCTGCAAACATTGGTATCAAACACGGGCCAAAACAAAAAGTCGAATTGAGACTCAACGGCGCAGATGTTCCGATCCTAAATTTCGAAGGAAAGGACAGTAACTCTGATAAATCCGTATACCTTTCCAGGTGGCGAGGGCTGGATCTCCAAAACGGAAAGAACCGTTTCCAGATAACTGTGAAATCTGAATCAGGGAGCATCGTTCAGGCATTTGAGCATGATTTACACTATGTAACGAATGTCGAAAGAGTATCAGCGTTACCTGGGCAATCTGTATTGGTCGCGGACGGCCGTACAGCACCTGAGATAGCAATTCGTCTGGAGGACGCGTCAGGCCACGGCGTGAATTCCGGACGAATTGTTCAGGTGGAAGTCGAGGATCCCTATCAGTTGGAAATCGACGACAGGATCGCCCGAAACGATGACCTACTTGCGCCATACTCAGCCCAAACTGATGTCACCGTTGGCAATGACGGTATCGCAAAAATAAAATTAGAACCAACTCTGCAGACGGGTAAGGTCACAGTCAACGTCAAACTGGATAATGGACGGATTGTTCCAATTCAAATGTATTTGGAACCAGAGCAGCGTGATTGGATTGTTGTCGGTCTTGCTGAAGGGGCCATCGGTTACGAAACCGTCAAGGATAAAGCTATCGATCTTTCGCTGAAATCAAGCGATACCATTCGTGATGGCCGTGTAGCATTTTTCGCCAAAGGTTTGATTAAAGGTAATTGGTTGATGAGCTTGGCCGTTGATACAGATAAACGGCGCGGCACGCAGGACGGTGACTTCCTCGAAGAAATTGATCCAAATGCATATTATACTTTGTATGGAGATCGTTCCTATCAGGAACACGAAGCGTTGAGCCGTTATCCAATCTACGTCAAGTTAGAGAGGAAATCTGCTTACGCTCTTTTCGGAGATTTTGATACGAACATTACAGAGGGGCGTTTGACGTCTTACAGACGCCGGTTGTCAGGCCTCAAAGCTGAGTATGTCGGTGAGAAAATCCAGGTGCTCGGTTTCGCCGCAGAAACCAACCAAGGATTTGCTCAAGACGAGATCGCTGCGGATGGAACGAGTGGTACTTACAGGTTAGAAAATAGACAAATCTTAGCGCAGTCCGAGACGATTATTGTTGAGACGAGAGATCGAAATCGCCCTGATATTGTACTCGATCGGCGAAGTATGAAACGTCATTTGGATTACACCTTAGACTATTTCACTGGAAATCTCGTATTTCGATTGCCTGTTGATGCGACTGACGAAAACTTTAATCCCAACGTTATTGTTGTGCAGTATGAAACATCAGAAGAGGCAGAACGTAACGTTACATTTGGTGGCCGCGCCCAAGCTCAATTGCTCGACGGAAAAGTCCAAATCGGAACAACCTTTGTTTCTGAAAATGGGAGCGCTTTGGAAAGCGGCTCCAAACAAATCATGGCTGGTGTGGATGCAGTGACTCATCTGTCAGAAAAAACAGAAATACGCCTCGAATATGCAGTCTCGGAAAACAAAACTAATCCTAACGAAAATAGAAAAGAAGCTCTGTTGGCCGAGGTTATCCATACAAGTGAAAACTTGTCTGCTCAAGCATATTTCCGCGAGGAAGAGGGCGGATTTGGACTTGGGCAAACGCAATCAAACACCAATGATATCCGTCGGTATGGTGTCAACGCCAATGTAAAGATAAGAGAATTCGAAAATGAAAAATCGGGAACTCGTGGACGTCAAACTATTGAAGGTAACGCTTACCGAGAAGAAAACCTGAATACAGGCGATACGCGCGATAACGCAGAACTTACCGCTCAACATAGTGATGGCAGGATTACAGCGGGCGCAGGCCTCAGAGCCGTGCAGGACAATTTTTCAAATGGTGAGAGCAGAGATTCTTTCTTGGCGATTTCCCATGCAACTTTGTCAGTACCTAAGCATAATGCTAAAATTCGCGTTATCCATGAACAGCCGCTGGGGGGTAAAAACGAAGTTTCATCTCACCCGCAGCGTACAACTTTTGGATTGGACAAGAATTTCGGAAACAAAATCAATGCCTCCATTAGTCATGAGATCATGGATGGGGCGAATGCCAAAGGAAACAACACCGTCTTTGGTCTATCCGTTTCACCTTGGACGGGGTCAAATTTAACGGCTTCAACCGATATGCTGACCGATGATTCTGGCAGACGCCTGGGCGCTACTATTGGACTTGATCAACAAATTCGCCTGAATGAGAAATGGTCTGCCTCAGGCGGTTTCAGAAATCGAAAAATGTTAGAGTCGCAAGGTGAGTACCTAGAAGTTGCTCCAGATGCTGCTATTTCACCTTTTGAAACCAATACGGATTTCACTTCAGGCTACATTGGTCTGGGTTACCGGACAGAAAATATGTCAGGTTCTGCCCGACTTGAAGGCAGAGAAAGCACTGATGGTCAAACCTGGATTGGGAGTGGCTCTGTTGCACATGAATTATCAGAGAATTTGTCCTTGGCCGGCGCGGTTCGCGGTACCGATTATAACTCTTCAACGCATGAAGGATCTACAGAGCAATTAGACGCTCGCCTCGGTCTGGCTTGGCGGCCACGCGATGAAGATACGATTTTTCTGAATCGTTTTGATTTTGGACATCAGAAAAACGCTCTCGGGGAAACGCGTACCAAGCTGGTGAACAATCTTGGCATAAATAAAATGGTTTCCGATAATTGGCAACTGAGTGCCAATCACGGTATCAAATATGTCGAGGAGACTATCGCTGGTCAAAAATACGATTCTTTGAATAATCTCATTGGTTTGGAAACACGTTTCGATGTGACTGAGAAAATTGATTTCGGATTGCGCGGACAGGCCATCATCGATGATGAGAAAAACCTATCTTACAGCTATGGCCCTTCCGTTGGTGTCTCACCAATGGACAATGTCTGGGTCAGCGCGGGATATAACGTCGCTGGTTTTATCGATAATGATTTTGAAGCGGCTGAATATTCTAGAAAAGGCTTGTTTTTAAAGCTTCGCGTTAAATTTGATCAACATACGGCTCGAGGGTTACTGCGTCAAATTTCCCCAAATGTAAGTGATTTTTCCGCAACCACTGCGCCAGTTCAAAAGAAACCTTCGGTTGAATTAGAAGTATTGGAACCGATTGGAAGCCTGGAAGTAAATGTAAAGGCGGCAGAACCAATGCCAAGTTTCATTTGTCCTGACGGGGCCACATTTGTTTCTGAACTGGCAGCTTGTCCCATGTTGGAACCTACTCCGACAATTACATTTGTTTGTGAGGATGGGAACGAAGTCCAGAACAAAGAAATTTGTCCGTCATATAATTCGATGGAACCGTCAAAAGAGGCTTTGATGTCTCAAACTCGTTTCAACGATTGCGGCCCAAACAATATCGAAATTTTCAATGTTCCTGAGAGAGCTACTCCTAAGATTGTGAACCGGTTAGGTACTATGCCCAAATTTGGAAACTCTCATGGTCTCACACCGGAGCAATTCCTCAGAAAACTAAAATCTAGATATGAAACTGATATTTCTGACCGAATTTATCTTGATTATCTATTCAAAGCTCTGGGCTATCAGAATGGGTTCTCCGACGCCGAGGCGACAATGATCACAGAAGAGGTTTTGCCAATTGGGACAAAAGGCGTTTTGGGACTTGGGGAGGCCCATCACTACGAATATTCAGTCCTAGCTGTTTCTGATCGTGATCGTCAGGCTTTCCGAATTCAGAGCATTAATGGTGTGGTCGTTCATTTTATGAAAACATGCGGAAACTACATGTACGCCTGCAACTAGGTGTATTCAACGAATGTGATGCCGTTTATAATTGAAGAGCGGCTAAAAACTGACTCTTTATAGGGAGATCAATTCAGAAACGCTGTGCGTCATCAAAGTTAAGGGGTATTGGAAAATTGAGCAAACCCTTGTTCTTTTGCTTCGGTTGCTATTTTCCTGCTCAGTCTTGATGTGCTCAAGAACAGCTCCAAGTCTTTTACTTCCCTTAATATCAGCCTGTTTGCTCCCATGACTTGCGTAAAAGTCGGGGACAATCCGATCTTCCTTTCAGCAAAAATAGTCCGCCAGATCCTCAATGTCATCAAGATCACGATGTAAGTTTTTTGGGTTCCTTGGGTTCGATAGCAAATTTTGCATTATGCTTTCTCAATATACGCATCAAGAAAAACGATTAGCGACGGGCAGGGTAGATTATACCTTCGAGCCGCAATTCTTTCACAAGACAGTCCAATAGTGTTCGGTTAACACGCTCAACTCTGCCTTGGGCTTGAGTTGTTTTAGCGCAAATAATCTAGACCTGAAGCTAATGAAGCGCCGATCCAAATTGGGTCATGCCGTCGCCGCCAACAGCACCTTTGGTAGTTCATGCGGAAAACAGAATGCTTATCGCTATAAAAGGCAAGGGGACGACCGTGTTTTTTGAAGTAGGATTCTGTCGCCAGGAATTTATTTAAGAAAAATCTCAATGAGACTTCATATTGAAGTTGCAAGATGTAATTAAACTAAAATTTCCGACGAAAGACAGACAAGGAGCCTTCAAAAATATCTATATCTCGCGCTTCTTTGAACAGAAAGGGGGAGGTGACGCGAAATATCGCGTATTAGTGAATTCTGACACTTAGGCCTGGTGGACACATTTTCGAAAAAAACGGCCAAAGTGGAAACGCCATAATCGTTTTCAGAAAGCCAGATTACGTACTTAGACACATGTTTTGGCTCAATATCGACAACGTCTGATATCGCTGATGTTGCTATAAATCCGAAAAATAAATTGATGCCATTGCTGTAAGAAGTCTTCGTGTTCTCATTCGTAATAGCCGTGAGAAAATCGTCCTAACTTTCGCTAAGAGCGATGTGTCTTTGCCGAATGCTTTTATGTTTCCTTCATCGCATGGTAAATCTGGGACTTTAAAACCATACAAGCGGTACGCGAACAACGCGGTGTGAGAAACCGTCAGGAGACTTGGACAGGACGCAAGACTTTGCATTTCAATAAATCCTAGAAAACTTAGATCGAGCGGGATCAGTCACAAGATAAGTACACAATACGATATCACAACTGTTCAGCAACTTGTTGGTCATACATGCTTGGGTACGACCGGATTCTATAGCCCCACAAGAAAAACCGTTTAAACCGGAGTGCTTTGTTTTCAATAATAACGCCAATTTCTCATAAATAACGCCGATAAATCATTGAATTCATGAGAATTCTCACCAATTAAACCTCCGACCAGTGTCTAGGGTATAAATATCCATTATTTCTCATAATAAACATTATGCGAGTCGGACGCCGTTTCAAAAGTGTTGCGTTTTAAGTGGCCTAGTGGACACATTTCCGAAAAAAAAATGGCCAAAATAAAGAACAATTGCAGAACATATAGATAGTCCTCTTTCACCATTTATTATACAACATAATGCATGTTATGTTGCATGACGACAAAAATGCCATTCCAACTCAGTCTACTTCGCCAGACCTTATTACACCCTCTCGTAATCCGACGTTTTTCAGATAATTTAGAAGTTCAGCTGCAAATTAGCTTTCTATTTTCGGGCCGATGCCTGCCGCCAAAGCCGAACGGCCTCGGCCTCTCGCATTAAAGCGGCCTGTGCGGGGCTTGGAAGGTTTGGCATAGGTGCGCCGTCCGCTCGACCGCTTGGCAATCGCCTTGATATCCAGCCTCCGAGAAGCTTGAGATCATCCGTTTGGAGGAGCGCTCATCGCGCCGTGCCAAGTGGACCCTGGATAAGCTGGGCGTCAATCGCCGCACTTTTTACCGTTGGTATGACCGTTATCTGCATTACGGCGAAGGCGGCCTTGTTGACCGTACCCCGCATACTTGCCGGGTATGGAACAAGATACCGGATAAGGCCAGATTTATAGAGGTTTATAAAAAGCGGATAAGTATTTTCTGTCCGGTTCTGTTTCTTTGCTGTATACAACAACTCATGCGACTTCGGCATATAGAAATATTCCATGCAGTATACATGACTGGCTCAGTGAGCGGAGCCGCAAAGTCCCTGAACGTGTCGCAACCGACCGTAAGCAAAATTTTGCGCCACGCCGAAGACCAGTTGGGATTCGAATTGTTTTATCGTGAAAAAGGCCGCATTTTTCCAACTGAAAAAGCCAATCTGTTATTCACCCAGATTATACCCGTCTATGAACAGCTCAATGAGCTAAAAAAATATACGGTTATGTTAAAATCAACGAATGTGGGTCGCCTAAGAATAGCGATGACGCCCGCGTTCAGTCTACAAGCTGTTCCCCGGGCCCTCGCCGCGTTCAATAAAAAACATCCAGACATCCCCATAGAGATCGAAACTCAACACGCCTCCGAGATCTCACGTTTGATACAAAACAGCACCATAGATCTTGGAATTGTCTTCGAGGCGGTTTCCCAGCCGGGTTTGGAAATTCAGCATTTGGGCCAAACAGAATTTGTTTGCGTAACGCCAAAGTCACATAAAAACTTTAATAGAAAAATCAGCTTGGAAGATTTGGCCACCCTCCCCCTTATCCGGCTCAATGCAAAAAGTCCGCTGGGTCATATGCTCAACAAAAAACTCGAGGGGCTGGGCCTATATCCCGATGGGAGTAATATCGTTGCCGAAACTTATCATCTGGCCAAACGTCTCGTTGAACAAGGCACGGGTGTGGCTGTTATCGATAAGATCACCGCTTATTCTGGCACCAAAACGCAATTGAGATTTCACGAATTACCGGATTTAGAACCCATAAAGATTGACGTAATTTCACGCTCTAATGATCCAATAATATCCTTTAAACAGGACTTTCTAGCAATACTCAAAGCAGAGTTAATAACATATGCGGGATAAAATATTTTAATTCCTACCGCTATTGTATAGCTATTGGCTATACCCTCGGTATATAATTGAATTTGCTTTAATCGAGGACTCTCGGTCAATCTAAAACCAGTTTCAAAGGGGAGAAATATGAAACAGTCTACAATCATAAAATCACTTCTATTATCAACGGCACTGGCTGGAGCCACCATCACCGCGTCGGCGCAGACATCCGAAACAAGTGAAGACGACGAGATTATTGTTGTCGGGACGCAAATTAAGGGATCAGATATCGCCGGAATTTTACCGGTAACCTCCCTGGATGCAATAGACATAGAAACGACAGGCGCAGTGTCCGGTGATGAACTGTTAGCGTCAATTCCTCAAATTGGAGATGTAACATTTCGCGAAGGTCGCTTCACAGGTGTCAATGGAGCTCGTGGAGACGTAGGCTCTGTTAATTTGCGCGGTGTAGGAGACGGCAACACATTAGTACTTTTGAATGGCCGCAGAATGGTCAATCACCCCGGCACTCAGGCGGTCAACCAAACCCCAGTCGTTTCGGTGAATTCAAACGCTATGCCGGTTACGGGGATAAAGAGGATCGAAGTGCTCAGAGATGGCGCTTCCGCTGTCTATGGTTCTGACGCCGTCGCAGGTGTCATCAATACTGTCTTGGATGACAGCTATGAAGGCATGCAAGTACAGCTAAAATATGGTTCATCCGAAGGCACAAGCCTTGATGAGTTATCGGGCACTGCCAAATGGGGCACCAATACGAATGACGGCAAAACTAACATATCCGTTTTTGGTAACTTCATGACTCGAAACGGTATGCCTGCGACTGACCTTATTAACTCCTCAACAGAAGATCTAAGGCCCTTCTTCGAAGGGACCGTCTATGAAGGCGATTCACAGTTTTTCAATCGATCCGGTGATACTCAATTTGCTGAGCTCGAGACCGTATCAGGTGCCGACGTGCCGGGAACCACAGATGATGATGTGTATGTACGTCCCGTATCTTTCGGAAGCTGTTTGGTACCTTTGACGCCAACTACATGTCTAGTGAACGGCACAAATGTTCCCACTAGCCTCCGATTAGACCGAGCGGGCTACAGAGATATAGTCGGAGATACAGACAGATATAATCTGATGGCATTCGTTAATCATGAAATGGATAACGGAATGGAGCTGTTTGGTGAAGCGTCATACTACCATGCCGATTACAACAGAGAGCGGGAGATGGCTCAGATTTTGGGAAGTAATCCAATCGGCGTATCCGCCAATGCTTTCCACAATACAACGGGCGTTGATCTGCGCCTTAAAGATTACAGACCAATAGATGCCGGCCCGAGAAAAATCGAAGTCAAAAATGATAGTTTCCGTATCCTTGGCGGCGTAAGAGGCCAGATGAGCGAATGGGACTGGGAGGCTGCATTCCTGCATTCTGAAGCTAAAACTAAGGACCGCACAAATAGAGTTAGTAATACTCTATTCCAACAAGCAATAAACGGAACCAACGCGTCGGCTTACAACATTTTCGCAGGGGGAAATCAATCAGACCTAAACGCCCCCAATTTTGCCAATGATCAAAGTGTAATCGATAGCTTTATGGTCAACGTAAAAAGAGATGGTACAACAAAGTTGACTTTGGCAGATGCCAAGTTTTCAAATCCATCCATCTTTTCTTTGCCAGCTGGCGATGTCGGAGCTGCGGTGGGCGTAGAATGGCGACATGAATCCTATCAAGATGATAGAGATGACAGGCTGGATGGGACGATTGTCTTTAACGATACAGTTATAGGAACGACCAATTTGTCTGATGTTATGGGCTCAAGCCCTACCCCAGACACAAATGGTGATCGTGACGTATTAGGCGCTTTTGTTGAGCTTGCTGTTCCTCTCATTAGCCCAGAAATGGATATGCCGTTATTTCATTCTTTGGATGTGCAACTTGCTGCCCGCGCAGAAGATTATTCCGATGTCGGTAGTGTCGTTAAGCCAAAAATTGCGGCTTCTTGGTTTCCATTTGAAATGTTCCAAATCCGCGGCGCTTATGCTGAAGGGTTCAGGGCGCCAAATCTAGAGCAAATCAATGCTACAGAGATACGACGGGTCAACAGTAGTAGAGAAGACTGGATTGTTTGCCACGCCCTACAAGGGGGCCCAGATTTTACGAATGATAATGACTGTGATAATTTGACCGTTGAGAGCATCCGCGGCGGAGGCCCAGATCTAAAGCCAGAAAGTAGCGTCAATTATTCGCTAGGTGCTACATTCGAACCAACATCAAATCTGACCTTCATGGTAGACTGGTGGAAGATAAAACAAGAGAACCTAGTCGGAATATTCGGCGATCAAAATCAAATCACTTTAGATTATCTTCTAAGATTACAAGGAAGCTCCAATCCAGGAGTGTTAAGAGGAACTCCGGATCCTACTCTTGCTGCGGCATTTACCGCTGCTGGTCTTGATCCATCCGGGGCCGGCGACATTATTGGCGTTCAAGATACATTCCTGAATTTGGACGATCGTACAAGTGAAGGAATCGATTTTGGAGCTGTTCTTGATTTTGAAGTCGATGGTATCGGCGATCTTCGCTTCAAAGCGAATGCTGCCCATATTATCGAGTTTTTCCAGGATCCAGGCATGGATGCACAATTGTTGTCCGACGCTAGAGATGCCGGAACATTGAGCAGTTTGATCGCAGTTACAGGGCAATCAGACTTAAGGCGTGAAAATGGTAATCCAGAATGGCGCTATTCTGGCTCGATACGTTGGGACAACGGCCCACTTGGCGCCAGCGCATCTTATCGGCGTGTCGGAGATGTATTTGACACCTCCGTAACTGGCGCTGATTTTGACGAATTTACAATCCCCGCTTGGGATCAAATTAATCTCGCCGCTGATTATACGTTCGAAAACGGGATGTTTGGAGGTAGCGAAACACGTATCCGTGTAGGCGTAAACAATGTAAGCGACAACAAACCACCTATCGCTGACGAGTTCGCTCGCGGCTACTTCGTTAGCTTGCACTCTAATCGTGGTCGTTATTGGCACGCCAGTATCCGTCACGACTTTTAACCAGTAAAGGTTTTAGCGGGAGAAATCCCGCTAAACACTCCATTAGGAGTGAACGGGATAGCTATGCCTACACTTATGAAAATATCATGAGAGTTTGCGTTTTGGGCGCGGGCGTTGTTGGTGTAACAACAGCCTATCTACTGACCAGAGCCGGTCATGATGTAACCGTGATCGAGAAAGCGCCAGGTCCCGCTGAAGGAACGAGTAAGGCCAACGGAGCACAATTAGCCTATTCATATGTAGAACCATTTGCTTCGCCCAAAACCGTCAAAAACCTTCTGAACTATTTTTTAGGCTCTGACCCTGGTATAAAACTCGGTTTGACTTTGAAACCGAGCTATTGGGGTTGGGGACTAAAATTTTTAAACAACTGTCAAAGTTCCAAATACCAAAAGAACTTTGACGAACACAAAAGTTTTGCGAAATTAAGCCGGAATACCCTCTCAGAAATTGAATCCGAAATGCCAAGTGGCGCTATTCCCCGCACAGGCAAGGGCAAGCTCGTCATAGTCGAAGATAAAAAGTCTTTTCATGGTCTCCTAGCGTCGAGTCGAAACTCAGCAGAAGAAGCTCATGTTAGACCGCTTAATAAAGCTGAATGTATTGAATTAGCACCCACCCTTGGACGAAATAATCGTCCAATTTACGGCGGCGTATATTGCGATACAGACGAAGCCTTGGATACTCAGACATATTGTTCGGTTTTGCTTTCAACAAATATAAGAAATCGGAAACCAAATCTTAGATTTAATGAGGAATTCCAGTCTCTAATTTTAGATCAAGGGCGCGTTTCGGGCATCAAAACTGATAACGGAACTTTTGAGTTCGACGCGGTTATCGCGTGTCTTGGCGGCGATCTAAATTCCGTTTTGAGAGATTATATTAAACCCCTGCCCATCTATCCAGTTCAAGGCTATAGCGTCACACTTCCTGCTACAGTAGACGCGCCAGTTTGTAGCATTACGGATCTTAAGCACAAATTCGTCATCGCCAATCTGGGCGAAAAAATCCGTATCGCCGGCTTTATGGATACTAATCTTTCGCCTACCCGTTCCGAAGAGCGAGCCAAAGAGCTACTTGAGACTGCACGCCGCCTATGGCCTGGAATTGCCGATTATAACGCCGAGCCTAATTTTTGGATTGGACAGCGCCCCATGACGCCAGGCGGTTTACCGATCATTCAAGAAAGCAAAACCCCCGGGCTTTATATTAATGCAGGACACGGCTCTATGGGATATACTTTCGCAGCTGGCAGTGCAGCCCGGATCGTTGAATTGATTGGGTCTGTCTAGGATTGGAGAGGAATATGAAACGAGTCTATCTTACAAGCGCAGCGCTTTTTTTGTTAGGCGCCTGCCAGACTGTGCCCTCCCCCCATTCTCCTACACAGGTTCTTGAAAAGGCGACAAGTCCGGCTCTATGCGCTAATGATATTGCGGAAATCCGAGATGATTTTCTTACAGCGCGGGTCAGCGGATGTGATATAAATTCTACTACGGCCGTTCAAATTTCTATTAGACCTGAAAAAACAACAGACCCTCAAGGTAAGCCCATCAATAACAGCGCCTGGTATGGCTTTCGGGTTGACCCAATTCAGTCAGGGACTTTGGATGTTACGCTCCAATATTTCAATGGCAAACACCGCTATCATCCTAAAATAAGCTATGATGGAACAAATTGGGAGTTTTTGGATGAGCGCAAAATAGACAAGATAGCCGAAGACAAAACCCAAATATCGCTGGACCTGGATGGTCGTCCTTTTTTCATCTCCGCCCAGGAAATTTTTACGCCCAAAGGCCATGATAATTGGACAGATAAACTGGCTCAAAAATCGTTTGTGACAAAGTCTGAAATTGGGCGTTCACGAGAAGATCGTCCGATATATATGCTGGAAATTGAAACAGAGCCGACCAAGAAAAAACCCTATGTCATGTGGGTCGGGCGTCAGCATCCGCCGGAATTAACCGGTGCTCTTGCGCTAATCCCCTTCTCAGAGAAAGTTTTTGATGAAAGCAAATTGTCAAAAGAATTTCTGGATAATTTCAATATCTTGATTGTACCAATGATCAATCCAGACGGCGTGGTTCACGGAAACTGGCGTTTTAATATGGGAGGTATGGATCTGAACAGGGATTGGGGACCTTTTACTCAACCGGAAACGCGGGCTGTTCTTGGCGCTCTAGAAAGATTTAAATCAGGAGAAAAAAACATTGCTTTTTTCTTAGACTTCCATTCAACTTGGAGAAATCTTTTATACACCCAAGCCGATGATGAACCGACCACTCCGCCTATGTTCGCCAGAGACTGGCTAAAGGCTGTAGACGACCGTCTCGATGACGAGATCTATCCTTTTACGCGTGAAGCACGTCACAACTCGGGAAAACCTATTTCTAAAAACTATATGTATGACACCTTTGGTATTTCTGCGATCACATATGAAGTCGGTGACGCAACCCCGCGATCAGCGATAAAGCTATCAGCCAAAGTCTTTGCCGAGGAAATGATGCGTCTATTGCTTGAGCATTATGAGGATAAACCATGAGACTGTTTGCCTGCTTGGTGATCATATTTTGTCTTACGGCCTGCCAAAAAACCCTAGAAGCTGACTACCTCATTAAAGGCGGCACTGTTTTCCGAGGAGACAATACCCCAGGTGAAAACCTTGTTGTCGCGATAAAGGCGGACGAAATCATCTATATTGGCGCTTCCAGTGAAAATATCGAGGCGGGACACGTTATTGATGCGACCGGGCTTTATGTGCTCCCGGGCTTTATCGACCCACATACTCATTCCATGGGCGAGCTTTTCAACGAAGACCCGGACCTACGGCGCAATGTAAATTACCTCACACAAGGTGTGACGACGGTCGTCAATGGCAATGACGGATTCGGCGACCCGGATATTCGTGCTCTCGTCGAGAAAGTCCGTGCCGATGGTATCGGTACAAATACGGCGTTCTTTTTGGGCCATGGTGCTTTGCGTGAACAAGTTATGGGACGTGAACAGCGCGCACCTAGTGAAAAAGAACTGGAAGAAATGAGACTTCAAGTCAGCGCGGCGATGGAAGCTGGAGCTCTAGGTCTGTCTACAGGATTATTTTACGCGCCGGGAAGTTTCTCTGACACCGAAGAAATTATCTCTCTAGCGAAAGTCGCAGCGGAACATGGGGGCGTCTATGACAGCCATATCCGGGACGAAGCAACATATAGTATAGGCCTTGAGGCCGCTATTGCAGAGGTGATTGAAATCGCTGAGAAAGCAGATGTTCACGTCAATATTGCTCACATAAAAGCGCTAGGTGTTGATGTATGGGGGAAAAGCGTTCCGTTGGTTGCAACAATCGAAGCAGCCCAGGCGCGCGGCCTGTCAATTTCAGCTGATCAATATCCGTGGCAGGCCTCCGGTACTCGTATCTCTAATGCTTTGTTGCCTCGCTGGGTTAAAGCGGGCGGCCAAGAGCAATACATGGCTCGGCTAAATGATTCTGATTTATTAGTAAAAATCAAATCTGAAACAAAAGAGAACCTGCGTAAAAGGGGCGGCGGCGATGCCGTCCTAATAACGCAAAATAAAAACAATTGGCAAAATAAAACCCTCACGCAAATCGCTGAGGAACAAAATCTTTCACCTGTTGAGATGGCGATTGAGATAGCGCGCCAAGGCGATGCACGTATTGCCTCTTTTAATATGAACTCGGATGATATCGAGAACTTTATGGCTCAGCCTTGGGTCATGACAAGCTCAGATGGCAGCACTGGCCATCCCCGTAAATTTGCCAGTTATCCTGAAAAATACCAGAGCTATGTCATTGGAAAATCCATTATGCCTGTGGAGACCTTTTTTTACCGCAGCAGCGGTCTTGTCGCCGATAATTTCAATCTTTGCGGTCGCGGTTATTTAAAAGATGATTATGCAGCGGATATCCTCATTCTTGACCCTCAAAAGTTCGCACCTCGCGCAGACTTTCAAAGCCCGACGGAGCTTTCTGACGGCGTTGTTCACCTTTTTGTCAATGGCAAGCCTGCCATTTTAGAAGGCGCCGTGCAGGACACTCTTTCTGGACAATTTGTGCCGCGATGTTCTCAAAACAATAAGGAGCCCAGCCATGCTGAATAAACTGATAGCCCTTGGCCTTGTTTTAGGCCTTCTGGTTGGGCTCGGCGCTTCAATGACTGGAAATGATGCATTGCACGCAATCGCCCGCGAATCCGCACCTCTGGGCAAGCTCTTCATCAATGCCATTAAAATGGTGGTTCTGCCGCTTGTGGTTACCGTTATCTTTGCCAGTATCGCTAAGCTCGGCGATCCTGCCACTCTCGGAAAGATTGGGGGTAAAACCCTGGCCTTTTACTGGGTCACGCTCATTCCCGCCATCATCATCGGCATGACCGTCATGACTATTGGTCTAAAATTCACGCCAGATATTATCGTGCCGGATGCCGATCCCGCACAAGTTCCGCAATTGCAATCCATAACGGATTTTCTGGTTGGGCTTGTTCCCCCTAATCCCTTTGAGGCCGCAGCCAAGGGCGCACTCCTGCCACTCATTGTATTTACAGCTATTCTTGCCGCTGCAACCGGCACGCTCGCGATTGAAAAACGAACACGCCTGATAACCGCAGCCGAAGACCTCTCCGAAGCTCTTATCAAAATGGTTTGGTGGATCTTATATCTGGCCCCCATCGGTATATTTGGACTTATCGCACCGGCCACAGCAAAGATGGGCTGGAGCCTATTGCAAAGTCTCGGAGTTTTTATTGCCTGCGTGTTCATCGGCTTGTTGATACTTTTGTTCGTTTTGTTTCTACCGCTCAACATGTTTATCGGCAAAATCAAACCATTAGATTTCATCAAAGGGATCTGGGGCGCAATATCTGTTGCCTTCTCCACTACCAGCACCGCGGCAGCCATCCCGGTCTCTCTAAGGGAAACCACTGAAAATCTGAAAGTCTCAGAAACTGTTGCTGATATTTTAGTACCGCTAGGTGCATCATTATACAGGCCAGGCAGTGCCTTGTTTCAAGGCGCGGCGATTATTTTTCTCGCCCATATTTTCAATGTTCCTATCTCCATGGCCGAAGCCGGCGCCATCATTTTGGCGACCTTCCTGGTCTCGTTGACCGTCGCGCCGGTCCCGTCTTCTAGCATTGTTACCATGGCTCCGGCCTTAAGTTCCATCGGCGTTCCCGCAACAGGATTGGGAATATTATTTGGCATCGACCGTATCCCGGACATGATGCGGACTTGCGTCAATGTTATAGGGCAAATCTCAACGGCAGTATTGGTCGATCGAACACAAACAAATTCTCAAAAGGATCTATCCCATCATGACAAACCCGATTGAACAAAGACTTTCTGACCTTGGTATAACTTTGGCTGAGCCCTCGGCACCCGTCGCGAACTATGTATCTTTTGTCAGGAGCGGTCAACACGTGTTCATCGCCGGGCAAACGTCTGTGGCGCCAGACAGCACAATGCTGACAGGAAGGGTCGGTGAAGACCTTGATCTGGAACGCGGACGCCTAGCGGCGCGCTATTGCGGCATTCGTCTGCTTGCCCAGATGAAAGCTGCGTGCGAGGGAGATTTAACCCGGATTAAACGGGTCGTGAAACTTGGAGGTTTTGTATGCGCTTTGCCGACCTCTAGCGGCCCTATCATTCCGCAAATCATAAATGGTTGTTCAGACCTAATGGTCGATGTGTTCGGAGATGCTGGTCGTCACGCCAGGTTTGCGGTAGGATCTCCAAGCCTACCGAGGGACGCGGCGGTCGAAATCGACGCAATTGTGGAGTTGCACGAATGATTAAACTATGTCGCTTCTAGCCATAAAAATAACAGGCAATTTTTTTACAATAAATTCAAAGCTTTGCTTGAGTTAGTTGAAACAAATTATCTATATTGAATTTCGCTTCCGGATAGAGAAGTGCATAAAGTTCTTCTGGGTCAAGTGTTTTCGCTAACGCAATTTTTAGGTCGGATGCTCGCCAACGTTTTATGAGCTCTTGGTTTTCGGCTCGGTCAAGTATTGTTACGGCTATTTGGTCTTGAGCGGTTCGCTCCCGCAACTTGTTCAGAAGCTCTTGCTCCTCAGAAACATCGAATTTTGCGTCATATAAAATATTATTGAATGCGATGCCGCGATCTTTCGCGATATCCAGGGCATGCAGGGCCTGATTAAAAATACTGATTGGAATAACCCGCCCGCCAAGTTTAGAATATTTTTCTGCTAATCGCCTACAACGTTCCTGATCCTCGACAATGATTAGAATTTTTGAGTCTCTGAATAGGTCTCCAGCTGATCTTAATGGCAATCGAATATCAAATCGGGAGCCTTTGCCAAGCTCGCTATCGACCATAATGTCTCCCCCCATCAGGTTTACCAAGCGTTTGGCAATAGAAAGTCCAAGCCCTGTCCCCTCATATTTTCGTGTCGTGCTGCTATCTGCCTGCTGAAACTTGTCAAAAATATAGTCTAGCTTATCTTCCGATATTCCAATCCCTGTATCTTTTATAGACATAAGTAGATTGTGAGTTCCGTTTGAAAATTGCCCGCTAATATCTATTCGTACTGTACCAGAGCTAGTGAACTTTACCGCATTGCCCATTATGTTCGTAATTACTTGCCTTACACGTCCGACATCTCCAACAAACAATTTCGGTAACACAGGATCAATATTGACAGATAATTCCACATCCTTTTCAGCGGCTGCCAACATCAGCAAAGCGGCAACATCCGTTACGCAATCACGAAGACTAAAAGACTCGTTTTCGAGAACCACGCGACCGGCCTCAATCCGAGAAAAGTCCAAAATATCATTAATGACCGTCATCAATGCCTGCCCTGACCGACGGATAAGCTCGACGAGTTGTTTCTCATTTTCGCCCAAATCACATTTCGACAACAATTGCGCCATCCCCATGACACCATTCATCGGCGTTCGAATTTCATGACTCATGTTGGCCAAAAATTCCGACTTACTCCGTTCTGCCGCCTCTGCCTTGAGCTGCGCATTTTTTATCTCTGTGACATCTGTTATTGTAATAACGTTTCCGACACCTTTTAAGTAATGCTGATGGCGCAAAATGTGGCGGCCATCTGTCAGACTAAATTCTTCTTCCAAAACCTTATCATTGTTGAATCTGGAATTGAAAAATTTTTCAAACCACGAATCAAATTCTTCTCTTGGTACCGGATATCTCTCATTCACTATAAAATTCCAGGCCAGATCTTTTTCGGTCATCCCGATCTCTGGTTCGAAGCCAACCGATTGACAATATTCGAAATATGCAGTGTTAAACATCGTAACTAAACCGTCTTTGTCGACTACTAAAACAGCGCTTCCCAATACCTCAATCAAATCACTTAGGGCCTTCTGAGCGTCCTGAAGCTCCTTCTCGTGAACCTTTAAATCGGTAATGTCGACGCCGACCCCAACCACTGCACGGTCATGAAGTTTTTTGTGGGTCACTTTTAACCAGGTTCCATCCGGCCCCATCATGTCATGGGGATCTTCTGTATCAAATTGATGAATAACGTATCGTGTGGCCTTATTTATAGTTTCTTCTGGCGCGTCGGAAAACAAAGCTTCTGCTGCAATACGTGCGGCACGTTGCAAACCTTCCCCTCTCGCAAAAGCTTCATGCAATTCGGGCCATATTTTGCGGGAAGTTTCGTTGGCGTAAATCAAGCGAAAATTCTGATCGTAAAGCGTAAATGGCGACGGAGACGCATCGATAGCCTCCCCCATCAATCGCAATTCTTCTACAGAAAGCTCTTGACTAGATTTTGCGTTAATTGGCTTTCTTCCCACAACACACCATTTTTCTACGGTTCCCCTTAAGACAAGGCATGGACCCCACTCAAACAGCTTAGCAAGCCTGATTTAATCCAATGTTAAGTGGAGCGTTACCCAAATAAGAAACAGGCACTTAAGTTAACAAAGAGTAAGCCCTAAAAAACATTCAACACTTTGAATACTTTTAAAAAAACAGCTTCTTTTCACCAAGCGTATCAACGCACTCGATAACATCTTGTAACCTCAGCGACCTCCTGAGCGAATCTCCATTCCATCATAGGCGACCTTGTGACCGCCTGGAAGTTCAGATGCGAGGGTCTGATAATCCATATCGATGTGTAAATTTGTCAATACACCTTGTTTTACCCGCGACTTGGCGATCCACTGGAGGGCTCGGTCGGCATGGGCATGCGTTGGGTGTTCATTATATCTCAGCGTGTCAACTAACCAGGTATCGACTCCGTTTAGTTTATCTAGCACGTCATCCTCAATTTGCCAGACATCGGGCGTATAGGCCATTTTACCATTGAAAATAAACCCAAAGGCTGGGGTGGGGCCGTGGCTTACGCCCAAGACGTCTATCGAAATATCCCCGCCAGGTCCTGAGACGATGATCTTATCCTCGTCTTGAAACAAAGGTTGAAGGTCCAAGATCGGCGGATGAACGCGACCTTCCGGCATTTCAAACAGGTAGGAAAACCTCGCCGTGACATTATCACGGGTAAATTCATCCATATAGGTCGGAATACGTTTCCGCATACGATAGGCAATAGCTCGGACATCGTCGATGCCATGGGTTTGGTCAGCATGATCATGTGTGAATAATAACGCATCAAGACGACGAGTTTTCGTCCGAAGAAGCTGCTCTCGCAAATCCGGCGACGTATCCACTAAAACGATGGTTCGTTGATCCTGGCCGGTTTCAGGCTCTCCGACCCATTGCTCCACAAGTATTGAGCATCGCGTCCGGCGGTTTTTGGGCTCTGATGGATCGCACACACCCCAATCGCCTCCCACACGCGGAACACCGCCGGATGAGCCGCATCCAAGAACCGTCATGCGCAAAGTGTGGCTCATGACGACCTCACCGCTTTATCAAAGAAATTATAAAACGCATTTGTCGTTTTTTGAGCCGCCTCTTCAATGGTCCAGCCTCTGATTTCCGCGAGCTTTTCAGCCACGAGCGGAACCATAGAAGGCTCACAGCGGCGCCCTCTGTGAGGCACAGGGGCAAGATAAGGACAATCCGTTTCAATCATTATTCGGTTTTCCGGTATCCAGCTGGCAATTTCACGCACATCATGAGCATTCTTAAACGTTATAATACCCGACATCGAAAAATAACATCCAAGTTCCGCAGCCACGCGAGCAAGTCTTTCACCGGATGTATAGCAATGCAGCAGAGCTTTGAATGGGTCTTTTTTCATTTCACGCGTCAGAATTTCTTCCATATCTTCATCCGCATTGCGGGTGTGAATAATAAGGGGTAACCCACTTTCGCGAACCGCATCGATATGGGCCATCAAGTTATGAAGCTGTGCCTTTCGATCTGAAAAATTGTAGTGAAAATCGAGCCCTGTCTCTCCAATACCAATAACCTTAGGGTGATCAGTATAGGCCAATATGTCTGCCGCGGTGATTTCAGGATTCTCTTTGGCGTCATGAGGATGGGTGCCGACGCTAGCCCATATATTTTCACCTTGGCTCACAACATCAAGAACCGACGGCATATCTTTGATATTGCAGCAAATATTCAGCATCGCCGAAACTTTAGCCTCAGCAGCCCTTGACCTGACTGCTGACAAGTCATCTGAAAATTTTTCTCCGTGAAGATTTACATGAGAATCAACAAACATTACGCAGCTCGGATAGATGTTAATATATCAATCATCACAGACTTTTTATCCATGTTTAACGCCTGCTCCCGGTTCTGAAGATGACAGGATTTTTGCCAAAGCTTTTCCCAGACCTCGGGAGATTTCTCAACTGGAAGAGGATTAAATGCACTCTGCCATTTTCCCGTAGCCGAGAAACAAGCTTGAGCCTGTAAGATATCCTGAAGGGCTTCCCAAAACATTTGGCGCTCCGCCCCGGCAGTATTGGGGGAAAATAGGCCGGCTATCTTTTGATCCGTCAACGCATCTGACTTGTTCAGGCTTGATAGAAAACGCGTTAGCGGCGCAAGCACGCCTTCCGCATTCGCAATCAAGGCAGTCGCCTTTCCTGGCCCTCCGCGAGAGAGCTTTACAGCAGCCTTAACAACCTTATCAGACGCTTCAGGGTGCCGACGCGACAGCCAAGATTCCATTTCACCCTCAGGGACAGACCTTAACTGCAAGTTCAGACAACGTGAACGAATAGTCGGCAAGAGCTTACCGGGATTATGAGACACCAAAATAACAATTGCGCGCTCAGGCGGCTCTTCAAGGGTTTTGAGAATTGCATTCTCGGCATTTCGGTTCATTTCATCCATTGAATCGACCAAGCAAACGCGCCAACCGCCCTCTGCTGCTTTCCTTCCGTAGAAGTCAGAAAGCTTTCGAGTTTCAGCAACTGGAATTTCACTGCGAAGCTTCTTAGTTTTGAAATCGTAAGGGCGTCGAAGCAAAAACAAATCGCCATGTCCTAAACTTTCAATCCGCTGAGACACTGGATCATCGCGCGGAATGTCCAGACTGTTGGATAAAAGCGATTGCCCGCCAAGCAATTTCCGGATCATCCGGTAAGCTAGCGTAGCCTTCCCAATACCCGGAACACCCGAAATGAGCCAAGCATGGTGGAGGCGTCCGGAGTCAACGGCTTTAATAAACTTTTGCTCTGCCTCATTGTGTCCAATCAGATCATAAGTCTCGCGCGGATGCTGGCATCCGGGCGCGCGGTCTGCTTCAGGATAAACCTCTGGATCACGCGCCATCAGTCAGTTTACCCGCCAGATCTGGATACTTTTGCGCCATGGCGAACAAAATTTGGGTTTCTACTGAATCCCGACTAGCATCAGCATTTATAACTCTGAATCGGTCTTTATTGTCTTCGGCAATCTCCTGAAACGCCGCACGCAACGTTTTGTGAAATTCAATAGATTCCGCGTCAAATCGCGATATTTCTTCGCCACGCGTCTCGACCCGTTTCATCGCCATAACCGGATCCATATCAAACAGAATTGTTATATCAGGTGCAAAATCATCCAGGACGGCCGCATGAACGGCATTGACCCGATCTTTACCCAGACCGCGCGCATAGCCCTGATAGGCCATGGAGCTATCGGCAAAGCGATCACTAATCACCCAAACCCCGCGGGCCAAAGCCGGTTCGATCAGTTTTTCAATATGGTCGAGGCGCGCAGCATACATCAAAAGCAATTCTGTCAGTCCAGACCAGCGATCCGATGTTCCTTCCAGAACAAGATCACGTATAGCTTCAGCCCCGAATGTTCCGCCAGGTTCGCGTGTCATCAAGGTCTCGATTCCGGCATTATTTAGCGACTTAGAAAGACGCTCCGCTTGTGTCGTCTTGCCGGCACCCTCACCGCCTTCAAATGAAATGAACTGTCCGCGCATAATTATCCTCTTATGAGATTGGTTAGCGCTGTGATAGCGCGGCCAAATGCTGATTTTTCTTTAACATCACTGCCCGCATAAAGCGGAATAATAGTCTCTGAAAGATTTGGAGCCGTTACTACGAGCTGGCCAAGCTCATCACCTTTGGAAATCGGAGCCGAATGTTCGGCTTTCATTCGGACTTTGACGTTCATATCTGATCTGGCGGCTCGAGCAAGCCCAACCTTTACCGGTAAATGGGTAACTAAATCGACTTCTGAAGATTTGCCCATATAGACTTTGGCTCTAGTTACGACTTCGTCCGGCTCATACAGTTTGTAAATTCGAAAAGAGTCAAAAGCGGCCTGCATCAAGCGTTTACTTTCATTTCTTCGAGAAGCCTTACTGTCCAATCCATTAACAACGATGATACGGCGCGTGCCGGCGCGTTCTGCGGACGCAACCAATCCATATCCGGATGCTTCGGTACTGCCTGTTTTAAGGCCGTCCGCTCCCGGAAAACTTCCCAAAAGCGGATTCCGATTGTCTTGAGATATCCCATTCCATTCAAAGCTACGCTCGGAATATAGTGGATAAAATTCGGAATACTCAGAAATGGTCCGTTTCGCAAGCAAAGCCAAATCTAGCGTGCTGATATTATGTTCCGGATGCGGCCAGCCTGTTGCATTTCTAAAAGTTGCACTTGAAAGACCAATATTCCGCGCGTGATCTGTCATCATGTCGGCAAAGGCGCTTTCCGATCCAGCAATACCTTCAGCTAATGTGATACAGGCATCATTTCCGGATTGAATTATTACGCCGCGCAGAAGATCCTCAACGCGAACAGAAGAGCCCGGCTTCAAAAACATAGTCGATGATCCAGACTTCGTGCCACCGCGTCTCCAAGCATCTTCACTAACCGTGAATTCTGTATCTTTGGTGATGGATCCGCTCCGAATGCGGTCAAAGACTATTTCTGCAGTCATGATCTTGGTCATTGATGCCGGCGCTGTCGGCTTGCGAGCATCTTTCTCATACAGGATCAGCCCCGTTTCAAAATCCATAATTACCGCATGAGGAGCTGGCGTATCAAACACCGAGCTCTGGGCAAGTGCGGACATCGAGACAAATGGCGCTACGAGAAAAAAACAAATGCTAAATAATCGGCGGAACACGGGCACCCTTATGGCATGATAGAATCAAAAAAGCACGCCCTAAGGCGCGCTAGTTAAATCCCACAGCTTTTTTATCAGGTAAAGAGCCTGTTCTATTTTTCCCCATTAAAGGAAGCCGGAATAAATTCTGGTCTTTGCTCGGGTTGGTCATCGGATCGGGCCATATGTATTGGACCTTTGATAGTAAGCGTTACGACACCATCGTCGTCTTGCGCTGTTTCCGGTGCTTTGGGGATTGGAGGCATATCAAAGGCATCAGCGCTTCTTTGTTGCGGCAATGCGATACTTAGATTTTCAGACATCCCCGTCATTGGATCAGGAATGACATAAGTCTGCTGATCAGGTGCGGCGACATAGCTTGGCGTTTCGTCAAGATCACGTAAAGGTGTGTATCCCTGTTGTGCGACTTGCGGCACTGCTACTATCTCGGGTGCTGGTTCAGGCGTTTTGACAGGTGCTGGAGCCGGTGACGGCGCGCGTTCCGTTAGTTGTGTTGCCTGCGGCGCAACATATGCCATTCCGCGATCTGTGATGGGCGCAGCGCCTGCATATTGAACGCGAACTCTTCCGAGGCCTTCACCACGAATATCCAAAATAGTCGCGGCAGCTTCTGATAAATCGATAATTCGGCCATCAATAAAAGGACCACGATCATTCAAACGCACCTTCAGCGACTTCCCAGTGTCTAGGTTTGTTACATAGACATAACTATTCAGCGGCAGAGTTTTATGGGCTGCCGTCATGGCATTCTTGTCATACACTTCGCCGTTAGCTGTTGGCTTGCCATGGAACTTGTCACCATACCACGATGCAACGCCAATCTTGTCATAATCGGGATTGTGACGTGGGTGATAAGTCTGTCCTGCAACCTTATAGGTCTTTCCGACTTTCATATGGTCATACAGACCGCGATCGATATTTGATAGATCGATAGCTTGCGTCGGCTGCGGCGCCGCTCGAGGCGGAACAGCCAGCGGAGAAGTCGACGGCGCTGTAAAAGGCAAAGAGGTCGCCGGAGATGGCGCCCGTTCTGGCATCCGTACAGACGCATATGGCGAAATGCTTTCGCCGACCTTGTAGGTTACAGGGGCGGCCTCTGTCATTTTCACGACTTTGGTTGTCGTACAAGCTGACAATCCGCCAGCCAGCCCCACGCTGATTAGTAACAAAGATAGTTTATGTAAGGCTACGCCTTTACGCATTTTCATAACTCACTCACCCTATTTATTGTGTGACCCCTTGTGAGAGGCCCAGAACCGTAGCGTCTTGATGCACTTTTAGTTCTTCATTGCCTGGTAACCTAAACGAGCAAGTTTAAATCGCCGTTAGATATCAGCCTTAACGTTCAATTTTTTTATAAGGTTTATGAAGTCTTAATATGGGTGAACGGTTACGGAACACCTCATTCATCTATATTACAATGATGTAAGTCGGATTAGAAAAAAACTGCGTAATTTCTAAAAAACAGTCTTGATAGCTAGGCAAAAACCGCCTATCCCCGCGCTTCGTCCGGGTGGGTGGCTGAGTGGTTGAAAGCACCGGTCTTGAAAACCGGCATAGGGGAAACTCTATCGGGGGTTCGAATCCCTCCCCACCCGCCACGTTTTAATCACCGTAACTTATTTGAAATCGCTTTAAGAACATCCGCGAGTCCAGCCTGTTGATGACGAGCTGCATCATTGCCGCCGTTTGTCGGTATATCGCCGGCAAAGGAATTTAGTTTATCCGCGGTTGCCGCATCTTTATTGCCAGAACCAATGCTGGAGGCTGCTTTATCAAGAGCAGCATCCAACTCGCTAGTCATTTGCTCGCTCAAGACCCCGGCGCGTTGAAGCTGATCCATATAGGCTCGGGCGATCACTGGGTTGGCGGGCCATGAAACAGGGTATTGCTGTTGAGGATTAAAGACATCGCCTTGATCTGCAAGACTAGCTGCGGCAATTTCATTGGCTGACAAATATTCGCTGGGCTCAAGCGATAACACATCGATTCCACGCGCAATTTCGGTCCCGTAAATTTTTCCGCCGTACCAATATGTCGACCAATAACCGGCCAAATGTAGTTTGGTTTCGTGGATCGGGCCGCGGTCGAAATAGGCGATTTCGAATGGATTGGACGAATCTGTAAAATCAATCACAGACACACCGCCTTGGTACCATGCTTGCACAAAAATATCGCGGCCAGGCACGGGAACGACAGACCCATTGTGGGCAACACAATTTTCGGTATCGCTCTGCGGAGCCGGTAATTTGTAATAGCTTTTAAACTCCAGCTGTCGGTCGACAATGTCATAAACCGCATTGGCGCCCCAATCTTTTGGATCATAGACACGGCACCTCGGACGACCACCGCCGCCCCACTCATCGGTAAAGATAACTTTTGTCCCGTCATTATTAAATGTCGCGGAATGCCAATAGGCGAACCCCTTATCGACAACATCATCAATGCGTTTCGGCTTAAGCGGATCGGAAATGTCTAGAATGATACCATTCCCAGAGCAGGCCCCGGCAGCAATTTTCGCGCTAGGAAAGACCGTGATGTCGTGGCATTGATTGGTTTGCCGAGAATCCTGTGTTCCCTCCCCGTGGTCACCGCCTTGCCAAAGCCCAGCCATATTTCCGCTTTCATCAGCAAAGACAGTAGGGCTATCTACGATACGGGCTTTTGATGGATCAGAAACTGGAATTTCGATCACATCAATTCGAAATAATGCCGTGCGGCTATCGCCCGGTATACGACCTATGCATCCGGCAAGTTCCTTTTCGTCTCGTACGGACGACGTTCCAGAGTTATAAACGACAATCTTATTTGCATCGCTTGAGACAATAGAATGGGTGTGAGAGCCGCGACAGGTTTGAACCTGTCCGACCTGCACCGGTGCCGCAAGATCACTGATGTCAAATATGCGAAGACCACGAAAGCGTTCTTGGCTAACATCATCGGCTATGCCTTGTAGGCCGCAATCCACCCGCCCTCGGGTTTGCTCAACCGACATGATTAAAAGATCGCCGACGATTGAAACATCACCCTGTCCGCCGGGGCATACTACCGAGCTAAATAGTTTTGGCAGTCCATCTTTTTGAAGCTTATAGACATTAAAGCCATGATAGCTGCCGGCGACCATGACATCACCCGAGAAGGCCATATCTGTATTAGAGAAGCTGAGCAGTGGCGAACGTTCGCCCCATTCAGTTTCTGCCAAATCTTGTTCATCGCCTGAGCGTTCGTCATTATCGTCTCTTTCAATGATTGGCGGCATTCCAGATGGATTTTTAGGATCGAAAAAACCTGCTGGCTTTGACAGGGCTAAATCGAGCTTCATATGGCGGGCCGCCTGTCCAGCATTTTTAAATCCAGCCGACAGGCCAACCCGATCATCAGAAGACAAGGATGATAAGAGTTTCCCCATACGCTCAATTTCGGCTTCCTGATCGTTCACAATGTCATTGGTAAAATCAAACAAAACCGGGTCATAGGCGGAGCCGGGTTGATCCGTCAGATTTTCAACCATAGTTACGGCGCCTTCGTGATGCGCGATCATGAGCGTAAGAAACTTGCGATCAAAATCGGTCCCTTCCAGGCTTGCGAGTTCCTTCATATCTTCGGGACTGGCCATCCCTTCCATTTGATGAGCGCTTCCCTTTTTCATATTATGGCTCATGTCATGGCCCTCATGACCGCTGCCATAGCTCGGCGACAAAGGCTCATTGCGTTCTTTCAGCCAATCCTGCATGAATTTGATCTCATCCGCCTGAGAGGCGTCTATCCGCCCGGCAATATCGACTAATTCCTGACGATTGGTCCGCGTCTCCACCAAGGCCGCCATCTCCACAGCCTGGGCATGGTGCGGTATCATGTTTTGCATAAACACCACATCATCAGGTGAATAAGAGTTATTAGCAATGTCGATAGCTTCCGCTGCGCTTAAGGTGCGAGTCGATTGTCCGGGCGCGCCTGGCAAAACAATTGGGGTTGTGCTCACGATGTCCTCGGGGACAATGGCCTCGACTTTTGGTGAAGGGTCTTTTGTTTCAGCCTTTACGGGCGCTTGTTTGCACCCTGATAGAGCCAAAGCTCCGCAAACTGAACCTAATAAAAAATGCTTAAACCGCATGATCCCCTCCCAAAGACTATTCTCGATGTTCTAACATGAGGAGACGGAAAGTCTATCTCTAACGAAAGATTGAAAGTTCCGTGCTTTTAAGCTAATATTTCAGAAGGCGTAGGGGAGATATCAATGCAAGCATTCAGACTAATAACAATAATCCTAGCTTCTACAAATATTTTAGGCGAGTTTTATCGATCTTGGGGAGATGGCAGACATATTATTTGGATTCTTGACGATGTTTTTTCTGGCTTATTCCTGATTTTTGCCGCCGCAACGTTTACGTCCGACACTCCTGCCCGTCGCGCTTTGTTTGCTGCGGCTTGGGGAGTCGGACTTGGGATGATTTATCCGAGTTTTTTTGCAAGCCTGTTTGAAGGATCAGGATTTAATTCCGGCAATCTAAATTGGCAGTTTCTTTTGGCGGTGAAGGCCTTTATTTTTTTGTTATGCATCGTCGGCGTAATCGCTTCGATCCGCCTGCCATACAATACCACCAAGTTAAAACCTAATATGGATTAGTCGCTACCCATTCGGGCAACTCTTTTAATTCGGCATGCCAATTGGCAAGTTTAGGTGCGATCTTACGCCAATTAATATGATCTGCGCGGAAGTCCGCATAATCAAGCGCGCAAACAATTGCGATTGATCCAAAGCTCCATTTGGTTGGGAGATATCCCGAAATCGAGTCCAGATAATTTACAGTGTTCTCAATCGCTTTGTCATGACGGGTGATGATATCGGGCCAATGTAATTTCTCGTCTCGTACGACTTCATAACGGCGATTATAAACGGCCTCAGCCAGACCGTCACCAATTCGGTGAGCACGATAGGCTTTCCAGCGGCCCTCACCCGATGCTGGAAGCCAAGGATCTTTCAGGCCGTCGAGATATTCGCAAATCACCGGGCTATCAAATAGCGAGACCAGTGAGCCCTCGCGCTCGAGGCATGGTACTTTCCCAAGTGGGTTGTCTCCAGCAGCATAACCATTGTCACCGTCTTTCCCGACCTGCACGATTTTAACATCAAGGTCTTTGGCCTTAATCATAATCCGGCATTTTCGGGAAAAAGGAGAGAGTGCTGAGTCGTGGAGTATCATAGCACTATCTACGCTGCCAATCGGATTTCAGGCAAGCGAAACCAACCTAATGACGGGAGTTAGTCGACCTTCGCAGGTTCGATCGTCACACTGACACCGCATCCGCAAGCGTCAGTCTGGTTCGGGTTTTTAAACTTGAAACTCGATTCCAGGATAGAAACTTCATAGTCGACAACTGAGCCTAGGATAAACAGGACTGCTTTAGCGTCGACGACGATTTGGACGTCTTTGTCTTCGACCACTTCGTCAAGAGGCGCGATTTCGGAAACATAGTCCATTTCATATTCCATGCCGGCGCAGCCGCCATTTTTGACTCCGACACGCAAATAGCCTTCCCCTCGCTCGTCGAGGATTTCTTTGACACGCGCCGCTGCGGCATCTGTCAGTGTCACTAACTTTGGTCTGGGTCTTCGGGCCATTTTCAATCCTATAACATATTAAGCTCGAGGCGGGCCTCTTCGCTCATCCGGTCCATTGTCCAAGGAGGATCAAAGGTCATTTCAACCTCGACTTTCCGAACTCCGGCAACAACTTCGCAGGCTTCTTGCACCCACATAGGCATTTCGCCGGCTACCGGACATCCGGGTGCGGTCAGGGTCATATCAATTTTTAACGTGCGATCATCCTCAAGTTCGACTTTATAAATAAGGCCAAGCTCATAAATATCGACCGGAATTTCCGGGTCATAGACTGATTTAAGCTGCCCGATCACATCTTCGGTGATACGCGCAATTTCTTCATCATCTGGCGGCGCAATAGGCTTACCATTGGCGTCAACGGCTTTGCCTGATGACACATCTATGACATCGCGTGACTTATCCGCAATTTCTGAAGTTTTCATAGCGGCCTTTGCTTCCGCAGCCTGAAGGCCTGGAATTTGTGCATTGGCGAGCGCTTCAGCTTTTCGTTGTCTGTCAGTCATATCTGTCATGTGCATATCATATAATGTTGAATTCTAGGATAAAAAGTGCGCGGCCTTTTTTACAGCAGCGATAAGCCGATCCGCCTCGTCCAGCGTATTGTAAATACCAAAACTCGCTCGGGCCGTTGAATGAATGCCGAGACGGGTCATTAAGGGTTGTGTGCAGTGCTGTCCTGCCCGAACGGCGACCCCATATTTATCCAGGATCTGAGCGACATCATGAGCATGCGCGCCTTCCAAATTAAAAGAAAGAACACTCCCTTTTTCAGGTGCATCACCAACTAAGCGAAATGAATTGATATCCCGAAGCCCATCAAGCGCGTGATAATACACCGCCATTTCGTGCTGATGAATATCAGCCGGGTCATATTGACGATACCATTTGATTGCCGCGCCGAGACCGATCGCCTCTAATATCGGCGGAGTTCCGGCCTCAAACTTATGGGGCGCATCATTATAGGTCACGCGGTCTTCGAACACATCTTCGATCATTTCGCCGCCGCCATTAAACGGCTGTAGACGATTCAGCATCTCTAAAGAACCGTAAAGCGCGCCGATAGCTGTCGGGCCATAGAGCTTGTGGCCTGTCATACAAAAAAAGTCGACGCCGAGGTCCTGAACATTGATGGGCATATGAACGGCCGCCTGCGTGCCGTCGACGACAAAAACGGCGCCCGTGCTTTTAACCCAAGGCGCGATGGTCTTGATCGGATTAATCGTTCCCAGCACATTTGACATGTGAACAAGCGAAACGACTTTAGTCTTGGCGCTTAACATGGATTTGAGCGCATCTGTGTCGAGCACGCCATTGTCGAGGACGGGCACAAATCTGATTACCGCCCCCTTACGTTCGCGCAGGAAATGCCAGGGAACAATATTGGAGTGATGCTCCATTTGCGAAATGATGATCTCATCGCCGGCCTCAATCTCCTCCATCAGGCCATAAGCCACCAGATTAAGGGCTTCTGTTGCGCCGCGCGTGAAGACGATATTGTCTACTTTTGGCGCGCCGAGAAAATCAGCTACCGTCTGGCGTGCCCCTTCATAGGCGGCTGTAGTTTCATTTGCCATCGTGTGAAGACCACGGTGAACATTCGCATAGGATGTTTCCATTTGCGATTTCATTGCGTCTATTACGGCGAGCGGTTTCTGGGCACTCGCAGCATTATCCAGATAGGCTAAAGGCTGCTCATTTATGTCCCGGTTCAATATCGGAAACTGGGCGCGTATGGCCTCAACATCAAACGTCATAAGATGTCTCCAGCCATTTAGTGATTTGTGTACGCAAAGAGGTTTTCAAATCCTCGTCGGCCAAATCATCAAATACATCTGCTATAAAGGCTTCGGTCAACATAGCTTTAGCGCGAGATAGCGGGATACCGCGCTGGCGCATATAAAACAGAGCGCTTTCATCAAGCGCGCCAATGGTATTGCCGTGGGCGCAAGCGACATCATCGGCGTAAATTTCAAGCTCCGGCTTGGCGCGAATTTCGGCGCGGTCCGATAGCATTAGCGCGTCGTGACGCATCTCCGCGTCAGTATGCTGTGCATCTTTCGCGACAAGGAATTTGCCTTGAAAAACGCCTTTGGCTTTATCCGTGACAACGCCTTTGACGGCCTGCCGTATGACGCAATTCGGATGTTTCAAATCTGTATGACTAGTCAAATCGGTGTGCCGTTTCCCCGATAAAAGATAGGCTCCGTTCATCTGGGCCTCAATCCCCTCGCCTTCGCCATAAAGCCGGGTTTCGAGCCGGGTCAGCGCGCCACCAAAACTCAGAATGTATTGCTCCAGCTTGGCATCAGCTTCGGCTGCGACACATGTCGTTGATATCCGTGTCATATCATCGGGGTCATTTTGAACGACTATACGGGTCAGTTTTGCGCCCTCGGCCAGATGGATATTCATATCGATATTTGCAAAAGCCGCAGCGCTGCCTTTATGGTGTTCAATCAAGGATATCTCGGCGCCCTTGTCGACCATTATAGCTATGCGGGCATGGCCTAATTGTAAGTCTTCGATCACTAGGCTTTCTGTAGGTTTAGCGCCGGGCGGAGCGTAAATGTTCCAGCTCTCCCCCGCAAAGCTTCGAGCCAGACTCCCCATGACATGATCTGACGGATGTCCCTGTCCAGTTGTTATTTTTATACCCTCTGGCGGCGTAAACCGCGGGGTCATAACAGAGGTCATACCAATGGCGACATCAGAGACGGCGCGGCGGACATCTGTCCATTTCCACGCCTCCATCCGCCGATGGGGGAGTTGTTCGGATATGGCCGAGTTAAGCGGCATATTTATCGTAGCCTTCCTTCTCAAGACGTTTCGCAAAATCGGCGTCGCCGGAGGCCGCGATCTTTCCACCAGCCAGAACGTGCACTCTATCCGGTGTGATGTAATCAAGCAGGCGTTGATAATGGGTGATGATCAACATGCCGCGTTCCGGCGAGCGCAGCGAATTAACGCCGTCAGCAACTATCCGCAGGGCGTCAACATCTAGTCCGCTATCAGTCTCGTCCATCACAATAAAAGACGGCTCGAGCATCATCATCTGGAATATCTCCATACGCTTCTTCTCACCGCCGGAAAATCCGACATTGAGCGGACGCCGTAGCATCTCTGGCTTGATCTTTAGTTCCTTGGCAAGCGCTTTGGCTTTTTTAAGAAATTCCGGCGCGGTCATTTCGTCTTGGCCCCTTGCTTTGAGCTGCGCGTTAACCGCTGTTTTCAGGAATGTCATGGTTGGCACGCCCGGAATCTCCAGCGGATATTGGAAAGACAGGAAAAGGCCAGATGCCGCTCGCTCTTCTGGATCCATATCTAATAAGTTTTCGCCGCCCAGTTCCACAGTGCCATCTGTGACCTCATAGCCGTCACGGCCTGTAAGGACATAAGATAGGGTTGATTTTCCGGCCCCATTAGGTCCCATAATCGCATGAACTTCGCCGGCCGGAATTTCCAGAGATAACCCCGTAATAATCGGGCTCTGCGCCTCACCAACAACGGCGTGTAAATTATTGATTTTTAACATAAAGGTATCTCAAGGAAATGTTTTTGACTTGGGAGTTCATTCACCTCTTCGCGTGAAATTCGATACTGTGAATCGAATTTTGAATCACGCTTGATGCTCACCCCTTAAACGCCGTGACTTCGATTTCGATTTTCATTTTGGGATCGACCATGCCGGCTATGACCATAGTTGCCGCGGGCAGGATGTTCCCGAAATGGTTTTGAATAACCGGTAGAACTTTTTTGATATATTTCCGATCAGATACTGTATATTGAACACGGATCGTGTGACCGAGCTCGAACCCGCCCTCTTTCATGGCAGCCATGATATTCGAGAATGTGTTCTGCGCTTGCTGCGCCGCTGACTCTGGCAGTTCACCCTTGGTGTAATCATAGCCAACTGTGCCAGAGACAAAGCACCAATCGCCTTGCACGACGGCGCGGGACATGGCGTAATTTTTTTCGCCTTCCGACAGGGATATCAGACGCCGTTTAGGGGCCTTACTTTTAGCTGTTGTTTTTGTTGTAGCTTTCTTAGCCATTTTTCTTCCTTTTAATTTCGCTCATCCTCGCGAAAGCGGGGATCTGAACATTTATACCAATTATTTAAGATGGGCGGGATGTTAAAATAATCACCCTACACTTCCCTCCAAACTAATCGCCACCAGCTTCTGAGCTTCAACCGCAAATTCCATAGGGAGTTCCTGGAGCACTTCGCGGCAGAACCCATTGACGAGGAGCGCAACGGCTTCCTCTTCATTGAGGCCCCGTTGACGGCAATAAAACAGCTGATCGTCCGAAAGCTTTGACGTTGTGGCCTCATGCTCAAACTGTGCTGTTGGAGTATCGCTTTCGACATAAGGCACCGTATGGGCGCCGCAATCATTGCCAATCAGCAGGCTATCGCACTGGGTAAAGTTTCTTGCGCCGACAGCTTTGCGGTGGGCACTGACCAGGCCGCGATAGGTGGAGTTGGATTTCCCCGCGCTAATCCCCTTAGAGATAACTCTGGATTTCGTGTTCTTACCAAGATGGATCATCTTTGTGCCCGTATCAGCCTGTTGATGTCCGTTTGTGATGGCAATCGAATAAAACTCGCCCTGGCTGTCATCTCCGCGCAAAATGCAAGACGGGTATTTCCAGGTCACAGCAGAGCCAGTTTCGACTTGTGTCCAGCTGACTTTGGAGTTTTTGCCCCGGCAATCAGCCCGCTTGGTCACGAAATTATAGACCCCGCCCTTACCTTCGCTATCGCCGGGCCACCAGTTTTGCACGGTTGAGTATTTTACCTCTGCATCGTCATGGACGATAATTTCGACAATGGCTGCATGGAGCTGATTTTCATCGCGCATAGGCGCAGTGCAGCCTTCCAGATAGGACACGTAAGAGCCTTTATCGGCAATGATCAGCGTCCGCTCGAACTGTCCCGTTCCCTGCGCGTTCATCCGGAAATAGGTGGACAACTCCATAGGGCAACGTACGCCCGGCGGAATGTAAACAAATGACCCGTCCGAAAAGACAGCATTATTGAGAGTGGCGTAATAATTATCCGTAACTGGCACGACAGAGCCCATATATTTGCGGACCAGCTCGGGATGCTCTTTAACCGCTTCTGAGAATGAGCAGAATATCACACCATGTTTGGCGAGTTCGTCTTTGAAGGTTGTGACAACCGACACGCTATCAAAAACGGCGTCAACAGCGACCTTAGGCGCACCTTCAACACCCGCCAGAACCTCTTGTTCTTTAAGGGAAATTCCAAGTTTGTTATAGACTTCAAGGATCTCCGGATCGACCTCATCGAGGGATTTCGGCCCCTCCTTTTTGATGGGCGAAGCATAGTAATACATGTCTTGAAAATCGATTTCCGGATAGTCAACCATGGCCCATTCCGGTTCTTTGAGCGTGAGCCAACGGCGATAGGCTTCTAGACGCCATTCTAGCAGCCATTCCGGTTCGTCTTTTTTCTCGGAAATAAACCGGACGATATCTTCATTTAGGCCTTTGGGCGCAAACTCTTGCTCGATATCTGAATCAAAACCATATTTATATTTATCGGATTCTAACGCACGAACACCCTCTACGGTCTCGGAATCGATACTGTCTTTAACGCGAATGTCATTAGGTTCACTCATGAAGCAACTTTCAGATTAGAGCGATTGATTTTTCGGATTTTGGCCCAGGCTGTCAGGAAGGCTTCCGCCTCTTCCATCGTGCTGTTATATCCCAGAGAAATCCGTATTGCGCCCTGCGGCGCATCGTCCAAGCGGCCCATGGCTGAGAGGGCTTTTGACGCATCGGTTTTACCAGACGAACAGGCCATGCCGCGCGACACCGAAATCCCTTCAATATCGAGGGACATCATCAATGTCATAGAACTAGCATCCGGTACCGCAAAAAACGATGTATTGGGAAGACGTTCGGACTCTTTGCCAAAAATCGCTAGGGATGGTTCCATTTGTAAAAGGTTCTTTTCAATATAATCGCGTATCTCTTTGATATCACTCAAATTATCAGCCGATTTGACAGCAGCACCAAAGCCAGCAATTCCCGCGACATTCAATGTTCCTGCACGGCGACGTCTCTCTTGCCCGCCGCCGGTTAAGTGGGACGCATAAGGCGCATCTGCTGCAACATAAAGCGCGCCGACACCCATAGGGCCGCCAATCTTATGAGCCGATACGGCCATATAGTCTGGTACGCACATAAACTCGATCTTGCCAAGAGCTTGAACCGCATCGATCAAGATAAGCCCGTTTGCAGCGCGAACCATTTCTATGACTCGCGCACACTCCTGTATTACCCCAGTTTCGCTGTTTACAGCAGGCATAGACACAAAAGGACGCCCATCAACCGGGTCCCAGGCCGCAAGTTTGGCTTCGAGCCATTCAATATTTAACAGGCCACTGGCTAAAGCAGGGATAAATTCTACATTTTCTCCGAAACGCTCTGCCGCGCTTTGAGTCGCAGGATGATCAAGTGATGAGATTAAAAGCCGCTTGCACCCCGCCGAAACAGCAGAATAAATCGCTGTGTTGTCGCTTTCTGTGCCGCCGCCAGTAAAGATGATATCTTGCGCGCACAGTCCAAGCTTTATGCCTAGCGCTTCACGGGCGTCCGATATCAGGTTGCGAGCCGCGCGGCCGTGACCATGCTGAGCCGACGCATTCCCGATCACTGACATAGCATGTGCGACAGCCTCAATCACTTCGGGACGAGCCGGAGATGTCGCGTTATGATCGAAATAGATCCGGCTCATTCTACCGCCTCAGGCAGCGCAATATTTTGCTGAACCACATCATCGACAGATACTTTGGCTAAAAAGGTCTCAATATGGGCTTCAAGCGCGTCCCAAAGTGAGTGGGTCATGCATTGTGTCGTGTGGCCTGTGCAATGAATTTTTGTCTCAGGCGTACAGCCATGGAGTTTGATGTCTTCATCAACAGCCGAGATGATCGCACCGAGTTTCATAGCGCCAGGCTCCATCGATAAGCTGTAGCCGCCAGCAGTGCCTCGGTGACTCTTCACCAAACCCGCCTTGCGCATTTTACCAAATAACTGCTCGAGATAAGATAGAGAGATGCTCTGCCGCTGGGATATTTCAGACAAAGCGACGACAGAATCTGGCCCTTGCGCGGCCAAATCCGTGATTGCCATAATGGCGTATCGTCCTTTTGCAGTCAGTTTCACCTGATATCTTCCTGTTTACGCAGATTTTTCTCGCTTTTTACAAATCGCTTTGTTAAACGCCCTCAACGTCGACTTAAGGGGGGTTACCTAGTAATCCCGACTTTTTTAGTCAAGATTAAAATTAAGCATAAAGAGAGCTAAATGCCAGAAGTCATTTTCGCCGGACCGGAAGGTCGTCTCGAAGGACGTTATCATCCGTCCGATGACCCAGCGGCGCCGTGCGCCCTGATCCTGTCACCCCACCCCAAAGCGGGCGGTCATATGGATCACCGAATTCCTGTTACGATGTATGAACAATACAAAGCGCGGGGCTTTTCAGTCTTGCGGTTTAATTTTCGGGGTATCGGACGTTCGGTTGGGACCTATGACAATGGTCAGGGCGAATTGCAAGACGCAGCCTATGCGTTGGATTGGATGCAAAGCTTTAACCAGAATGCGCCGTTCTCCTGGGTCTCAGGCTACTCTTTTGGGGCCTGGATTGGGATGCAGCTACTGATGCGCCGGCCAGAGGTCGCCGGATTTATCTCCATGTCATTGCCAACCAACACCTATGATTTTGCTTTCCTGGCCCCTTGCCCTGCCTCAGGGCTGGTTACATATGGCAGTGAAGACCCTATTGTTCCTGCAGATGACGTTGACCGCGTGATTGAGCGTATCCGGGTACAGAAAGGTAAAATTATCAGCACCCACCGAATAGAAGGTGCAGATCATTTCTATACGGATCATCTGGATGAAGCCATGGATGTAATCGACGATTATCTTGATGAGCACCTAGACGATATGTACTGTCCGGCCCGAACACCGAGATTGTCTGCGGAGTAATTATGGCGCTTTAGCGATCCGCCCGCCAACCATTGGCTTTGGAACGCCGGTCGTATCAGGAAATGAAATCGGCAGTCCTATCTTTGTTCTGACAGCAAAATAAGCTATGGCCTGTGCCTCGATGTCGTCCCCCATCCAGCCCACATCCTCGGCTGATTTCACGGGGAAATTCATCATCCTGCTTAAAAGACTCATGACATGGTGGTTCTTTCGACCACCTCCGCAAACAATCATCTGATCCGGTTCTAAGCCGATTTTCAGTAATGTGTGCAGCACAGACGCCACACAAAACAAGGATAAAGTTGCCGCCCCATCTTCGATAGACTTACCTTTAATATCGTCCAAAACATCAAAATCATAACGATCTGCGGATTTGGGCCCAGATGACCTGAAAAACTCGATATCTTTGAGCCAAGTCTCAACTTGCTTGAGATCCACTTTGCCTTGACTTGAAAATGCCCCGTCTTTGTCGAATTCATGCCCGTGCTGATTCATCCAGCTATCCAGCGGTCCGTTTGCGGGGCCTGTATCAGAAGCCTTCATACCATTTTCTGATATTAAGGTGAAATTGCCGACGCCGCCCAAATTTAAAACGACGATATTGCCCGTAAGCTTAGAAAATTCGCACAAGGCCTTGTGGTATATTGGCGCGAGCGGAGCGCCCTCGCCCCCAGCCTCCACATCAGCTGTTCGAAAATCGTAAGCACACGGCAGTTTAAATCTGTCTGCCAGTTTTTGACCGCGCCCAAGCTGCAAAGTCTTACCGATAACACCTTTCTGCGGAGGACGATGCAGGACGGTCTGGCCATGATATCCAATTATATCGCAGGTTTGCTTTTCAAGTACATGCTGTACTGCCAAAATGTGAAGCTTGTCGATGAGATCTTCAGCGATATCCAACCTGCCCGGCCTTGGACCTTCGAAACGCCACTTCAAGGCGGCCCTAATCGCCCGTTCCAGCTTTGTTTTATGTCTTTTGGCGTAGTTATAGGTTGATGCATGCCCGAATTCGAAAATGCGATCACCATCGGTCCGGATGATAGCTACATCAATTCCATCAAGCGAAGTACCGCTCATAAGTCCGAGTGCCGTATATATTTTTTTACTCAAGCTTAACCTTTGACTTACGGAATCATGTTGGTAGAACCCGTCTTCGTTTCTATAAGGCCCGATTAATGACCATTTATCAATCAGAATTGATGCAACGCCTCACTGAACGCGGCTTTTTGTACCAATGCACCAATGAGGAAGCCTTAGACAAAGCCGCGCTAGAGGGCGGCCTTGTGGGTTACATTGGGTTTGATTGCACAGCACCGAGCCTTCACGTTGGATCGCTCGTTCAAATCATGATGTTGCGACACCTGCAGAAGTCGGGGGGTAGACCGATCGTCCTCCTTGGCGGCGGGACAACCAAAATTGGCGATCCAACTGATAAAGACAAATCACGTCCAATCCTAACCCAAGAGTTTATAGATAGGAACAAAGACGGCATTTCTCAGGTATTCTCCAAGTTTTTGAACTTTGACGGAGCTAATGGCGCGATCATGGTGGATAATGCCGAATGGCTCGATAAGCTTGGGTATATAGAATTTCTACGTGATATGGGTGTGCATTTTACGGTAAACAGGATGGTAGCTCTTGAATCCGTAAAGCGGCGCCTAGAGCGTGAACAGCCCATGACGTTTTTGGAGTTCAACTATACGCTCCTGCAGTCTTATGATTTTCTCGAGCTTAACCGACGCTACAAGTGTCGATTGCAATTAGGCGGATCTGATCAATGGGGAAATATAGTTGGAGGCGCTGATCTAACTCGTCGCGTCGAAGGCAATGAAGTGTTCGGATTTACAACACCGCTTATTACGACCGCCTCTGGTGGAAAGATGGGCAAAACCGCTGAAGGCGCTATGTGGCTAAACGCCAATCCAGTTTGGGGCGAAAACTTCGCTAAAAGCCCATATGATTATTGGCAGTTCTGGCGCAACACCGAAGATGCTGATGTTGGTAAATTCTTGCGCCTTTTTACAGATTTGGACCTAAAGGAAATTGCAACTTTGGAAGCTCTGGAAGGGGCTGAGATTAATATTGCAAAGATCAGACTGGCCAATGAAGCAACAACGCTTTTGCACGGCGCCACAGCAGCGAAAAACGCTGAAGAAACAGCGATCAAAACATTTGTTCAAGGCGGAACAGCTGAGGGCCTACCGACTTTTGATATTGACGATATAACGGATTTGACGGCCATCGACGCAGCTGTCCTGACAGGACTAGCATCATCCAAAGGCGAAGCTCGGCGGCATGTCAAAGCGGGAGCTCTCAAAATCAATGATGATAAAGTCACTGACCCTTTTCAGCCCATAACGTCAGAAGATATGAATGACTCCGTTGTTAAAATATCGGTAGGCAAGAAAAAGCACGCGCTTATTCGGCTATCTTAGTCAAGGTACGTCAGCCTCAATTAAAGCTTTTTCAGCGGAGTTTTTCTCGGCAATTTCTTGCGCCGCCTCATCCATTATCTCTTGGTCCTTTTTGCGATTGGGCTCAAAAATTCCACGCAAAAAGCCAGGTGTAAGCGCCGACAAGGGATTAACGATAACCTCGGTCTGTGCAAATGGCCCCTTGATCGTGTAGTTTAGGCCAACAATCCCCTCACCTTTCTTCCCGACAATGATATCTCCGATCAGAGGAATATCGCCCAAAAAGGAATTCGCAGTATAGGCAGGCACCAAAACGCCATCGATATCAAGGCTGCGTTCTGGCATATTGATAATACCGTCAGCTGTTAGGCCTAATGCAGATCCCGAAGTTCTAGCCTTTGATAATTTAACAATCCCCTTGCGATACTCTAGGGGCATATTCAGTGAATTGAAATGAACCCCGGAACCACTCAATGTATCGAATAGCCCTCTTAGAGATGCAAAAGACAATAGCTGCGCAAACACAGGAGCCTCAGCAAGGACAAAGTCTTCCATCTTGACTTCCCCGGCAAATCCTCCGCCAAGAGCCTCAGAGCGCAATACTCCTTCGATGATAAGTTCGCCACCTTGCAACCGGGTGGACTCTGAAAGAGCGTAAATGGCTTTGCCCGCGTCGGGAATGCTCAAGAAAAAGTCGCTATATCCTTCTACGGTCGGAGATATTTGAAATTTAAAATCACCGCCATGGAGCTTGCCTTGAACTAGGCTATTGGTTGTTTCAACACCGTTATTTTCGATACGCATGTCGCTGTCAATTAGAACAATATCATCTTTGATGATTACATTTGCCAGCTTGGCATCAAAAACATATGGAATGCCGAGCGCCTCATTTTCGGCGCCAAGATACTGGGCAACCCAGTTAGATATGTCCAGATATTTCCCATTAATACTAACTTCGAAACGAGAATTGTCTGAACTTGGCTCTAGATTTAAATTAAATGATCCCAAATTTTCTATGTCAACATTAGCGAAATTTAAAAATTTGAGTTTACCGTTATTTAGAAATTCGGCCTGGCCAGTTAAGTTAAGGCCGCTCCCAGAGAGCGCCATATCGTCGATTATGAACCTTGCATTGTCGCGTTTTAGATCCGCGGTGATACTCGCTGGCATATTTTTCGGCTTACTGTAATTTCCAAAGCTTAACTCTGTGCCATCCAGATTCGCTTTTAGACGAGCCGAGTCTACGTTTACGCCCGCACCTAGTGCGTCTATTTCTAAAAGGATCTCACCGTCCAGATATTGGCGCAATCCAACCCCAAACTTATCCAAGGTCTCTCGATCAACTACGCCAGAGATTTTTTGTCGGGTTGGGGGTCTCGGGCTTTCAAAGCTCTCTTGAACATTCAGATTAGCGCGCCAAGGCCCGATATTGACAGGGCCTGTTATCGACATTCCATCTTTATTAGCCGTGAGCTCAACTGATCCCTTTTCGAGTTTGTGATTCCGAAATTGGAAAGGCGCAGACGCATTCTCAAACCGACCATTGACGTCATATTTTATTCGATCCAGTTCGAAAAATTCTAAAAGGGGCCGCGTAACCTTAAGCGCAATATTCCCTTCACCTGAAAAGTTCTCCGCTTTAACTCCATAACGCGTTGTATATTCAAATGGCTTATTATCGATTATGCGTAGCATTTCAGGTATTTCGCCGTACCCGTTAACATCAATTGTGAAATCTCCGCCCTTTGGTCGTAAAACCGGAATATTGACCTTACCGTCATATACAGTCATTGCGCCAACAGTCCCGCCGGATGCAAACACATTAAGGTGATTACCCTGCAATTGACCAGTCGCTGATACGCCAAGATATGGCGGCATGTGATCCATGTATTTTACGTCAGCATTGGCGACCTCAAATGAGATAAGCAATTGATCGTCGGTAAATGGGACCCCAGACAAGGCATTACTATCTAAATCAAAATTTGCGTCTAACGCATTGAAATTCCCTCTATTTATGGCTTTGAATATCCAACGTCGAGCGCCCGGAACAAACTCGGTGGGCCAATATGTCTTGAACTCATCTGTGTTGAAATCGCCAGAAACATTCAAGGCGCCCTTCAATCGATCCAGTGCCCCCTCTGGCGAAAAACCAAGCTGTAAGGACCCTGCCAATGCGTGATTGCCGTCGATCATTCTGTATTCAGAAAATCGAAATGCTTTTAAATCAGGCTCCCAGCTACCTCGTACTGTTATCGCGTCGTAATCAAACGGAAGGTCAAAGATTGAACTTACATCAATAAAAGTTCGCGAAAGATCGGCAGATATTCCCAAGCTCTGAGTTCGAAAGAAATTCTCAGGTGTTCCGACGTTGGAAAGCGCCAGCTCTCCTGCGGTTCGAAAACGATTACTTTGAACATTGAAGGTATCGAATCGCACGGTGTCGGATACCGCATCATAATTAGCTTTCAGCACGGCTTCATTCAGCCAGTCATCAAGTCCTAAAACCGATATAGCGCCGGACCCAGCCTTGATATCAATACTAACTGTCTCAAGACCAGCCTCGGAGCTTGAACGAAACCCAGCTTCACCGGTCAATGGAATTGACAAATCGGAAAGCTCATGAAACCTACCTTGACGCGGAGCAAGTTCGGAAAGGTACAGATCTTTTACTTTAAGATTAAACTCGACATCTTCAAAACCAGATTTATAAGTCGCGACGGCTTTGATCTCCCCTGCTTCTTTTTCGCCTGTTACCACCCCTGAAATCGTGAACCTATTTTCGCTGTCGCCTTGCTGAAGGTTCATTGTAGCTTCTTCAAGTGTGAATGCTACTTCCCGCTGGAAATCCCGAACATAAATTGCAGCATTTACAATTTCTACTTTCCTCAAATCAGAAACTGGATTGGCGTTTTCAACGTCAGCACGGGCGTCAAAAGAGTTATAAAAGGTCGCAAAACCACCTACCGTCTCCGGAGAGCCAAGCCCGGCAATAGCGTTACCATTTTCGTCTCGCTTCCAAGTAACGCTGCCCCCATTGATGTACAGGGATTCCGGCTTGAATTGCCCCCTAACAGCACTTTGAAAATCAAAGGACATTTCCATTGTTTCAAGGCTTTGAATGACATTATGCTCCTTGTCCTTGACAGCGACATTACGAGCGACAAAAATGAGGGTATTATCCTTAGGATCAAACTCAATATTTAGATCCTCTATTACGCTCTCATGCCCTTCAAAAGCTTGAGCGAACCAAATCGAAAAGTTCTCAGTTAAAAAAGAAATATTTGCGGTTTTGTTAACGGTCAAATAGTTGGCGCCCAACCCCCAGATAAAACATAATCCCAATATGAGAGAGACTGCCTCACCGGCTAACCCCCAAATCCCGACCAGTACATAGCGAAGAACTTTGGCGCCCGACTTATCTGAATTCCAAGCTAGAACAACTCGATCGAAAAGATTGGGTGAACCTGGACCTTGAATTGGTCCATCATTGTCCTTGTTATGATTCACATTTGAGTCCATATGGAGATCTAAAAATGCCCTAACATGATTTTGGAAAGGTTGTCATGATTTCTCTTCAGATTGGCGATAAAGCACCGGATTTTTCGATGCCGGGGAATGACGGTAAATCTTTTTCTCTGTCAGACAATAAAGGTCGTTATTTGGTCCTTTATTTTTATCCCAAGGACAATACACCTGGATGTACAGTCGAGGCCAAAGACTTTTCAGCATTAAAGGATGAGTTTTCCGATCTGAATTGTAGCATTCTCGGTGTTTCGCGAGACAGTGTGAAAAAACACGATAATTTCATTGCCAAGCAAAACCTTACAATTGATCTCGGGGCAGATCTTGAAGGAAAAGTTACCGAGGATTACGGGGTTTGGACCGAAAAGAAGATGTATGGGAAAACCTATATGGGAATACAGCGTGCTACATTCTTGATCGGACCAGACGGGACGATCATTGAAATCTGGCCAAAAGTTAAAGTCAAGGAGCACGCGCAACAAGTTCTTGATACTCTTAAATCGCTTTAAGCATGGCGGAAGTTTTTCAGGCAGTTTTCCAGGCCCTGAGCGCTTGCACGCCTGAAGACAAAGTCCGGAAAACTCAGGCCATCTTCAAATCCTGGAAAAACGATAGCTTAGACGTCGGGCCTCCTGTTACGCCTCCAGCGCATCCAGGTAAGCCCGATCTGCCAGAACTCGTTCCGCCCAATAGTGTGCCCCGCCGCCGTATTGGAAGCACCGATGGCCGAGCGGCCCTGATGCATGCCGTGGCTCATATCGAGTTCAATGCGATTAATCTGGCTCTTGATATGACGCTCCGATTTGGTCCGAGCGACGAGTTCATAACCGAATTTGATCAAATATCTTTTATCGGCGATTGGTTGAGCGTTGCCAACGATGAGGCTCGGCACTTCAGCCTCTTATCATCATACTTGGCGCAACACGGATTCAAATATGGAGACTTTAAAGCTCATAACGGACTTTGGGAGGCCGCCGAACAAACAGAGTCCGATATCGCTGCTCGTCTCGCAATTGCGCCTATGGTCTTGGAAGCACGGGGGCTCGATGTTACGCCTCAGATGATAAGCCGATTTGAAAAAATCGGAGATAAAAACGCAGTCAACATCCTATCAACTATACTCGAGGAAGAGATCCCTCATGTTGCCTTCGGCACAAAATGGTTTGGATATTTTTCGTCTCAACGGGGTAAGGATTCGGAAAAATACTTTCATGAACAGGTCCGATCCTATTTTAAAGGCAAATTAAAGCCCCCTTTTAATGATTTGGCCCGCGCAAAAGCTGGATTATTTGAGGAATATTACCTCCCGTTGATTTAATTGCATTACATTGTAGAAATATTAGTAATTAACCATAATTTTAGCTTGAATTCTTCTTTAGAATTTCGTGGTATGCAGAAAAATTAAGATTGCCCTGGGGAACACATGATTGGGAATATCTTTGAGGAAAGTAAATCGTTGATTTTACGATACTTTCCAGAGAGACAAATTTATTTAAGGTCGGGCGGCGAAGTCAGTTACTTCGTGCTTAAAACTCGCACGCAGTTGATCGTATCAACTATCTTCGGAATGGTGGCGATGTGGTGCCTGATTACCATTTTCAATCTAGTCTGGGGTCATAACCCTCTGCGCGGACCCAGCAAACACAATAAACTGATTAAGGCCGAGTATGAGCGTTTGCTAGATGATGCTGAGGCGCGTTATTCCAATGCGCAGTTACAGTTAACCCAACAACAGGAAACTTTTGAAATGGCAGCTCGGAGCTTTCAAGAAAAGCACGCTGCGATCGCGCAACTTGTTAACCAGCCGGTCATCGACGCAAATATCCCGAGTATGGATCTGGCAGGGTACGCTAAGCCTAAAATCCTACGATCTCCAACTGTTCGAGACGCCTTGCCCAGAGTCTCGCGTGTTGCCGAAATTAATACGACCGGAGTCGACATCGGGGTCGGCCTTGATAAACCCCTAACAAACCTTGATGAAACTCAGAATGACATTCTTCTTGCCGCGGAAAACGAAACTCTCAACCGGATCGAAAGTGCACGAGCTATTATCGAAGCTACTAATTTGAATGTAGAAGACGTTTTGTCGGCCGGAACCTTTGGTTCAGGCGGGCCACTGATGTCTGTGGCCAGTGAAGGTGTCGATGCTCGAGTCGGCACAATCAAAGCCCGAGCATTCGAAGCCAAACTTTTGGACGACGCCCTAACATCAATACCGCTTGGTCAACCTGTTGAAGTTGATCACTATCGCACCAGCTCTTTCGGTGTCCGAAAGGACCCATTCACTCGACGCCCTGCTATGCATTCAGCTGTGGATATCGCTTCATATCGTATGGCGCCTGTTCTTGCGACCGCACCTGGAATCGTGATTTACTCTGGCAGTAAAGGAGCTTATGGTAAGGTCGTCATTATCGATCATGGTCATGGCTTTACGACGAAATACGCGCATTTGGCGAAGACCTATGTTAAACGTGGGCAAAAAGTTGAAAAAGGAAGTAAGCTTGGTGGCATGGGTTCAACCGGACGCAGTACAGCCACTCACCTGCACTATGAAGTTCGCTTTCAAGGCAGAGTTTACGACCCGGATAAATTCTTAAAGGCAGGACTTTATGTTCAGTAAAACAAATTCCCAGAAACCTTCGCAGCCAGCCCCTGAGGCCAACCTCAAAAAATCTGCACCAAGACCCGTAGCAAACGCACCGTCTATTCTGGGACGTGACCTGACCATAATTGGGGAAATTCGAACAGATGGCGATGTCCAAATAGATGGTCGCCACGAAGGTAATGTCACGGCTTCAACAATCACCATCGGTGAGCAAGGTGCTATTAGCGGCGACGTGAAAGCCAAGGCGGTTTATGTCCGAGGTAAAGTTACGGGTAAGATCAATGCTAGCTTAGTTGAGCTCGCTGAAACAGCAAATGTTCAGGCTGATATTATTCAAGACAAGCTTACTATTGCGAATGGCGCATTTTTTGACGGTAAGTGCTCACGTCGCAAACAAGCCGCCGCCCCCGTGATGAAAAAAGCGGCGCCTAAGCCCAAGCCAGCGGCATCATAAAAAAGATTTTGTTTGGGATTAACATTTGAAAAACACTCTGTTCTGGAGTGTTTGATAATCAGCATTGCTTTCCGCTAGCCCTATTAGTGGAAGTTCCTCCGCTAATGGCTCATATGGCTCGGGATCGTCAGACTTTTTTAGCGTGGAAAATCCAAATACCGTCTTATTGCCCAATCACGTTGACTCTATTTGCTGACTAAGAGACGCTGATAAAAATAAATCTATTTTACCATCCAATACACCGCTTGTGTCAGATGTTTCGGCACCGGTACGGAGATCTTTTACCAATTGATAAGGCTGAAGGACATAAGATCGAATTTGATGACCCCAACCGATTTCCGATTTTGAATCTGCTTCGCTTTGCGCTTCTTCTTCACGTCGCTTAAGCTCAAGCTCATATAGACGGGCGCGCAGCATATCCCAGGCTTGGGCTCGGTTTTTATGCTGGGATCTATCATTCTGACACTGCACAACTATACCCGTTGGATTATGCGTTATCCTAATCGCACTATCGGTTTTATTGACGTGCTGCCCGCCCGCTCCAGAGGCCCTATAAGTGTCGACCCTACAATCGCTTTCATTAATATCGATTTCAATCGTGTCATCGACTTCGGGGTAAATCCAAACACTTGCAAAGCTCGTATGACGCTTAGCGTTAGAATCAAACGGCGAAATACGAACTAATCTGTGAACACCAGATTCAGTCTTAAGCCAGCCATAAGCGTTCTCTCCTTTAACCTTGATGGTTGCAGATTTAATCCCTGCCTCATCTCCGGATTGTTCCTCAAGAAATTCAGTTTTCATCCCTCGCGATGATGCCCATTTCGTATACATGCGCAGGAGCATTTCTGCCCAATCCTGCGCTTCAGTCCCTCCGGCACCTGGATGAATTTCGAGAAAACAATCATTACTATCGGCTTCCCCTGACAAAAGAGCCTGAAGTTCAGCATCGGCGCTTCGCTCGAGCAGAGCCTTGAGATCGTCCTCGGCTTCTCTCAATAAGTCAGCGTCACCCTCAAGCTCGGAGAGCTCGATTAACTCTAGGGTATCAGACAGATCAGATTCAATCGAAGTAATGTTTTCAAAGGCAGACTCAAGCTTTCCACGTTCACGCATGAGCTTCTGGGCCTTCTGAGGATCGTCCCAAAAGCTAGGATTTTCTGAAAGAGCGTTAAGTTCTGCTAGGCGGCGTTCAGCTGTCTCCCAGTCAAAGACGCCTCCTTAGCAGGTCCAAAGATTTTTCAATGGCCTGCTTACTTTGTTCGGTTTCAGCTTTCACAATTTGTCCTAATAAAGTCCGTCATCGAGGTCTTCCTCGTCATCATTAGTGTCTGGCACTGGCGGGGTCGGAAGTGGTGGTTTGATAGTTCCCTCAGGGGTATTGTTGACGGTTTCTGGCGCATTTACATCGCCCAACTGACTCTCCTCGCCGTCTGACGTCGAGGTCTCAATAATCTCGCCCCGAGGCAGATCAAGTGTATCTAAATCAAAGCTCTTATCGCCATCATCTTCAACTGGAGCAGCAGGTGTAATTCCAAATACAGAGTCTGTCCCACTTCCAAAGCGGATGGTATTACTAACCTCATCAATTTTTGGCTCAGTGCCTGGTTTAAATGCTTCTAGAATGTAATCGGGAGCCCCAATATAGGATGGCTCTCCGCTGACCCGGTTAACGGGCGAAAATGACACCCCTTCGGGAATGCGAAATGGGATTTTGGATTTGTCTTTTAAAGCATCTCTCATAAACTCTTTGAATATCGGAGCCGCCGCTTTGGACCCCGCTTCATTGTTCAGAGATCGAGGCGTATCATATCCAACATAGACACCCGCTACAAGATTTGGGGAAAAGCCCATAAACCAAGCGTCATTATAGTCATTGGTTGTGCCCGTTTTACCGCCCAATGGACGACCTAATGACCGAATGCTTACGCCAGTTCCGTTTTGGACAACCCCCTGCAACATAAACGTAACTTGATAGGCCGTAACGGGATCGATCACTTCTTCACGTAAATCAGGAAGATCTGGGGGAGCTTGGCCGTTCCAGACATCTTGTTTGCACACATTGCAGATCTCATCATTTTCAACGAAAACTGATTTTCCCTGCCCATCCTGAACACGGTCAAGTATATGTGGATCAATCCGCTTTCCACCATTCACCAACATAGAATAAGCTGTAGCCAAGCGCATCATTGTTGTTTCGCCGGCGCCTAAAACCCAGGCAAGCTCTGGTTTAGGATCATCATAAATATCGAATTTACGGCCATATTCCATGATTTCGGCCATGCCTATATCATTTGCAAGGCGAACCGTCATAAGGTTTCGGGATTTTTCCAGCCCAAGTCGTAATGTACTGAGGCCATAAAACTTACCTTCGGCATAGTTTCCAGGCTTGTAAAAACGCTCGCATTCATCTTCGGTAGCAGCTTCCCGCTTTTCGTCTTCGGTCGGATCGGGTTCAACAATCTGTCCGTCTTCGTCCGTATCTCGTAGTTCTAAAACACCATCTTCGTTTTCCACACAATCGGTATCTTGACGCTTAATCACAAAGGGAGCGTCTAGAACTTTCGACGCTGGTGTGAAATCATGGTTCATAGCCGCAGCATAAACGAAAGGTTTGAAGGATGATCCGGGCTGTCGATAGGCTTGCGTGGCTCTGTTAAACTGGCTTTGGTTGAAACTGTAACCGCCGACAAGTGACAGTATACGACCTGTATGCGGGTCCATGGCTATCAAACCGCCGTTCACTTCAGGGACCTGTTGCAACATGTATTCATTTTCGGTTTTCGGTTTTTTCGATACAAGAATAAGATCACCGGTTTGAATGACTTTATTGACGGCTACTGGATCCTTTCCGCGTTTCCCATCAACATTTGGAGCAGCCCACTTCATATCGGCAAGCGAAAGTGTTCCTTGATTTGGACGGGTCTCCTCGTCGCGTTTCTTCGAAAATCCGAGTTTGGCCGTTTTGGAGTTCGCATCTAGTACCAAAGCAACTCGCCAATCCCCAATATCTCTCGGAACCGTGAATTTATCTAATCGGGGCTTCCAGTCATCAAAGCTTGAAAATCTATCCAGCGGCCCGCGATAACCATATCGTTTATCATAAGCCTCCAGACCGTTGCGAAGGGCCCGACGCCCGATGAGCTGAAGATTGGTATCAAGTGTCGTCCGTATTGACAGCCCGCCCTTGTACAACTCTTCTTCTCCGTACATGGAGAAGATTTTCTTTCGAGCTTCCTCAACAAAATAATCGGCCGCAAGATATTGTTCGCCGGTCAAGCGTTCAACACCAACGAGATCATCTTGCTTAGCCGCTTCTGCCTCTGCTTCAGGCACATAACCATCTGTGACTAACCGGTTCAGCACATAGTTCCGTCGATTAATAGCTCGCTCTTTATCATCTTCTAAATCATAATTGTTGGGTGCTTTGGGAAGAGCTGCCAGATAAGCCATTTCAGATAAAGTTAACTTTTCCAAAGACTTACCAAAGTAATTTAAAGACGCTGCGGCAATACCATATGAGCGTTCACCGAGGTAAATCTCATTCAAATAAAGCTCAAGTACATGGTCTTTATCGAGCGCTTTTTCAATCCGGGTTGCAATTACAATTTCCCTTATTTTCCGTGCAATTGTCCTATCGTTTCCAACGAGGAAGTTCTTAGCAACTTGCTGCGTGATAGTCGAACCGCCCTCAAGTCTTTCCCCTTTAAGCTTATGACGAATATTGGCGAGCATTGCTCGTGCGAAGCCCTTTTCATCGAATCCGTCATGTTGGTAGAAACGTTGGTCCTCAGCCGCGACAAATGCATGCTGAATTTCTTCTGGAATAGATTCTATGGGAACAAAAACACGGTGCTGTTCCGCATATTCGGCGATAAGTTTTCCGTCACCAGCATGAACTCTAGTCATAATCGGCGGTCGATATTCTGATAATGCCTCTACCGACGGTAAATCCTTGGTTACACGAATAGAGTAAATTGCGGCGAAGATGAACAAGCAAAGCGCAACAAAGAACCCAATAATCAGGATCCACTTTATAAATGCCCACGAAAATATTTTACGTATTACAGCCATCGTCTCTTTGGTTTCCAGTCCCGTCTTCGCGCATGATTTTGTTGCGATTAAGGCTAAAAGTGATTCAATTTGTGTAAATTACCGATATTCGCTATGAAGTCACGGGTTTTGACGGTCAAAATACTGATTAATCGCAGACGCAACTGAGCGCATAAGTTTTTGTCTATGCCGCTCCGACTTTAGCAGGCGTTCATCCTCCGCATTAGACAAGAAGCCAAGCTCCAAGAGAACAGCCGGAACATCAGGAGCCAATAAGACGTAATACCCCGCTCGTCTGTGAGTATTTCTAAGCAAATGACTCGATCGTCCCATATGCGAAATGAGGACATCAGCAAATTCAGTGGACCTAGAAAAGGTATTACGCTGAGCTAGATCCACGAGAATATTTCCAACGCTGTCGCTTTGTTCAGAAAGGTTTACATCCATGATCCAGTTTTGCGAATTTACAATGTTTTTCGATCGTTTCTTGGCGCGGTCCGCGAGAGTGTAAACGGATACTCCTCGTGCCGTATTGCCTTCGGTCGAATCTGCGTGAATGGAGATAAACAAATCAGCACTATTAGCTCGAGCGACCCGTAACCTATCATCATGTTCAACATAGCGATCATGCCCTCGCGAAAGGACAACCTTATAACGCCCAGTTGCCAACAATAATCGTCTGAGCTCAAGCGCAGCACTCAGTGTAACCTTTTTTTCCTGCAGCCCGGATTTGCCAATCGCACCGGGATCGTGCCCGCCATGACCAGCATCAATCACAACCACGCGCTTGGTATATGGCGCTGGTTTTAGGCGAGGAACCGGAACATTTTTATCAATCGTAGCGATTGCCATTGTCGCTTGAAATTTTCGGCCAAATTGTCCGTAGATACGGATCGCCACTTTGTCTTCCGAAATTTTATGGCTCGAAAGTTTTGTGTTCGGGCTTAGGTCAAGTACAAAACGAATTTTGCCTCCGTCCGATAGCGCTCCCCGAACTGACTTGATGCCGAAAATGTCGTCTTTGCGAAAGACGCCTTTGGATAACAACGGCGATGTTCCGGACTTGATATCAATAACAACCCTCGGATCCCCCTTTGATATTTGAAAGACTTTGACCCTATCTTCACTCAGGTCTGAACCAGAAAGATTGACCACGGCTATATTCGGCCCTTCAAGCTTTGTGCTGATACCATCAATAGCCGCAGCATAGACGTTCGAAACGCCTAGAAAGAGACAAATCCATATAAATACACAAACCCGCACAGAAATCCGTTAGCTAAACAAAGCCTTAATAAACTTGAGAGTCTTATGAATATGTTACCATGTGCTGAGTTTATTCAGTCCTGGCCACCTCTTATAACAGCGAATTAATTTGGTTTCCGATTGCAACTGTTAATCTCTTGATGTTATCAACTCTTACGGGCAGATTCTTATGAGAAGAGCTGGCCACGTCCATTCATTGTGACGAAATACAGGATTACCATGCTGGCACGGACACAGATTCGATATGACGAATACGGCTTTGAGCCGATGTTCTATGCTGCAACATTGATCAGAAATTTTAATTTTAAGCCCCTTTTGACAACCGGCGCTGCCATTTTGGCGCGATTCAGGAATGGTTCGGGGCATATCGGAGAATTTAATGCCAAAAAGAATGCTTATCGACGCGTTCCACCCGGAAGAGACACGGGTTGTCGTAGTCGACGGAACGAAGGTCGAAGAACTTGATTTTGAAAGTGCTTCCAAAAAACAATTAAGAGGAAATCTTTACCTCGCACGAGTAACGCGGGTTGAACCCTCTTTGCAGGCCGCATTTGTCGAGTATGGCGGAAATCGCCACGGTTTCCTCGCCTTTAGTGAAATCCACCCGGACTACTACCAGATTCCTTATGAGGATAGAATCGCCTTGCTGGAAGCTGAAGAAGCAGAGACTTTGGAAGAACAGGCCGAAGAAGAGGAAGAGGCTGAAAAGCCAAAATCAAAAAAATCATCGAAAAAGAAATCTAAGTCAAAGAAAACCTCGGAAGACGAAGAAGACATTGATGAAGAGACCGCTGATGATGAAGATGAACTATCTGATTCAGATGATAACGAGGATATCGACGACGATTCAGATGAAGAAAAGACTGAAGGTGATAGCGATAGCGAAACAGATGCGGATGCCGAAGTTGCAGATGAGCAGGAGAAAACAGCTAAGAAACGCAGATCACGCTCTTATCGTCAGAGATATAAGATACAAGAAGTTATCAAACGTGGTCAAATCCTTCTAATCCAAGTCGTTAAAGAGGAGCGCGGTAATAAAGGCGCTGCTATGACTACATATCTGTCTCTTGCTGGTCGCTATTGTGTTTTAATGCCCAACACACCCAAAGGCGGCGGGATTTCTCGCAAAATAGCCAATGGTTCAGATCGGAAACGTCTTAAATCCGTAGTTTCGGAGTTTAAAGTTCCTCAAGGCATGGGCGTTATTGTGCGGACCGCTGGTGCCAAGCGTACTAAATCAGAGATCAAACGCGACTATGATTACTTATCCCGTCTTTGGGAGACTATTCGTGAGACGACCTTAAAGTCTATCGCCCCGGCCCTTATCCACGAGGAAGGCAATCTGGTTAAACGGTCCATTCGAGATCTCTACAACAAAGATATCCATGAAATTTTGGTTCAGGGCGATGACGCCTATAAGTCAGCCAAAGACTTTATAAAAATGCTGATGCCTAGCCACGCCAAGAACGTAAAAGCGTATAAAGATCCGATCCCACTATTTTTGCGTTATCAAGTTGAAAGCCAAATTGAAGATAGTTTGGAGTCCTTAGTGCAGCTTAAATCCGGTGGCTATCTTGTTATTCACCCTACCGAAGCCCTGGTTTCTGTTGACGTTAACTCTGGACGTTCGACAAAAGAGCGCAATGTGGAACGTACTGCTTTGAAAACTAATCTGGAGGCGGCGGACGAAGTAGCGCGTCAGATGCGTTTGAGAGATCTTGCAGGGCTCGTCGTAATTGACTTTATCGACATGGACGAGAACCGAAATAATCGCGCTGTTGAGAAACGAATGAAAGAAGCTCTTAGTCGTGATCGCGCACGCGTTCAGGCTAGCCGTATTTCACAGTTTGGTTTGATGGAAATTTCTCGGCAGCGTCGCCGTAGGAGCCTTCTTGAAGGATCAACGGTTCATTGCCCGCATTGTCAAGGTGTAGGTCGAAAACGGACAGTAGACTCCGCAGCGCTAAAAGCGCTTCGCGCCTTGGAAGAAAAAGCAGCTCGCGGTCAAACAGCGAAAGCCCGACTGACTGTAGCGCCCGAAGTTGCAGCCTTTATTCTCAATCATAAACGTGACGAGCTCAACGCTATTAAAAACGATTTTGGCATGTATGCCGTTGTAGAGTCAGATCCTGACCTGTTTTTGCCTGAATATGCATTGACTGAAATTGAGAAAGCCCCCGGAAAGAATGTGGATGCCATTGCGGAAATTGAAAAGGAAATCCGCAAAACCGCAAAGGAGGCGGAAAAGTCCAATTCGCGAAATAGAAAATCTAAATCCAAGACCGACGAATCTCAAGACGAGGACGCTGAAGAGGTCGATGAGGAACGTGACGAAACAGAAGGCAAAAAACGTCGCAGAAGAGGTCGTCGCGGAGGCCGTCGCCGGCGCGGAGATAAGTCAAAGGATCAGATCGAAGGCGCCGAAAATACCGATGAAAATGACAATGCCGAAACAGCTGAGACTGGTGAAGACGCTGACAATCAGGCCGAAGACGCGCCCAAGCAGAAACGATCTCGTAGACGCAAGTCATCTAAATCAGCAAAGGATGAGTCTGGAACTGATGATAATACCGAAACGCTTAAAACGGAATCGGAGGATATCAAAGCTGAAAAGCCTAGGTCAAAAACACGTCGGAAAGCCCCGGCGCGAAAATCGGAAGAAAACGAGAAGGCACCAACCCAAAGATCTCGTAGCCGGAAGAAGAGTTCAGAATCAAAAACTGACTCAAATTCACCAACGGAAAAAACGGCTGACAACGTAAAGGCTATTTCCGAAGAAAAAGCTCAGGCCAAGTCAACTACACGCCGAAAAGCACCTACCCGTAAAACAAACTCGGAAGATGAAGACGGGTCTGAGGCAAAGACCGAAACAAAGGCAAAAGCCAAGTCCGCGACTAAAAAAGCAGCTCCTAAAAAGACAGCCGCTAAAAAACCCGCGACAAAGAAAGCTACTGTCAAAAAATCTACGACCAAAAAGCCGGCTCCTAAGAAAGTCGTTGCCAAAGATGAAGCGGGCAACACCCAAAAAGCGGAAGCAAAAAAAGCTCCAACCAAAAAGGCAGCACCGAAAACTAAACCAAAGCCAATAGAAGATGAAAAAGGCGATTCAAAGGCGGACAAGAAGTCTGATACGCCCAAGAAAAGTGGATGGTGGTCGCTCAGACGTAAAAAAGATTAAATATCAGTCATATACAGGTATTTTCACCGAATTGTTACGGCTCATTCACTTGACGGTCAGCATTAATGGGCCATGTTTGAACGGAAACTAGGACTGTTCTATGGCGCGTGGTAAAACTTTGAGATTGCTTTTAGCAAAACTATTAGTTTGTTTTGCTGTGGTTAGCATGCAAGTGGCGACCGCCAATGCCCAATCCTTGCTACGGGATACCGAGATTGAAGAAACTCTTCGGGATTTCTCTACACCTCTATTGAGGGCTGGCGGATTGGACCCGGATAGCGTTGATCTTTATATCGTCAACGACGACGCACTAAATGCTTTCGTTACTCGTGGTCAGAATATTTTTCTGCATTCTGGCCTAATTCTTCGATCTCAGACTCCTAACCAGCTGAAGGGCGTTATAGCCCATGAAGCGGGACACATTGCCGGAGGTCATTTGGTTCGGAGTGACTATGGACAGCGCAGCGCGTATGGATCCATGCTGATTGCAGCAGGCATTGGCTTGGCGGCTATTCTTGCAGGCGAAGGCGAAGCCGGCGCTCTTGTCCTGGGCGGATCCCAGCAATTTGGAATTCTCGATATTTTGGCTTACACGCGGGTCAATGAGGCAGCTGCTGATCAATATGCGGCCCAATACTTGGAAAGAACAGGGCAATCCGGCAAAGGACTTATCCAGTTTTTTGAAAAGTTTCGCTATCAAGAAGTCCTTTCAAATGCGAAACGTTATCCCTATTTCCGATCACACCCTTTATCCAGCCAGCGGATCGACTCGCTTCGTGAAGTTGTCGATGAAAGTCCATACACGGATACGCCGGACAGCGCCGAGGACACGAAAAAGCTGGTTATGACGCAAGCCAAGCTTCGCGGCTTTTTGGAAGCGCCTCAACTAGTATTTTCTCGATATCCGACCACAGATTTATCCGACGAAGCCCGATATGCTCGAGCCGTCGCATATTTCAGGAGTGCCAGCCTACCGAGCGCTTTACGCGAAATAGATGCACTCATCGAAACTGATACTCAAAACCCATACTATCACGAACTTAAGGGGCAAATCCTCTATGAGAGCGGAAAAGGAAAAGAATCGCTGGAACCTATTCGCCGCGCTATGGAACTGAAACCCGATGCGCCGCTATTTCAGATGATGCTCGCACAGGCCTATCTCGAAACAGATGAGCGTGAAGACGCTATGGAAGCTATCAAATTATTGAAAAGCGCAATTCAAAAAGAACCGAAAAACAGTGCGGCTTGGTACTACTTGTCTCAAGGATACGGTTCAATCGGTGAAGAAGCTCTTGCAAAATATGCCGTTGCGGAGCAGTCCTTTGCAATGGGTGATTATCAACGCGCCAGGTCCTTTGCCGCACGCGCTCAGAAAGATATGGCACGGTCTATTCCCCAGTGGCGCAGGGCCAGTGACATTGTGGTGATTGCGGATACGCAACTCGCGCGAAAGAAAAAAGATCGTTATAAACCTAAACCGTGACAATACTCACAGATTGCTAACCATTTTCCGCTAGCGATTATGAAACTCATCAGGGAGATGCCACATGAAGGCGCTTAAAACACTCATGTTAGCCGCAAGCGTTCTCGCTTTTCCAGCCTGTTCACAAGCCGGACAAGTGGGCGTTCAGGACAAAGAAGCCATCGAAAAGATTGTCTATGAATATTTGATGGAGAATCCTGAGGTAGTGCGGGATGCTCTAATTGAGCTAGAATCCAAGCAAGACTGGGAATCTATCGAAGCTGTAAAGTCCGGCATTTATAACGACAAGCGCGATGTTGTGATTGGACCAGATAACGCCAAAGTGACGATCGTTGAGTTTTTCGATTACAATTGCTCTTACTGCAAACGGACTACAGATTGGTTGGTCGAGAAAATTGAAAAACATCCAAATGACATTCGAGTTATTTTCAAGGAAATGCCAATTCTAGACGGCCGTACCAAGACCTCTAGAAAAGCATCAAAAGCGGCTATGGCTGCAGCACGCCAAGGAAAGTATCTTGAAATGCATGCCGCCCTAATGGAGGCACGCGGCCTATCCGACGAGCGGATCAACGAAGTCGCAAAAGAGGTTGGTGTTGACGTCGCTCAAATGCGGGCTGATATGGATGATCCCGAAATCGCAAAACACATCGAAGAAACGATGGTCATGGGCCAAAAGCTACGCCCCTTAACCGGAACGCCATTCTTTTTGATCGGCGACGAATATCTAGCCGGCGCTAGTATTCCCCGCCTTAATGAAATGTTGGATAAGGCTTTGAACTAAACCCTAAAACGGGATTTCGTCATCAAGCTCAAAACTCTCCATCGGCCCTTCTTGGGCCGAGGCAGATTTAGAACTACCGCTGCTATAATCATCAACGTTACGGGATTGATTATACCCGCCGCGATCACCATTACCGCCGTTTCCACGACTATCTAATAGAACTAATTCACCCCTGAAACGCTGTAAGACAACTTCAGTTGTCCAGCGATCATTTCCGTCGCGATCTTGCCATTTCCGGGTCTGGAGCTGACCTTCGATATAAAGTTTACTACCCTTCTGGACATAGTTCTCGACGACCTTAACCAGGTTTTCGTTGAAAATGGCGATGTTGTGCCACTGCGTGCTTTCACGTCGTTCACCCGATTGTTTGTCTCGCCAGGTTTCAGAAGTCGCGAGTGAAAAGTTGCAGACTTTCCCGCCATTGCTAAAGGAACGCGTCTCAGGATCTTTCCCGACATTTCCTACCAAAATCACCTTGTTTACAGAACCGGCCATATCATCACCCTTAACTTGACTTACGTCATTATGTTCACATTATGTTCTTGTTGGCAAGTCCTGATTCTGTCTTGCACATTCACTTCCGATATTGTTTTGTCCAAAGCAGAAATTCAAGTCTACCCATGAAGCTATTTAGTCAAAAACTATCCACAATTCTCCAAAGGGTCGCCAAATGAGCTCGTTAAAATCAATTCAGGTCCGTGGTGCCCGAGAGCACAACCTCAAAAATGTCAACGTCGACATTCCCCGGGACAAACTGATTGTGATCACTGGCCTGTCTGGTTCTGGCAAGTCTTCTTTAGCCTTCGATACGATCTATGCAGAAGGACAAAGGCGCTATGTAGAGAGTTTGTCGGCTTACGCCAGGCAGTTTCTTGAGCTTCAAGGCAAACCAGATGTAGACTCGATAGAAGGTCTATCACCGGCTATCTCCATTGAGCAGAAAACGACATCGCGGAATCCGCGTTCAACCGTTGGAACAGTTACAGAAATATATGATTATATGCGCCTACTTTGGGCTCGCATAGGTGTCCCCTACTCGCCAGCAACGGGTCTCCCAATTAAAAGCCAAACCGTAAGTCAAATGGTCGACCGGGTTATGGCGCTTCCTGAAGGCACTAAACTCTATGTCCTTGCGCCGATCGTGAGAGGCCGAAAAGGAGAGTATCGCAAGGAATTTGCTGACCTCATGAAACAAGGGTTTCAGCGCGCGAAAATAGATGGAGAGTTTTATCGCATCGAAGAAGCGCCTTCACTTGATAAGAAATTTAAACATGACATTGACATTGTAGTTGATCGGGTTGTCATCCGGGCTGGCCTCGAAACCCGCCTCGCTGATAGTATTGAAACCGCACTACGGCTTGCGGACGGACTAGCCGTAGCCGAAATCGCAGAGGATGACGGAGAACGCATCCTATTCAGTGAAAAGTTCGCTTGCCCCGTTTCGGGTTTCACAATCCCTGAAATTGAACCCCGGCTATTTTCATTTAATAGTCCGCACGGAGCGTGTCCGATCTGTGATGGATTAGGAAAAGAACTTAAATTTGACGCAGGGCTGGTCGTGCCTGCTGATCATAAATCCCTTGGCGGCGGCGCAATCGCGCCTTGGTCAAAAACACCCAGCAGTCTTTACATGCAGACTTTAAAGGCACTTTCAGAGCATTATGGCTTTTCCACTGAGACGCCCTGGGATGACCTTTCGGACGGAGCCAAGGACGTCGTTCTTTATGGAACAAAAGGACAGTCTATCAAGTTCGTGTATAAGGACGAAGGACGCCGATACGAAACGACAAAACCATTTGAAGGCGTGATACCCAATCTTGAGCGACGCTACCGAGAGACCGAAAGTACATGGATGCGGGAGGAGCTTAGCAAATATATGTCATCGGCAGATTGTACAGCCTGCGAAGGACGCCGTCTGAAACCTGAAGCGCTTTGCGTAAAAGTCGCCGGCATGCCGATTTCGGAAACCGGAGAAATGTCTATTCGCGACGCCAAGGATAGATTTATTTCCCTGAAGACAGAGCTCTCACCCAAGGAACTTGAAATTGGCGAACGTATATTGAAAGAAATTTCAGACCGTTTGGATTTCCTCAACGCAGTCGGACTTGATTATCTAACCATTGGCCGTGGGTCCGGCTCTTTATCAGGCGGCGAAAGTCAGCGCATTCGCCTTGCCTCTCAAATTGGGTCGGGTCTGACGGGTGTTCTTTATGTTCTTGATGAGCCCAGCATTGGCTTGCATCAACGTGATAACGCTCGGTTGTTGGAGACGCTGCAAAATTTGAGGGACCTAGGCAATACCGTCCTTGTCGTCGAACATGATGAAGACGCCATTCTAACAGCCGATCATGTGATAGATATGGGCCCTCTTGCTGGCATCCACGGCGGCGAAATTATAGCTCAGGGAACGCCTAATCAAATCAAAAAAAGTAAGACGTCGGTCACGGGACAATATTTGACTGGTAAAAAACAAATCGCCTTACCAGACGAACGGCGAGAAGGAAAAGACAGCAAAAAACTGACCTTAAAAGGTCTAAACGGAAACAATCTAAAAAATGTTTCCGTCGAATTCCCTCTGGGAATGTTTATTTGTGTTACGGGTGTCTCCGGCGGCGGAAAGTCAACTCTCACGGTTGAAACCGTCTATAAGGCCGCAGCGCGGAAGCTTAATAATTCGTCTGTTCAACCTATGCCTTATGAAAGCGCTGAGGGCTTTGAGCATCTCGACAAGGTCATTGAGATTAACCAGGCGCCGATTGGCCGTACACCACGGTCTAACCCCGCGACCTATACAGGCGCCTTTACACCGATCCGAGATTGGTTTTCGGGTCTCCCTGAAGCGAAAGCCCGCGGATATAAGCCCGGAAGGTTTTCATTTAATGTCAAAGGCGGACGGTGCGAGGCCTGTCAAGGCGCCGGCGTCATCAAGATCGAGATGCATTTCTTGCCTGACGTTTATGTGACTTGTGATGTGTGTACCGGAAAACGATATAACCGCGAGACACTTGATATCAAATTTAAGAATAAGTCGATTTCAGACATTCTGGAAATGACAGTTGATGAAGCCGCAGATTTTTTTAAGGCTGTTCCCTCCATTCGAGATAAAATGGTAACATTACAAAGAGTTGGCTTGGGTTACTTAAAAGTCGGGCAACAAGCCACAACATTGTCCGGTGGCGAAGCACAGCGCGTCAAGCTCGCCAAGGAACTTGCCAAACGCTCCACTGGCCGAACACTTTATGTCTTGGACGAGCCGACCACCGGACTTCATTTTGCCGATGTCGCCAAGCTACTAGAAGTTCTTCAAGAGCTTGTGGAGGGCGGCAATACTATGATTGTGATTGAACATAACCTTGACGTAATCAAAACCGCCGACTGGATTATTGACCTTGGGCCGGAAGGCGGAGATGGCGGCGGCGAAATCGTCGCAATAGGACGTCCAGAGGACGTCGCTAAGGTTAAAACGAGCTGGACCGGAAAGTACCTAAAACCGATCTTGGAACGCGATAAAGCGCGGATGAAATAGTTAGTTATTCTCGCTGAGCTCAAGTACTGCCCGATTTCCAATACCCCAAAACCCAATATACCAAAGTGGCATAAATACGGCCATCATGATTATTGCGAGGATCAACGTAATCATGGTTCCGGGATTGGTAATTTGCTCTGCCATAATCGCAAAGGTCTCCGACGGGTCTTGTGACGGGGAACTCATCATGACTGACATTATTCCGCTACCAGGAAATGCTAAAGAAAGACCGCCAAACTGGACTACGCTCATGACGACATACCCTACAAGCCCGATAAGCAAAAAACCAAATACGATTGGCGCCGCATTGCCTTTTGTCATTCTCCAGGCATCTGCTGTAATAATCCGATCATTCATGATAGTCGCAGCGCCAGCTGGCGATAGCCGGGCAAATACATAAAGATTAACCCAGATAAAAAGAATAATTCCCACTAAACTGGCTAGGCCAACTAATATCGCGGCTACAACACTACCGAGAAGTCCGCCAAGAGCTCCGAGAATTCCGATAATTAGTACAAGGGCTAAGATAGCGCCAAAATATGTTAGCAACCAACACAGACAAACGAATAACTGCGCGACCATTAATTTTAACTCAGACCCGCCGAAACGAAGCGGGAAAAACCCACGGTCTTCCTTAAAAAAGACATTCTTATGATAGGCTGTTTCTGCAGATGCAACAACGGCCCAAAATACCAACATGAACACAATAAACTTGCCCATCAATCCGGACAAAACTCCAAATATCGCTTTGATACTTTCTGGATCTTCAGGATTTTGTTGAAGTTCAAAGTTCGCTTGGAAAAACGGAGCATAGGCCTTGAGGATCGAGGGACCAAGCGCCGCATATAAAATCAGTATTAATGCAGCGGTCCAGAGAACAAGCCGGACAAAAAAGTTTCGGCTTGTTGTTCCGTTATAGCCCCAACTCACTAAACGCCCGAAATCTAACTTTCTCATTACCATGTCTCCCTTTATCGGAGATTATGGCCAAGAAAACTAAAAGCTCAAGTCAAGATTAACTCTTGATAGCGACTAACTAACCATCCCAATCAACGGTATGCTTTCGACCGCTCGACTGGAAATGATATGAGTCGATTCCGCGATAGGTAAACTGGCGAACAGATTTACCGCCTGGATAAATATACGCTTTTGTCAAAATACTATCGGCTGGAAGTTCGTTTTCGGCGAGTTTCGCTTTGGTCAGTTCCAGGATCTTCTCATGACTTTCAGTGCATACTAGATCCGTGGAATATTCATTATAAATTTTCAAAGATTCATTTTTACCATACCGGATTACATCTGTGATTTGATCTGTTTCCCTTGACACGGTTTTCTTATTGGCAACGAGCGAAGCTACTTGGCCAGACGTGAAGTTTCCTAGCCCACAATACTCTAATCCGGCCAATCTTGTACCCAGAATTAAATCACGGTCAAAGTCTGCATCGGTAAGCCCAGCAGACATATAACCTGTCTTTAATTGATCCATTTCGGAAGTTGCCATTGATAAATTTTGTGTTGCACAAGCCCCCAAGCCGATTAGACACAGCGAGATAGTTATAAGTTTGAAATTCATTAGATCCTCCTCTTGCTATAATAATATACTATCACAAAATGTAGCATTTTTCAATATGCTTTGGAGTTGAGTCCTATTTGAAAGAATCGAGTTGCAGGGCTGCCCGCACAACGTTATCAGCCGCCCTATGACAAAACCCGTTCATATTATTGGTGCTGGCCTCGCCGGATCCGAAGCAGCTTGGCAGATTGCGGAAATGGGCGTCCCCGTGATTCTCCACGAAATGCGCCCTACCATTATGACCGATGCGCACCAAAAAGGTGGATTTGCAGAGCTCGTTTGTTCAAACTCGTTCAGATCAGATGATAAACTTGGAATGGGTGATATGATAAAGCTTCCCGCCGGTGGCGCTCTCGCTGTTGATCGTGACGGGTTTTAAGATGTTCATTCCCAAGTCTCCCTTTATCGTAGATTATGGCCAAGAAAACTAAAAGCCCAAGTCAAGAATAACTCTTGATGACGACTAACTAACCATCCCAATCCACAGTACGCTTCCGAAAGCTCCCCACGAAATGGTTCTTATATCGAGGCATTTTTTCATACTGATAAGCTAATCTACTGCCCGAATAAATATACGCTTTTGTCAAAATACTATCGGCTGGAAGTTCGTTTTCGGCGAGTTTCGCTTTGGTCAGTTCCAGGATCTTCTCATGACTTTCAGTGCATACTAGATCCGTGGAATATTCATTATAAATTTTCAAAGATTCATTTTTACCATACCGGATTACATCTGTGATTTGATCTGTTTCCCTTGACACGGTTTTCTTATTGGCAACGAGCGAAGCTACTTGGCCAGACGTGAAGTTTCCTAGCCCACAATACTCTAATCCGGCCAATCTTGTACCCAGAATTAAATCACGGTCAAAGTCTGCATCGGTAAGCCCAGCAGACATATAACCTGTCTTTAATTGATCCATTTCGGAAGTTGCCATTGATAAATTTTGTGTTGCACAAGCCCCCAAGCCGATTAGACACAGCGAGATAGTTATAAGTTTGAAATTCATTAGATCCTCCTCTTGCTATAATAATATACTATCACAAAATGTAGCATTTTTCAATATGCTTTGGAGTTGAGTCCTATTTGAAAGAATCGAGTTGCAGGGCTGCCCGCACAACGTTATCAGCCGCCCTATGACAAAACCCGTTCATATTATTGGTGCTGGCCTCGCCGGATCCGAAGCAGCTTGGCAGATTGCGGAAATGGGCGTCCCCGTGATTCTCCACGAAATGCGCCCTTCTCGTATGACCGATGCGCACCAAACAGGTGGATTCGCAGAGCTGGTCTGTTCAAACTCGTTCAGATCAGATGATAAACTTGGGAATGCAGTGGGACTACTGCATGAAGAAATGCGAATGGCCGGTAGTCTTATTATGGGTATGGGTGATATGACAAAGCTTCCCGCCGGCGGCGCTCTCGCGGTTGATCGTGACGGGTTTTCAGATGCTGTCACAACAATCTTGCAGCAACACCCACTAATCACGAGTGAATACGGGGAAGTTAAGGGCCTACCGCCAAAATCATGGGGCAATACTATTATCGCGACGGGGCCGCTGACCGCACCGTCCTTGGCCAAAGACATCCTCAAAACAACCGGTGAAGACAGCCTCGCCTTTTTCGATGCCATTGCGCCGATAGTTTATAAAGACTCGATTGATTTTAGTAAGGCCTGGTTCCAGAGCCGTTATGACAAAAAGGGACCAGGCGGTGACGGCGCAGACTATATAAACTGCCCACTCGATCAAACTCAGTACAAGCGTTTTATTGAGGCTCTGAATACGGCCGAAAAGACCGAGTTCAAAGATTTTGAAAAAGACACGCCCTATTTCGAAAGCTGTCTACCTATTGAGGTTATGGCATCCCGAGGTCCGCAGACCTTACGCTTTGGTCCTATGAAGCCCGTTGGCTTGACAAATCCTCATAATCCGACCGTCAAGGCTCATGCCATTGTTCAATTGCGGCAAGACAATGCCTTGGGGACTCTTTACAACATGGTCGGGTTTCAGACGAAAATGAAATATGGCGCGCAAACCGAGATATTTAAAACCATTCCTGGCCTTGAAAATGCAGTCTTTGCGCGACTTGGCGGTATTCACCGCAACACATTCATAAATTCACCTAAGCTCCTTAACAAACAACTTCAGCTTAAGGTCAGGCCTGATCTGCGTTTTGCCGGCCAGATTATGGGGGTTGAAGGGTATGTAGAGAGCGCTGCTTTAGGCCTGGTAACAGGTCGTATGGCCGCAGCACAGGCCTTGGGTAACAAATATCCCGTACCACCTCTCACAACAGCTCTGGGCGCGCTGGTTGAGCATGTCACGGGCGGGTTCATAACTGGACCAAAATCAAAGTTTCAACCGATGAATGTCAATTTTGGTCTCTTCCCCCCAATGGAAGGCATTATCTATAAGGATGAAAACGGCAATCGGATTAAAGGCAAAAACAAAACCCGATATCGCAAACGTCTTCATGCAGAGCGGGCCCTGAGGGATATTCGGGCATGGCTTTAATCTTCTTTGGGAACCAACCCTTTGGACAATAGGTAAAATCCCCAAGAATGATTTTCGCCATTATAAGAATTTAAATTAGACAGATGTAAAATCAGTTTTTCGCCCTGATCATCAAGCAACGTCAAATATGGATCATCAATTACGTATTTCCCGTCTTCATTTGGGAATGATTGCTCCCATTCCAACAGGTTTTTAGAGAAAACGGTTTCTGTTCCTCGCTTGCCTTTTAAAACATCGTCTTTGATTGAAACTGTAAGGGTTTCATAGGTCGCTAAAATCTGCTCGCTGGAATTTGTTCCGTAAGAACGTATAATTTCCGACACATGGTCGTAACCAGATATGGCAATATATCTGTTCGGATTGACAAAATTTAGGCTTGAGCTTCTCGGATCATTTTTAACATCAGTCAGACCTAACAAAGCATATACATGCTTCGAATCGTCAGCAGATTGATCAACACCCCATTTCTTCAAACGTTTCTGGATCCGTTTGTTTTCATCGTGCCTGTACAAATATTGTAAGGCGCCCTTGGCTTTCTTCGCCGAAGACATATCTGTAATTTTTGGGTTCTGTAAAAGAAGTCCATTTGTATCGACAATACCAGCTTTTTTAGCAAAACTCGCCAGCCTCTTGTCTTGATTTACAACTGATATCAGCGGAGCTGAAACCGATGCGACCAATAAAAGGATTGCCGCAAACCCTGGTATAAATCTGATATCGCGGAACTTGTCCGGCCGGAAGCTAAACCAAAGTCCAATCCCAAGGGCCCAAATGACGCCAAGCACCAAGAGTACCCGTTCGATGGTCAATCCGTAAGCTCGGACCCGTTCTATGATCGCTATGCCAAGTAATATGGTGACGGGCACGGAGAGCCAAAACCAAAGCTTTTGAAATAATCGAGCCAAAAATTTGTTCCCGACGAAAGGCGGTGCCAGCACTAGCCATGTCAACGTCCCAATCAATAGAAACGGAATGGTGAGCTCAGCTATTTCACCCTTGGGTAAAGTTCCCTCCAAAACGATTTTGACGCCATAGGCGAGGAGAATCGCCGCGTAAATCAAAACAAGCGGCGCGAGTAACCACGTTCCAAGAAACGCGACGGCTTTGGAGATAAAACCAGGATTATCATGGAGTTCCTGATAATCCTCATTGACAGCAGGAATTGTCGACATCCAGTAAAGCGGCGCTAAAAACCCGAGTCCGATCGGTAAGATCAACTCTTCCGTTAGCCATTTCATATCAATTCCAAAGAGAGAATTCATCGCAAACCGGATCGCTAAGACACCCATCAGAAAAATCCAGGACCCAACAGCCGCAAATACAACACCGGTCCATAATTTGTGCGTAAAATCCCAGACGTGAAGGTCATCGCGAACTCTCCCGCGCCTGACACTATTGCCAAGCAGCAAAATCACGCCTCCAATTGCAGCGGGCAAGAAAAAGTAAATCGAGGTTGAAAACCAGCTAGTCGCGCAGATCAAAATAGAAATGACGATTTGGCCAAGAATATGAAGCGGCTTACCTTGGCCTTCACGGCCAAGGGTCCAGGCGATACAACTATACCCCGCGAGTACAAGCCCCCCGAGCAAATATATCCAGTTTTCCTTTGGATCGGCTTTGTCTAAAAATATGATGATGGCCGTGAAAATGGCCATCAAAACAACAGGAACCGGGAAACGTTGGACGACCGCACTCACATCAGGAATACGGCCAACCCAGCGTTTAAAGTTTGTTTTCATCCGGCGTTTGGAAGTTCGATTGCCATTGGTGCACCTGGCCCCAAATCAAGCCCGAGGAAAACCCAAATCATCATGAGCACAACACCTGATATCAGCATCCAGACTGAATATGGAATCATGACGGCTGTGAGCGAGCCAAGACCAAAGTCCTTCTGCCAGCGACGTGCAAATACCAAGATAAGCGGGAAATAAACCATTAGCGGCGTGATAATATTGGTAGCACCGTCTCCAACCCTGTACGCCGCGGTCGCGCCATCAGGGCTAATCCCTAATAACATAAGCAACGGAACCAAGACGGGCGCAAGAAGTGCCCACTTTGCAGATGCGGAACCGACAAATAGATTGAGAAGCGCAGAGAACAATACGATTAGTCCAAGTGCGAGAGGTAGAGGTAATCCGCTCGACTGAATACCATTTGCACCATGAACCGCTGAGATTAGTCCAAGGTTTGACCAATTAAACATTGCAACGAAATGTGCGGCCGCAAAAGCTAGAACCAAATAATACGCCAGATCTTTCATGGCTTCAGTCATCATTTCAACAAGATCTCTGTGGTTCTTAATTGAACCAGCCGCCCGTCCATAAAACCAGCCCGCTGCCAGGAACAAAATCATAAAACCTGCCACCAGTGACTTAAAGAATGGCGAAAGCGCTTGATACCAAGGCATTCCCTCAGCTGCCGCACCGGTAATTCTAAGCGCGGGTTTGTCTACAAACGGCAGCGCGTCGCCAAAAGCCATAAAAAGCCATAAAGCACAGACCGCCAATACAGCTAAACCTGCATGTCTCAGGCCCTTTCTTTGCCCGTCCGTTAAAGGCTTGTCTTCGTTTCCATACTCTTCGGCCTGACGTTCATCTGGCACCCATTTGCCGAGTCTCGGCTCAATGATTTTATCGGTAACCCACCAAATAATTGGAAGATAGATAAACAAAAGAGCCATAATGAAATAAGTATTACCAGCAATGTTAGCCACCCATCCCGCATCGATCGAACTCGCCTCATAGGCAGCTTCTGTAATCCCATAAAGAAGTGCGTCGAGTTGACCCGGCGCAACATTAGCGGAGAAGCCGCCTGAGACACCTGCAAAACCGCAAGCAATTCCGGCCAGCGGGTGACGGCCTGCCGCTGCAAAGATAATAGCGGCCAGAGGTATCATGACGACATAGCCAGCATCTGCAGCATGATTTGATAGCATCGCAATCAAGGCAACCATCGGCGTTAAAAGAGCTTTTGGCGCATTTCTAAGAGCCGATTTAATAGCACTTGCGAAAAGACCTGACCGTTCAGCAACACCGGCGCCTAGCATCACGACCAGCACATATCCCAAAGGATGGAAGTGCGTGAATGTTTTCGGCATCTCAACCCATAGGCGCTGAATATTCTCAGCAGAGAGTAGGCTCGCAGATTTGATAATGACGGGATTGCCAGAGGCGTCAAGTTTTGTTGGATGTTCAGCCGATACGCCTAACAACGATAAAGCGACGGATATCGCCATCAAAAATAATGTCAGATAAAAGAAAATGAAAACTGGATCGGGTAATTTATTCCCGGTCCGTTCGACCCATCCTAGAAACCCCTTGTTTGTCGTCGTTATATCGGTCTCAGCCATAACTCTCCCCTAATAATTTTGGAATAAACTACTGAAATTCCATGCAAAGGCAAGGCCAGTAAAATTACAAATGTCCGGTTAAGATCGTCCGCATCAACCGAAGCTGTTTTGATAAAACCGAATAATTGATGGCATCTTTTGTCGGATCAAATCCGGGTTCTGACATCTGATTTATAAACTTTGGCACCAAAGATAAATAAGCCATAGCGGGTATCATCTCAGGATTGGCTTGACCTAACGATCGAGACAATTCTGAATATTGATTTTTGGTCAAGTTCAAAAGATCCTCGCGCCTTATTCCTGACAACATGCTGCCGGCATAGTGTCGCCAACTGCGAAGCAGACCCGTCAGACCCCATATTTCGCCAAGACCAGCAATTATATCGCTATCGTGATCATTGATGTTTTGATCACAACAGTTCACAGCAATTCGCATTAGGAGTCCGGACGTCGCCCGGCAATACTCTCTCGCATCTTCAAGTTTTTCAAAAGGCGTCGGATCAAGGTCTCGCTCTCGACCAGCAATCAATTGATCCAAGTGATATCGGGAAAGGGCCTTTCGTTTGATCACCTCAGCCAGCGGCAACACAACCTCATGCTTTCTGATTGGTTTCTTGCCAAATATTTCGCCCAAAGCATCACGCCACCATTGATACCGAATCGCACCAATCATAGGCTCAGAAACTATCTCTGGCACTTTGGCAAGTTCGGCATGAAACGCGTAAATTACGAGCAAATCTGCTCGATTTTGCCTATCTGCGAACATGGCTGCACGATATCGATCAGGATCGACTCGTTTCAGATTATTAATGACTGACTTATTCAACATAAAAAGCGTCCATAGTCTGCCACTGTCTTGCGGTCAAAACTTAATCCACTTATGCTCTAGGAAGTTTCATAGCAAAAGAGGACGAAAATGAAATTGCGTATTTTATCTACTGCAATGCTGACAGGCTCTGCCCTGCTCGCTAGCGCTCCCGCTTATGCTCACCCAGGTGATCATGGCGAAAATGTACTATCCATGGCCCTGCACTGGTTATCCAGCCCAAGCCATAGTCTATTTGCTGTCATTGGCGGCCTTGCATTTGCAGCCGTTGCTGTGAAGCTAGTACGCAAGAACCGTGCGTAAGGAGAGCCAATAATGATTTATGATATTCTTTCAAAGTTTGACGATAAAATCGAAGACGCTTCGGCTCACTGCGATATTCCATGCGGAATTTATGATCCGCAGCCAGCCCTTTATCATGCGCTGTCGACTGTTCGCCAAATGGATATTCTGCTGGGTTTAGCCGGAAAAGAAATGACTGTCTTCAATGCGATGCAAGTCGCCCGTAATACGGCTGAAAAAGAAAAGCAGGCGGAAAAGGTAAAGCACGAGATCCGTATTATTTGGGGAGATTTCATCAAAGGTGATAAACTTGAAAAGTTTCCAAAAGCGCATGAATTAGCTCACAAGATCATGATGAAAGCCAGTGCTTGCAAGCAAGACCTTCACCGTGAAGACGGCGAAGCTTTAGTAGAGCTCGTCAATGAGTTTGCTGAAATGTTCTGGGATATGAAAGGTGTTAAACATAAGCGTGTGACCGCTCCGTATGCGCCGGCTCTCGAAGTTGTGTATCCGGATCTCTAATTTTTAGAATTGTAAAAGTCACGGGAGACAGTATGTCTCCGGCCCTAATGGGCGGCGAATATGTTGTGACAATTAAAGCCCGGTCTTATCGGCCGGGCTTTATTTATGTGGTCGACCACATTGATTTGGGCCTGATTATTAAAAGGCTAAACTCAGAGCGGGATGGACGTTATCTGTTTACAGGTGACAACCAAAAATCAGTGCCAAGCGCAGTCATTGCCCCTGTCACGTCCGACCGAATAACCGGACGAGTAATCTGGATCATTGGTCCAGCTGGTATTAGGCGGTCGCGCCCTCGACTTCCGGACGATCAGCTTGATTTCGAAGCTTAAATAATAGCAAGAGCGGTGACGCAACAAAGATTGACGAATAAGTCCCGACAAATACCCCCCAAATCATAGCAAAAGAGAAACCTCGTAGGCCTGAACCGCCGAGAATATAAAGAGCCACTAGAGCCAAAAGGGTCGTTAATGAGGTCAGGATCGTCCGCGAAAGTGTATCATTGATAGAGAGATTGATAAGCTGCGGCATGGCCATTTTCTTATACTTACGCATATTTTCGCGTATGCGGTCATACACAATAACCGTATCGTTCAATGAGTAACCAACAATCGTCAAGATCGCGGCAATAATCGATAAATTAAATTCGATTTGGGTTAAAGAAAACACTCCAATGGTCAATATGACGTCATGGAAAAGAGCTATCACCGCTCCGACCGCAAACTGCCACTCAAATCGGAACCAGATATATAAAAGAACCATGCTAAGCGCGAGGACGATCGCCAAAATACCTTTTTGGCGCAGCTCCCCGGATACTTTGGAGCCCAAAACACCCTGCCCCCGAATATCATAGGATCCAACTTCGTTGGCCAGAGCGAGTTTTGTATAACCTAGAGCGAGCTGCTGAACATTGGCGGAAGCTTCATTTTTTTGCTCAAAACGGATTTCAACGACATCGGGACTATCTCTCCTGACAGTCGCATCATTAACCCCGAGGCTACTGATCACAGCTTTGATACTCTCTAATCTAGGATCTTCTTGTTGGGCGGAACGACTACTGTTCTCAGAATCAGATGAGCGAATTTCAGAGCCAAAAGGCTCGTCGCCATGTTTAACCATGAATGTAGTGTAGCCCTTATCATTTGTGTTTTCACTTTGAACCGCGAAGTTATCCCCTTCGAGTGCGCTGAGTGAGTTGATCACATTCTTTTGGAAGAGCACTTCATTCTCGGGAGACTCATCTTGGATAGGCACTGTGATCAGAACATATTTATGTTTATCCGCGCCGTCTCTGGGCGGATCAATAGTTTGCAGATTGACCTGCCCCATGCCAAGGCCGTTTAAAGTCGAGCGAATGTCTTCTAACTTGGCTGTTGGGTCGGATCCTGTGTCGATTTCAAGAACAGTTCCCCCCGTAAAATCGATCCCATAGTTCAGGTTCCGCGTCATAAACAAGAAAACTGAGGCTATTAAGGCCAAAACAGATAGGACTGCGGCTATTTTGCGGGCCGAAACAAAGGGTACTTTGGGCTCGATAGGAAGGAGTCTTACAATTGAAATATCGCGCATGATAAAATCCTAAATCGGCAGGGTTTTCGGCCGGGTACCGCGGAGCCAGGTTGCTGTAATCAGTCTTGCAAACAGGACGGCCGTAAACACGGACATGACAATTCCAATGGCCAGAGTAACGGCAAAGCCACGGACCGGACCAGATCCCACAAAGTAAAGAGTGACGGCCGCGATCAACGTCGTAATGTTGGCGTCCAAGATTGGCGCAAAAGACCGGCGATAACCGGTTTCGATCGCATTGACGGGCGGACGCCCATTATGAGCCTCTTCACGAATACGTTCAAAAATCAAAACATTTGCGTCAACAGCCATACCAATCGTCAAGATGATACCCGCGATACCCGGCAATGTAAGCGTAGACCCCAGAAGCGACAGCGCGCCGGCAATCAATATAATGTTAGTCGCTAGAGCCATATTGGCTATAGTCCCAAAACGAAGGCCATAAGAGAGCCACATAAACAAGCCAACGCCAATAAGACCGATGATCGAGGCAATTTTACCCGCGCGGATGGCGTCAGCGCCCAGATCGGCGCCAACTGTCCGCTCCTCGACGATGTTCAGCTTGGCGGGGAGCGCACCAGCATTAAGCAGCAAGGATAATTCACGCGCGCTTTGCATCGTAAAGCTCCCCTCAATAAAGCCTTTGCCTCCCGTAATCGGCCCGTTAATCCGGGGAGCGGTTATAACTTGCTTCCCTGTATCTGACATCTCGAGCACAACGGCGAATTGTTTACCAACGTTCTCCGAAGTCAACTTCCCAAACTCACGGGCACATCGTAAATTAAATTCGAAGTTAATTATCGGAGAGTTCTTTTCGGGGTGAAGACCTTCTTTTGATGATTTCAAGCATTCTCCGGTGATCCGGGTGCGTTCGTTGACCAATAGATAACCGCCCTGCTCTTGCGGAAACATAACTGTTCCGGGCGGGGTAATTCCTTTCTCAATGGCAATCGTCATAGCGCTTTGCGAAAATGATTGCGGATGCACCATGTTAAAACTTAGGTTAGCTGTTTCATTGATACGTGTTTTGATTTCATCAACATTTTTGGCGCCTGGCACCTGCAGGAGAATTCGATCATTGCCTTCTTTAGCCAGAGTCATTTCTGTTGTGCCCTGAGGATCAATCCTGCGGCGCAAGACTTCAATCGATTGTTCAATTGTTCGATCTTTGATAGCTTGGATATTCTCTTCCGTGATAGTCAATTCAAAGCGCGTATCCGAAACTTTATTAATATCAACGGTTTTTCCTCCGCCAATTTGCGTCGGGTCAATACTGACTTCCAGAGCGTTTAACGCTGCGCGGGCTTTATCAGAATCCTCTATCGAACGAATTTCAGCCACGACTTTATCGCCGATTACCTTTATGGGCGCGAATTTAATCTGCTCGTCTCTCAGGGCCTGCTGCATGTTCCCCTTTTGATTGACCAGCTCATTGGCTGTGACACTCGAGGTGTCGACCTCAAGAAGCATGTGGGCTCCGCCCTGCAGGTCAAGGCCAAGATTAATGGTATCTTGCATAAAACCGGGAAGGTTTGACCGTGTATTCTCATTCAGAGCATTTGGTATAGCCAGCAGCAATCCAATAAGAACGACGCCTAATATCGCCAGGGTTTTCCAGCGGGAGAAATGCAAGAGGCTCATTATGTATCCTTTAGTGCTAGGCGACTAAATTCTGGGGCCGAGATTATTTCTTATCGTTGGCCGGTTCTGTACGATTTAAGACGTCGGCAATCATAGCGCGTCTAACTTTAACTTTGACGTTCTGCGCAATCTCTACGGTCAATTCATCATCAGTTGCTTTAGTAACTTTACCGACTAAACCACCATTTGTGACGATTTGATCACCCCTGACGATTTCAGAGAGCATCGCTTGGTGCTTTTTATAGCGCTGGCTCTGCGGTCTAATGAGTAAGAAGTAAAACAGGACAAAGATTAGGATCATCGGCAATATAGCACCGATAGGGCTCCCACCACCCGCAGGTGGTCCGGCTTGTAAAATCAAATGAAACATAGTTCCCCGCGTAATAATTTGACGCCCGACTCAGACCGCCATGTTTAGGTATTGGCGATATATAGGGGCGTCAGATATTATTTCAACGGCGGTTTTAAAATAAACTACTGTAGACAATGTCCAGTCGGCATCGTCAGGCGCTGACCTGGGTGAATAGTTGTATTACCGCGAATACTGTTGTTCTCAGTGATTTCGGTGACAGAAACACACGCGCGTCGCGCGATACTATATAAAGTATCGCCCGGTAGGACGGCGTAGACCCCAGAAAACGGCACGGGCTCAACATTACGCACAAGCGTTGTTTGACCTGAAGAAGACGTAACCGACGGCGAAATGTAAGTATTCTCAGAAACCTGTTGCCGTCGGATTGGTAGCATCAATATCTGGCCAATACTGATTGTATTTCCATATAGGTTATTAGCAGATTTCAGATCCGAAACTTTGACGCCAAACCGCTTGGAAATACTATAGAGCGTATCACCGCGAACGACAGTGTGGCTAGCCGAGATAGTCGATGAGGCCGGCGAAAACGTTGTTGTCGAGGAACTGTAAGTTACAGGCGCCGTGACGGGAGTATCATAAAGTTCAATTTGATACCCTGCCGAATTCGATTCCGTAACAGACGGACGCCCATCATATGAATAGGTAGTTGTTGTTGGCGCAATATAGGTTGAGGTGGTTGTCGCTGGTGCTGAATATGTCGACGAGCTATACGTCGAGTAATTCGAATAGTCGGCCGTACCCTGATAAGCTTGAATCCGATCAGCTTCTTCAATCAGGCGCTGATATTCTTCGGGACTGACGTCGCCAGGACGAATAAACTGAGCACGAACAATTTCAGTTTCAGCAGTCGGAACAGACTCGTAAGTACGGACATATGATTGCGCCATAGCTGTATCGGCGCAAAAAACCGCGATAGCGCTGGCACATAATAGCTTTGATAGCGACATTATAATTCTCCAATAGTGGCAAAAACGCCTTGACCTTAGTATTTCAGCCTATGGTTAACGCTTCCTAAAGTTTCGTGATCGGAGAAAGACATTTTTATACCCATTAATATCCACATTGCTGTCACATTACTGGATAAAACACTTGTAAGTTTTTTAATTAGTTTCCATGGCTCACTTCATTCCCGAAGCGACTCTTGATACAGGTAACAAATGGTCACCTTAACCGACAGCTCTGCCTATCTAACGCCTGACGACGTCGACACGACTCCGCATAGTATTCAAGCAGAACAGGCTCTTCTTGGTGCCCTGCTTTATGACAACGAGGTTTATCACCGGATTGGTAGCATTGTTAATGAAAAACATTTCTATAATCCCGTCCACAGCCGAATTTACGAAACAGCGGCTAGATTAATAGAAAGCGGGAAACTTGCTGACGCCATCGTCCTAAAGAACAGGTTTTCGCAAGACGAAACGCTTATCGATATTGGTGGTGAACAATATCTGGCAGAATTACTACTTGCGGCGCCCTCGGGCGCAACGGCGGTGGAATACGCAAAGATGGTTTTCGACTTGGCGATGCGCCGAGAACTTATTCGCTTGGGAGGTGACATTTCAAGTGAGGCCGCAAATCCAGAGAATGAGCAAGAAGCCATCGAACAAATTTCCGACGCCGAAAGCCGACTTTATAATCTTGCTGAAATAGGATCAGTTCAAAGCGGGTTTGAATCCTTTAAAACAGCCATGATCAAGTCAATTGACATGGCTTCGGCGGCCTATGCTCGAGACGGAGGATTATCGGGCATTTCGACCGGATTAATTGATATGGACCGACAGCTTGGCGGGCTACATCGTTCTGACTTAATTATTCTGGCTGGGCGTCCGTCGATGGGAAAGACATCGCTTGCGACCAATATAGCTTTTCACATTGCCAAAAAGTTTCGGGAAGAAAAGTCGGAGACAGGTGTATCGAAAGCAGCGGATGGTGGTCGCGTTGGTTTTTTTAGCCTTGAGATGTCCTCTGAACAGCTAGCAACACGTATTCTGGCCGAACAATCTGGCGTGCCTTCTCATAAAATTAGACGCGGCGATATTAACGCCTCTGAATATGGCCATATTCGGGATAGCGCAGAAGATATTAGTAATATTCCTCTTCACATTGATGATACAGGCGGAATATCCATTGGACAATTGGCCGCCCGGGCTCGGCGGCTAAAACGGATGTCTGGACTAGATTTGATTGTGGTCGATTATTTGCAGCTTCTTACAGGCGGCAAAGCCCTTAAGTCTTCAGATGGCCGGGTTCAGGAAGTCAGTGCAATTACACAAGGATTGAAAGCCATCGCAAAGGAATTGGATATTCCTGTCCTCGCCCTGGCACAGCTCTCACGTCAAGTTGAACAGCGCGACGATAAACGACCGCAACTATCTGATCTTCGGGAATCCGGGTCAATCGAACAGGACGCCGATGTGGTGATGTTCGTATTCCGCGAAGAATATTACAAAGCCCGTTCCGAGCCTTCCGAAGGCACACAAGAGCATGTTACTTGGCAGGAAGAAATGGACCGACTGCATGGAAAAGCCGAGGTCATTGTCGGGAAACAACGTCACGGGCCGATTGGCACGATCAAACTTTCCTTTAACGCTAATATCACAAAGTTTGGAAATCTGGCAGCTGATGACCGTTACAACGATTTAGATCACTAGTGACATGATATTGTGAGCTTACAAGGTCCAAATTTTTCGTCACGTCCCACGCTACGAATTAATCTATCAGCGCTAAAGGCCAATTACAAAGCTATCCAAAAAAGGGTTGGCTCAAACACCCATGTTGCAGCCGCTGTAAAAGCGGATGCATATGGTCTTGGCGCTGAGCGTGTGTCCAAAGCCCTCTATGGCGCGGGGTGCCGAAATTTTTTCGTTGCGACGGCGGGCGAAGGCATGATCATCAGATCTGCCATTGGCGATAGCTCCAGCATTTACGTTTTGAACGGCCCTGCTCCCCGAGATGCAGCGCTATATTTTAAATCAAACCTGAAACCAGTCATAAACTCACTGACCCAGGCTCATATTTGGGCGGAAGCAACAGAAAACGCCAAACATGTTCCCTATTGCGCGATCCACATTGACACTGGAATTAATCGCCTTGGTTTTCCAGAGGATGAAATTTTAAAACTCAAAAAAAACCGATCTTTAATGGATAAAATTGAGTTTGACCTTATCATGAGTCACTTGGCTTGCGCACCCGATGCAAGTGACCCGTATAATGAGGAACAACTCAAAAAGTTCCGGCGCCTGGCGGCGCAGTTTCCCATTAAACCCATGAGCCTTGCCAATACGGCTGGTATTTATCTAGGTAAACCCTATCACTTCCAAATGGTTAGGCCGGGCATCGGTCTTTATGGAGGTAAATCAACTCTATTACCCAAGGCCGAAAAAACAGAGCCTGTGATATCTCTGATGGCTCCAGTTTTACAAATAAGAAACCTTAAGCCTGGTGATCGGCTAGGCTATAACAGCACCTATATAGCGAAAACGAATAGGTCCGTCGCTATCGTTGGTGCTGGCTATGCAGACGGCATTCCAATTTCGTCCAGTTCTCAAAACGGCAATTACCACGGCCATGCAACGCTTCAAAAAAAACGCGTCCCGATTATTGGACGTGTGTCCATGGACCTAACAGCTCTGGACATCTCTGAGCTGAAAAAACGTCCGCGTATTGGAGATTGGGCAGAGTTTCTGGGAGACAATCTAGAAGAAGACTCTGAAGCGGCCCAAACTTTGAACTACGAACGCCTGATCCGAATGGGCACTCGAGCACGGCGCGAATATAAATAGATACTGAGATCAGTTGGCCTTAGACGGGTTTAGGTCTGGCTGAAAACGTATTTGGTTTAGTGCAAAATCAATATAAAAACTTTGCTCCCCAAGAAGCTTAGACCCAGCGATTACCAAAGGACGCTCGGTAAATCCTAAAGAGTCCATATGTTGAAAATTCATAACAATGAAATCATTCATTCCCCATACTTTTGAACCGGCTTTCATACCTTGCACTTTTATACGCACGGCAGGATCAAAGGTCCCAATTGCACCTTGAATTTCCCATTCATCCCTAAGACGACGTTTTAAACGCCTTATTTCGGGGATAGTTGTGGCCTGCCAGTTTATGATATTGAACTCTGCACCTGTATCTAGCACTGCCGGCATGAGATGGTTTCCAACTCTTAGATCGAAGAAATGTAAGTTTTTATCCACCGTGGCATGGGGGTTATGATATAGGTCGATATTTATCCAATTTTTGACAATATCCGGACGGCCCAAAACTTCCGGTATCAATGATATTGTTTTTTTATCTGTATCGAAAAACAAATTATGAGTTCCAAATACGTCCATCCCTAATAATCCAATAGGAGGGTCGACCAAATGGGAATATTCATCTTCTAACCGTTTTGGTAGAATAGCCACCTTGCGTCCTGTCAACACGAGTGAGCCAAGTGACATATCCCGCAATTCCACCAGAGGATGTTGTCCGCTTTGCGTTAATCCATACACATTCGCAAATTCTGCTTCTGGCAAATTTTTGAATATTGAATCAGGACTTTTCTTAAAAATAGCAGATCGGGTTGCACCAGTATCTATTAAAAAGTTTTTTGGCCCATCTGATGTTTTTACGGCTACCAAAAACAAACCATCGCCTTCACGCTGATAAGGCACGGTTATCACATCAGGTTTTCTTAAAAAGTCACCAATGCTGAGCGTCTTTGATGTTTTGACGAACGACGATTGACATGCCGCTAGCGTACATAAAATTGAAGCCAGAAGAAATTTTGGCAGAATTCTCATGCCTCTTTGCTAGCATAAAATTTCAACTTCTATCATTAAACTTATGAGTAAAAAAGTAGAGGGCCTGTAAGCCGGGTTCTGTACTGCAAAGCAGTGACGATTATTCATCTAGAACTACAATTACTTGCAGTCTCGTGCGACCTACCCGGATAACGGCAATAAGGCCTGCCATTTGTTATCCCTATTTGGTCTTGCTCCGGATGGGGTTTACCTTGCCATTTTGATTACTCAAAACGCGGTGCGCTCTTACCGCACCTTTTCACCCTTACCAAGAAGGCGGTTTATTTTCTGTGGCACTATCCCTCAGCTCACGCTGGCCGGGCGTTACCCGGCATCCTGCCTTACCGGAGCCCGGACTTTCCTCGAATCTCTTCGCAATCGTCCGGCCCTCTACAAAAGTCAGATCAAAAGGCCGGATCTATAACTGTCAAGACACTTTCTGCATTTAAGCTTATATTAACCATAATTTTTTTTTCGATCTTTAATTTATTGCGGTAGCAATCCCTAAATTGGGGATAAAAATGCGAAAACTTCTAAAGAACTATCAGAATGATAGATCCGGACAATTTGCGATAATCACGGCAATCTTCGCTGTGCCACTTGTCTTATGTATAGGCCTAGCTGTTGACACAGCGCTCGTACACAAAAACACGACCGGATTACAAACTGCGCTTGATAGCGCTGCACTGGCAGCCGTCGTTCCGGGCAATCTAAATAACGAAGAACGGGCGATATACGCTGAAGAAGTGTTCACACAAAACTTTGAGAAAAGCGCAGAAGTCGATGTCAAAGTGATCGCCACACCCAACCGTGTAGACATTCAAGGAACAGTTGAAAAAGAAACGATTTTCATGGGAATAAGCGGCGCAGAAACAGTGATACAAAATAAGAAATCAGCCGCCATCAAAACGACCGAAGAAGTCATTTGCCTCATGACTTTGAATAAAACAAAGCGCTCATCTTTAACGTTTGAAAAGAACGCTCAAATCTATGCACCAAACTGCTCTATACAGGTTAATTCTTCTGATCAGAATGCTCTGGTATCGGCTGGGAATTACAAGCCCGTTGCCAAAAAAATCTGTGTTCATGGGGGCGTCAACGGAAATCTGGGACCGAATGTTCAGGCGAATTGTTCTTATGTCGAAGATCCCTATGCACATCTCGAGGGACCGAACATTATCGGAGATCAAGCTTGTGATTATGGGCCGATAAGTTTCTTTAATCCAAACTCGTTTTTCGATGTCATTGCCGTTGGAGAACGTGACAAAACCAGAAGTCCTGGCGTTTACTGCAATGGCCTCCACTTCTATGACTCTGAAGTCACATTAGAACCGGGCACATATGTAATTCATAACGGACCTCTCTCAATTGGAAAAGGGTCAAAGATAACCGGTGATGGAGTCACATTTATTTTCTCAGGAGATAATTCTTACCTTTATACGTATGATGAGGTCTCGCTCGATTTAAAAGCACCTACAACCGGTCCTTATTCAGGCCTAATATTTCTACAAGATCGAAATTCCAATACCCAAGGAACTTCTATTATTAAAGGGTCCGCGGATATCCAATTGGTGGGAACATCATACTTTCCAACGCAAGACCTTTTTGTTGGAGGACTGGGAGTTATGGGGGCTAACTCACCCGCCATGGCGTTCATTGCCGACAATATGACGCTTACATCCGATATTGATAAGATCATTACCCAGCAGGAATCTGAGTTTCAATTTTTCAAGTCGGCACTTGAATTTGTTATCGCATCAGCCGTTTCAACAAATTTAGTCAACGAAGATTACCAGGTCGTAGCAAGTTCAACGACAGGCGGTGCGGATCCAGGTACTAGTGAGCAGAATTTCATTACCTCAATTATGACCAGTACAAGCAGTCACCAAAGCACTGGCATGCCGCCCATCCTCCCGCGTTCAGACGGCGGGGCGCGTCTTATCAGTACAGACGACTCGCCGCTTTAATCTCTTTCACAATAAAGTGTCGAAAGGCCGCTTGCGCGGTCTTTTTTTTCGTGCATGAATTAACACATGCAAAATTTCAATCTTGATGATTTTCGCTTGGAACTTGGGGGCGGCTCAGAAGCTGGGCTCGCCATAGCCTTATTTATTATGATGTTATCGGTTGCGCTTAGCCTCAAGCCGGTAGACTTTAAACATGTTGTTGAAAGCCCAGGTCCTTATTTTGCTGGTGTGATCGGTCAAATTATAGGGCTACCACTTCTTACATATTTCTTATGTTTGCTTGTTAAACCTCATCCTACTCTCGCTCTTGGGATGCTGATCGTAGCCTGTTGCCCTGGTGGAACCGTTTCAAATTTCATATCAATGATGGGCCGAAGCAATGTAGCATTGTCAGTCTCCATGACTGCAACATCGAGTCTGTTTGCGGCATTTCTGACACCGGTGACGATACTGTTCTGGACCTCACTTTACGGCCCTACAGCTGAGCTTTTAAATTCTATAAATTTTAGTGTATTTAGTTTTTTGAAACAGACCTTCACCCTCCTCGCTGTACCACTCACCATTGGTATGGTTTTCCGTCATTTCTTTTCAAGGTTATCGGAAAAAATTTATAAACCGCTCAGCTTGATCGGGCTTTTGCTCCTTCTGACGATTATAGGCCTTGGGCTTAACAAATATTGGCGAGATTTCATGCAAATGGGGTTTTTCGTCATAGGTCTCGCCATCGCGCATAATCTTCTTGCCTTTTTGCTGGGATATTTGAGCGGTGTTATTTCTAAAGCTGACACCGCATCAAAAAGAGCCCTGACCATTGAAATCGGCATCCAAAACTCGGGCCTTGCCATCGTTATATTGATGACAGCCCTCGCTGGATTCGGGGGCGCCGCCGCTATAATGGGCATCTGGGGCACTTGGCATATCGTAGCTGGATTGATATTAGTAACGTGGTTTAGATGGCAGGATCGAGGAAAAGCTAATGTTTGATACTATCATAAAAAACGGACTTGTGATTGATGGTAGTGGAGGCACGCCATATGAGTCAGACGTGGCGATCAAAGATGGTAAAATAGCAGCCATCGGAAACACGCTTGGCGCCGCTCAAAACTCGATCGACGCTACCGGATGTATCGTAACCCCCGGATTTATCGATCTGCACACCCATTATGACGGACAGATCAGTTGGGATGAGGAACTTAAGCCGTCTGTAAATCATGGTGTCACAACAGTTGTTATGGGTAATTGCGGAGTTGGCTTTGCACCCTGTCGGAAAGGGGATCAAGACCGACTTGTTCGCCTCATGGAAGGTGTTGAAGATCTTCCTGGAACAGTACTTCACGAAGGCATTACTTGGAATTGGGAAAGCTTTGGTGACTATCTCAATGCGATTGATGACATGCCGCACACCATCGATTTTGCGGCAATGGTTTCTCATGATCCTATACGGGTTTATGCCATGGGTGATCGCGCAATGTATAACGAAGTCGCTACCCCCGAAGACATAGAAGTGATGAAGGATCTTGTCCGCGAAGCGCTCGATGCTGGCGCAATTGGCCTTTCCATAGGCCGTTCCGACGCCCATAAAACTTCGGATGGCGATTGGACACCATCTTCTGAAGCCGAAAAAGATGAACTAGTCGGACTTGCCAGCGTGTTAGCGGAAAAGAACAAGGGCGTTTTGCAAGTCGTCAATGATTTCGACATGATGCGTCCAGGCGCGACATTTGACAAAGAATTTGATCTGATGGAGGCCTTCTTTAAAGCCGGAAAACGTCCCTCATCTATTTCTCTGATGCAGAGGGATTTTGCCCCCAAAGACTGGATCAAAACCATAGAACGTTCCGAGAAACTCAATGCAGAAGGATATGATATCAGCTTCCAGGTCGCACCGAGAGGAATTGGGGTTTTCCTTGGGCTGGATTCGACCTTTCATCCTCTCATGGCATTTCCAAGTTATATCCAAATCAAAGACCTCCCGTTAACCCAAAAGGTCGCAAAAATGCGTGAACCCGGTTTCAAAGAGAAGATGCTGTCAGAAACACCTGTTAGATTATCAGGCGAAGGCTCAACGGTACCGCCAATGACTGATGTGCTAATCGCCCAATATGAAGCGTTTGCTGAAAAGAACTTCGTTTTATCTAAGGACGGTAAGGTCAATTACGAACAAAGCAATGCGGATTCGATTGCGGGAATGGCTCGGGCCGACGGCGTGACCGTCTGGGAAAAAGTCTACGACCTACTTCTGGAAAATGACGGGCAAAACCTGATTTATTACCCTATTTATAATTACACAGACTCGAATTATGACGCTGTCTACACTATGCTTAACCATCAAAAGTCCCTGCCCGGACTGTCCGATGGCGGGGCTCATGTAGGCTTCATTTGTGATGCCAGTTTTCCGACCTATCTTGTATCCTATTGGACCAGAGACCGGTTGAAGACCGGACGCCCGGGACTTGAACTCACCAAAGCGATTAAAATGCTCACAGCTAACAGCGCGGATTATCTTGGCCTGAAAGATCGAGGAAGACTTGAGGTCGGAAAAAAGGCCGATATCAATGTGATTGATTACGAGAACCTCGATTTAGGAGTTCCTGAAATGATCCAAGATCTACCCGCAGGTGGGCAGAGATTATTGCAGCCCGTGAATGGATATAAAGCAACCTTTGTATCTGGTGAACAAGTTATTATAAATGATCAAGTAACAAACGCTAGACCTGGCAGATTGGTAAGAGCTTAATGTATAAAGTTGATCTCACGGAAAGCTTTTTTCCGGCTCAGAGTGATGGCGAATGGTCTCCAATTACCATCCCCAATATGCTTGAAGATTGCGCTCAAAAATGGGGCGACATAAAAGCATTGCGTGAATTAGGCTATGACGGAACTATAGGGAGAGAATGGACCTACAACGAATTATTAAGTGATTCAAAACGCCTATCAAATGCATTGGCATCCCGCCATGCTCAAGGCAGTAAAGTCGCGGTCTATGCCAATAACATTCCTGAATGGGTCGTTTTTGAATATGCGGCCAGCATGGCAGGCTTAGTCCTAGTGACTGTCAATCCAGCCTATCAGGAATCCGAGCTTAGATTTGTCCTCGAACAATCTAGATCAGAGGCAGTTTATTACACAGAGGAATATCGCGGCAATCCGATGGGCGAAATTGTGCGTAAAGCAACATCTGATATGGCGAGTATCAAATACCTCATTGAACTGACCAATAATGCCGACCTATATGCGGGGGCCGATAAAATCCATAACCGTGTTGTCAAACATGACGACGCGGTTCAAATCCAGTACACTAGCGGCACAACAGGCTTTCCCAAAGGCGCCCTTCTACATCATAACGGCCTCATTAAAAACGGTCGGGATTGTCTCAATCGAATGCACTGCGAGCCTGGAGACCAAATAGTCCACTTCATGCCAATGTTTCATACAACAGGTTGTGCTATGATGGTTCTGGGCGGCATGTCTGTTGGTCAAACTGTCAATATAGCGCCCATATTTGATCCTGTTATGCTTGTGGAGGTTATCGTTCGTGAAAAGCCGCGAATGATATTCGGTGTGCCGACTATGCTTATGGCTCTTATAGAAGTTATTCGAGCTTCAGGCAAAGATGTCTCTTTTGTAGAACGGTTATGTTCAGGCGGCTCTATGGTCTCGCCGGAACTATGCCGGGAAGTCCGAGAAGTATTCGATGCACCGCTCAATATTGTTTACGGTCAGACAGAAGCTTCACCTGTGATAACCCAGACCTATACTGATGACGCATTTGAAGATTTAACTCAGACAATAGGACAGCCGCTTCCGGATATGGATGTAGCCATCCTAAGCACCCAGACCAATGAGGTTCTGCCAATTGGTCAGCAAGGCGAGATTTGTGCCCGGGGCTATAATGTCATGCACGGTTATAATGACAATCCAGATGCAACTGATGATGCGATTGACTCTGACAAATGGCTACATACAGGCGATCTTGGCACAATGGATTCTCGCGGCTACATCAAGATTACGGGTCGGGTTAAAGAGATGATCATTCGCGGCGGCGAAAATTTATTCCCCGTTGAAATTGAAAACAGAATTCTTGAACACCCTGCAATCGCAGAGGCCGCAGTTGTTGGTATTCCGGATAAGAAATGGGGTGAGCAAGTCGCCTGTTTCATGCGGGCTTCCGGAGATGAAAAACCGGGGCCCGATGAACTTAAGGCGTTTGTGCGCGAACATTTATCACCCCAGAAAACCCCAGTTTTCTGGGAGTGGGTCGAGGAATGGCCTCTTACCGGTTCCGGAAAGATACAAAAGTTTAAACTACGAGAGAGCTTCGAAGCTGTTTAAGCCAAACTCTGGCTTTGGTTTTGGCTCTGAATTTGGCGGGTCAATGACCCGATAATTTCCATGGTTTGAACGTCAATCTGACCGTCCAATTTGCTAGGGCGAAAGCGGCGCTGTAGCGCCTTTACAACCAACATAGTTTCATCGTCCAAAATTCCTGTCACGCTGACATTATACCCGATATGGGCTAATCCTGACTGAGCGATGGAAATTCCGCGATCTCTCGCGCCAGATTCGAATAAAATGCGCTGATCATCAGATACATCCATAGGCCAAATCCCTACTCCAGCCGCAGCAAGGCCTATCCATGGGAATTTTTCACCGGGATCTTCTTTTCGGGCTGGCGCGATATCGCTATGACCAACCACATTCTTCGCGCGGATATCATAACGCTTAATGACGGCTTTTGATAAGCCGATGACGGCATTAATCTGTTTATCAGGGAAATCAGGCAAACCAAAATCATGGCCACCATTGACGATCTCAATACCGATACTGGCGGAATTTAAATCTTTGATACCGTTCCAGTTCGAAACCCCGGCATGCCAGGCCCGGTCTTTTTCATCGACCATTTGGAAAATACGGCCGTCCTCTTCAACCAAATAATGCGCGCTGACCTTGGCTTCGGGATCTCGGAGACGGTCAAGTGCAGCCTGCCCGGTTCTCATCCCAGTATAGTGCAAGACAAGGCAAGAAATCGGAAGCTTTCGAACGTCGAAATTTGGACTAGGCGTCGATTCAATTTTCAAGAGGATATTTCTCCGCCATGATATCGAGACCCTTTTGCATAATCTCTTTTAGGACATCTTTGTCGACATCCGATAACCGCTTGATATACAAACAGGACTTTCCAAGCTTGTGCTTACCCAATCGCGAAAGTTCATCTGAAAAGTCTTGATATCCCGGCATTATATAAATCGTTATGTTCTGAGCCCGAGACGAAAATCCAATCCGAAGCGCGTCGCCTTCACGGCCGCTATCATATTTATAATGATACTCACCAAACCCGACGATGGACTTGCCCCACATCTTGGGCTCCCATCCGGTCAAATCGGTCATCATAGCCAATATGTCTCGGCAATCGTGTTGCTTTGAATCGGGACTTATACTGGCCATATAAGCCTCTACCGAAGCATCAGTTTGAATGGTTTTATTTTGGTTTTTAGCCATAGCGAGGTCTTTATCCTGACGCGCAGACTATGCAAAACTCGCGGTGAGGAAAAGCTTATTCTTCGACTGACCAGCCATCGGGTGTTTGGGTCGCATCAATAACCGGTCCGCCGGCGGCTTCGCGATAGGAACTAAACTGAGCTTCCATATCTTTGCGGGCTTGCTCAAACTGTGCTTTGGGTCCGAAAGGTTTCCCCGTGATCTTGGCTTTGAGCCAAAAAAAAGAAAAAGCGATCAATCCCAAAACGACAAGGCCAGCTATGACAAAGAATGCAAATGTCGCCGAAGCAATCAGCATAAAAAAGCCGCCTATAGCCATTGCTGCGATTATAAATCCTCGGAATATCGATTTGAAGACCCCGGATTGCCCTGAAATGTAACGCGTTTGTGTCATATTACCCCTAATGTCTGCATTAAACGCGCCAAGGTCAAGGGGAAGTGACGTTTAATTATTTTTAATGCTGGCAGCTCTGACTTTTTTGATCTCATCATAAGCCTTATTGACCATAGCCATCTTATGATTAGCGAGTCCGATAAGCTCTTTTGGAAGACCTCTTGCGACTAACCGATCAGGATGGTTAGCAGCGGCCATACGGCGATAAGCTTTCTTGATATCAGCATCAGAAGACTCTTCATCAACGCCGAGTATTAAATAAGGATCATCCGCAGCGCGGCCCATGTGACCAATGCGAATCCGCGCAAATTCACTTTCCGAAAAGCCAAATATGCGGCCTGTCGTTTCAAGAAACGCCATCTCATCTTTTGTGACGACTCCATCTGCAAGCGCTATATGGAATAAACCATCCAAAACATCTTCCAAGGCCGCTGGTTGAGCTCGATATTTTTTAGCTATAATTTGAGCGTACTTTTCAAATCCGAGCGTTGTTTGTCTTGCAAGATCGAAAAAACGGCCAATATCACGGTCATATTCTGGACTGGCCTGAAAGACCCGTTTAAATGCTTCGACTTCGTCAAGGGTCACTGTACCATCAGATTTGGCCATTTTGGCCCCAAGCGCAATTAACGCCGCTGTGACTCCAGCTGGCTCGATTCGGCCGGGCTTTCCGTCCTCATCTATACGCGGCGGCGGCCCAAAAATACGAGCAGCTGCGATTAAAATGCGCTCCCACAAATTCATTTATTCTTGCTGGCTCCGAGCCGACCTCTTCAAAATTAGGACTGCACTCACGCGAATCTATGAATAAACGACGTCAGCTTCTGTCTTGGACTTAATCTCGTCTACCGTGACGCCGGGCGCAAGTTCTTTTAGTCGAAAACGTTTTTGGTCGCCTTCGCGAGCAAAAACGCCGAGATCAGTGATGACCATGTCAATACAATTCTGTCCTGTGAGCGGAAGGGTACAGGATTTCAAAAACTTAGGTTCTCCGCGTTTATTCGTATGGTCAAATAGAGCAATACAGCGTTTGACACCCGCAACAAGATCCATTGCTCCGCCCATGCCTTTAACCATTTTTCCGGGAATCATCCAATTCGCGATATCGCCGTTCTCTGCAACTTCCATTGCCCCTAGAATTGAAAGATCAATATGCCCTCCTCTTATCATAGAAAAGCTGGTAGCGCTGTCGAAAAACGACGACTTGGGTAAAGTTGTGATCGTCTGCTTGCCGGCATTGATCAAATCTGCATCTTCTTCCCCAGCGAATGGAAAAGGCCCCATGCCAAGCATTCCGTTTTCGCTTTGCAAAGTCACATCAACACCGTCTGGAATGTGGTTCGCAACCAGTGTCGGAATACCAATTCCTAGATTGACATAAAACCCATCTTGAAGCTCTTTTGCGGCGCGGGCAGCCATTTGATTGCGATCCCAGCCATTTCGATCCCGAGTCATTATGCGCGCTCCCTCAGAGTTAGTTGTTCAATGCGTTTTTCACATTTGGCTTCGACAATGCGCTGAACGAATATTCCAGGTGTATGAATAAAGTTGGGATCAAGTCCACCAGGAGCACAAAGCTCATCAACTTCTGCAACTGTTACTTTGCCGGCCATGGCCATCATAGGATTAAAATTTTTCGCGGTTGACTTAAAAATCAAATTACCTTCTGTGTCGCCTTTCCAAGCCTTAACAATAGAAACATCAGCCTTCAGACCCGTTTCCATGATATAGGTTTCTCCATCAAAATCTTTATGCGGCTTACCCTCTGCTATGACTGTCCCAACTCCCGTCTTAGTATAAAAGCCGGGGATGCCAGCTCCGCCGGCTCTGATGCGCTCAGCCAGTGTACCCTGCGGATTGAATTCCAGCTCAAGCTCGCCCGCGAGATATTGCCGCTCAAATTCTTTGTTCTCGCCAACGTATGAACTCAACATCTTTTTAATTTGACGGCTCTCGAGTAAAAGCCCCAGACCGAATCCATCGACCCCAGCGTTATTTGATATCGCGGTTATATTCTTGGCACCGCTATCACGCAAAGCCTCAATTAAATTTTCAGGGATACCGCAAAGACCAAACCCACCTGACATCACAGTCATACCATCAAATGTCAGACCATCCATGGCTGCTTGAGCATTGTCGTAGACTTTACTTGCCATTTGTTCGACTCCCTAAAAATAACAGGTCGATATTACGATTAGTCTGGGGCAAGACAATGCTTATTTGTAGTCAATAATGGTAATTCCATTCAGCGTTTCCGCCACCTAAACAAGAACATGGCCCCAACCATGCCGCCTAGGAAATAGACTACATTCAACCCTCCTAACGCAGACAAGGCAATAGCAGGTCCAGGACAAAGTCCTGACAGTCCCCAGCCTATTCCAAAAAAAGCTGCGCCTCCGATGAGAGCTCCATCGATATCTTTTGCGGTAGGCATATAAAACCGGTCCGAAAATGCTGGTGATGGCTGATTTAAAACGAAACGATAACCCAAAAAGGTAACGACTAACGCACCAATCATAACAAACGCCAAACTGGGATCCCAATCCCCAACTATGTCCAGAAACCCTATGACTTTCTCAGGATTAATCATTTGCGAAATTAATAAGCCTGCGCCAAACAATCCGCCTGAAACAAATGCTGAAATCAGACCCTTCATAGGTATAATCCGAAATATTTGGATATAAATACGGTTACAAATCCCGCGATCATGAATGTCACCGTCGCAACAATAGACCGCGCAGAAAACCGCGCATTTCCACAAACACCATGACCACTCGTGCAGCCATTACCAAGCTGTGTCCCCCAACCTACAATTGCGCCCGATATCAGCAAAGGCCATCCGGTTAGCTTAAACTCAAGGACGCTCAGATCGGGTTTCACAAAAACCAAAATTATCGGAACCAGAATTAGCCCTAACACAAAAGCCAATCGCCAGCTCTTATCATCGCTTGAGCTAAAAGATATCAGGCCGCCCGTAATCCCGCTTATACCGGCCACACGACCTAGCGTTCCCATAAGAATGACAGCTGCCAAACCAATTAGTCCGCCGCCAAGCAATGCTGAAATAGGTGTAAAGTTTTCCATTGGCCTCCCTCAGCGGAGTACCCTAATGTTGTTTCTAGGCTTGTCTACAGATGCCCGGGACTAATTACACTGATAAAATGTACCAATATATTTCATTGCTTCAACATCCTGTAACGGAAGCCGTGCAATATAGTACTGAAGGTCGTTTTTGCTGTGCGGATCACGCCAATTTGGTGCCACCTGTTCTAGGGGTAACAATACAAACCCACGCGTAAACATCCGGGGGTGTGGAATAGTCAAGGTTTCACTATCCAAAATACGTTGACCAAACGAAACAATATCAAGGTCAAGAGGTCGCGGCGCGTTGCGCTCTTGCCGTTCCCTCCCAAAGCTCTCTTCTAAATCATTGAGAGTCTGCAGCAATTTTGCTGGCGTGCCTTTAAAGCTAATCTTCGCCACTGCATTCAAATAATCCGGATGCCCCTGTCCCGGCGGCCAAGACGGACTTTTCCATAGCCCCGATACATTCAAAATCTCGACATCTTCCGATCTAAGCTTATCTAAAGCCTCAATAAAAGTCTGTTTTGGATTGGACAGGTTTGCGCCAAGGGCGATATAGATATCTCTCATTTTTTATACATATTTTTGGAAATTTATGACTTTTTACCCTGATGAGCGAATAGCGCTGTTTATAGACGGTGCAAACCTTTATTCTACTGTTAAAACCCTGGATTTCGATATTGACTACAGCAAGTTCCTGAATCTTTTTAAAGAAAAAGGTCGGTTGATTTGCGCACGCTATTACACCGCCGTTCTTGAGCATGAAGATTTTTCGCCCATTCAGCCCTTGATCGATTGGCTTGATTACAACGGATATAGCGTTATCACTAAATCGGCCAAGGCATATACAGACAGAGACGGGCGTCGACGTACCAAAGGGAATGTAGATATTGAAATAGCCGTCGATATTCTAGAGCTAGCTGATCACGTCGATCATATTCTACTAGTATCCGGTGATGGTGACTTTCGGGCTTTGCTACAAGCCGTTCAGCGCAAAGGGGTTAGAGTGACTGTAATCTCTACGTCAAAATCAAAACCACCTATGCTCTCAGACGAACTAAAGCGGCAAGCTGACGCTTTTATAGAACTAACTGATCTAGAACGCATTATCGGTAGATCTACTCAATTCGCTGAGAGTGAGGACGTATAATGTTTCAGGAACCCGATAGAAATTGTGACCGATGTCCAAGGCTCCGTAACTTTCTACTCGAACTCAGAACTAGAAAACCCGATTACTTTAATGCTCCCGTCCCGAGTTTCGGTGACCCGAACCCAAAATTGTTGATTGTTGGGCTTGCCCCGGGAATGCATGGTGCAAATCGAACGGGGCGCCCTTTTACCGGCGATTGGGCCGGTGATTTACTTTACGCCGCCATTGATAAATACGGGTTTTCGACTGGAAAATATGCCGCCGACCCTAATGACGGACTTGAACTTAAGGGCGCAATGATCACCAACGCCGTGCGATGTTTGCCGCCTCAAAATAAACCCGTGGGTTCTGAAGCCGCAGCTTGCCGTCCATTTCTAACGGATCAAATCAATAGCTTAACCTCTATTCGGGCAATCTTGACTCTAGGAAAGATATCCCATGACAATACCGTGCGGGCCCTCGGGTTACGCCTAAAAGATCACAAGTTTGGACATCATAATATTTATGAAATACAAGGAGATAGACGAATTTACTCAAGCTATCATTGCTCGCGATATAACACGAATACGCGCCGGCTGACAGAAGCAATGTTTTTTGAGGTTTTTGAGTCTATTCGGAACTATATAGACGGTTAGCCACGTTCACGAAGCAGTCTAGACTTTTGCTTCTGCCAATCTCTTTTTTTCTCGGTTTCTCGCTTATCAACGCTGCGTTTACCCGTACCGACGCCGAGTAGAAGTTTTACAAATCCCTTTTTGTTGAAATAAAGCTTAAGAGGAACAATTGTCCGTCCTTTTCTTTGGGTCTCGCCCATCAGCTTATGAATTTCCTTACGCTTTAACAGAAGCTTTCGCGGACGTTTAGGCTCATGATTAAACTGGCTCGCTGGCGCGTAGACAGGGATATTTGCATTTATCAAAAACACTTCATTGCCTTCAACAGACGCATAACTCTCGGCAATATTGGCACGCCCTTCCCTCAAGGCTTTAACCTCAGTTCCCACAAGCATAAGGCCGGCTTCAAACGTATCTTCAATGGCAAAATCAAACCGAGCTCGCCTATTCTCAGCAATTGTTTTCCCTTGTAAGGTTTCTTTACTCTTCTTGGCCATGACCTACCAGCTCAGCCCTGCCCTTTTCATGGCAGACTCGACGGCGGTTTCGGTATCAGCCCGGCATGGCGTGATCGGTAAGCGGACATCAGTTGTCATTTTACCAAGCAAAGATAATCCATATTTAGCGGGCGCCGGGCTGGGATCTAGAAAAAGGTCCTTATGCAAGCGGTCGAGTTTTACATGAAGTAAACGTGCCGCTTCATAGTCTCCCGACAAACAAGCATTGTGGAATGCAGCATACTCTGCAGGGGCAATATTAGATCCGACCGAAATAGCCCCCTTTCCGCCATGAATACTATGACCAAGCGCCGTTGGGTCGTCACCGGAAAGCTGTATAAAATCATCTCCGCACAAATCATTAATCGTCGTTACCCGGCTAATATCGCCAGTTGCATCTTTGCATCCTATGACATTGGGAAGTGCCGCAATGCGCGCCATAGTATCGTTATTAATATCAACGACTGATCGACCAGGAATATTGTAAACCACGACAGGAATGTCGACTGCGTCTGAAATGGCTTTGAAATGTTGAAACAACCCTTCCTGAGACGGCTTGTTATAATACGGGCTTACGACCAGCGCCGCATCAGCACCAAGTTCCTTCGCATGCCTGGAATATTCAATCGCCACCCGTGTTTCGTTCGAGCCTGCTCCTGCTATGACCGGGACTTTCCCGGCAGCTGCCTCAACACATAAAGCGACAACACGCTTATGTTCCGCATCGCTTAGGGTCGCAGATTCGCCTGTTGTACCGCACGGAACCAAACCATGTGTTCCATTTTCGATCTGCCATTCAATGAAGTCTTGAAAGGCCTTTTCATCTACCTCTCCGTTTCGAAAGGGCGTGACCAGTGCTGTAATTGATCCATTTAACATATTGCTCTTTCGCCTTTAAAATGCATTTTACGAAATGCTTCGGCATAGTGATTTGCGAGCCTCATAACTGTCTTTGATATGTGGGCGCAAGTTGATTTCGATAATTCGGTCGTGAACACGGGCATTTGATGACTTTCAGGCTTAAATACATACTCACGATCTTCGTGGCCACATTATGTTCATTTTCAGGAAAGTCATGGGCAGAGATTCCCACACCGCGAATAAAACCCAATCCCCCTCAACTCTCCAGCATCATTGGTGACAGTGACGCCCGTAATTTCAGGAATGCCATCAGTTCCGCCAAGCGCAGACGATGGGACTCGATGGAAAGTTACAAACGCAAACTATCTGACCCGGTTGCCAAAGATGTTCTGGTTTGGATTCGCTCTATGAAAGACGCTCGGGTCAGCTTTTCTGATCTGACCTATGTTACGCAAAACTTATCAGATTGGCCTCGTATGTCAGGCATTCAGGCCAAAGCCGAAGGTCGCATGTTTGACAATCCGCTTAGCGCCAACGAGACAATAGCCTGGTTCGCAGGCAAAGAACCTAAATCTGGTGAAGGGCGTATTGCGCTGGCGGAGGCTTATTATGCCGTCGGAGATAAAGCTAATGGCGATCGCTGGTTAAAACTGGGCTGGAGAGAGGCTAAACTAACTCGGGATCGGCAAAAGAAAGTCTATGCGCGACATAAAAACCGCCTGACGCCTGACGATCATGCTGCACGAGCTGAGTATTTGCTCTGGGAAGGCGCGGCTCATTTTTCCAAAATCGAAGGGCTTTTATCCGTTATGCCCAAAGATCAGAGAGCCCTCATGGATGCACGCATGCGGGTCCTGCGCAATCGTTCCGGCATGGACGCAGCGATAAAACGTGTGCCCAATACCTTATCCAATCATACCGGGCTTTTATACGCTCGTGGAAAATGGCGGCGGCAAAAGAAAACGAAAGAATACGCGCTCCCTGTCTATCTTCAAATCATTGACCCACCGGCGACTGAAAAAGGGAAAGAGAGACTGTGGCGCGAGCGCAAAATCATGACTTATTGGGCGATTGAAGAAAAGCGTTATAGCGAAGCCTACCGTCTCACCCGCAATCACGGTATGGTGCGCGGCTCAGAATTTGCGGAAGCTGAGTTTTTGGCGGGTTGGCTCGCGTTGACAAAACTCGATAAAGTTGGCCTTGCACAGCAACACTTTCAAACACTACGCAACGGCGTCACAATGCCGGTATCTGTCTCTCGGGCCAGCTATTGGCTCGGTCGCGCTCATGAAGCGGCAGGCAGCGGCGAAGCACAGATCCATTATGCTGATGCCGCACGATTTCCAAATGCGTATTATGGGTTCTTAGCGGCCGATCGTTTAAATCCAAACTATTCAACCATTTCTCTACCGCCGGAAGTTATCACCCCGATCGAATTGTCATCATTGGCGCAAGACAGACGCATTAAAGCTATGACATTATTGGGCGAAGCAAATGAAGAACACTATTTCACGGTGTTTTCTTTTCACTTAGATGATGTCTTGACGTCACTCGAGGATTTATCTCAACTTTCAAATCTTGGCCGGAAGTTCGACTTTATCCGCCCATCTGTTCGAGCGGCAAAGCAGGCATCGCGCTTGCAGTCCATGCTCACGGAATCAGGTTATCCTGTTCCGCATGCAATAACCAACTTACCGGATAAATTCGATAAAGCCTTTGTTTTGGCCATCGCTAGGCAAGAAAGCGAATTTAACGCGAGCGCCGTCAGTTCAGCCCGCGCCTACGGAATGATGCAAATGATTAATTCAACGGCATCTTCGACGGCTCGTCGGCATCGCGTTCCGTATAGTCGCAGCCGCATGACACGCGACAGCGAGTATTCGGCCAAGTTAGGAGCGCTGCATCTCCATGACCTTTTACGGGATTTTGACGGTTCTTATATTTTGTCTGCAGCAGCCTATAATGCTGGAGCCAGCCGCGCCCGCCAATGGATACGAAAATATGGTGACCCGCGCACGGGTGAAATTGATCCCGTAGATTGGATTGAAAGTGTACCGTTTTCTGAAACTCGCAATTACATTCAGCGGGTAATGGAAAACCTTCAGGTATATCGAGCCAGATTGAATGAAGATGCCGCTCAAAACAAAATCCGACAAGATATCAGCAAAGGCGCTTTCTAGATCAAGCTTGCAGCATCTGATCAGCGCGAAGTGCAATTTCCGGATCTACGTTTCCGCCAGATAAAACGACGCAAATTGTGTTGGCATTCAATGAATTGAAGTTACCGTTCAAGACCGCCGCAAATCCTACTACTCCACCGGGTTCGACCTGGATCCCCAGCTCCTTTTTTATAATTGCCATTGAAATTAAACAGTCTCGGTCACTTACATCAAATACGTCTTCGACATTTCTCTTATTGATTGGAAATGTAAGTTCCCCCGGTATGGGCGTCATTATCGCATCACAAATCGTTGGAGCGGGATCTTGATAGGCTATCCGGTGGCCAGCTCGAATGGACAATTGATGATCATTGTAATCACGAGGCTCGGCGCCAAACATTTTTGTCCTTGGACTAAGTGCTTTTACGGCCAGCCCTGTACCAGCACATAATCCACCGCCCCCCATTGGCGTAATTACAGCATCAATTTCGATGTTTTTCTGTTGCGCTTCTTCTATAATTTCTAAGCCTGTTGTACCTTGCCCCGCAATAATAAACGGATCGTCATAAGACGGGACGATGATACGACCATCATTTTTTGAGATTTTTTCTGCGATGCTCTCACGACTTTCAGTTTCCCTGTCATAAAAAATGATTTCTGCGCCGTCTCTGATGACACCCTCTACTTTGATTTTGGGCGCGTCTTTGGGCATGACTATGATCGCCGACATACCAAGCTCTTTGGCCGATCTGGATACGCCCTGTGCGTGATTGCCAGAAGAATAGGCGACAACGCCTCTCGCTCGTTCTGTCTCTGACATGGCACTTAGCCTGTTGAAAGCACCTCGATACTTAAATGCGCCCACTTTTTGGGTGCACTCTGGTTTGAACCAGATGTTTTTGCCCGTGATAATGTTGATTACATCACTCTGAATCAGTGGAGTTTTCTTGACGTGACCGGTCAATCGACTGCGCGCAACTTTTACATCTTGGAATGTAACATCGACTTTCATTAGGCAAAGCTTTCTAACTCTGTTTTCTTTATATTGACCCCTTGTCCAAAGTTTGGGAAGTAGATTTCAAATAAAAATGGAGGACGCCATGGAAGGCTTAATGATGAAACAGGAACTGATGATCAGTGACCTGTTAGAGCACGCTGCAAAAGTTCACAAAGATCGTGAAATTTATACGCTGAACACGGATTTAACCGAACACCGATATACTTGGTCAGAATGTGCCGCACGCACACGAAAACTTGCAAACGCGCTCAAAGCGGCCGGCGTTAAGAAAGGAGACCGGATTGCAACGATAGCCTGGAATAATAATCGTCACATCGAAATTTATTACGCGGTATCCAGCATCGGCGCGATTGTCCACACCATAAACCCCAGACTAGATCCTCAGCAAATTATTTGGATGGTTAATCATGCTGAAGACACCATGCTGTTTTTTGATACGACTTTTGGCCCAATCATCGAAGGCATCCATTCCCATTGCCCGATGGTTAAAAAATGGGTGTCGATGTGTGATCACGGATCAATGCCGGAATACAAAGCACCCGTCGAATGCTATGAAGGCCTCATCAAAGATTTCGCCGACATTATTGAATGGGAACGCTTCGACGAAAACACGGCCTGCACGTTATGCTACACTTCCGGAACAACTGGAAATCCGAAAGGTGTGCTGTACTCTCATCGCTCCACAATTCTTCACGCGATGGCCGGATCCTTCCCGGATGTTATTGGAGCCGGTTCAGGAGACTCTATTTTGGCGGTTGTCCCGATGTTTCATGTCAGTGCTTGGGGGCTCGTTTACTCAGCCGCCATGGTCGGCGCAAAACTCGTCATGCCGGGCCCCGGACTTGACGGCGCTAACCTCACGAAAATGATCAATCAGGAAGGCGTAACTTTGATGGCAGGTGTTCCAACCGTTTGGTTAGGAATATATAATCACGTCAAACAAGTTGGCACATCATTGCCAACTGTCAAGAAGGCTCTCGTCGGCGGCTCAGCATTACCAGAGTCGCTTTTGCGGGCCTATGAAATCGACCTGGGCATTCCAATGCAGCAAGGCTGGGGAATGACAGAAACAAGTCCGCTCGGGACGACTTATGCGCCGATGCCAAATATGCTCGACGCTGAATATGACGCGACTGTCAAATACAAGCTCTTAGCAGGAAGACGTATTTTCGGTGTGGATATGAAAATTGTCGATGATGAGGGTAATGATCTTCCGGAAGACGGAGAGACCTCGGGACATCTATTAGTTCGCGGCCCTTGGGTAGCTTCCGGATATTTTAAGGGCGCGGGCGCTGACAGCTTCACAAATGATGGTTGGTTCAAAACTGGCGATGTCGGAGCGCTTCACCCTGAAGGATATTTGGAGATCACGGACCGATCCAAAGATGTAATAAAATCGGGCGGTGAATGGGTTTCATCTATTGAGGTCGAAAATGCTGCTATGGATCATCCGGATGTTGCCATGGCCGCCTGTATTGGGCTTCGTCATGAAAAGTGGCAAGAACGTCCATTTCTCATTGTTCAACCGGTTCCAGGTAAAGAGCCCAATGTCGATGAGATCAAGAAATGCATTACTGATAAATGCGCAAAATGGTGGCTTCCTGATGCAATTGTTTTCGAGGAAGCATTACCTCTTGGAGCCACAGGGAAGGTTCTGAAGCGAAAGTTAAAAGAAAAATATATGGATTTTGATCTTGAGGCTTAATGCCTAGAACTTTTGTCCACTATTAAAAAGTAGCACCAAGCCAATTTTGGCCTTGTCTATTGCCCCCGAAACTTGAAAGTTGGCTTGAATTTCGGGGGTTTCTCATTTGAGCACGTCAATTTATCATAAATCAGTATTGTTCGTTTTGCTGGGCGCACTATGCCTATCATTTCTAGGCATTGCTGATCGTAATATGACAGCCAATGGTCCGCAAATCGCAATGGTTCGATCTATTGGTCAAATGGCTTTTTTTGGAATATTGTTTTTTGGATCAAAAACCAAACCGGTAAAAGCCGAATTAAAGTCTCTTTCGGGCCGCGGCTGGTTAGCTATTTTTTTAATGGCTTTGTCAGGCTTTTTCCTGATCATGGCCTTGCAATATACCTACGTTGCCAATGCGGTATTTATTATTTCTTTGACTCCCTTGATAGCCGCCAGCCTCGCCTGGATTTTTCTGAAAGAGCGAATTAGTCGGTCAACAGCCATTGCCATGATTATTGCAATTATTGGGGTTGGACTGATATTCGGGACAAACTTAAATCCCGCAGGGATTACGGGGATGGCATTCGCGATTTTCATGACAATCGCTTATGCCAGCGTCATTGTACTTATGCGGGTTCTGCCCGACGCTAATGTTATCCTAATGTCTGCCTTATCGGGCTTTTTGACATTTGTGCTAATGCTTCCCCTTATTGGTGATTTCGACATCACAACTAAGGACTGGATAATCTGTTTATCACTAGGCGTATTTCAGGTCGGGCTAGGAACAGTACTAGTAATGTCTGGCGCGAAACATGTACCATCCGCGCAGGTCTCAATACTCGCTTTACTCGAGGTCGTATTGAGTCCCATTTGGGTTTGGGTATTTGCCAATGAAATCCCCCCATTACTTACACTTTTGGGCGGCTCTGTTGTCTTGCTTGGCGTGATATATCAAGCCTTGAACGGAACGGAAAATTCTAGAACTGAAACGACTAAAGTCTAAAAAATCCGTTCCGCTATTTGCTTTATTCAAATGACATGCACAGATTATCTTCATCCAGATATGTTCCATCGGGACATTCGATCATCGTATTTGCAGCTAAGTCAGTGACCGCCATATCTGTTGCTGTAAAATCAAAGGTCTCAGTCTCCAGATACATACAGCTATTGTCTGCGGTCATATATGTTCCTTCCGGACAAGGATGTGGAGAGGTATCTACGGGCTGCGGAACTGTTTCTTCGATACCCAGCTCGGCAAAGCTGTCGGAAAAAGTCTCTGTTTCCAGATACATACACGCGTTTTCTTCCGTCAAATATGTACTCTCAGGGCACGGATGTGGAGAGGTGTCGACAATCGCATTCCCATCGGAGTCAAACGTCACTGCTGAACTTTCTTGAGGAATATACATTCCGACCTCTGTTTTATAGACGTCTGTTTGTGTCGTTGTATCAGCCATTTGCACGGACTTTTCACTTGATCCCAAAAGCCCCCTCAAAGACAAAAATTCTGTTTCCTCAGCCATAATATCAGCAAATTCACTGACACCAGACCAAATGGTCGAGCACCCTGAAAGGCTAATTGACACAAAACTTAAAACAAAAATTTTCTTTAGTGTCCCACGCATTTAATTACTCCCACGCACCAATTTATTTTTGAGAGTACTTACACTTATAAGATTTCAATTTTTTTAAGAAATAGTTTTCAAACACCTAACACAATGGGCCCAAGCCCTAATGATGATCCTGAAATAGCAGTCCTCGCTCTGCAATCAAAATTATAGCGAGGCTCGTAAAGCCCAAAATAACGAAGCCCCCAATAACCGGTAAGACACTACCATCAAATCGGCCAGCGACGAAAATCCCTATAATTGATGCTATTCCCGTGGTTGCAAAGCCATAAGCGGCGCTGGCGGCACCAGCATCATTTCCATGTGGCTCCATGGCGAGTGCATTAAAATTTGCGCCTACCATTCCAAAACAAGCCATGGTGAGTACAAACAGTGGATAGAATATATAAAACTCTTCCCCATGTATTCTTAAGCCCACGTAATTAAAAGTCGAGAATGCAATGAATGCAACGACGGCAATATGACTAATTCGTTGCATGCCAAAACGTTCAACGAGGCGCGAATTTGCGAAACTCACGACAGCCATGGCAAGCGCCATCCCCGCAAACCAATAGGCAAAATTGTCGCCGCGATTAAATACATCATGAAAAATCTGCTCTGAAGCCCCTAAGAAGGCGAAAAGAGATCCATAAATCACACCGCTAGCCGCTAAATATCCTGTGGTCTTCCGGTAACGCAGGACCCGAATATATGCTGTGTTGAATTTCCTGATATCAAGGGGCCGCCTTTTTTCCGGAGGCAGTGTTTCCGGCAGTCTTATTATAACCCAGATCAGATTTATAACACCCAAAATAACGAGGATCCCAAAAGTCCAGCGCCAGGAAACCTTCATCACCTCTGCTCCAATGATTGGCGCAACTATAGGCACAATCATGAAAACAGTCATTATGAGCGACATGACGCTTGCCATTCCGCGTCCCGCCAACAGATCTCGTACAACAGCAACTGCAATGACCCTTACGCCGCCAGACAAAACGCCTTGCACAAATCGAAATCCGATAAGAGCCCAAAAGCCCGGAGCAAAAGCGCAGGCAATGCTTGTTATTATAAATCCAATCAAACAAAGCTTCATAAAGTTGACCCTGCCATATCGATCGGTGAGAGGGCCAAATATCAATTGGGGTGCGCTAAATCCTAATAGGTAAGAAAATATTATAAGCTGTTGATCATTCTTGTTCGTAATATCGAAATGATCACCAATGATGCCCAGAGCAGGAAGCATGGAATCGATGGCTGCGGCATTCATCGCAAGTAGTGATGCCATAAGCACAACGAATTCCCAACGGGGCATCGGTAAATTTGGTTTCCGGATTTCTGATGAATTTGGCATAAAAGCCCGACGCTATAGGCTTGCCCTCTCGCCGGTGCAAGCCGTTGTTTATTTTTTGTGAACTTCGCCGTTCTTCATAACAAAGCTGACTGTCTTGAGAATATGAATGTTTTCTAGCGGATCTTCTTCGACAGCAATAATATCAGCGAATTTTCCGATCTCGATTGTTCCAACATCCGCAGACATTCCGAAAAGATCTGCATTGTTGATGGTCGCTGCTTGGATAGATTGCAGCGGTGTCATACCCCATTTCACCATATAAGCAAACTGATGGCCGTTCTGACCATGCGGATAAACAGCAGCATCAGATCCGAAGGCCATTTTCGCGCCGGCTTTCACAGCGCGCCGAAAACTTTCTCTCTGAATTTTTCCTACACGACGTTCTTTGTTTAGGGACTCCTCGAGCATACCGGCTTTCGCACCTTCGCTCAGGATATAGTCCGAATTATAGACATCCATCGATAGATAAACCCCTTTTCGCTTAGCCGCTTCAATTCCGCTATCGGTAATAAAACTCGAATGCTCAATGGAGTCCACCCCGGCTTTAATAGCAGTTTCAATGCCTTTGGCTCCGTGAGCATGGGCAGCGACTTTAAGCCCATTCAAATGAGCTTCGTCTACGATAGCCTTCATCTCTTCGAAGGCAAATTGCTGCGCTCCAACGTCTGTGCCCTTTGAAAGCACACCACCAGTTGCGCAAAACTTAATGACCCGCGCGCCATATTTTTTGTTTTCGCGGACCTTTGCGCGCAAGGCCCAAGGTCCGTCAGCTACACCGTCAGCTTTTACATCGTATTCAGCTGGTAAGAGGTTATTATCGCAGTGCCCCCCTGTAATTCCAAGTGAGGGACCAGAAGCAATTATACGAGGCCCAGGAACATCACCATCTTCTATAGCTTCCATCAATGCTATGTCCGCATACCCGGCAGCACCTAGATTTCGAACCGTCGTAAAACCAGCATCCAATGTGCGAGATGCGTTACGTACGCCGGTAATAGCTTGACGCGGCGTAGATCGTGTCAAACGTTTGTAGCCATGTACCTGAGAGTCACCTGTTAAATGTACATGAGCATCAAGCAGACCTGGAAGGACATATTTTTCAGACAAATCGATATAGTCCTCGTCGCTATCGTAATCGGTCCAGTCTCCGACATCGTCGATACGTCCTTTATCAATCAAAATATACTGATCGGTGGCGTAAGTTCCTGTCTCTGGATCAAGAATATAACCCGCGCGAATGACGGCATCATGAGCCAGAGCTGTTTGGGTCATCATTACCGCGCTGGCGACTGCTAATAAGAATTTTTGCATTTAATGTCCTCACTCAAAGCATAGCTAAAACAATGGATGAAAAGCATCAACGTTATTCACGCGTGACGCGAATAGGCTAAACAAACGTACTTATCGCCGAGAGGTCTTTCTTGATCAGTGCATGAGTTGGCACCTGACAATCTTTAGCGGGATATCCGACGACCATAAGAACAAATGGCTTTTCAGTTTTTGGACGTCCGCAAATTTTTGTCAAAAATCCCATAGGGGCAGGTGTGTGGGTCAATGTTCCGAGACCTGCACTATGTAATGCCGTGATTAGCATCCCAGTAGCAAGACCCACGGATTCAGTAACATAATAGTTCTTCTTATCCTGTCCAGTTTGTTCCCCGCCGCGGCGCTGTGCGAAAACTGCAATAAGCCAAGGCGCGGTTTCCAAAAAGGGCTTATGCGCATCGGTACCAAGAGGGTCGAGCGCGTCCAGCCATTCCTCCGACGCCCGGCCACCGTAAAATTCACGCTCCTCTTCTTCTGCTGCTGCGCGTATTTTCCTCTTCGTTTCTAGGTCCGATATAGCAACGAAATGCCAGGGCTGATGATTAGCCCCACTAGGAGCCGTTGCAGCCGTGCGGATTGCGGTCTCGATAATATCTCTGGGCACAGGGTCACCCGAAAACATTCGAATAGAACGCCGCCGAGATAGCCGATCGCGAAGAGTTTCCAATTCTTCCCGCATGACCTCTTCCGGCATTCGCGAATAGCCGGTTAGAGGCACATATTTTTCGTCTTGATTAGTTGTGCTCATATTTCATTCCAATCGAGAATAACCTTACCGCTCTTGCCCGTTTCCATCAGGTCGAAGGCGGCTTGAAAATCGCGAGCGGGAAAACGATGGGTAATCATATTACTAACATCCAGACCGCTATCAAGCAGTGCCAGCATTTTATACCAGGTTTCATACATTTGACGTCCATAGATACCGCGTACCGTCAGGGCTTTACCCACTATCTTGCCCCAATCTACTGGATAGGGTTTCGCCGGAATGCCGAGCATGGCGATATTTCCGCCCATCAGCATATGCTCGATCATTTGATTGAAAGCCGGTTCAGCGCCGCTCATCTCTAAACCGACATCAAAACCTTCGTTCATACCAATCTCATGCATAACGTCCCATAGCTTTTCATTAGCAACATTGACCATGCGAGTCTGCGGCGCAACTTTTGATGCGAACTCTAGGCGCCAGTCATTGACATCCGTTAGAACCACGCGTCGCGCGCCGGCTTCTTCGGCCACGGCTGCCGCCATAATGCCGATAGGCCCAGCCCCCGTAATCAAAACATCTTCCCCCACAAGATCAAAGGAAAGTGCCGTATGCACCGCATTTCCGAGCGGGTCTAGAATAGCGCCGATTTCGAGCGGCAATTTATCATTCAGCGGAATAACGTTAAACTCAGGGAGTGCCATATACTCTGCGAAAGCTCCCGGGAGATTTACACCAATGCCTTTTGTGTCTGGATCAAGATGAAAACGCCCGGCGCGCGCATTACGGGATCTGTTCCCTACCACATGTCCCTCGCCTGTAACCTTGTCACCGACTTTAACTCGGCGGACAGTGGACCCAATCGCGGCAACATAGCCACTATATTCATGTCCGAAAATTAGGCCTGTCGGAACATTATTTGCCGCCCAGTCATCCCATTTATAGATATGCATATCCGTGCCGCAAATCGCGGTACGTTCGATTTTAATCAAAACTTCATCCGGTTCAATTTTTGGCAACGGTCGTTCTTCGAGCCAAGCACCCTTTTTAGCTTCTGCCTTGGTCAGACATTTCATTGTTTTAGGTAAAGCGCTCATTAGATCACTCCCAACTCTTTGCCGACTTTCGTAAATGCGGCAATTGCACGGTCGATCTGTTCGAAGCTATGACCCGCGCTCATTTGTGTACGAATACGGGCCTGGCCATTAGGCACTACAGGATAAAAGAACCCAATCACGTAAACGCCCTCGTCTAATAGTTTATCGGCCATATCTTGTGCAAGCTTAGCCTCCCCTAGCATTACCGGGATGATAGGATGTTCGCCGGGCAGCAGATTGAATCCAGCCTTTTCCATGCCAGCGCGAAAGCGCAAAGCATTATCTCTAAGCTGTTGACGCAGTTCGTCACCGTTTTTCACTAGCTCAATCGCCTTAAGGCTCGCGCCGACTAGAGACGGCGCAAGGGAGTTAGAAAACAGATAGGGCCGAGAACGCTGTCTTAGCATATCCACAACATTTTGTTTTGCGCAAATATAACCGCCCATAGCTCCGCCAAGGGCTTTACCCAAAGTTCCGGTCAGAATGTCGATACGGCCTTCGACACCGCGATAGGCCGCTGATCCGCGTCCGCCTTCACCCATAAAGCCTGTAGCATGACAGTCGTCTACCATCACAAGGGCATCATATTTATCGGCAAGATCACAAATTTCGTCGAGCTTTGCGATATAACCATCCATAGAGAACACGCCATCTGTTGCAATCATGATATGGCGCGCACCGTTCTCTCTGGCCTCTTTTAGTTTTTCCTCTAGGTCTGCCATATCGGAATTCGCGAAACGATATCGCTGCGCTTTACACAGCCTGATCCCGTCTATGATTGACGCATGGTTTAGGCTGTCGGAGATGATAGCATCGTCTTTGGAAAGCAAAGGTTCGAACACACCACCATTGGCGTCAAAGCAGGCTGCATATAAGATAGAATCGTCAAAACCTAACCATTCCGCGATCGCTTTCTCTAGCTTTCTATGCTGATCCTGGGTTCCGCAAATAAAACGTACTGATGAAAGACCAAAACCATACTGATCAAGCGCATCAACACTAGCCATCATCAACTCCGGATGATCGGCAAGGCCTAAATAATTATTTGCGCAAAAGTTAAGCACCTCAACCTCTTTGCCATCTTCCTGAACATGGATAGATGAGGCCTGTTTGGAAACAATCAAACGTTCACGTTTGTAAAGGCCCTGCTCATCTATATTTGTAAGCGCGTTATCCAAGTGCGTGTAAAAGCTTTGTGACATGACGTTATCCTTTGTTGGACGTCTCATTAATAAGATTCACCTAAAAAGACATTTCAAATTTCTGCGAGTTACGCAATAATCTGGCAATGTCACAGTC
>JAHDDC010000127.1:0-401 GCA_020629545.1 Hellea sp.
AGACTGTGTTTTTTCTTTATCGTCATTTGGTGGCAATTCAGATCTTCTTCTCGGGTTTTCATAGACACTTTCAAGTTCTGAATCTTTTGGTGATAAAATCCAGAAACTACCCCACACAACGATCAACTGAATAAACATCAAAGAAGAACCGTTCCATACAAATAGCAAAGTCCAGATCGTCCAAAAAATACAAATATAAATCAGCCATTCTTTTTTGAAAAACCAGATCGCAAATATTGATATAAAAATGATTATTTGAAACGACAAAATAGTCATATAAAAATTTTACCTTTGTGGTCACTTCCTCTCATATACACATTACCTTCTAAGTTCCTTCCACTCTGAAATCAGTTCTTGATGTGTTTCCAACCATCGGCGAAACAAATCCGCTTTTAAAATAC
>JAHDDC010000127.1:411-4419 GCA_020629545.1 Hellea sp.
CAAGTCTTTTTGAGCATTAAAGTCACCTTGATTATTTATAGGACAAGTTGTTGAGGAAATAACCAGACCTGGGTTAGGTCGGTTTTTAGTCGCGGGCTTCGCGTCAAATGACAGATTGAGAAAGATCGTCAATTCATCTTTTTCATGTGCTTCGAAGTGCTGTTTTATTGGAACAATAAACCTCCCCCAACCACCAAACGTTGCCGCCACATAATTTGCCCGGCTGGATTTGCCTTTCCCCAACTCTATCGAGAAACGTCGAGGACGTATAGAAACCGGTAAATTTTTAAGTGTTGAATTATCGAGTATCATGGAGACACTCTCATTTGGCTTACTTGGTTCCAACATAGTTTTTCCAGGGATTAATGCGGGAGCCAGGTTTCGCATCAGCGCCACATATTGCGCATTGAAATCTTTTATAACGGGATTGGCGATTTTCCTGTATCCACGTCGATGTTTGTGAATGGCCTGCAAAAGACAATCCCGTCTGAAACGAGCCCGTCTACTTGCTTCGTTTTCACCATCGCAACGGCCTTCGAAAAACTCTGATAACTCCTCATAACTAATAACCGCATCGAACTTATCCGATAATTCAGTTTTAGCCGATGCGTATGACTCAGGACAAATCAGAGCCATTTTTGCAGCCTTGTGCCCGTCATATTGTGACTTTAGTTCTTTGCGATAACTTTCCGCTTGATCTGGCTGATCTTGAGCATCAATCTTATTTTCAATAAGCAAACCCCAGATTGGTGAACCGTCTGCGGCGAATGTTTCAATGCAGATATCAATTTCTCGACGACTACGTGTTCGTCGTTTGCTGTGAATAACATCCCATGTGACAAAATGCTCTGACAAACCCAAACGGGACGCCAACCAATCTACGAAGTGACGATTAGCCAACGCTTCTTCCACGATTAATAAGTCAATATCGCGTTCTGTGGCATGTGTCAGCGTGGGTATGATATCCGTCATAGTGCACCCAGTGCAGATGTAGTATAGAGTCGCAACAACGTAACCAAATTTAGACTAATCAAAACGGATTTTTCCCCGTCACCCAGGCCAATTGCAAGGACACATCACCCAGATCTGCTTTCACGCTCAACGCCCCGCGCGACACGCCTTTACCTAAGAGAAACGCGCTGAAGGCTTCGAAGTCCTCAAACCAGGCATGATCCTGTGAGAAGGATTGGACGATCATAATGGCTGTTGGCGCGTTAAATCGGCGGGCCTCTAGGACTGCAGCGGCTGTCCTGTGGAAAAGCTGATACCGCAGATGTCCCGGTGGTGGATAAGAAGCCCCGATGACGTCGCATATCGCCGCCAGAATAGGTGGACGATTATCACCGCCCTGCTTCAACCATTGGTCAACAGTAGGGCCAAAGGTTTCATCAACTTTAGCCTCGACGGCAAGGACACCCAACTTTTCGCCCAGTCGAACAAGTGCGAACACATCGCATTGGCTCTCCCCTCGTCCCTTTGGCATTTTGACCTTGTGTTCGGGTATGGCCAATAACAATTCGGGCGACCCCTCAAATATGGTCGAGATTTCATCCGGCAAGCTGTCAGCTTTTTGCCAACTATAGGCCGTTGCCATCGCCGATCGCCCAGGCTTCCAGTGCAAGTTAGGCTTACCGAGCAAAGGCTTCCAATCCTCAGGGTTTTTGGCAGGGATATAAATTTTATTCATTCAGTTTCATTTTTGCAAAATTGGACCTAGCCCTTGATACAAATCCTCATGACTTCGACCGCTCAAATCCACGCCGGGAATATCGGCAATCCTACGGGGTTTGACATAACTTTTAATCGTTCGCTCAGGTGCCTCAGACCATGTCAGATTGAAAGCCGCATTGATTGGAAAAAAATACATGGAACTGTAAGGCAGGTGGTCATGGATCCACAGAGCTAACTCCGTCCAACTGACCCCACTCTGATAAAGTGGAATGAAGGAAGGAACCACAATACAAACTGTTCCGCCGATATTGCCGTTTTTATCCGGCATATCCCATATATGTTTCGCGTAATTAGCTTCATTTGAGCTGCAATTATAATCTTTCTTGCCGTCCTTTTGCATCTGGTTTCCAAATCCATTTATGGATTTCGAACGATAGGCCGAACGGATTGCGATACGGCCAAAAGCATCCTGCAATGGCTCAAGCAGTTCGGTACAGATCGATCTTCCAACCTTTACGGCGAGATCCGGGTCTTCGGGAATATTCGGCATTCCGTGAAAATTAGCAATTTCCGAGTAGAGGAACTCTCTCATGAAAAAACTTTTCGAGAGCTGAACGCGACCCAGATCATTTAGAGCCTTAATATTTTTCATATCACGCCGCCGCCCTAGCGCGCCTCTGTGGCAGGATGATCAGGTCTCCATTCTCCAGCTCATAGAGTGTTTGACCTCTGGCAACTGCGCGTGTGGCTTTTCGATCGTCTGCGTGAGAGATTAAGAGTTTGAGCGTTCTGATTTGTCGTTCGGCGTCAGTTATTCGCGCCAAAGCCGCGGCCTGTCGCAGCGATATGATATTCTCTGTATAAAAAGAGAGAACTTTTGGATGTAAAGCTGTCAGCCGTAGCACCTCGATAATGGTTTCCTCGTCACTGAAGAACTCCCGGGCAATGGCGGAAAGTGAACGCCCCTTCTTTTTCTGCTCGACCACGTTATCGTAAAACGCTCTTGCACTCCAAAGCTCAGGCTTCCCTGGATTGAACGTCAAATACTCCTCCGAACCCCCGACAATTTGATAAGGGATTTGACGCAGGCGTCTGGGCAGGAGTTTGTGCGATTTCAAATATTCCACGGCCCGGAGACGTTTACGGCCATCCGAAATCTGAAATCCGGTTTTGATCTTCCGAACTCTGACGGGATTCAGAAAACCCAGATTTCTGAGGCTATAAGCGAGGCCGACGATAAATGGATCAAACCGAGCATTCTGATTAGATTGCGTCTCAAACGCGCTGGGCGCTTGCGAAGAGGTTTTTGAGTATTGAACATGCATAAAAATGCTCCTTCATTGCAACCTCCCTTTCACACTCCAGCGTACCGAACAAGGTTAATTTTTCGTTAACGTTATTATTTTTTTGTTTTATTTCAATATGTTAGTGACCTTATATTGTTTTATGAAAAACGAGTTTTCATGAACTTCAAACGAGATCGTTGCAAATGAAACCAAACTTGGTTCATTCAAAATCAGTAAATTGACAAAAATATTCTAAGAAAAAATCATGCTCAAACGCATAATCTGAGGGCTCGACAAATTTATAAGGCTCGGTCCGAATCTAATTCGGCTTTTAAAATCTCAGAATGAGATTAAATTTCATCCATCTCGCTTGAAAAACCCTGATTAAGAGCCATTTGCACATTTGCGACCGGGTCCTTTGCCCCACATCAAGTTGACCCGGTCGCACCAATTCATCGTTAAAAAACTGCACTCACTTTTACCCAGCCTAAGAATTTTCGAAAAAATTCAGGAGGTTAAAATCAAAACTACACTGTGCAGTTTCCACGATTGAGACTTAAGAGGTCGCCGTCTACCCCAATAGCAACTGGCTCGCTTCGATATTGCCAGACGCCAATTGGAGGACACGCATGGCTCACATTTCAAACTTAAAAAAACTCTCTCTTACCCTGATCGCCTCGGCATCAATGCTGCCCGGTCTGGCATATGCCGCCGAGATCGGCCCCTCATTACAGGATGCTATGGATAACGCTATTGCTGGCGACGCCCTAGAAGTCATCGTCAGCTTTCATGGGGAGGGGCCGCTCACAGAAACCCAGATCGATATATTCGAAAATATGGGCGTGAGCGGCCTGACCCTACAGGCTCTCCCCATTGCCGGGATACTGGCCACGCCTGACCAAATTCTGGAACTGGACAATAATCCAGACATTCGCTCACTCTGGCTCAATGAAGAGCTCACTTATGATAACGAAGCCGAAACGCTATTAACGGGCGTAGACCGCCTTCGCGCTGATCGTAATCTGCGTAACGAAATCGGTCTGCCCTATTC
>JAHDDC010000128.1 GCA_020629545.1 Hellea sp.
TTTTTCGAAAAGCGCAGGAATTGGCACCGTTTGAGTTGATCTCAAGGTTGCCCCGGTGCTTAACGGGCCTGTCCCTTACACCGGTCTTGATGAGTAGAAGGGTCTATGGGCTAGAAAAAAGGTCGGGTCAAGTGTTAGGCGGTTTAAAGGTCAATTTGTGAATGGCGAAGATGAGGCCGATAGATAAGGGAACTAGAAATATCGATATCATCGAATGTTCTATATTATTTGATACGCTGGACGCCATAGCCGTTGCGTCGCCGGTTCCGAACACTGTCATCGCCTGAAACATCTGGCTCGCGATGTAAATTCTTGTGCAAACCCAGCATAAGAAAACGATACCAAAGGCGATCAGCATCAGTGCTAAATTTGACTTGGGTTTGATCAAACGCAGCAGAAATGTCGCGAGCAATACGGAAGCCATATAGATAGCAACATATGTCACCATACTAAAAACCCTTTGATTGTGCATTTTCATGTTGGATCAGATTACTATTGGCAGCCTGAATGTCGTCCTGGAAGAGTTGGATTGGGAAAAATAATTCGAGCACATTGTCTGTGCCTTCAGATTTTAGGATCTGTCGATAGCTGCCGCCTGTTTTTTCCAGTGCATTGATGACCAAGGCAGCCCAGGCTTGCTGAGGATCAGCTGTTGCCAGAGACGACATCAAACCATCGGAATCCTCAAATTGTTTCGAAATTAAGTCCAAAGCATCTGCTTCATTACCAGTATCCGATATCGTGACTTTCAGTCGGGCTTTGTCTTCTATCGTCATCGCTTTAATATTGATATGAACGACGTCATAACTACTGCGCTGAACAGCGTCTCTCATAAAGCAATTTAAAGCGGCCGAAATGATCTGCGTGTCAGCTTCAAATTGAACGGGTTTCTCGCCGAAGGATATGCTGACAGTTGCGTGTTCGAGATCGGCAAATTTTTCCCAACGTCTTTCCAGCGATTTGAAGAATGAAGAAAATAGTACACGTTCGGGATTAATCTTTTTGTTTCCTGATAGATATTTTGCGGTCAGTATGTTTTCAGCAATGCTCATATCCCATCGGTCAACAAAGCGATGGAGAAGGTCAACCAGTTGCAAACTTTTAGGGTCTTCAAGGTTGCGCTCAAGCGTATCCAACGTTTGTGTTGTTTGCTCTCGAGATCTGTTCAATGACCCCGAAATATCTTTCAGTAGAAATTCAAGGATCTGGTTCTTGCGATTTGATTCTTTGGCGTCGTTTTCTACGGCTTTGATTCGCGCACTGGCTGCGCGATAAAACCAGAAGATCAAAATCATTAGAGGAAAGAGAGCGGTTAATATCAACAACAAAACATTGCGTTGATTGGCCGTCTTATTCTGGGCTCGTTCTGCGCTTTCTAATAATCTTGAATATATAGAACCTATTGCATTTGTACGTCCATTTGCGACTTGTTTTTGAATTGCCTGAAAGGCTCGCGATCTATCCAGGCTGGCAGACTTCCATCTTTCAACGATTACTGAGTATGTCGTGGGGTTGTCCGGGTCGGCATTGAGCAGAGCTCCATAGGCCATATAGTAATCTATAGTTTCCGGATTCATTTTTGCGCTCTTAAACCGGGCTTCATCAAGGATAGACTTTCTGATTTTAACATGATCCAATTCTGTGCTGTCCGGATCTGACAATATGAATTCTACCGATTGGGACAATAAACGCTCATTGTCATCACCTGCATTTTTACCCGCCAGATCGACATAGGCTCGGGCAGAATAGGCGTCTCCTAGAACAACCGCGTTCCAGCTCATTAGAAAAAGTTGTTTAAATACCATGTCTTCTGGCGCTGTCTCAACACGCGGATCCATGAGAAGAATTTTCTGAGACTCCGCGATCCGGTTTTTTGATTGAAAAGCCTCCCCAAGACGAGATAAAATATAAGACACGCTGTCAGGTGGCGCGAGTGAAGATAACGAACGGTCGTTTAGCAGGCGGATACTCACATCCATGGCTTCATCCGTATTGGCTTCCAATGACAACAGGTCAATTTTGGCCATTTCAGTTTGATACCGGAGAACAGCATCTAGTTCCAGGCCGGAATTTGATAAAGCATCTAACTCCAATATGGATATCCAGGCGTCTCTAAACCTCCCCTTTTGCTTGGCAGCATAGATCGCAAACAAAGTCGTGAGAGTCGTTCTTTCGATTTCCGTAATGTTCAGTTCTTTAATCTGGTCCAAGTCGTTGAAATTTGTTTCGCTAGAAAAGAGGCTTAGAATTTTGGTTTGAAGGGCGCTTAATTTGCCAGTTTCGCCTTTGTGTTCCCACAGGTTCTGAATCGAAGATTCTAATGTTTTGAACCGCCCCTTGCTTTCGGTCGAAATATCACGGAGGGATAGAGGCAAGCCCTGATAAAATACGTCAGTGATTTCATTTTCTCCGGCATAAAAACCCGGCAACGTTCTGTCGGCTAATATCGGCGAGCGGGGTTTCGATCTCATAAATTCGTATTTCATGCCGCCCGAAATTCGAAACGCCTGATAGTTGAGGCGGATTATGTGTTTGATTTGTTCCCTTGTCGGATTATCGAGGGCGTGGATGGCACGGGCTGACCGGATAAAGACTTCCATGTGATCATTGACCAAAGATGGATTGGCTTCAAAATAGTCAAGATATTCCTGCGTTTTATCTGTCTTTCCTGCCGCTGCACTCGCCAGAACCAGAGTGGCAAGATTTTTAGGGTCTCTGCGATAGGGGGCCAACACGTCATAAGCGGTTTCGGGAGAGCCCTCTTGAAGCTCAGCATTGGCCCGAGCGAAGGCGACGACGCTTTGAGCTTGAGCATGATTGATCTCAAAAGACTCTGCTTTTTTTATCAGGTCCAAATATGCCGGGTGTTCGAAATAATGAGCGAATAGATTAGAGGCACTCACCAGATCAAAGATCCTGTCATCCAGGTCTGGAAGAAATGCACGGAAATAAAAATTGGATAATTTAAATTTCTCAAGATATTCGCCCAGGTCCCCGCTGTCATAAGCTAATGTTGTTTGCAAGTCGGTCAGTAGGTATTGGGCAAATGGATAGGCCGGATCGGCAGAATTCCCCGCCATGAGAAATTCGAACAAATCAATGGTTTCCGCTAAATCATCGGGATGATTGTTTAGCACACGCATGTCTAGATGGGTGACGTATAACAACACAAACCAGTCTTTTGTTTGCAGAAAGTCTCGTGTGTCTGAGCCAGGTTTCCCCAATTTTACCAGCGCTTTAGAGATAATCTTATGCCTATCGGCACTTTGTTTCGCCGCTATATTTTTATACTCTCTATATAACTTGGATTGTTCCTCGGAGGGTAGATTGCCAAAGGACACTTTAAACAACAAATCATATTCTACGGGTCCCGCATAGAGCTCAGGCGCAGGACCTTCATATGCCTGATTAATATCGCTTATAATTTTTTCGACCCATTGTTCAGCAGTTAAGCCCTCCATTTTGAGGTCACTGTCTTGCCCATGGGCGAATGGGGAGAAACAAATCACGCCCATAAACAAAATTAATTGCAGAATTTGTTTCATTGCCGCCTCCGATCAATTATTGCGATAAGTCAGCATTTGATCAATGTCAATTTTGCATCACTAAAGCCAGGCTGTATATCGGCTTATTTTCGAGTTGGTATCGGTTGCGTTTACGGATTTCTTGCCAGTGGATCACCCTCAGAAATCTGATTACTATTGGCAGCCTGAATGTCGTCCTGGAAGAGTTGGATTGGGAAAAATAATTCGAGCACATTGTCTGTGCCCTCAGATTTAAGGGTCTGTCGATAGCTGCCATCAATTTTGAATAATGCGTTTAGAACCAGTGAAACCCAGCTTGTTTCAATATCGTTGGATGTAAATAAAGACATTACGTTCGCATTATTTTCCGAGGATTGTACAAGATCAGATAGGGAAACGGCCGTGTTCCCGGTATCAGAAATCGTTACCTTCATTCGGCTCTTTTCACCCATGCTTAAGGTCACGACATGAATATTGACGATATTGTAGCTATTGCGTCTGATTGCATCTCTAACGAAGCCGTTTAAAACAGCAGAAATGATTTGCGGGTCAGCCTGGATTTGGGAAGGTTGATCGCAAAATGTCAAATTAAGAGTTGTGTGCTCATGTTGAGCCAACTTATTCCATCGGTTCTCCAAATCTTTGAAATACGGGTTAAAGGCAAATTTTACAGGGTCTATACTAGGCCCGTCAGATAGATATTTAGCGGTCAAAATGTTTTCGGTTATATCCATATCCCATTGTTCCAGAAAGCGGTGAAGCAGATCAACCAGTTCGAGACTTTTTGGATCTGCCAGGCTGCGTTCTAAAGTATCCAGAGTTTGTGTCGTTTGCTCCCGGGATCGGTTGAGTGAACCAGAAATGTCTTT
>JAHDDC010000129.1 GCA_020629545.1 Hellea sp.
AAGGCTGCGGATCGCGGCGTTGTCGACAGTCAATATAATCTGGGGATATTATACGGATCCACGCCTGAAATCCCGCAAGATCTGGCATCTGCATATTTCTGGTTCTCTATTGCGGCCGGCCAAGGCGATCAGTTCGCCGGCAATCAAATTGCGGGCATAAAGCAACAGATGAATTCTGATCAACTCAAACAGGCGGAAGCTCGGATAGCGGCATTCAAGCCTGTGGCTATTAATGAGGCGGCCAACGGGATCTTCCGGGAGGTGCCTTGGTCCCTGCCCGGTGCCGATAGCTTTAAACCGACGGCAGACCTTGTTCGGGACGCGCAATCCTTACTGGGTCAGTTGGGTTATGATGTTGGCGCGCCTGACGGCGATATGGGACCCAAAACCCGGTCTGCTGTCAAAGCATTCGAAAAAGCCAATGGCCTGCCAGAGACTGGCGCCGTCACGGGATCATTGATTGATCGACTGGAAGCCGCAGCCGGCGTTTAAACGGCCGCGAAGTCTTTCAGAACCTGAGCGTGCTCAACGTCTTTGATCAGGACCTTACAGCCTGGTAGATATAAGCGCGTATATTTCCCAAAGGCCTCGATCGCCGCAACTGTTCCCAAATCGACATCCAGCTGATTGCCTTCTGTCGTTGTATACCGTTTCAGGTTTTTGTTTTTTGCATATTCCATGATTTGTTTTTCGTATGAATAGACTTGCCGGATCACTATTGTCTCAGTTATGTGCAATGCATGGCGACACCCGACCTCAACATCTCACTTGCAAAAACGCCTGCTGACATTGAGGCTGTAAAATCCATCTTCCTCGAATATTTGGAGTTTATCGAAGATTTTCTCTGCCAGCCTTTGGATTTTCAGGGCACTGAGAAAGAGTTTTCCACCTTCCCCGATGTTTACGACTTCTTGCTTCTGGCCAAATTGGAGGGTGAACCAGTAGCCGCCTGCGGCGTTAAAAACTTCAAGCCCGGAATTAGCGAGCTTAAGAGGCTTTATGCCCGTCAAGAAGGTCGTGGGTATAATCTCGGGGAACGTCTGACAGTCGCGGCAATGGATGAGGCTCGTAACCGTGGTTTCAAGGACATGTATCTGGATACGGATCCCGGTCTGACCCACGCCATTCGAATTTACGAGAAACTCGGCTTTGAGGATATCCCCCGATATTACGATAATCCCATGGGCTGTTCAAAATACATGAAAATTTCACTTTAGACACGGTTGCACCTTTTTTGAAACCATGTCACCAACGTCTCTATGACAGGGGATGTAATGGAGAAGATGTGGGCTCTGGCCCCGGCTTTTGTGGAAGGCATTCCGCAAGGCAAAGCACTCGGCATCAAATTTGTGTCTGTCGATGTTGGAAAAGCCACATTCGCCCTTCCCTATTCCACCAAGATCATCGGGGATCCGGCCACGCGCGTTATACATGGCGGTGCCATCACAACACTGCTCGATCAGGTTAGCGGTCTCGCGGCGACGGCGGCCATCGTCAGCGAAGCTAATGACATTAATATTGCCAATGTGGCCACGCTTGATTTATCTCTTGATTATATGCGGCCTGCCACGCCCGGCGAAACCGTGATTGGCACAGCCACATGTTACAAGACCACGCATCATATCGCCTTTGTCAGAGCTATTGCCCATGACGGTGACATTAATGATCCTGTGGCCATGTGTCAGGCGACATTTATGATCACCCGGCATAAACCCTCCAATCCAGAGGCCGTCTCATGACACAAAATGAGCTGGAACGGATATTGGCGAAAATTCCCTATACGGAATTTATTGGTGTCGAACCCATCATTCTGGGTGACGAACTCACAATGGCCATGCGTTATAAGGACAGCAATATCGGCAATCCGTTTCTGCCGGCTTTGCACGGCGGTGTCATCGGGGGTTTTATGGAAGTCTCGGCCATTGCCGGTCTTATGTTTTCCGGGGATTACACTAAAGTTCCTAGGCCCATAGGACTCAATGTCGGTTACTTGCGCAGTGGCAAACCTCAAGACACGTTTGCCCGTGCCTCTATCGTGCGGCAAGGCTCTAGGGTTGCGAATGTACGCGTTGAAGCCTGGCAGGACGATATGGACAAACCCATCGCCACTTTGATGGGCAATTACTTGACCGCCGATTCCAAGGGGAGCTGATGAGCGCGACCCTGACCCGCCGTCAGGTCTTTGCCCAAAGCTGGCCGGTTATTCTGGCTAATGCGGCCATTGGTCTTGCCGGGATTGTCGACACTTTTGTTATTGGTCGGTATGCCGCCGGTTCAGCCATGGCGGGCATGGGCGCAGGTGCCGCCATTTACGCATTTATTTACTGGGGTTTTGGCTTTCTCCGCATGACAACAGCGGGACTTTCGGCGCAGGCCGCAGGAGCTGAGGACGAAGGGGCTATTCAATCCCATTTGTTCCGGGCCGTACCTTTGGGGGTTTTAATCGGCTTGATGGTTCTTGCCCTGCAATTCATCATTCTCGGGATCGCGTTTCATTTCTATCAGGCCGATCCCTCCGTTGAGGCCGACGGGCAAGTCTATATCCGCGCCAGGCTCTGGGGCTTACCCGCCTATCTGGGATTGATCGCCATTATGGGATGGTTTATTGGTCTCGGCCGCGCCGGCTATGCCCTGATCATGCAACTGGTTTTCAACGGGCTCAACATCGTGCTTTCATTCTTGATGGTCGGTTATTTCGGCCTTGAGCTCTTTGGCGTGGGCATCGCGACAGCCATAGCCGAGTGGGTCGGGCTCGGCACCGGCATTTTCCTGGCGCTGAGAGTTATCGCCCAACGCGGCGGACTCAAAAAAGAGCTGATCAATCGCGGTAATCTCCTGAGCCTCAAAGCCCTGACCACGCTGGGCGAGGCTAATACCAATATCTTCATCCGGACGGCGGCGCTAACATTCGCCTTTGCGTTTTTCTCAAACGCGGCGGCCATGCAAAGCGAGACCTTCCTCGCGGCCCATCACATCCACCTGCAACTGATAACACTGTCGGCTTTTGTTCTGGATGGCTTTGCCAATACGGCAGAGGCGCGGGTCGGAGCCGCCTATGGGGCCAAAGACCGGGCGCGCTTTGATCGGGCTGTGCGCCTAACCACAGAATTCGCCTTTTTGTTTGGTCTGGTTATGTCGGGGCTCATTTATGTCTTCGGTGGTTGGGGTATAGAAATGTTGACCAAAGACCCCGCCATTCAAGACATGGCCAAGACCTATCTGCCATTTTGCGCCGCCGTGCCACTTATCGGGGCCGGCGCCTATCAGATGGACGGTATCTTTATCGGCACAACGCGCACCAGAGAAATGCGCAATGCTGGCATTGCTGCTTTACTTTTATATCTGGCGCTACATTTTGCCCTGCCTGAAACACTCGGCCCTTCCAGAATCTGGCTGGCCTTTTGGGGATATTATATCGCCCGCATTCTGACCCAGATGTTTTATTATGGACGGGTGAGACCTGACTAGGCAGATCGGGTTTTCTTCGCTATGCGTTGACCATGGAAAATACTCTTGGCGCTCTTTCACTGCTTCCGCCTGTCTTGGCGATTATTCTGGCTATCGGCACACGGCAGGTCTTTCTGGCTTTATTGGCCGGGATCTGGCTGGGTTTTGTTATTCTGGCCGGGTGGAATCCGTTTACGGGCACGCTAGATACGCTGGAGGGTCTCGCCAATGTGTTTTCCAGTAATTACAATACCAAGATCGTTATCTTCACTCTGGTTATCGGGGGCCTCATTGCCCTGACCCAGCGCTCAGGTGGTGTGCAAGGGTTCGTGAATTTCATTATTAGTCGATTGGAGCGAGAAACAGAAAAGGCGGCGAGACGAGGACAACGGAAAAAGGTTGAGTTGCTCGCCTATGTGACCGGGCTTTTCATTTTTATTGAAAGCAATATTTCGATCTTGACGGTCGGTACGGTTTACCGCCCTGTTTTTGATAAGCTCGGCATTCCTAGAGAGAAGCTCGCTTATATTACGGACGGAACCTCCGCGCCGACTTGCATCCTCTTCCCGTTCAATGCCTGGGGGGCCTATATTATCGGCATACTCGGCGGTCTCGGTCTTTCGGGCGGTTTTGGCGATCTGTTCAGCGCGCTGGTCTATAACTTTTATCCTATGCTGGTCCTTTTGATGATCCCGCTTGTTATCATCACGGGCAAAGATATCGGCGAGATGAAAACGGCAGAAATTCGCGCGGCCACGACCGGTCAGCTCATCCGCGAAGGCGCCAAGCCCATGGTCGGCGATGAGGCTCTGGATATGCCCGTCATTGACGGCGCGAAGCCTATGGCCCTGAATATGATTATTCCGATCCTCGCCATGGT
>JAHDDC010000130.1 GCA_020629545.1 Hellea sp.
AAAAAGACATTTCAAATTTCTGCGAGTTACGCAATAATCTGGCAATGTCACAGTCCCTAACTGATTTATTAAAGGAAATACGCAGTTGTCGTATATGTGAGCTGTCCGATAATCCATTGCCACATAGTGCCAGGCCTATTGTGGTTGGCAGTTCAAAAGCTCGTATTAGAATTATCGGTCAAGCCCCCGGAACGCGCGTCCATGCCAGCGGCATTCCTTTCGACGATCCATCCGGTGACCGACTTAGGGATTGGCTAGGGATTGATAAGCGTCAGTTTTATAACGAAGACTTTCTGGCGATAACCCCTATGGGGTTTTGCTTTCCAGGACTTAACGATAAAGGGGGTGATCTACCGCCTCGGAAGGAATGCGCGCCGCTATGGCAGGATAAATTATCCGCAGTTTTTTCAAAGATCGAACTCACGCTATTGGTTGGGCAATATGCTCAAAAGCAATATCTCGGAAAATCCAGACAAAAAAACCTGACGGAAACCGTCAGACATTGGCGTGACTATGGACCGGATATTATCCCGTTACCCCACCCGTCATGGCGCAATAATGTTTGGATTAAAAAAAACCCGTGGTTCAACGAAGTCTTAGATCACCTAAAAGCGCGGGTCCTTGATTGCCTCTAACCCGATGACTGAAATTCTGGACACGGCCTCCCGGCCAAGTTTATCGACCGCTACAACTCTATAAAATCCTGGGGATTGGGGTCGCCAAATCGTACGATCAGATGATTTTTCAATCGGAACGCCGTTCACATAAAACTTTACATCACCAGTTTCAGCTCTCGCGGAGAAAGTAAATCCGCGGGCCTTGTCACCAAACTCAGTTGTTAAAAGTTCTGCCTCATGAGGCGGAAAAAGTATTTGCGGCCCGGTCTCCGTATAGTCCTTCACCCGTTGTAGTCCACCCGGAGCTTTGGGGTCTTGTTGATAAAATCGTGAATTCGATTGGCTTGGCAGAGTCGCAACAACGTCAAACAATAACGGCGCAGCTGCGATACGGCCCGTTTTCCCATGACGCGGCGCCCCATCAGGGCGACCTGTCCACACAACAATAGTCCATTCATCCGTAAAACCCGCAGCCCATGCGTCTCGAAATCCATAGGATGTTCCAGTTTTATATGCCACTGATTGACCCTCTTCAGACAACCATCCTGGCACTCTACCGTCAGGCGTTGGGGCTTGCCTTAAAATTTCAGAAATTTTGGCTGCAGTATCCGCGCTGAGAAGTTTTATAGGCTCGCTGAGTTCATCGCTCTCCCGCCAGCGTAAAGGACGCGCATTTCCGCCATTGGCAATAGCAGCATAACCAACTGCTAGGTCATTTAGGGTTATGCCGGCACCGCCCAATGCAAGTGCAAGACCAGCCGTTTCAGAATCGCCACCAAGTCGCACAACATCAATGCCTGACGTTTTTAGATCTGTTTCAAAGCGGTTTCCTCCGACCTTTTCCAGAACGGCAACAGCCGGGACATTGAGGCTATGCCTTAAGGCCTCGTGAATGCGGACCTGACCATAAAAACGGTGGTTAAAATTTTCGGGTTGATAACTCCCAAACCGAGTTGGAGCATCTTCGATCCAGGTCGAACTCGAAAGAAGCCCATCATCCATTGCCAGACCATAAATAAATGGCTTGAGTGTCGAGCCCGGCGAACGGTATCGCCGAGTCATATCAAGCCATCCGCCTTGCCGTTTCCTCCCCCCAGATGCAATGTGAGCTCTGACAGCCATTGTCTTGTTTTCGATAATTGTCATCGCCAAATTTACGTCATTTGGTTCATCCTCAAGAAATTGACGCGCAAGTTCCTTAATATCTTTTTGTATAAAGGGATCGATCGTAGACGTGACGACAGAGCTGTTTTCCTTAAGCGCAAAAGCGCTGAGCCAAGCTGTTTCAGGAATTGGCTTTCGTTGCGATGTCACAGGAACTTCGCTTGCTTCCTCGAACATTTCTTGTGTTATAATTTTTCTATCTGAAAGCTTTGCTAAAATCTTATCGCGACCGCGCTTCGCCGAATTCGGCCATAAATCAGGTCGTCTTGCTTCTGGAGCTTGGGGAATAGCAATCAATAGGGCTATCTCGTCTTCGCTAAGTTCGTCAGATGTTTTATCAAAATATGCTAGCGTTGCAGCATGTATTCCATCGATGTTTCCGCCGTAAGAAATATGAGTTAAGTAAAGCTCCAATATCTCTGATTTACTTAGGAATAATTCATATTGAAGAGCCCGAAAGCTTTCAATTATCTTGGCACCCAAAGTTCTTTCCCGGGGCTCTATCTGCCGAACTAGTTGCATCGTAATCGTCGAAGCCCCGGATACAGGTTTTCCAGCTTTTTTCCAGCTTACCCCGGCTCGAAATATGGCAGGTACATCAACCCCGGAATGCGTCCAAAATCGTGCGTCTTCAATAGCCACCAGTTTCTCAATATATCTGGAGTCTATTTGAGAAAGGTCCGCTGGAATACGCCAAACACCGTCACCAACTGTAAAACCAGCCATCCACCCACCTGTTCGATCAAGCACAACGGGAGACACATTGCGCGCCTTATCAAGTGGCAGCGGAAAAACAAGATTGAGCCCAACAAGCCCGACCAGAAAAACCAGACAGGCCCGCAGTAAAAGCCGAGGATATGTGATGACTCGTTTCAACTACAGCTCTGGATCGGCGGAAATCGTAATTCGTCCCGCTTCACTTGTTCCATATTCTTCAGGTCTATACATGTCCTCTACTACAGCTCCAGGCAGAACGAACTCACCCGGCGTTACGGCCCTCATAACGTAAGCTGACGTCAACGGTTTGGAGTTGTAAATTGATAATGAGCCGACAAAACGATCATCGCGTTTTTCCGCAATTTGATGACCCGTAATTTTCCCAAGCCAAGAATAAGGCCCTTTGGGACGGCCGTCCGTGCGCAAACCATCTGATGGTTTGAGAATGGTTTCAATTTCAAATCCAGCTGGTAATAGGTCCGCAATAACTACAGATCTATTGGATACATTGGCTGACTTAAAAGTGACTTTCACAACAACCTGGTCACCCTGTTTGACGCTACCTACAATTGGATTACCTTCTTTACTGAATAGCGATTTGGAGACTGCAATTTCATCCGATATAGCTGGCGGAGCTTCTTTGGGCGGTCCCTCAACGGTAACAGCTGCGAAAATCCGGTCTTTTCCAACATTCTTGAATTCAGGATTGAGACCAAGATCCGGCCCGAACATATTAGCCACGGGATGATCGTTCGTTTTGGTTAGGCCCGTGTTTGTGGCTTTGATCTTAGCAGGTTCAACATTCTTCATTAGCGACCTAAATGCGAGGATCAGATATCCTTTCTCTTGCGTATTAAGATAGCGTTTGTCTCTAATTTTTTTACTTAAGGCCTCAAGCTGTTCTACTGCCAGCTCATCTTCACCAACTTCGCTGGTGATGGCAATATAGCCGGCTAAGTCACGGGTGTTGGAGTAATAATAATTTTTGCGGTCGACATATGTCATTTTTTCAAGCGATCCTTCAAAGGCTTGGCCCGCCCTGCGATCATCGCCCAAGAGCTTCAACGCACCTCCCAGATAGGCAAACGACACAGGGGTTCGCATCTTGTCTCGATGATTATCAAAATGATATCTGACCTTACCGAGATTGCCTTCGCCGTTCTTCGCTAGAACGTAATGCGCATAGGCCGCTGACTCCGCGCGGCGGGATATATCCCAGCGGGATTGCTCACGTTCAGCGTAATATCTGAGCGACGAATAGCGCGGCATCTTACTTATCGTGCGGCTCGCGTCTGTAATACTGTCTAAAATATTCTCTGGAACATAAAATCCTTCAGCCTGAGCCCGATACATGAAATCTGTTGCGTAAACGCCAACCCAAGAATAGGCGTAGCGATCCCCGGAGCGCCATAGGCCAAATGAACCGTCTTTGCTGACCCGGTTTGACAATTTGTATATGGCATCCTGAACGGCGCGTTTGCGAGATAAATCAGTTTGACCTGGTATACCCCCTAGATCACCAGCATAGATTAAGGGCAGAGCCGTAGATACAGTTTGTTCTGTACATCCATAGGGGTATTTCCGAAGGCTTTTGACTATCGGCGCAGGATCAATACCCGGCAGCTTTGTGAATGACACCGTCACATCTGTCGCTTCCGGCACGTATTTGTCTATCCATTCTGACGTAAGGGACAGCGACTCTTGGGGAGACAATTCAACATATTTTGTTTCGGAGGTCGGATAAAAAGGTGATCTGACCTG
>JAHDDC010000005.1 GCA_020629545.1 Hellea sp.
ATGACGATGACCTTTACATCAGGGTTCACGCCTAGTGCATTGATAACACGCGGTATTTCCATCCATGTCGCACCATTGAAGGCGTTGACCGGCGGGAAGTCAAAAATAACTTCCGCAATCCCGTTGGCTATATTTTGATGTATCGGCATAGTTACGCCCCTACGGCCTTAAGCCGTGTTTCAGCCTCAGATATGATGCTGTTGAGTAATTCTTGGCAATTGGGTAGATCATCGATCAGGCCTGCGACTTGTCCGCTTGGCAGAACACCTTCATCGGGTTTGCCTTCAACCATCGCCTTTTGAATAATCATGGGGGCATTTCCGGCCATCATCGTCTGGCCGAGAGTCATATCGGTTTTGGACGCCATTCCCCATGCGGCCTTAACGGTTTCTACCATGGACATGCCGGTTTGGGATTTATATTTCATGCCGTTCGAAAAGCCTCGCAACAACATACCCAGTTTTGAAGATTTCTCTAGGTCATCCAAAAGCGGGTTAAGGATCATACGCTGCGGCATCCCGTCCAGTTTTTTAGAAACCGGGATTTTGGTCACTTCAGAATCAAGATATTTGGCCTTAGTTGCGTCGGGCGTCGGACTATCCGAGGTCATCATAAACCGGGTTCCCATAGCAATTCCGTCCGCGCCAAATGTAAGCGCTGATGCCAGGCCGCGGCCGTCTTTAAATCCGCCGCAAGCAATTACGGGAACGCCCAAGTCTTGATCCAGAACTTGCGCCAATAAAAGCCAGGTCGGCGTATAACCCGTATGCCCTCCGCCCTCTTGCCCTTGGCACACTAAAATATCAGCGCCCATTTTGACCGCTTTGGGCGCGTGTTTGGCAGCCCCTATCGTAGGCACGCACTTTAGGCCTGCAGCTTTAACTTTATCTACAATCTTAGACGAAGGTCCGCGCCCATATGAAAGCGCTGCAACGTCATAATCTATGCACATATCGATGATTCTATCGACGCCTTTTTGAAACGCATGAATATTGACCCCAAAGGGTCTGTCCGACTTTGACTTAATGGATTTAATCTCGGCCTCGCACTCCTCAGGTGTCATAACTGCCGCGGCCAAAAAACCAAACGCACCAGCCTCAATGCTGGCTGACACAAGATCAGATGTTGATACCCACCCCATTGCCGTTTGGATAACAGGATATTTGCATCCTAGCGCTTCATTAAGCGGCGTATTTAGCGCGGCGTGCAAGTCAGCTCTCTTTGGCTTTATTGCTTTTGGACATTTTTTTACCGTCAAACCCTGCAATGTAATCGCCTTTTACGATCGTATTATTGGCATGGGCGAAATGGTGATACCCATAGACCATATCCATACCGGACCGCTTGCCTTGTAAGTCTTCTATTTGGTTACAGGCCTGTTTGGTTAGGGCCATTGCCAAACGAGGCTGCGTGGCGATTTTCTCTGCCCATGCTTTAACAGCGCTCTCAAGCTCTGCGCGCGGAACCACTTTATTGATCATGCCGGCCGCCAGCACGCGTTCCGCGCTCCAACGTTCCCCAAGCAAAAGAAATTCCTTGGCTTGCCGAACGTTAAGTTCAAATGGATGCGCAAAATACTCAACGCCCGGAAACCCCATCTGCACGACAGGATCTTGAAAAAAAGCATCATCGGAGGCCACGATCAAATCGCAGACCCAAGCCAGCATAAGCCCTCCTGCAATACATCCTTTATGCACCTGCGCGATGGTAGGCTTTGGAACAGCCCGCCAACGGCGGCAAAATTCGAGATAAACTTCCTGTTCACGAACATATGCTTTCTCAGCACCAGGTTTGTTGTCGTGATTATAATTCATCGACCGGCGATCGTCTCGGCCTTGATGAAAATCCCGCCCCGGCGTGCCAATATCATGACCAGCGGAAAAGTGCTTTCCATTGGCCCGCAGCACAATCACTTTGACATTGTCATCACCCGTCGCTTTGAAGAAAGCATCATCAAGCGCATAGAGCATTTGAGCATTCTGGCTATTGTGATATTTTACGCGATTAAGGGTCAGGTAAGCGATCTGGCCATCGACATCGTACAAAACGGGATGCTCTTCTTCATAAACGATATCAGCCTTGACCTTTGGGACGGTTTCATTCGTCATGCGCTTCGCCTCCCGGCGGGGTTGTCCTTAAATATTTTCGAGCGCATATTATGAGGATCAAAGCTAGCGATAATATCAAGCTGTGTTTGGGTTGGCGCGACCGTCTCGAAAAGGCCATCGGGTTTGATCAAGTCAAATCCCGTATTGTCTTGAACTTCCTCAAAACTCACACCGGGATGTAGAGATCGAACGCGGATTGCATGATCTGGACCTTCAAAGTCTAAAACACAAAGGTTAGTGATGATCTGACGGTGGTCTAGGCCCCGAGGATATTTCCCCCCAGGATAGCGCGTAGGATTGTATCCTGCGCCGCTCACCATATCGACTTCTCCCTCTACGAATGCTCGTTTATTGTGATTAGCAATGAACATCGATGTTCTATTATTGACCGTATTCCCTGGAAGGCCTCGAACGCCAAGCATAGTTACTTTAGGCGCGGAATAATTCCCGATACATGAGAGATTCATTTGTCCATATTTGTCGACCTGAACCGGCCCCACAAATGCATGACGATTGCCTTTTGCAACAATGGTGAAAACGCGCTCATAGCCAATTCTGCCTTCCTTCTTAACCTCGTAGTCTGGGCTTCGCGGCCCGACATGGACAGGCTCAGCCGCAAGGTAATAAATTCCGTCACTCATCATCATACCAGGCAGGAAAGTTTGCCGTGCCAGATATCCGGCCAATTTGGGAAGCGTTCCGATAAGTGTCGCAAAAACCTCTGGAGTTTCGTCCCGAAAAATTTCCGAAGCTGCCACGATACAAAGCTCAGCCAGAGAGAAATCAATATGCTCGTTCGACATCGATTGCTCCTAAAATGCCGGAAGTGGCAAGCTGCGCAAATGATCTGCACCGCCAACTTTGGACAGATAATCTTCAGCATTGATATACTCAGCGACATAGTCGTCCCAGCCTTCTTTGGCTGTTGCGCTGTACGTTTTGAGATGGGCGACATCAAAACCGTAATCCGGGCCGCTTGACGTCGGATGTGCGCCAAAAGGTGTTTCGGCGACACCCGCTATCAGATTGCGTTCTATAGGCATACGTAGGATTTTATGATCATCGTTGAAAGCGCTTGTCTTGACAATACGCTCACACGTCAAATATGACGTTACGGCGGCGCGGCAAAACCATTCATCAAAAAACATGTCAGGACCGCCGATAAAACTGTTTCCGCGCTGATCTGCTTCGGTCACGTGGCATAGCGCGACGTCGAGTTTTATCGCTGGCATGGCTACATATTGGTCGTCACTATAGGGACTTTGAATGATTTTTATATTGGGGTTGTGGGTCAATACATCGGTACCTAGTCCGGCAATACATGGGAGAAAATCAAGATTTTGCGCGGCAGCTTTGAGGCCAAGCTGAAACATGCCTTCATCAATTTCCATAACCTCAAATTCGCCCGCTGACCGTGCACGTCGGAAATGAGACTCAAGTGGGATAGCATCCAGTGACACAAAGCTGAAAACCAATTTTTTGATCTTTCCGCTGCTGGCCAGCATACCAACGTCGCAGCCGCCGTAAGACACAATCGTCAAATCTTTGAGATCAGATTTAACGATTGCGCGAATTAAGGCCATTGGCTTGCGCCGCGCGCCCCAGCCTCCAATACCAATCGTCATACCGTTTTCGAGCCGACCGACAATATCGGTGACGTTCATACGCTTATCAATCACAGTTGTGCTCAATTTGTATCCTAACTATCCAACCACTGGCATATCATATTCGTGTCCCCAATAGTCACCCGAGGTCGTCTTAGTTGGTTTGAACTTAGACCAATCTTTGATTTGCTTACCGTCATAACCCACTTCAAATCCAATTCCCCCAGGCGCGAAGAAGTAGAATGATACCATTTCGTCATTTGAATGACGGCCAAGGCTAGCGAAAATATGAAGACCAGCCGCTTTAACCCGGTCCATACAATAGCCAACTTCGTCCATTGATCCGACTTCAGCCATCAAATGAATAACGCCTGATGGACTAGGAAAATTATAGAGCCCGAGCGTGTGATGTCTTGGATTGTCCGCGTGCATGAAGTAGATGCGTTGCTTCGGGAAGCCTTCTGCAAATGGCGGCAGACTGAGATCGTCACTGACGCCAAATCCCATATTCTTTGTGTAGAACTTTATCGTCTCTTTGTTCTCCGGAGCCGGAATTACCAGATGACCAAGCCCCATTTTTCCGGTCATGAACGACTTTATCCCATGGCCCGGCGTAAAAGGTTCTTGCTTGTCTCGCCCGTAATAAAACTCGACCAAATTGCCTGATGGATCCATACATGAAGCAAAACCCTTAACGGCTCGTCGTTTAGCTTCTTTCTCATCGCCACGCGTGACGGCAACTTTGGCTTTTTCCAGAATTGAAATTTGTTCTTCGAAGGCTTTCTTCGAACTCATTTCATAGCCTGCAGCTATAAACCGGTCGGTTTCGCCTTTCTCAATCATATAGCGAAAAGGCGCCTTATCCATCCGCAGATATTTTGTGCCTTGGCGGTCGCGACTCTTGGCCATTCCAAATCCCAATACGTCTTTGGCGAATTTTGCCCAAGCTGCCGGGTCCTGCATTTCCAGACGGACATATCCTAAGTTTGAAACACCCATTTACTTCCCCTTCTCTTTTTTTAGATCAAGTGCCACATCGACAATCATATCTTCTTGTCCGCCAACCATTCGCCGGCGACCTAATTCAACCAATATCTCTCTTGTATCCATATCATAATCCTGTGCAGCCTTTTCGGCATGACGCAAGAACGACGAATATACACCAGCATAACCAAGGCTCAAAGTCTCTCGATCAACCCTTACCGGGCGGTCTTGAAGTGGACGAACCAGTTCTTCCGCGGCATCCATGAGCTTGTAAACATCACACCCATGGTTCCAGCCTTTCTTGTCGATCGCGGCGATAAAAACCTCAAGTGGTGCATTCCCGGCGCCAGCGCCCATGGCCGCCAGGGATGCATCCACTCTTCTCGCCCCGCTTTGCACGGCAACGATCGAATTAGCGACACCCAAGGACAAATTGTGATGGGCGTGGACGCCTCGCTCTGTTTCTGGTTTTAAAATATCATTGTAGGCTTTTAGTCGATCAGCATAGCCATCCATATCCAGAGCGCCCCCCGAATCGGTTACATATACACAGGTTGCGCCATAATCTTCCATAAGTTTGGCTTGGTTTGCCAAGGCTTTGGGCTCGCTCATATGGCTCATCATTAGAAACCCAATCGTGTCCATGCCAAGCTTACGCGCCATCTCGATATGTTGACGAGAGACGTCAGCTTCGGTGCAATGGGTTGCAACCCTAACCGAGCGCACACCTAAATCATAAGCACGTTTAAGCTCGTCAATTGTTGCAATTCCCGGTAAAATAAGAGTGGTAACCACGGCATTCTCAACCACATCGCAGACCGCTTCGATCCATTCCCAATCCGTGTGGGCGCCAAAACCGTAATTAAACGCGCCCCCATTGAGCCCGTCCCCATGCGCGATCTCGATGGCATCGACACCGGCCTCATCCAAAGCCTTGGCAATGGCGCGGACATGATCAACGGTGTATTGATGCCGAATGGCGTGCATGCCATCACGCAAAGTCACGTCCTGAATATATAGGCGGTCCTGAGTCGGATCTTTAACAACGCCAGACATCAACTCAATCCAAATCGTTTGCGCGCAATGGCTTCGGCCGTGCCCATGCCCGCTGATGTCATTATATCAAGATTGCCAGCATATTTCGGGAGGTAATGTCCGGCGCCTTCAACTTCTAGAAAGATCGTAACCTTCGTTCCTTCAAAGGTACCTAGGCCCGGAATATAAAGTTTGTTGTTGCCCGAAAAGTCTTCGAATTGAACATCTTGTTTGAGGCGGTAGCCCGGAACATAAGCTTGAACATCAGCGACCATGTCCGCAACTGACTTTCGAATATCGTCTTTGTCACCGCCAACCGAAAACGCATAGACGGTGTCGCGCATAATCATGGGCGGGTCGGCCGGATTTAGTATGATAATCGCCTTGCCTTTTGCTGCGCCGCCAACATCTTCTATCCCTTTAGCCGTGGTACGTGTAAATTCATCAATATTCGCGCGCGTACCAGGCCCCGCTGAACGAGACGAAACGGATGCAACAATTTCCGCGTAAGGCACATTATCTGAGACACGCGTTACTGCGTAAACCATGGGTATGGTCGCTTGTCCGCCGCAGGTGACCATGTTGACATTTGGAGCGTCAAGATGTGCATCCATATTGACGACAGGAACGCAGTACGGCCCGATTGCGGCCGGCGTTAAATCAACCATTTGTTTGCCTTCTGCCTCGCAAATCGCAGCATGTTTCGCGTGCACATAGGCAGATGTCGCATCGAAAACTACTTTTACGTCGTTCCAGACATCAAGCTTCTGCGCGCCTTCTATCCCATCATGACTGGTCGCAAAACCGCGAGCACGGGCCATGGCGAGCCCTTCCGAGTCAGGATCAATTCCGATAACGCAACCCACGTCAAGCACGTCAGAGCTTTCAGCAATCTTTATCATCAAATCTGTTCCGATATTGCCGGAACCGATGATAGCTGTTTTGATTTTTTGTGTCATAATAGGCCTACACAAATGCCACAGCGCATGCGCCAAAGCCTTCAATTGTCATCAACATTTCGTCGCCGCGCACAACAGGCTCTAACGGCACCAAGGAACCTGAGAGTATTATCTCTCCAGCTTCGAAAGGAATATCATATTCGCCGAGCGTATTGGCCAGCCAGGCGACCGCGTTTTCAGGTGCACCCTGAACGGCTGAGCCCAAGCCACGGCTAATCTCTCTACCGTTTTTTTCGACCACAACCTCTAGCTCCGCCATGTTGAGACCGCGCGGATCCACCTTTTCAGCCCCAAGGGCAAATACGCCGCACGACGCATTGTCTGCAATTGTATCTTGAATTTTTATTTTCCAATCTTTCACGCGGCTATCGACAATTTCAAAACAGGGCTGCACATATTCAGTCGCGGCAATAACATCAGCGCCCGTAATTCCGGGACCTTTAAGGCCTTTTTTGAGTTTAAAGGCAATTTCTGCTTCCGCACGCGGGGCAATGTGGCAATCCATATGTACGTTTCCATCAACTGAAAGCATAACATCGGTCAAAAACCCAAAATCTGGCTGAAAGACCCCCAGCATATTTTGAACAGCCGGAGATGTAACGCCAATTTTCTTCCCGATAACATGTTCACCGTTTTCTTTTTCTCGACTTTGTAGAAATGCGAGTGACGTTTTATAGGCATCTTCTATAGTCATATTTGGGTGCTCGTCGGTCATCGCGCCAATAGGCTCGCCGGAGCATAAGGCATCAAATAACTTTCGGCCCATCTTTGAGTGATCAATAGACACCTATCCGTGCCTCAAAAAGTCAATCGAGGTGTGATTGAACATTTCCGCATGTTCAATCATAACCCAATGACCGCAAGCGTTCACTTCAATCAAGCGTGAGGTATCATTTGCTTCAATGCACTTAACCTTGCCCTCTGGCGGCATAAAATCATCCTGCCTTCCCCAAAATGTTAGGATTGGACAGGTTAGTTCCTTCATTCGAGACCCAAGCTCTGGCGTTTTCATCGTCGTCAGAACTTCTTTTGGTTGAGTTTGCGCAACAGCCCATCGCATATCAATCAACGCATCAGACGCGTGACGATCATCATAGGTAAAAAGCTTCATAACTTCTTTCTGAGTTTCTTTGGATACGCCAGCTGAGTTTATCTCCATCATGCGCTTTATACCTGGCATGGCCCAATAAGAACCTTGTTCCTCAAGGCACCCAGGCCCCATGAGAATAAGCTTCTCGACAAAACTAGGGTCGTTGAGCGCAATTTGAATCGCGATACCGCCGCCAAGAGAATTGCCGACAAAACTGCATTTATCAACTCCCATAACTTCTAAACCTGCTAAAAGCGTATCACAAAACAGATTGAGAGAATAATCACCTAAATTCAAAGGCTTATCACTATATCCAAATCCAATGAGATCGGGCAATAAAACGCGATATCCCGCCGCGGCAAATGTCTCTGCGTTGAACTGAAAATTAGCCCAAGCGCTATTCCCGGGCCCTGAGCCATGCAGAAAAACCACTGCGGGATGTGTCTTGTCGCCGAATTCCAAATAGTGCATCCGGATAGGCCCGGCTTGCACATAATGTCCTTCTGGCAGTCCGCCAGAAACGGTCATTAGACGAAGAAGTCCGTGTTTTCGCCGCCGAGCTGAACAGCTCCCCAATTTCGAGCAAACCCAATTGGGTTGTTGGCAACATGGGCTCTAGCAATATGGATGTCGTGCCAGATGTCCTGAATTGGAGAGCCATTATACACGCTTCGACCTCCGGCGACATCAAATAGAAGGTCCACAGCCTTGATCATTCTTTCAATGACCAGGCTAGCTTGATATCTATACTTGATACGATCTTCCATCGGGATATCGATGTCATTTTCCACGTAATGCATAAGCTGGTCGAAATTTCGATACATAATAGCTTCAGTTTCATCGATCAGATTGGCCACTTCCGCAACGCGGCGCGTGACGTCTGGATCGCCAGCGAGGCGCGTCGGATCGGTCGAGCTTTCTGTGGCATTGCTGATAAACAATTTGAGAGCGTGCTTAGCAGCCCCAATTGCTGGCGTGCAAACTACTCTGACAAACATCTGGGCCCAAGGAATAGAGTACATCGGGTTCTCTTGATAGTGCTTGCGCATAAATCCATCAATTTGATGATGCGTGCGATATTCTGGCACAAAAACAGGCTTATCGATGACAATGTCATTTGACCCAGTTGCCTGGAGACCCATAGCATTCCACGTATCCTCAATTTCGTAATCAGAACGCGGTAGGAGAAAAGTTCTATAATGTATATTTTCTTGCCCTTGATCGAAAATCAGTCCGCCCAATAACACCCAGTCGCAGTGCGCAGACCCGCTACTCCAGCCCCATCGACCTGAAAAATTAAAACCGCCTTCGACAGTTTCAACCTTGGCGCCTGCGGGATTGTAAGATGAACTCACCAAGGTATCAGGCCCTGTCGCGTAAACATCTTTCGCTGCTTGAGGATCCATTAATGAAAGCTGATAAGCATGAACCGCTATAATTCCAGATATCCATGATGTAGCCATGTCACGTTCGGCCATGTCTATCGCAGCTTTGAATATTTCATTCGGACGACATTCCAGTCCTCCATATTGTTTCGGGAGGAATGAACGGTAGAATCCCGTATCTCTTATGGCTTCGACAACCTTCTTTGGGACTTGTCGTTCTTTACGCCCTTCAGCGGCATGTTCAGAAATTACATCTAGCGCACTCGATACATCCAGCCCCATATCACGCTCATCGGGTTTTAGTTTCGCCTGTCCCATGACATTCTCCTGCAATTTCTTAAAAAATAGCAGGTCGTGCGCATTTTTCAATGCGATATAATACGCATTTCAGTCATTTTGCCGATAAAAATAGGTATTTTGCGTAACAATTCTGAAATTTACTACGCTTTTAGCATAAACTTCATTACCTTCCCCGAAGCATTACGCGGCAATGAATCGTGGAAGATGATTGATCTTGGCACTTTGTAATTAGCCATATTATCCCGGCACCATTTAATGATAGCGTCAGCATCAAGCGCCCCAGTTTTCACAATATGAGCCTGTGTAACTTCACCGAGCCTCTCATCGGCAATACCAACAACCGCAACATCGGCTATATTGTCGTGCTGCAACAGCATTTTCTCAAGTTCTGCAGGATAGCAATTAAACCCCCCAACTATGACCATGTCTTTCTTTCGGTCTGTAACTTTAATATATCCATTCAAATCCTGAGTCCCGATATCACCAGTCTTAAGCCAACCATCACTCGTAATCGTTTCAGCGGTCGCAGACGGGTTATCAAGATAGCCCTGCATAACATTAAATCCGCGCACCCAAATCTCGCCTTGCTCACCTGAAGGAACGTTCTTGCCTTCATCATCTACAATACGAAGCTCTGTCCCCGGGAGCGGACGTCCACATGTTGTCGCAATAGTCGCAAAATCGTCCCCTTTTCGGCACAGACTAACGACGCCCGACGACTCTGTAAGGCCGTAGGCGGAGTACACATCATCAATTCCCAAATCCTCACTCATGGCGCAGATCAAATCTACTGGGATGGTCGTCGCCCCCGTTGTCGCAACTCTGAGTGAGGAGATATCGTGTTCTCCAAGGTCCGGATGCGCCAATAAAGCTTGAAAGATAGTCGGCGCGCCGGGCATAACCGATATTTTGTCTGTTTCAATTTGTATCAAGACAGCTTTGGGGTCAAAAACTGCCAACGGAAAGATCGCCGCCCCGACCACCAAACAAGCTAGCCAACCGGCCTTGTATCCAAAACTATGGAAGAATGGATTTACCACCAGATACCGATCATCCCCATTCATTCCGATGGCAGATGTGAAAGCTTCAAACACTTTGACGTTTTGGCCATGAGTTGTCATGGCGCCTTTAGGCGCGCCTGTTGTACCCGATGTAAAGATGATGTCAGACACGTCATCAGCGTCCGCATTGATTTCCGATACAATATCATTGTTATTTATAAATTCCTCAAAAGCATCCGTATTCTGATTGTCTTTGAGTAAAACGATATCTTTCAATTCCGGGAGGGCCTGACCATCTAGCATGGATGGATAGTCATGCCCCAAAAAGCCTTTGACTGTGAACAATAGTTTGCTTTGAGATCGGCGTAAGATATCGGCGGCTTCCATCCCTTTATATCGTGTATTTAACGTCACAAGAATGGCTCCGAGCATCTGCCCAGCCAGGGCCGCCACAATCCATTCTGCGCAATTTGGCGCCCAGATCGCAAATTTATCGCCCTTAGAAATTCCCTTCGCCTGCATAGCACCGGCAGTGCGTTGCACGTCAGACTTCAACCGGGAGAAACTATAAGTCGCCTCACCGTCCTGAATTGCAAGAGCATCTGGTCTTTTTTCAGCCTGCCTAAAAAGCAATCCCGGGATAGTTGTCATAATTTTCTCAAATTTCTACGCAATTCGAGGGTTTTACTATACAAATCATGCAAATTGCGCAACATAAGGACTAAAATAATACGCACTTTGTAAAGCGAGTGGAATGACAGCATTGTTTAAAGACCAGACAATCATTGTAACCGGCGGCAGTCGAGGTATAGGTCGCGGCATTTCTGAAGGATATACAAGGGCTGGCGCAAATGTCATCATTTGCGGCCGCCGAGAGCCCGATGATTTGCCAAAGGGCGCCCATTTCATATCGCTTGATATTCGAAAACCCGAATCTGCTGAAACGCTGATGGAATTTGCAATCGGCAAAACCGGACAAATTGATTGCCTTATCAACAATGCCGGTGGCACACCGATGGAAGATGCCGATCAGGCTAGCGCTGAACTTGTAGATAAAATCATGAACCTTAATTTGATCGCTCCGATCAATCTTTCGCGTGCCGCCTATCCTCACTTGAAACATCGCAAAGGTTCCATCGTCAACATCGCCAGTGTTTCAGGTGTTCGGCCGTCTCCGAAAACCGCAGCTTACGGCGCGGCCAAAGCGGGGCTTCTAAATTACACCACTTCATTAGCCATGGAGTGGGCTCCTCATATACGTGTCAACGCGATCATTGTTGGCTTGGTTCAAACGGAAGCCTCCGAAATGCATTATGGCGGGAAAGCAGGCATTGCCCATTTATCGAGCGAACTTCCTATGGGCCGTATGGGAATGCCGTCAGATATCGCAAAGGCCTGCATGTTTCTATCTGATCAGGACAACCAATATGTATCAGGCGCTTGTCTTGAAGTCCACGGCGGCGGCGAACCCCCTAGTTTCTTAAAAATTGCGCAAGAGGCTCATAAACTTGGATAAGACATCGGCAGAATTAGCGATCCGCAATGTGATTAATCTTTACGGCCTCGCCGCTGATTGTGGCGATATTGACGTGGCACTTTCCTGTCATATGGAGGATGCGGTTTATGTGGTCAGCAGCCCCAGAGCTGGACGAGACGGAGAAGCTGAGGACCTCCATCTTCATGGCCATCAAGCCATTCGCAATATGTTGTCCTCTGAAATGCACCAATCTCTATTACCCAATTGCGCCCATACTGTCGGCCCACTCGTGGTCAGAGTTGAAACGGCCGCATCCGCCGAAGTCTTAGGGTATTCCCGAGTTTACAATAAGAGGGACGAAATACCCGTTTTAATGCGGCTGGCATTTAACAAATGGGATATGGCAGTTGATAGCGATGGAAACTGGAAAATAGCGCGGCGGGAAAGCCGCGTTATGGGGGAAGATAAAGCCCAAGACATGCTACGGCAAAATATAGGACGCTTCGCATGACGTCTTTTCGCGGCTGGCATGTTTTAGGGGCAAGTTTCATTACAGCAATGCTGCTCTCCGGCGCGACGTTTTACTCGTTCCAACATTTCGTCACCCCGATTGAGACCGAATTTGGACTGAGGCGCGATCAAACGAATATCGGGATGATGTTGTTTTTGCTCAGTTCAGCTGTTTGGGCCGCTATTGTTGGGAGAAGCATCAAAGCAATTCAGCCGCGCCTATTGGCCTTGATTGGAATCATTTCGTTCACGGCGGGGTTCTGGTTTTTATCCATAGCCCGTTCGCCGCAACAGCTCGCGCTCGCTATAACCTTGCCGATTGGGTTTGGCTTTACGGCGTGCGGCCCTTTTGTCGCCAATGTCCTGACCACCAATTGGTTCTATCAAAAGCGCGGACGAGCGCTCGGGATTGCCGCCGTAGCGACATCAGCTGGGGGCTTCCTGGTACAGCCCATCTTTAGCCATCTTATTGCCACTCATGGTTGGCGCAAAGCCAGTCAGATCATGGCAATTGGGATCGCAATAATTTCAGTATTTTTAGTCCTCAAATATTTCATCAGCAGGCCGGAAGATATAGGACAACATCCTGACGGTATGGCGCAGGAAATTCCTCAAAAAGTAACATCAGCCAACCCGGCTCGTATTATTCGCAATCGTGATTTCTGGGTTATAGCCGTCGCATGCGGCCTGTTGCTTGGGAGTGATCAGGCACTATTAGCATCCCTGAAACCTTTTGGCGAAAACATTGGGTTTAATAATGTTCAAGCGACACTAATTCCAACGGTCGTAGCCGGATCCGCAATTGCAGGAAAGCTTGCCATCGGCTGGATGATTGAAAGATACGACAAGCGCTACGTTTTTGCGCTTGTCTGTCTGTCCAACGTCCTGTTCTTGCTCACTGCAGTGCTGGTGACAAGCTTTACGACTATGGTAATAGTCGCAGCATTTGTAGGCATGGCAATTGGCGGAATTTATCCGGTTTGGACCGGGATTACGGCAGATACATTTGGAAGAGAGTACTTCGCACCAGCGATCGGATTGATGAATATTGTGACTGTTTTATTTGCTATGGTTGCACTTGGGTTTGTTGGCAAGTCCTTTGAAACGCATCAGAGTTATGATCAGGCCTTCACGGTCCTTATTCCCGTAGCTGTCCTGGCGGCTATGGTGATGATGTTCGTCAGAACGCGAAAAGAGTAATGCTGATGAAAAGAATTATACTCTCCATTCTTATTCTGGTAGTCGGAATTATCTCGGGTTTTATCGGCGGTAAAGTCATTGGCGGAGATGACGCGGAATACCCGGTTCATATCGTGACGCCAGAGTACAGAGCCAAGTTTAACGGCACGGGTGAACGCCTATTGTCTGTACCCGGGACGAAAAACTTCAGAGATATGGGAGGCTATGAGACCTCTGATGGCCGAACCAGTAAATGGAATATGGTCTATCGGTCCGATAATTTAGCTCACCTTGATTCTATCGGAATGGAAAAATTCATAACGCTAGGTATAAAAGCGATAACCGATCTACGAAGCATCAACGAACGCATGCAGGAACCCAATCGTCTTCCCGGTACATATCCTGACCCCACCTATAGCGTTTTGCCGATCAATGACCGCCCAGTCGATATTCGCGTATTAGGCCGAAAAATTGTAACCGGCAAAATTACTGAGCAAGATATTGACGATTTACTTGATCATAGAAAATTCGTGAAAAATGCCGAGCTCAGAGAATATTGGGGGCAATGGTTACGTAGTCTTGCCAATGACAATGCAACACCGCATTTGTTCCATTGTACTTCGGGCAAAGACAGGACTGGATTTGGCGCATCTATTTTCCTTTTAACTCTTGGCGTACCGGAAGAGACAGTCAAAGCTGACTTCCTTTTATCCAATGCCGTTCTCGAAGATTACAATGTCGCTCGCATCAAGGAAATTGATTCCAAAATCCCGGGTAAAATTGATGAGGACTTATTCCGTAAAATCCTTGGCGTAAGTGAGTCCACCATTGACCTCTCCTTTGCGGAGATGAAGTCGCAATTTGGCTCCATCGATGGCTTTATAAAAGACGGACTGCTCGTGGATGATAAGACCAGAGAACGATTACAGGCAAAGTTTTTGGAGTAAGAATGACAGAACACCCCAATTACGAAACCCTAATAGTCAGTCAAAACAGCAACATACTGACCATAACTCTCAATCGGCCTGACAGATTGAATGCACTATCTCAGAAACTTATGGATGAGCTCAAGGCGGAGCTCGCAAGAGCGGCCGCTGACGACAACGTTTCCGTTCTCATTATCAAGGCAGCGGGCCGTGCGTTTAGCGTAGGTTATGACTTGCAAGAGGATAATTGGATCACCTCCCAATATCCGGCTAATTTCCCTGACGGCGTTGACCGTGAGATAGACACAAAAGATATTCAGATTCTGCTGGATTATTGGCTTGATATGTGGCGCTTTCCCAAGCCGATCATTGCGCAGGTTCAAGGTGCCTGTTTGTCAGGAGCAGGCGAATTATTGGCCGCCGCGGATATTGTCATAGCCTCAGAGAATGCCAGCTTTGGTCATCCTGCTGGCCGCGATCTTGGTATCCCGCCGACGGTGTTTTTCTGGCCGGTTCTGATGGGGATGCGCAAGGCCAAGGAATTGCTTTATACCTCCAAATCAATCGGAGCAGCAGAAGCGGAGAGCCTCGGCCTGATTAATTACTGTGTTACCCAAGATGAACTCGAGGCCAAAACAATCGAGCTTGCGCGTGACATAGCCCGAACCCCGGTCGAGCATTTGAAAATACTAAAACAATCCGCCAATAACTTTTACGAAAATATGGGCGTGCAACAAAGCACTGACGCAGCCGTTATTCTCGACGCCGAATTCCATCAAAGTCCGGTATTTTTAGCATTTTTCAAAATGGTAAGAGAGAAAGGCATGAAAGCGGCACTTGCCGAAAGACAAAGGCTTTTTGGATGAGCAAACCAGACCCAGGCACTTTCGCAAAAGACTTTCGCAATGCCCTTGGGCAATTTGCGACCGGAGTCACCATTGTAACGACCATGGATAGAGATCATAAACCTGTCGGCGTCACTGCTAGTAGCTTTAACTCAGTTTCCCTCGACCCACCTCTTATTCTTTGGTCTCTGGCTAAGACGGCCAATTCCATGCCGGCATATCAAAACAGCGGCGGTTTTAATGTCCACGTACTCGCCAGTCACCAAGATAATCTATCTAATCAATTTGCAAGGCCCTCAGATGACAAGTTTAGGGGCGTTGATTGGAAGAGTTGTGAAAATGGATTTCCGCTCCTTCCCGAATATGCAGCTTTATTTCGATGCAAAACGACTTTTCAATATGAAGGTGGAGATCACATTATTTTTGTCGGCGAAGTCGTTGATTTTGAACGTAAAGACCTACCTCCTCTGCTTTTTCACAGCGGGCGATATGCTGATAAACGTACTAAGGGCGAAACCGACATCAAAGAACCGGGTGTAAACTTGGCCGACGGGACCTTCTCCAATGATTTTCTGTTATACCTAATTTCGCGTTCACACTTTCAAACTTCGAATCCGGTTCGTCAGGCCGCAAGTGATATCGGACTTTCAGAAACTGAATATTTCTGTATCTCAATTCTCGCTATGAATGGCGAGCTGCTGGAAGAGGAAATCATCAGCCGCCTTGAACATACTGGCCATATTCCGGATTCTGACATTTTTGGCAGACTGGAGCGCAAGGCCCTGATCACGCGGGAGAGACAATCAGCCAAGATCAGCGAACAAGGTCGCAATATTTTCGTTGAATTTTTGTCGTTATCCAAATCATTGGACGAGCAAATCAAGAAACATTTCACGCCGGAAGAGTTATCAAATGCAATTACCTTCTTGCAAAAAGTCATTGATATAACGGGAACCGATATTCCCGAGCTTTGGTAAAGGATCAGATCATGCTCACGGGTAGAACAGCACTTATAACGGGCGGCGGGCAAGGCGTCGGACAAGGCATTGGCTTGGCACTTGCAGCCAAAGGCGCAAATATAGTGGTGACAGGCCGCACATTGGAAAAGTGTGAGAACAGCGCTGAGTTAATGCGGGCTCGAGGCGTTAAATCGTTGGCTCTCAGATGTGACGTCAAGTCGGAGGCTGATCTTCAAAGCGTTGTTGATCAAACGGTAGCGAAATTTGGCCGACTCGACATCCTCGTCAATAACGCGCAGGAAGTTACGCTTGGCCCGCTTTTGTCGATCGCGGATGATGACTTTGAAGCTAATTTTCAGTCCGGGCCCTTGGCCACGTTCCGACTTATGAAAATGGCCTATCCTCACCTAAAAGAAAACAAAGGCGTTGTTATCAATTTGCTTAGCTCCGTGATGAAGCGCTGGGACGTCGGCAAATACGGTGTTTATGCCGCGGTCAAAGCCGCGACACAGCAAATAACACGTGCTGCCGCCAATGAATGGGGCACCGATGGCATTCGGGTTAATGCGATCATGCCTCATGCTAGATCGCCCGCTTTGGCTGGATGGATGGAGCGCAATCCTAAAGAGGCGGAGCATTTCCAAAAATCGATACCGCTTGGTTATGTCGGGGAATGCGAAGAGGATATCGGTGCTTTTGTTGCGATGATGTGCATGGACGAAGCCCGCTATCTATCGGGTCAAACTATCGCTCTTGATGGCGCTCAGGTATTCATAGGATAATTAAATGTCACACCTCAGAACTGTTCAGTCCGTTATCAATGCCTGGAAGAATAAGGATATCGAAACAGTATTGTCGCATGTTTCTGATGATATCGTTTTCTTTTATGCGATTGGCGAAAAACCCGTACGGGGTAAAACCGAGATGCGAGCTTTATTGTCCCGCCTCAAAGATCATCAACAAGACCTGAATTGGCGAATTAAAAACAGTGCTGAAACCGGCAATATGGTGATGACCGAAGGCGTTGACGAATATACCAACCCGGCTGGATTACGCGTGCAGACACCCCATATGACGGCTTTTGAGTTTACGGATGGTAAGATATCCGGCTGGCTATTTTGATTTCGGGGTGCTGAAAATGCAGGAAGGCGGACAGCCTCTCCCGGATAATGTCAAAGACTTGATCGATTTATAGGAGGCGTCCATGTTTGATTTAAATGGACGCTCAGCACTTGTGACCGGCGCAGGTCAAGGCATGGGGCTAGGTATTGTAAAAGCTTTGGCCAATGCCGGCGCTAAGGTTTATGTCAATGACATCATAACTGAACGAGCCGAAACGGCGGCTGCTGAAATAGACAATGCGCACGCCCTGCCCGGTGATATAACCAATCCTAATATTCGTAAATCCATGATGAGCGAAATCGGCCATCTTGATATTCTTTGCAATAATGCCGGGGTGCCAAGCGGTATGCAGCACTCTTTTAAACAAGTCCCGGACCTGTCTGATCAACACTATCAGGAACAAATGGATCTTAATTTCCACGCTGTTCGCGGACTATGCGCCTTGTGCCTGCCAGGCATGAAAGCTCGGGGCCATGGACGCATTCTGATCATAAGCTCCGAAGCGCATAGACTCGGTGTCGCCCACGGCCTCACGCATTACGCGGCAGCCAAGGCAGCCAGCACAGGATATATGCGGGCACTGGCTGCAGAAACGGGCCGTTCGGGCATAACCGTAAATGCTCTTTCACTGGGAGCGATGAATAATTTCGAGGGTTCTGAACGCGCTGGACAAATGACCTTGATCGGTCGCGCAGGAACACCGGATGATGTTGGTGCCGCCGCGCTTTATCTTTGCTCTGACGAAGCTAGCTGGATGACAGGGCAAACAATTTCGCTAAACGGCGGTGCTTCTACGGCTTGATCAAAGGTCGGTAGCTTGATCCAAAATCACCCGCGCTCTCTTTCAATATAGCTATCAACTACGCGTCCCAATACTGTCATCGGAACGGCGCCACCAAGAACAACGGAATCGTTAAAGCGTTTGAAATCAAACTTTTCACCCAGCTCAGATTTGGCTTTGGCGCGCAATTGATTGATTGCGGTGTGACCAACTTTGTAACCAAGAGCTTGGCCCGGCCAGGCGCAATAGCGATCTATTTCGCCCTGCACTTCATCATAGGATGAACCATTGGATTCAACGAACCAATTTATGGCCTGTTCTCGGGTCCAGCGTTTGGCGTGCAAGCCGGTATCCACGACCAGACGACACGCACGGAATGCCAAAGCCTGTAGATAGCCCAAGCGACCAACCGGGAAATCATCATAGACACCAAGTTCATCACCGAGTTGTTGCGCATATAGCGCCCAGCCCTCGGAATAGGCATTGAATGCCAAAAGCGAACGAATAAGCGGCTGCTTGAAAGTGTACTCGCCCTGCCAGACGTGTCCCGGAATGGCTTCGTGATAAGTAAGATCCATAAGGCCGAACTTATTGTGTAGCGCAGGGGTTCGAAGATTGATCCAAAAATGACCTGGCTTCGTTCCGTCTATTGACCCAGCCCCGCCATAGGCGCCAGGAGCTCCGGCTTCTACTTCGGGATTGATCCGCGTGACTTCTAAGAATCCAGGCACCAGAGTTTCAAAAGCATTTGGCATACGGCCACGTATGTCTTTGATGGTCGCGTGGATAAATTCCATAATTTCCTGTCGCCCTTTATCTCCATCTGCGAACTGATAGCGTGGATCTTCAGCCAACGCCGTCATACGCGCACCGACTGTTCCTTTAGTGTAGCCGATGGACTGCAGGATAGGTTCCATCCGGCCATGGAGTTCGGCCAGTTCATCGATACCCATTTGGTGGATCTCGTCAGCTGTCATATTCGTGGTCGTACTGGCTTGAATATTCCAGTTGTAATATTCTAGTCCTCCGGGTTTAGCCCACATTCCGGCATCCGATGTTGCCTTTTGGGCCTGAGCTTCTAAAACTTCGATCTGACGCTGCATGGCAGGCTTGATGATATCGCGAGCCAGAATCGCAGCGTCTTCAGCGTAACTTCCTTTCATATCCTTAGTTTTGCCGGATAACGCCGCAACAATACCCCAGCTTGCCGGATCACGATCCAGCGCGCCTTTGAGCTGACCGAGCGTTTTTGTCATCAAAAAGTCCGGTAGAATTACACCTTGATCACCAAAGGCTCTAGCTCTATCGGTTTCGCCATCGAGCTGCCCAGCATAGGCCTTCATTCGCATCAAATAGGCATCAGCATCAACTTCATTTTCGATCGCATGTGAGCTATCCAGAAAGCTCGGGATTTCAACAAATGCACCCGTGTTTTGCGCAACGGCATAGGGGCTGTTGCGATAGGACCAATTATAATTGACTTGCGCTACATCCCCATAGGGAAACTTGAAGCCGTTAGCCGTCGTTTCGAAAATCGTTTTCACAACATCAAGATTGAGCGCATCACTTTCACTAAGCCCATTAGGATCCACCGCCTGCAGACGCGACAGCAAAGATTTCACATCTGAATGGATCTTGTCTTGTCCGGCTTGCGATCTATCGGTCAATTTCGATTTAAGATGTTTACGATCTCCTTTATCGAGACCGGCCGATGATGCGCTCTCCGGATAGGAATTCAAAATAAGATCGACGGCATTATCCATTAATCCGTCGATTGAGTTCACGGCTTTGATGTTGGACATTGCGCCCTCATCAGAAATCACGACAGCCTTTTTACAAGCTGCTACCGATCCTGTAGCAGCCATCGCAGCCGACGTTTGCATGAGTTTGCGTCTTGAAATGGTCATGACCGATATCCCCTTTGGTTTTTCAAAGTTGTGCCATGACTACAATATTTTAGCAATCGAGACGAAAGCCCTTGTCCCTACAAATCCTGATTTTCTTCGGCTTCGATATTTTCAAGCTCTTCCAATAGGTCTTTGTGGATCGAATTTGAATCGCCGCCGCCATAGACGATTGCACCAGATGTGTAGGTTGTTCCAAAAGTTTCAGCCGCCGTATAAGTCTGTGCAATTCCCGATTTTAAGTCGTCTTCTGACAATGTACTTAGCCTATGAATGAAGACAGACCAGAGCAAATCATTGGCGAGAGCGTAACGCGCATCAAGAACCGCGTCAAAATTAGCTTTCAGCATACGTTCGTGGATTTCCGCCGGGATTGCACCAGACTGAATGATAGGAGACATCACGCGCATTCGGTCCGCTTTGGAATCATAAACGAGGGCAAATTCCCGATCTCGGAGCTTAAACAATATTCTGTTTGGATTGATGATTGCCTTTTTATCAAATTTTTGGATTATGGCTTCTATTCGAGTGCTGGTTAATGGAGTCCCCTCTTCTTCCGCAATACCTCCGCCATTAATCGCTGAGCTTTCTGTCGCGCCGTCCGGGTTCGCAGAGTTGCATCCAATTAACAATGCCAGACTAATAAGGGCTATTCCGTTTTTAAACCTATTTCGCATAGCGTCTCCTGGATTTTACCATGGACGAAAGGTCTGACGCGGTGCAAGAAAATCCAGTTCACAAATCCGCGTTTATGATTTCTATAACATGATCGACGCTTCCGGAATCAGATCGCTTACTATCTATTCCAGTCCGAAATGCTTCCCCATAAAGTCGAGCTGGATAGCTTTGCTTCTTTTATCAGCTTCGGGATCATTTCCGACCGTATAACCCTGTCCGACACATTTACCCGCTAGGCTCCCTAGAGATGCGCGGACGCCGGCGCGCTGGTTACGTGTCATCTCTGGGGTTGGCTGAAATTCGCCGGATACGCCGTCAACCTGAAAGGCGCCCGTCTCGGGGTGCCATGAAAACTCACATCCGCGAACGAAAGCTCCACCAAATTGACCTTTGGCTTTACTGTTTTCCCAAGCATGTCCGGCGCCGGGTAATAGATGGGCTTCAACCGCTGTACCACCAGCACGCAAAAAGTCCTGGACAACAGAGCATGCTTTAGGATCAACGGAATTATCGGCATCGCCATAAATAGCAAGATATGGAGATCCGGTCGTTTCCCAGCTTCCAGTGTTTTGGTGGCACGGGCCATAAATATCCATATGAAGCGCAAATGGTGGAACATTAGGTGCCATGATGTCCTTGATACGTTTATCCAGCGTATACCGCGTTGCCATTCCACCGTATGAATATCCCGTAACGCCAATGCGTTGGTTGTCGATTAAGGGATGGGTTGCCAAAATTTTAAGTGACGCATAAGCATCTGTTAAAAGATCAACTTCGGTCGCCGCCATGGTTTTCATTACATATGGAGTTTTATCGGTGACACCACGCGGTTCGTAATAATCTACAACGAAAGACGCGATGCCGTTTTTCGCAAACAGCTCTGCGTAAGTGAATTCTCGGCCATCTGCGATACCTCCGCTACCATGCAAAATGACCATGGCGGGCACTGGCTTATCGGCGCTTGCCCCGTTCGGGAGGACAAGCGTACCTTTCCCAATTGTCGGCGTCGCTTTGTCGAAGTCATGTAGAACACGGCTGAAGTCATATGGACTTTTGGTAGGATAATAGATCACGCCTTTGTCCTCGACATCAAGTTTGACTTTAGCCGCTGGATAATCTGGAAACTCTGGCAATTTGAGTTCGGGCAATGCCGTGACTGATTCTGTTTTTTCAATCTGATCAGTCGATTTTTCGGCTAAATCGGGAGAACTATTGGGCGCTGCTTTACAAGAATATAAGGCAATAAGAGCGATATATATTAGAGCTTTTTTCATATCTAAATCCCCCGAAACGTTACAATTTCTTCAAGTGATGCCCGTTCTGTTCGGTAATTGTTTATCGGATCATCATAGTCAGGATATCCCAAGGCAAGACCACAGTAAAAGTCCATATCGTCTGGAATTTCAAAATGGTCTCTGACGGTCTTGTGGCGTAGCATCCATGCTTCCTGTGGGCATGTCCCCAACCCCAATTCTATGGCGGCAAGCATTATCGTTTGGATATACATGCCCATATGGGACCATTGTGGTCGTCCCATTGTTTTATCTATCGCGAAAAACAAGCCTACTGGGGCACCGAAAAAATCAAAATTTTTCATCAATTGCATCAAGCCCGCCATTTTATCTTCTTTTGCGATACCAATCGCGCCATACATATCAGCACCGCACTGTTTGCGACGGGCCTTGTAAACCTCTGAAAGGATCGATGGATAAATCTCCGGACTGTCGGGCTCGCCAGCTGGGAACTCACTAATTGACTTTTTGACTTTATCGAGAAAGGCAGCCTTATCTGCGCCAGCTGTCACATAGACCTTCCATGGTTGCAGATTTCCTCCGCTGGGGGCACGCTGTGCTGTCGTGAGTAACTCTTCTAGAATTGAGCGAGAAACGGTTTGATCCGTAAAGGCCCGAACGGAATGACGGGATGTGATTGTATTAATCATGAGTTGGAAACGCTTTCATCGGATCTGATAGACGCAACAAAAAGAACAAGCAGTAATGCGCCAAGAACCGCCGCTAGGTACAAAGGATTGGGGCTTCCCGCAGCGAGTAACTTGCCCCCTATCGTTCCGCCAAGCACCATGGATAATCCAAACGTTGCTGGCACCAAAACAACTAGCTTTCTCGATGGATCAAATCTCGTAATAGCTGTCGTTGCATAGAGGCAACCCAATGTGAAACCAAATTCCCATACCCAGGAAGAGACCATAAAAACTTTGAAATTGGGTGCAATTGTCATCCCTAAAACACCTAATGTTAATATCGTAAAGGCAACAATATGGGGTGGTTTAAATCCGCCTCTAGCACCGATAAAAGCTCCAACTGCGCCGGCTGCCCCGCCAAGCCATTTAAGAACGAGAAACATCAGACCAATCTCTTTCTCTGTAGGCTCGAAATTATTAGCTATCACAGCAAGAAAGAAGAAAAGGGCTACATTGACTAAAAGATAGATCAAAAACATTCCAATCATTATCCAGGCTTTATTTGCCACATTCCAAGATGGGTAAGGAATGCGCTCAGAATTTGCCTTTTCGGGCTTTTTCGGAAACAAAAATGCTCCAAGGCCCAATATAGCTGTAAAGCCAGCCATACCGATCATAGCTCCTGTGAAGCCGGATCTTGCGATGAAATAAACAGGAAGAACATATAGGAACGCAGCAATACTCCAAAGTTCTACGGTTAGACGGGTTCCATAAGCACGCTCAAGATCCGGCATTTCAGCCAGAACCCGTGTGGCGAGACCGATGGCTAATGCGCAAGCAAACCCATAAACAAGGAAGCCAGCCAACATCGCCCCTTCTTGCGCTTGTGAAATAAAGAGAAAAGTTCCGGCGGCAAAAACCGAAAATAAAATAGCTGATAATTTCCAGTGGACTTTATCAACCCAGAGCGGAGCCGTCACGGTTCCCGCCAAATACCCCCACCCTGCTATGGAAGAAAGATTGCCCAGCTCTTTCGGATCGAATCCGAATTCAGAAGACATAGCTCCTAAAAGAAGCGGCATTGTATTGAACACTAGCCCGCCAATCGCAGATACCATGGATACGGCAATGATAACCGGCATTAAGTTCCGGGTCTGGCTCATTGCTAGTAGACTTTGGCTTGGCTAAACTCCGGGGGCGAGCCCAGCATCTCGCGGTAAGACGGTGGCTCTTTGCCTTCGTCCTTGAGGCCATATCGACTAGCTATTTCGGCTCCGATAAGAACCTTTCCGCTAATTTCCTGCGCCTTCGGGTCAGAGGCAATGGCATGAACAATATGCCCAGTAAATTGCGGGCTTTCTGCAACAGCCATTAACTCTTTATATTGCTCGGGGTGGACTTCGGCAGCTTGTAGAGCACGCTCGGTTTTAAGTGGTCCCATCCAAATCGATACAGCTTGAACATTAAAAGGTTCAAGATCGATTGACATATCATGCGCAAACTTATCAACGCCGGCCTTTTGAGCGCCATAAGCTGGGCCGTGCATGTAACATGTACCGCCAAAAGACGATCCAAAAACAATCAAACCTGACTTTTGTTCAGTCATGATTTTCGCAGCATGCCAACTCGCGACATAAGCTGAGCGCAAACCAACATCGAGAATTCTTTGTGCCGCGAGCTCTTTTTCCCAGAATGGTTTAGGTTCTATGAGTTGATGATGGATAAAAGTGGCGTTATTGAAAAGAATATCCAGCCGCCCCTGCTCGCTTTTGATTTGCTCAAACAAATTGGCTACGGCTGTATCATCGCCGCTATCACAAATCACCGGGATACCTTTACCGCCAGCTTCTGTACAAAGCTGTGCTGTTTCGGCCACAGACCCAGGCAAAACTGTTCCATGCCAACCTTTATCCGTGCCGACTGTTTTGGTTCTACCAGTTACGTAGACCGTCATTCCTTTTTCAGCCAGACCAAGCGCAATTCCTTTACCGGCCCCGCGGCTCGCGCCTGTGACCAAAGCGATTTTTGGGTTCGACATAAATTCCTCCACCTTTTCACGACCTTTCTAACGATGCAGACAAAGTGCGCAATATTTTCTTGGATTTACTACGCTTTTTGTGCCATTTTCCGCCAATATATAACAAAATGCGTAGTTATTACGCAAAATAGCGACGAATTTATTTATGACTCCACAAGACGAACATTGGTATACGAACGTAGAACCTGTCCACAAAATCGATAATATCAACGCCATAGAATGGGATGTCGAAGCTGATGTTGTTGTCGTCGGTTTGGGCGGCGCAGGCGTCGCTTGTGCTCTCCAATCGCTGGAACTTGGTAACTCAGTGATTGCGATCGATAAGTTTGAAGGCGGTGGCGCCACCAAAGCCAGCGGCGGAGTTATCTATGCCGGCGGCGGAACATCGATTCAGAAGGCTGCAGGCGTCGAAGACACGCCAGAGAATATGTTCAATTATCTTAAGATGGAAATCGGTGAAATTGTCTCCGATACGTGCTTGCAAGAGTTTTGCGATCAAAGCGCTGAGACTGTTGAGTGGATGATCGGACATAATGTTGATATGCGGCCGACCCTTTGGCCCAAGAAAACTTCTTTTCCGGGGCCAACATTTTTTCTATATCACTCCGATAATAGCCTAATTCCGACTTACAAGGCCAATGCCGAACCGGCGGCGCGAGGCCATCGGGGCTATGCGCCACTAGAACAAAGCAAAAAGGCAACCAATTTAGGCGGCGCATTTTATCACCCCCTTAAAGACAAGGCGCTCGATATGGGCATGAGGTTTTTTGACTACCATGAAGCGCGGCAACTCATAACCGATAGTTCGGGGCGAGTAGTCGGATTAAAAGTGCTGCGGTTTGCAAATTCTGATTCCAAAAACAAATATCTCGACCTTCGCGCGAAAGCTCACAAGCTCATGGTGCGATTCCCTGCTATAATTCCGGGTGCAAAATTTTTCCTCAAGCGCGCTATTAAAATGTTGGCGCAAGCGTCTAAACTTGAGACGGCGCGTGAGGCCGTTTTTATCAAAGCTCACAAAGGTGTTCTGTTATCATCGGGCGGATTCGTTTTTAACTCCAAAATGTTGAAACATTACGCGCCCAAATATACTCGGGCTTATCCATTAGGAACCGATGGAGACAATGGGGCTGGCATTCGTCTGGGACAGACCGCCGGCGGGGCTGTGGCCAATATGGACCGAATGACCGCCTGGCGGTTTATCAATCCGCCGCTTTCATTTGCAAAAGGAATGATCGTCAATCTCTCGGGAAAACGATTTACAAATGAAATGGTTTACGGCGCCACACTTGGCGTGAATATGGTAGAAAACCATGACGGCGAAGCGTGGATGATCATGGACAAGGCTATTCTCAATAAGGCCTTAGAGGAAGTTGAGGGTGACAAGGCCCTGGATTTCCAAAGACAACTTGCCCAACTCAATGCCCGCTTTGGAACAAAAAAAGCCAAAACATTAGCGCAACTCGCTCACAAAATCGGTATTCCTTCTCAAGCTTTAGGGGCCGAAGTCGCAGCGTATAATAGTTTTGCGAAATCCGGCAAAGATCCCTTTGGAAAGGCTGCTGACGATATATCCACAATTGGAATAGCACCATTTATCGCAATCAATATTGGACTATCAGCGAAACTGTTCCCTTGCCCTGCCTTAACGCTTGGTGGCTTGAAAGTCGATGAGTCGAGTGGTGCTGTACTGGATGATCGCAATAAATCCATAGGCGGGCTTTATGCTGCGGGTCGCAATGCAATTGGAGTCGCATCTTGGAATTATGTCAGCGGATTATCAATTGCCGATGGAATCTATTCTGGTCGGCGTGCCGCCCGATCAATGGCGAAGTCAAAAGCCTAAGGTACGATAATTTTCGCAAGACGATTATTATATTTAATCACGTCTACGGCAACCGTCGTTTCGACAAGCCTAACGCCTTCCAGATCCAGGATTTGATTGCTGGCGACACGATGAACTTCCGGGAGCCCCTCGAATAGCCCGATAGCAAGAATATCAAACCGGCCCAATAAGATAATGACGCCGTTTATTTCCGGTATTTTCGCAACATTCTTAGCAACCTTTTTGATCTGTCCTTGTTCGGCGTGTATCCCAATATAGGCTAGTTGTGGACGATCCAAATGCGCCATATTTGTGACGGCCGTAAAACGAATGTAGTTCTCTTCTTCAAGACGTTTAACCCTCGAACGTATAGTGCCCTCAGTGTAACCGAGTTCGGTCGCAATCTTACGATTAGATAGTCTGGCATCACCAGATAAAAGCTCGATAATTTCCCGATCGAGATCGTCAATATTGTAATCATTCATCAGATCGGTGCCACGTCAAAATCGAACTTGATTATATCGACCGCAAACGAAGGATCGATACTCCTAACGCCCTTAACTTTGGACAGTTTCTCAAGAAGAAAATCACTCATATTTTCTAGGCTAGGTAAAGTCACAAGAATTTCAATATCGTGCTTCCCACTGACTAATTGTACGCTAGCGACCTCTTCCAAGCCGGCCAAATCTTGCGCAACATCATTTGCACGACGTCCCTTTACGTCTACGCCGATCGGAAGCAGGACATCATAATTGTAGGCTGAAAAGTCAGACACAGCGACAATTTTCATTGCCTGTGCTTTTTCCATTTTTCGAATTCGGGAGGCGATGACGGTTGTCGTCACATCCAACAATTCCGCAATACGATGATTACTCGTCCTGCCGTCCTGTTTGAGAATTTCAATTATTTTCAAATCGATATCTGAAAACTCATATGACACAGTCATGAGAATAGCCCCTTAGCCAGTTCGTCATCCCTTGCACCTTTATAAGGAAAAATGCAAGAGTGCGTAATTCTACCCCCTCAAAAATACGCACTCCTCAATGTTTCTCTGCAAAAAACATACCTTTTGCGCAAAAATAACTATGGCTGCACCCAAATAGCAGATGTCCATAAACGATCTTGAACCGTCGCTTTCATATCCGGATTTGGCGGGGTACCGTTTCGTACCGCGTCCCATGTACTCCAGCGACATTTTGGATTTTCTATAACCCGTGCATAATATGCAACGCGCTGTCCGGGCTTGTAGCTAGGGTCTTTCCAGATCGCTTTCAAGTCCGCTGATCCTGTTTCATCATTCGTTTTACAATTACTTAAATCCACACTTGCGCCATTGTCTGGACAACGATGGCTTGCCGCGTCAGGTTCTGCACCGCCAGCACACGCAATATCGAAAATCGCTTCTTTATAGTCCCCTCCATCTGCCCAAACTTTTATCACCTGAACGCGTTGTAATGGGTAACCAGCAGGATCTTTCATAGCCCAAACAATAAAATCCGGAGATTCCGTATCACCATTAATCGTACTTCCCATTGGGGAGCCTCCTGCATAGGCCTGTTCGACCATATCCGTCGATTCTAAAATAGATGGATTGTAATCGCCTGCAAAAAACCGTGCTTTAAGCCGTGGGCCGGACGTCGCGAAAGTTTCCTTACGCCGCATCCCATCAAAGATATGCTCGCGCGTATTTGCTTCAGCCCATACCCCTGCGAGGCCAGAAGCCCCATATTGCGAAGATGCGATAAACGCCAAAGCTTCCTGTGTTTGTTTTTCACCCCATTCTTTGGCGCCATCCGGTGGAACAGAACCCCGGTTTTCCAAAGTCGTATCATGAGGAAATTTTCCAAAATGTTCTTTCTCTGACAATGAAGGCGCGCTGACATGAGTATCTGACGCTCCAATAAAGCCAAACTCATAAGGATTAGCACCCAATTTTTCCTCAAACTCCAACCCACGAGCCAATGATTGTCTTACAAAACTACCTGGGACCTTTTGGGCTTCTTCTGGCATACCGATCAGAATTTCATAAAGCTCATGATCGGCAAGCTCATCTTCAGGTGATAATAATGGATGGGTTTCCGATGTACCTTTAACTTGTGTCATTTCAACTATAGGCTCATTAAGCATACGGTTCTTAGCATAGCTTTCTGTAAACGCTGATCCATCGGTCGTGGTCATGGCAAACATTTGCCCGTTTGAGCCATTTGAATTGTGCGGAATAGCGATTACATCCATCCCATTCGCACGAGTATCATTCATCCAGCTCCAAAGATCTTCGGGGTTAGTTGAGTTCAAAGTTGAAAATAGACGGGTCGGGGCTTTGTCTTTGAAGACAACGTTCCGGTGGAGATTGGTTGCGCCAAGATTGTCATCGATCTCGCCAATAATATTCATTTGAGTATATTCATAGGCCGCGAAAGTCGTAAATTTACCTGGCTCATAGTGCTTTTCAGCGGCATTTACATTGAATGCCCAGGCGCTGTCGATAAATTCAAGATCATAGATATCTTCAATCTCCTCGCCCGTAACAATGGTTGTCCCAATATCCATAAAGGCCTGCATACGAGCATCGGTCCCGCCCCCGAGAAGACCAAATATTGATTTCCCCGTTTTTGTTTTCGTGAGCGGGTCCTTGCTTGTCCGAGCATCCATAGCAGCAATCACGCCCATATATTCTCCGTGATCGGTTACACCATAAAAATCCAGAGGAGGTCCCGAAATCGAGATTGCCTCACCCGCGCCATTATCAATGGTTTCACCTTTAGCAAATCGGTATGCATCATCGGCGGTTGTTCGGGTTCCCGTTATATAAGCATCAAATGAGTTTTTTGTATGAACATGTAAATCACCGAAATAGGCGTTCTTTAGCGGGTTTTCAGTGATCTCGATTGACGGACGATCCGGATACTCGACGGTGTATATGGTTCGCTCTGTTTTGTTACACGCGGAAAGTGCAATCAAAGATGTGCAAATGATCAGTTTTTTCATAGTATTCCCCCTCTTAGCGCCCTTTCCATACAGGCTTTCTTTTTTCGACAAAGGCATTAATGCCCTCCATTGCGTCTTCGCTCTCACGCCAGCGCGCGAATTCCGGATAACTTTCTTGAAGATCCTGAGCGGTTTTCAAATCGACCTCGTCAAGACCCCGCAAGACTGTAGCCTTGGACGCCTGCACGGATATTGGCGCTCCTTTTAGGATATCATCACAATAGCCATCAACAACTGACTCAAGACTTTCAGGTGCTACAACCTCATTCACAAAGCCTAGCCGGTATCCTTCGGCTGCAGTCACGCTTCGGGATGTCAATATCATCCCCATGGCTTGTTTCAAGCCTATCTGGCGCGGGAGTCTATGCAGCCCCCCTCCCAGCGCAACGGCTCCGACTTTTGGCTCAGGTAATCCAAAAGTCGCAGTTTCAGACGCTATGATCATGTCACAAGCCAGCGCAAGCTCAAATCCTCCGCCCAGTGCAAAACCGTTGACCATAGCGATGACTGGCTTGGCGAGATCAAATCGATTGGCAATGCCCGCATATCCGCCCTGTGGATAGGCATTACCAAGCCCTGACTTAAGATCGCTTCCGGCGCAAAAGGCTTTGGGCCCTGTCCCTGTTACAACGCAGATCAATTGCGTCTCATCGGCTGTGAAATTATCAAATGCTTTATCCAGTGCTGCATGCATATCCGGGGTCAGCGTGTTAAGCTGATCCGGACGATTAAGAGTAATCCGGGTAACGGGCCCTATGCGTGATATGACTATCTCAGACAAACTAACCCGTTTTTTTATCGATTTTGAGTTTGGTAATATTTTTTCCGCCATCTTCCCATTCGGCATAGAACTGCGCAAAAAACTTGCGAAATGGCAGGATAGGTCCATCTCCATCACAAATACTGGGTTTGGGTTTATACTTTTGACGGTCCCAAACCACCTTGTCCTGATCCAGCTGCCGACAGATTTCACGTTTCATAGCCTTTGCGAGATTTGCCATAGGACCTTCGGCTTCTGACTTTGGCTGTGTAAATGCGAAACGAATATGGGTTCGTCCTTGGTCTATTGGAGTAATACCCGCGATCATGAGTGTTTCGGAAATGCCAGAAAACTTGGTCCAGCTTTGCCCAGCTCCGACAGTCCCATAAGCAATAGTGCCGTCAACTTCGCCCTTAGGGGTCGGCATTTTGGCGTCGACACTTGCAGAACGTCTATGGCCATCAAATTCGAAATCATAGTCCGGAAAATTCGCCGTTCCATGAATATATTTAAAGTGAGCCGCATCAACACCGTTCTCCGCCATGTTCTGAACAGGGCCGTGGACGATCCATTCATATTTATCATAATCCGTCCAATCAGGATCATGAACTTGATCGAAACTGTCAGGCTCCCATTTTGGAGCCTCGCCAAATGGGTGATACCAAACTAGTATCTGCTTGTTTACCTCAGACACAGGCCATTGAATTTTGCATTCACGGGCCGCAGATGGGGGTATTTTTTTGGCATAAGGCACATGGGTAACAGCGCCACTTCCATTATATTCCCAGGCATGAAATGGACATTCGAGCGCGTTTCCATTTACGCGGCCACCATACCCCATATGCGCGCCCAAATGCTTGCAGTAAGCATCTATCACCCGCGGCTTGCCATCGTTGCCGCGCCATAGAACCAGTTCTTGCCCGAAATAATGAATGGGAAGAACTTGTCCTAGTTCAAGTTCGTCGGAATATGCCACCATGAACCAGCCAAACGGTAAAGGAAGTGTGTCGAGATTGCGGTCGGAATTGCTAACCTCAGTCTTAATGCTGGACATTCTCCAATCTCTAAGGTCATCGCCCTTTAAACCGGAAAGTTGTGCCCAAACTGCAACCGACTCATCTGCCATTACTCTTCTCCTAAACTAAAAACACGCATAGCGTTTTCCCGAAGGAATTTGGGCCAAACGTCAGCTTTGAAAGGGACATCATCCATATCTTTAAAAATGCGGTCGAGGCTAAGACCCATGGGGAAATATCCCGCATAAATAATCTTATCTGATCCCCGGCTATTCGCATAATCTATGATGGATTTGGGATAATGTTTAGGCGCGAAAGCCGAGGTCGAGTAATAAAGATTTGGATACTTTAGCATCAGTTTAACCGCTAGATCTTCCCAAGGCTCTGCGCCATGACGCATAACGACTTTAAGATCTGGAAAGAACCAACAAACCTCGTCCAAATGCTCGACCTTTTGTGTGTGCATTGGAATTCGCGGGCCCGGCACACCAACATTGAGGCAAATCGGAATATCAAGCTCTATGCAACACGCATAAAGCGGATACATACGGGCATCATTAATAGCGACCTGAGGAACCGTACCAGCTGGGAAAACACTTACCGACTTAATCCCATATTCTGCATGTAGCCTTTTAACTCGTCGAACCTCTTCCATTCCGTTACCAGGATTACACGGCAAATCAAAAAAGAAACGGTCTCCAAAGTCTTTGGCAGCGCGCTCCGAAGTCGGGTCCTCGTTAAACCCGACCATTGCCTTATGGATATTATGCTTATCCATTTGTTCAACTGTCCATTTAACAAAGTCTGATACGTCAGCTGTGTTTTCAGGAATATCTTTAAACATATACTGCGCGGGCATCTTAAACATGTCGCGACTTTGCTGATCATTTAGCAAAGGTTTGAAACTATTATACCAACCAGAACGATCAGCATGAGTGGGAATTCCCATCATGCAATCAATAATCCCTACGTCTTTTGGATAGCTCACCTTGAGATTCCCTGTGCTTTCAAATACATATCTCGAACCTTTTTCTTCTCGACCTTGCCCATCGCATTGAGCCCAAATGGTTCGGTCAGGATCATGAAGTCAGTTGGCACTTTATAAGATGCCATGTTTTCGTTTGAAAATGCGGTGAGTTCACCTTCATCTACAGGGCTTGATATTTCCACAGCTGCTACTAGGCGTTCCCCCATTCGCTCATCATCTACCCCAAATGTCGTTACAGTCTTAATCGCGGGATGTGTTCCCAAAATTTGCTCAACCTCAGCACAGTAAATGTTTTCGCCGCCTGAGATCACCATATCTGTCTTGCGGTCAACAATGTATATGTAACCTTGCTTATCGACCTTACCGATATCACCGGTTTTGTACCAACCGTCCGAGAAGGACTTCTGGGTATCTTCAGGGCGGCCATAATAGCCGTTCATGAGTGTTGCACCTTTTGCCCAAATCTCGCCAATTTCGCCCGTTGCAACTGAGCTACCATGATCATCAACTATCTTCACATCTGTCATTGGCAAAATGATACCGGAGGCCTTCGGATTGACTAAAAATGCTTCTCCATTGGCTTGAGATATTGCGCCGCTCATTTCGGTCATCCCGTACCCAGCCCCAATAAAAACTTTCGGGAAAAGGCGCCTCATTTCAGACAGCAAATTTAATGGGAGCGCGGTGCCTCCGCATGATAAAGCCATCAAGCTTGATAAATCGCGGCTCTCAATACCGGGTGACCCGAACATATCCCAATACATAGCAGGAACCCCACCAAATGTAGATACTCGTTCCTTTTCAATTAGTTCCAATGCTTTGCTGCCATCCCAATTTCCCATAAGCACGAGTTTTCCGCCCATGGAAAGTGTTGTCAGAAATACTGCACTGCACCCTGACGTATGAAATAGCGGAAAGGCCAGAAGCGAACAACTTTGCGGCATTTGTTTGCGTAGCGTTTCTACATCTATGCCATATCCTGCGGCCATTTTTTGAAACACTGCAGCCATTGCCATTTGCGTATTCATCATTCCATGGATCAAAGCCCTGTGAGATAGTTCAGCCGCTTTCGCTGTACCGGTAGTTCCGCTTGTAAACATCATCGCAGCGGCGTCTTCTGAGTGACGCGCCGGGCCTTCATAAGACATAGCCTTGGTTGGTAGTTCAGAAGCTTTCAATATCGGAGTTTCACAACCTGAATCTGTTAGTTTTACAGCGCGTTTTTCATCCGCCAAAATGATCACGCAATCCGTATCTTCAATCGCCCTCGACATTGCTTGACCAGACCCACGGCTATTAACCAAAACCGCAACGCCCCCAGCTAGGATTATCCCAACAAAACCGATCATCCATTCCGGTGAGTTTTGCATACAAATGCCAATTGACGATCCAGGCGCAATATCACAGTCGTGGATTAAGTGCGCAGCCAGGGCATCAGCTCTTTCAAAAAAAGCCTGATAGGTTAGGCGCTCATCACCTGAGACAATAAATTCATCATCAGCAAAAGCCCTTGCACGATTGAGAACATCCGCCATGTTCTGAGCCGCGTGCTTAAATACTCGTATGTTACCTTGCTTCACGACTTCAAAAGGCGCGCCTGGTGACATCAAAGCTGATATTATAGGATCGTTCATCGCCATCAGATGGGACCAGCCTTTAGGATTAAGCGATCTTCATCCGCCGACTTTCCTGCTTTATTGATAAAATATGCCGCCGGAATACCTGCGAGCAATGTCAACGCCATGGAATAGCGGATAGACTGCCCGCCATATTGCGCATTCAAAAAGTCATTAATTGCCCCTACGACCTGCACACCCAATACGAGGCCTGAGAAAGTCAATGCGAAGGCCCAAATTGACGTAGCGGTTGCGCGTAGCTCTGCCGGTAATACATCTTGGAGAGCCGCTTGAACCGCGACGACCCACCCGGCACCCAATAGGCTGGCGGGATAAACCAATGCCGTAGCATGCGCTACGTCTTTAACAAAACACATCGCAATTGAAATCAGTGTAAATCCGAAAAGACCATAAGCTGAAAATTTATAAGGCGCTCGTACATCTTTTTTGGAATACTGGTCACATAAAAATCCCATCAGTAATACGCCAGCCATACCGGCCAAGAAAGCGGCGCCTCCATACCTAGCCCCGGCAGATTGATTGGAAATCTCGAATATGCGTTCAAACAAAGCGATCGCCCAAGTCCCAAAAGCAATGGTTGAAAATCCTCCGAGGAATGCCGCAATCGTCAAATATTTAAATGTTGGTCGGCTCCACAGAGCTTTGAAAGTTTCACCCAATGGGGCCGTTGATTTATGCGGTGTAGTATCACCGTCAAGGCGCCCTCGCTCTGGCTCCCGAACGATCATCAATGTCAGCAGGGCAAGCACGATACCGGGTGCACCGAGCCAAAGAAAGGTTGACTGCCAATCATAAGATGCAGCGAGGCTTGTTCCGCCTATATTGCCAAATGCCCCGCCTAAATATACGCCAAGGTTCATAATCGCAAAAGCCAATGCGCGCTTTTTAGGCGGGAAATAATCCGATAAAAGCGAATAAGCGGGAGCCAAGAATGCCGCCTCCCCTATACCGACCCCAAACCGCGATATAGCAAAAATCTCCGGCGTTCTGGCCAAACCCGACAGCATTGTAAATAAACTCCAGACAAGACACCCCGCGGCAATGATATGAACTCTATTTTTACGATCAGCCAAACGCGCTATCGGAATTGCGGCTAGGCAATAAATGAAAGCAAAAGCTGGGCCGATAACAAAACCCATATAGGTGTCCGAGACCTGATAGCTCTCCTTGATTTTTTCTAGCAGTGCATTTGCCAAAGTTCGATCAGCGTAATTAATGAAGTATAGCAAGACCATCATGCCCAGAACAATCCATGCGTAACCACGTCGTCTTGTCATCTGAATGTGTTGCGAGTCTTCCATCTGCGTAGTTTTAGCAGGCTTTAACTACGCATTTAAAGGACTTTTCAGACATAAATATCAATTTCCATCAATATTTTTCCATATTTTTGCGCAAACCCCATAGCAGCCTTACCTGCATTCTGCTAAATCTGACTTTATGAACACTACATCCAAAGCCTTTCGCCCACTCACCATCGGACCACTGAAACTCCGAAACCGGTTTATCAAAGCTGCCACAAATGAAGGGATGTGCAAAAATGGAGTGATCTCTAAAGGTCTAGCCCGGTTTCATGAAAACATTGCCAAAGGCGGCGCAGCCATGTCAACCGTCGCTTATTGCGCAACATCTAAAGACGGTCAGACCTTTGTTGACCAAGCTCATTTATCTTCAGATACCATTGCTGACTTCAAAGTTTTGACAGATGGGGTCCATAAACACGGCGCCGCCGCACAAGCTCAGATAACACATGCAGGCTCGTTCACCTTTTTGCCTAAAGACTTTTCGACTGCAAAACCCATTTCAGCTATGGGCGGTTTCAATAAATTCGGAGTTATGACCGGACGCTATACGAAAAAGAAAATGGACCGGGCGGATATGGATGACGTCGCGGATCAATTTGTGCGCGCCGCTCTCCATGCCAAAGAAGCGGGATTTGACGCTGTCGAAATTCATATGGGTCACGGCTATTTACTCGCGCAATTCATCACACCTTTTTACAATACTCGAAAAGACGAATATGGCGGATCAATTGAAAACCGGATGAGGTTCCCGGCAGAAGTCCTGTCAAAAGTTCTAGATGCTGTCGGAAAGGATATGGCCGTTACAGTAAAATATAGTCAAACAGACGGTAAGGCCGGCGGGAACACGATTACTGAAGGCATTGAAATTGCAAAGATTCTTGAAAAGACTGGGGCGCATATGGCGCAACTATCCAACGGTCTAAATGTTGAGTCGATATCAGCAATGTTTGGCAACCCCCTGCCTGCCACATCAGCCCCGCCTAAGAATTTGATCGTTCGTCTTGGCATGTTAATGCAGAAAAAAAGTAAAGAACCGGATCGCGAATTCAGTCAACTTTATTCTATGGAGCCAGCTCAAAAAATCCGCGCCGCTGTCAATATGCCTCTCTGCTATCTGGGAGGCGTTCAATCGATGGAAAACATCGAAGATGTAATGCATAATGGATTTGACGCGTTGGGCCTAGGGCGGGCTCTAATATTTGATCCAAATCTAATCAATGATCTGCAAAGCGGCGCGCAATCTGAAACAGCCTGCACAGCTTGTAATCAATGCGTTTTACTAATGTACACGCCCGGAGGTACGGCCTGTGTTGATCCGAATGGCATGCGGGGGCACGCCAGCAATCTGAATACCCAGCGTGCCTCAAGCTAGAACATTCAATCGTGTTATATCAGGCTGTCCAACCAGAATAGAAATATAGGACGGCATATGCGCAGATTTATTTTGGTTTTTGCGGTTTTAATAGCAACCCTGGCAGGCCTTTACGCTGGTTTGTCACAAATAACCCATCATTCTATCGATAAGTCTTATGAACTCTTACCGCTTTCGTCGGAAAAATCCGAACCAGAGATCTATGATTATGGCTATCAGCCAGAACTGATCTATACCGAAACGCGCGCGCCCTGCCTCGAACAATATTCGACCAAGAAAGCCATGTGGGGTGACCTGCACATTCATACGGCTTTATCCGCTGACGCATTTCCGGACGGAACACGAACCTACCCAAAAGACGTCTACAATTTTGCCAAAGGCAATGAAATTCCAATCCCAACCTCAGAAGGAATGCCTCAGCGAATGCTTCGTCTTGATCGTCCGCTTGATTTCGCAGCTGTAACTGATCACGCAGAGACTTTCGGTGAAGGTTATATCTGCCGCACGCCAGGCGCGTTCCAAGGCTTTAACAGCAAATCTTGTCAAATATTCCGGGCCGGAGGCGAAAGCGGTGTCAGTGAACTCATGCGGATGAATTCACTGGTTTCGCCTAAACGCAAGACTAGTGTGTGCGGAGAAAATAATGTGGACTGCAAAGCTGCGGAAGCGCTTGTTTGGAAGCAAGTGATTGACGCGGCCGAAAATGCCTATGATAGATCTGCGGATTGCGAGTTCACTAGCTTTATTGGGTATGAATATACCCGGGCGCCCAATGCCCAGCATATGCACCGTAATACCATATTCAGAAACGCCGATGTTCCCGAAACCCCGTTCCATCATGTTACTCACCCCCTGTCCCATCTATTACTGGGTGCATTTGAAAAAGAATGTAGGGTCGGCCTTGAAAAATGCGACGTTATTTCCATTCCTCATAACTCTAATATTTCCGGAGGCAATGCTTTTAACCCTGATGATATCAAAGGGTTTTCGATGGAAACCCAGATGAACTATCGCGCCCATCGAAATGCCTTTGATAGATTAGCCGAGATTGTCCAGCACAAAGGCGCATCTGAATGTATCAATGGAGCCACTGATATACTCGGTGATATAGACGAGCTTTGTGATATAGAAGCGCTCAGGCAGTTTGGAAAAATCGAACAGGCTGTTGACACAACAACAAAGTTGCCAGCCATTTTTAAGTCAACTAGCCCGGAATGTGCGGATGAACATTTAGACGCTAAAGACAATATTTATAAGGGTTTTTGCTTGTCTTCCCGCGACTTTGCTCGGGGCGCATTGTTGGAAGGCATGAGTCAAGAAAAGCTGGGTCAAGTCAATCCTTTTGAATTTGGTTTTATCGGTAGCACTGACACACATATCTCCGTATCGGGCTATGTAGAAGAAGATGGTTGGGAGGGCCATATCGCTTATGAAGCTGACCTTGATGGCCGGTTAGGTACGGCAAGTCTTGGACGCTTCAACCGACTAGTTAGTAACCCAGGCGGTCTGGCTGGTGTTTATGCCATCGAAAACTCCCGAGATGCCATTTTTCAAAGCATGAAACGCCGGGAAGCCTTTGCGACATCTGGGCCGAGAATAGAACCGCGTTTCTTTGCGGGGCAATTTGATGAAAATATATGTGACCAAGCCAATTGGCTAGAATCCGCTTATGCTTTTGGCACGCCCATGGGCTCTAAACTTCCAGCCGAAAAAGGTCGGGTGCAGCTTCTGGCTCAGGCTAGTGCTGATCCGGGGTCCCGCACTCTTGAGAAACTTCAAATCATAAAGGGTTGGCTTGGTGCCGAAGGACATAAACACTCAAAGGTCATAGACGTCGCAAAGTCTGATGGGAGTGATAGTTTGTGCACTGTCTACGAGGACCCTGATTATGATCCTAATTTGCCGACCTATTACTACCTTCGTGCGGTCGAACCTGAGCGCCCTAGATGGAGCGCTGCACAATGCGCAGCTGTCCCTGCCGATAAACGGCCGGAAGGGTGTACAAATGATATGCCGGAGACCATCCGCGAAATGGCTTGGAGCTCACCAATTTGGTTCACTCCGGGCCTTATGCCAGCCTTACAGACAGAGTCAGAGGGGCATGGGCATCAAGAGTAATACGTCAAATTGCTCAATTACCGTCTTGAAATATCAGTGATGTGAAATTAGGAAGCTCCAAAACTAGTCTTTGAGAGCGACGAAGTGAAATTTGACAATCCGCATATGAGCGAGCAATCGCCGCGTATGGGAAATGGGTTAACCCGTGCATTCGGATCACTAGGCCTGAAGCTTACGGGTTGGGAGCTAATCGGGCGCATGCCTGATGTGCCAAAATTCGTCATAATTGGTGTGCCGCACACATCCAATTGGGACGCAATTTCTGCATCGCTAGCTATGCTTGCAAGCGGATTCAAATACACATTTCTGATTAAAAAGGAATGGTTCTTCTGGCCCATGGGACCGATTTTCCGCGCGCTCGGAGGATACCCGGTTGATCGTAGTAAAGGCAAAAATGTTGTCGAGCAACTCGTCGCTTATTTTGACTCAGAAGAAAAAGTCTGCGTTGGTTTCCCGCCAGAAGGCACACGTTCAAAAGTAGACAAATATAAAACCGGTTATCTACGCGCTGCTTATGCCGCCAATGTTCCCGTATTTATCTGTGCCTTTGACGGGCCCAATAAGAAAGTTGTATTGGATCGCCTCTTTCCGCTGACAGGAGACTTGGAAACCGATAACGCTGCTATCAAAAAATATGTCGACGAAACCTGGTCCGGTGTCAGACCAGAACGTCAATAAGTGTTTTCCATCTAATATTCGTTTCTGGGCTGAAAACGCGACTTTGTCAGCGTGGAAAACATTCATTAATCAACAGAATTATGGAAGTTTCCATTTCATAATTTGCCTCCTGAATCTTTCAAATGTTTCTCGGCTATTTTTTTTCCGGCAAGATTGCCAAGCCAAGGGAAAAAGCGTGAGATGTAATCGAATATATAAGCGTCACGACCTATACGAACCTTTTTCTTATTTTTCTTGATGGCGCCCACAATTTTACGAACGGCGACATCTCGATCTGTTCCCATTTTCATGGCTAATTCGTAGTTTTTGCGGGCAGCTTCGACATCATCACTGTTCTCAATAGTCGCCAGAATCATGTCTGTGCGAATTGCCCCAGGATGTACATGAGATACGCCAATTCCTACCGCGCCCCATTCACCCCATAAGGCTTCTGATAACTTTTCAACTGCGGCTTTGGTCAGGCAATATGAACTTTGCGCGGGAAGTCCGATAAAGGCTGTCATAGATGACATATTGACAACGTGGGCTCGATCAGCGGCTCGCAAATGTTCATCAAAGAAATGCAGTCCATAAAGCACTCCCCAGAGATTAATCCCTATGATTTTGTCCCAATCCTCCATGGTATGAGTAGAAAAATTCTTTTGAAGCGTAATACCTGCATTGTTCATCAAGATATTGACCTTGCCATGAGCGGCTATAACATCAGCCGCCAGCTTTTTCATCGCGTCACGATTGGTAACATCCGCGACATGTAGCGAGACTTTCTGATCTGTCTCGAAGCTTGCCGCAAGTTTATCCAGCGAGTCTTGTGAAATATCGACAAGCGCAAGCGCACACCCCTCTTCCGCGAGAGCTTTGGCCACGCCAGATCCTATTCCGCCGCCCGCGCCCGTAATCACGGCAACATCCCCTGCCTCAATCCTCATGATTATTTCCTTCCTATACGGGGTTTAAGTCCCATATCTGTATGGTAAAAGCTTTCATGGGTTTTCAGACCCCAACCAATCATACGATCAAACGCAATATGAGCGCCCCAAATAAGCGCAACGGCCTTGAAAACTGAATTGCCTGTTTGCATCCAAATAGTTGCGAGTAATATTGGCCACAAGAACCAGTGAGTCATATTATACATGATACCGCCAAGACGCGGGCTCTTCAGATACCCAATAGCGCCTGCATCAGGCAATAAGAACAAGATCAAAAAGAAAAGCCAGCTGTGCCCGCCCAAATAATACAGCCATAGACAAACTAAGAGTATAGCCAATGCTTCCACTCGGCGATGCACGACAGGATTATTAGGCAACATGCGCAACCTCCTTTTTATCTTTGAGCACGCAGCGAATTCCATCCGGATGCTGAATTAACGGCACACAAAAATTGCAATGGGTGCATCCACTATCATAGACCGGATCATGTTGAGCATTTTTGACAAATTCTGGATCTATCAATAATGGACGCCCGATCTGAACAAAATCAAAACCGGCTTCAAAAACCCGATCCAGATCGGCCCGGGTCGAAACCCCGCCAACGTATATAACTGGGCAGCCTACCGTTTCTTTGATGCGTTTCGATGCCTCAAGGAAGAATGTAGGCTCATAAGGATAGTTCTTCCACATCAATGGTCCCATAATCTTGTAAATGAACTTCGACGCGGCGCTAGATGCCATTGCAGCCATACCTTTTGCTATGGATTGCCCCCGAAATAAATACATCGAGTTATAACTAGACGTACCGCCGCTTGGCACGATTCCATCTATGCCAGCCTGATCTAGGGATTTTGCGACTTCGATACCTTGCTCATAGGTAATTCCACCTTTGACGGCATCGGTCATAGATATCTTGCCGAGGATTGGGAAATCATCGCCAACTGCAGCCCGTGCGGCTGCGAGGCATTCCAGCGGGACTCGCATGCGCTTTTCATGATTACCCCCATATTCATCTGTACGTTTATTGGTTTTCGGGCTGATAAATTGAGACAAGCCATATCCATGACCAAAATGAATTTCCATGGCATCAAATCCAACGTCCTTCATAAAGGCCGCGGCATTCCGATAAGTCTCGATCAAATGGGCTATGTCCTCATGCGTCATGGCCGGAGCAATGGGGCGTCCAGCTGTTAAACCTATCCCAACAAACATTTTGGATGGTCCCTTTGGCGGCTGATCTCGTTTGAGATCTTTATTCTGGGAAAAATGTCCACAATGCGTGACTTGTCCCGAGACCTTAACACCGGTGGTTTTCAGCTCTGCTATTAAGGCTGAAAGTTCGTCTCGAATTCCATCATGCAGCCACATCATGGACTCCATAATACGGCCATCAGCTTCTGTTGTGCAGTAAGATAATGTTGTTAGCCCGATACCGCCTTCTGCAATTTCCTTATGAAAGTCCAGCAATCGCTGCCCTGGAACTCCGCCCGGCGTCATACCTTCAAAAGTCGCCGCTTTAATAATGCGGTTTCTGAGATTTAGATTGCCGAGAATAGCCGGTGCGAAGGGATCTATTTTAGACACGGGCAACTGCCAGATATTGTGCCTTTGGATGCATTTCCAATCGGTCTAAATCACCTCCCAGATATTGATCCGCTATGTCTCCAATTGTTGGAAATTCTGATTTAGAAAAATTTGCACCGGCAAACCTATTGGCGAGCGCCACCGTAGAATATTCACTTAAAAATGGTTCTCGCATCCCAGCGACAATTTTACGAAGATCATCAACTGATGATTTTTGCTCATTGGTCGCTGTTTCATAACTCGGCGAAACAAAATCCATGATTAAGGTGCTTCCACTCGGAAATCCTCCTAACACGTCTAAAGTTCCTTTAACGGCATCATCGGTCAAATACATTTGGACTCCGAGCCATGAGAAAACAGTGATTTTATTTTTACTCACGCCTCCAGCCGTTAAAGCGGCATCCAGAGTGGTATTTTCAAAATCAAATGGCACGAATGTTAAGTTGTCCGGAATTTTCACATTACCCTTCAACAAGCACTCTTTTTTCCACGATTGACTGTCTGGATGATCAATCTCAAATACTTTCAAACCGGTAAGTAATTCAGGTTCACGATACGCTGTTGAATCAAGACCTGCCCCCAATACTACAAATTGGGACGCTCCTTGAGCCTTCGCTAATGCCAATTCTTCTTCGACTAGGCGCGCGCGAATACACACTGAATGTTCCAGTTGGCTGATGAATTTTTGAGCCGTTTCATTATCACTCAATGCGGAAAAAGCTTCGTGAATTTGATCCAAATATTGAGAGCTTAGCTCGGGACTAGATGCTCCACTCAAAAGACCTGCTAGGCTGTCTCGCAGAATTTTGGGCTCTGGTTCATGAAGAAAATGCCTGGCCCTTAGCATGGCAACCATAAGAGCTGTCTGACTGGGCTTGCCGTCTTCCATAAATTCCTCCCCTTACTTGTGCTCTCCCCCTTTTAAAGGGCTAAGGCGGCAATCCTTCCGGTGCACCAGGCAGAACAGGCTGATAGTATCCAGCGCCCCAACCTCCATCAACCGCCAGCTCGGCACCCGTTATATAGCTCGATTCATCGCTTGCTAAAAACAATGAAGCATTTGCAATTTCAGATGGCTCACCAATTCTCTGAAGCGGAACTCGCCTAAATGCCATATTAAGCTGTTCAGGTGGAAGACCTCGAGCATTCCCCATAGGCGTATCTACGCCTCCGGGATGAATGGAATTTACGCGAATACCTGACGTTCCTAGTTCATAAGCCAAAGACTTAGTCAATCCACGAACAGCCCATTTACTGGCGGTATAGAGGGTCAATCCATTGCATCCGCGCAGGCCATCAACAGAACTGATATTGACGATTGAGCCTTTACCTGCAGCCTTCATAACGGGAGACACATGTTTGGCACCCAGCATGGGGCCGACCGTGTTTACACCCAAAATCTTGTTGGCGTCATTGGGATTAAAATGTTCGATCGGTGTAAAGTGCACAAGACCTGCATTATTAATCAGAGCGTCAATAGTCCCATACTTCTCTTTGACAATACTTACGACTTCTGCCCAATTCTCATCTGATGAAACATCAAGTTTAAGGAACATGGAATCGCCGCCAATATCCTTAGCAACCGCCGCGCCCTGTTCGTCAAGCACATCAGTTAAAACAACTGATGCCCCCTCCCTGGCGAACAGGCGCGCGGTTGCCTCGCCCATACCCCGGGAAGCCCCGGTGATAATAGCGATTTTTCCTGAAAGTCTTCCCATTACATGGCAACCCGAGGGTCGTTTTCGTCCAAACCAACATAGAATTGGCGGAAATATTTACGCCATTTCAAGATAGGGCCGTCCCCATCACAAAGAAGCGGCTTTGGACGATATTTCTTATTATCCCAAACAATCAGGTCAACGGATTCAAAGCCGGCAGATTCCTCCCCTTCAGCATCCCCGATTGAATGTAAATAGAGATGATGCGCAAGTGCGGCTTCCTTGGATCCTTCTGGATATTTTTTCCATGTGAACATCATCCGGACCTTTGACATTTCCTCATCCGTGGGAGTCGGGGTCGCGAACATCAACATGGAAACGCCGTCCTTGGTATGGCGGTTTATGGGTAATCCTGGACCGTGGCTTTCACCGACGATATATCCATCCATAATATCGTAGTGCCAGATATGACCATCGGCTCTTGCGTCAACACCCGGAATGATCGGGGCCCCGTGCAAAAATTTCAAATGGGGTGTATCAACCGAATTTTCACCCATTTCCTGAATACAGGTTCCAATATCCCAAACGTGATACTTGACCTCGACATGACCGTCCGGATCTTCCATTTCAGGAACGATCGGAAGCGGCCATAATGGCTCTGCCCCATCAGGATGATACCAAGCCCAAATCGCCCCGTATTTTTCGACAACTGGAAGCGCTTTAAGGACCGGCTTTTTCTTACAAATGCCCGGCATAACTTTGCCGTATGGAATCTTCTTGCACCAGCCTTCCGTATCGAATTCCCAATGATGAAAAGGGCAACGGATGTTACCGCCTTGAACGGTTCCGCCATGTCCAAGATGAGCCCCCAAATGTGGACAATAGGGATCGGTCATACCAACCGAGCCATCCTCACCACGAAAAAGAACCCACTCTTTTCCAAAGACTTTCTCGATTTTTATCTCACCTGGTTTAATTTCATGCGAGAAATGAACATTATACCATCCATACGGTATTGGAAACGGACATCGCTCTAGTTCGTCACCCGTTTGGATATGATCAGGGTTTACTGGTGCATTCATGACATCCTCCTCACCTATGCATCTTCTAATTTTTCAGGGATCAGCGCTTTGGCTGGATTTCTATCCCCAAGAACTTTGACTTTAAAACTCATCGCTGGTCCTGGCGTCGGAAAAGCTTTGGTTTTCAGCTCATAATTTGGGCTTTCCAGAGCTAGGTTTTTCCGGTGGAACAAGCGTGAAATCAGCATACCCATTAAAACTTCAGCTAGGTTTTGCCCCAGACAAGTATGTGGCCCGCGTCCAAATGGAGAATAAGCGCCTGGCTTCATGTGCTCTTTGCGCTCATCATTGTAGCGATCAGGATCATAGGCAAGTGGGTTTGGAAAGTACTCTTCCAGATAGTGAGGTACCGAAGTTCCAATAATCAGCATTTCTTCAGCTGGAATTTTATAGCCTTCAAACTCGATTTCTTTGGTTGTCGTGCGCATCTGCCCAACAGCAACCGGCCACAAACGCATGCTCTCCTTGATACAGCCCTGAATGTAATGCAGATTCCGAACATCCATCGAGGTGACTGTACCTTTCTCGTACAGAGCATCAGCCTCGGCCTGTACTTTCTCAAGAACCCCGGGCGTTTTTAAAATGCCGTAAACAGCTCCTGACACCGTATTCGCGACCGTATCGAGCCCGGCCACATAGGGACCGGTTAACAATACGGCTAAATCACGTTTCTGAACAAAATCAGGATCATCAATATGCGCCCTCATAATATCGCCCAGGAGGTTTTTCGGTAGGGTTCCATCCTCCGCATGCTTCATAAACCGAGCTACGGTTTTCTCCCCGAGTTCATCAACCCGTTTACTCGCTTTTTTAAATTTTGGACTTTTCAAATACCATTTTGGCTTAACCCTGGCGACTAAAGTATTCAAAAGAAACAGAATATTGATTCTGATGTCCCGTACATATTCAAGCGGCGCTTCCCCGCTCATAAGTTCCCCAATAACCTGCACTATCATATATTGGAATGCTTCAAGCACTCCGGTCATATCGCCGTCGATCCAATCTCGTTCAATTGAATCGTCAATAAAGTGAGATATTTTATGATATTGCCCTTCGGCGGCCTCCCGGGAAAAACCCGCTCTCATAATAGCTCGCATCCTCCGATGCTCTTCCCCGTCGATTTGAGTAAGGGTTTTTGAGGCACCGAAATGATTGACAAAATCATCCCAAAATTCTTTTGAACGCAGGCCCTCGCGTCCAGCTTTGGTTGACATGAACTTAGCCGCTTCGGCCCCCGCGATCACATATTGTTTTCGGCCGAAAACGTTGACTCGATAGACCGGTCCATATTCCTTGTAGCACCGGACAAAAAATGCGGCTGGATCCTTGCCCATTTCAAAGGTGTTCCCCACAAAAGGAATACCTTTAGCATCGGGGATTTTCTTATGACTAGAAGATTCTACGACAGCAACCATTAAAATACCTCTTGCAATAATGGTATTTCGTCTTCACCTATCTCGCGGGCAAACGCGCTGAATGCAGCCTTGATGAGGCTGTCTGTTTTTTGTTCGGGCGTCTCGGTGAATTGATCCATGACTTCGGACATAAGTGGGAAGTCGCCCGGGTCGAGCCTAGCGAACTGACGTCTTGCTACGACGTCCATCGTTTCGTCCTGAAACTCAAACTCTTGCTGCCGAATTGATTCAACAGCTCCGCCATAAGCGATAAGACCGATTTGATTGAACAGTCGCATGGCATGCATTGGCGCTATATTGCGTGATTTCATAGCCGATAGGAACGGTTCGATCAGCTTAAAATGAACTTCAAAACCGAAATTTGATGGACTCATTGCGCTCATATAGGTTGGATTGTCCGCTAGAATTTTTTGCAATCCCAGAACATAATCTTTCGCCAAAACCGACCAATGCTGACCAATGTCTTCAGGCAATGGGACCGCGGTCAAGGCATGTACCGCCGCTGCACGCATCAAAGCCTTTCGGCTATCAAAATATTGATAAAGTGTCGCCGTCCCGACATTCAGATAAGTCGACAGCTTTTTCATTGTAAGCGTCTCAAGACCCACCTCAATAGCCGCGTCCAATATCTCCTCATGAGTGAGAAGACGCGGGCGACCATAGGCGGGTGTCTTGACCGGTTTAGGCAAAGAAAATCCTTTCAAATTGACTTTCCGAACGTTGTTCGGATATTCCATTATGCTAAGGCCGAAGTCAATGATAAACCCGATTACATATAATGAATTGCGAGCTTTGCACGCAGCTGGGAAACCTCGGGATTCCTTTGGTCCGAATAGTGACACGCCCTATTTGGCTTTGGACCTGAGCCATTCAAAATCGGATATGAATAACTGGCTTGGTAATCTACCCTGCCCGGTAATCGGACTGGGTAAAGGCGAAGCATCGACCGCCTGTGACGTTGTGCTCGAAGATACAAAAAAGCTCGAACTCATAAGCCGGAATATTCTAGCAGCCCCACTGACTGCAATGACTTTAGCGCAGCATTTACGGGCCATAGAAAACATGCCAGCGGTTCAAGCCCTAACCGTTGAGAGTTTTGCCTATGCCGCTTTGCAGCAAGGGCCGGAGTTTAAAAGTTGGCTAGCCAGCTATGATGGCGAGACGCTATTGCCCGAAGCCGGACCACCCGTTCTTACAGAAATCTCCAACAATACTTTATCCATAACTCTAAACCGGCCAAAGAATTACAACGCCATAGGAACAGAGGTGCGAGATGCTCTCTGCGAAATCCTCGACATGGCAATTATTCACGACCAATTCACATCAATCAACATTAGCGGCAAAGGCCGGACATTTTCAATTGGCGGAGCGATCCAGGAATTTGGCCAGACGACAGATCCATCCACGGCGCACTGGATCCGAAGCATATGTCTGCCTGCCACACGGGTTTTACAACTGCGGGAAAAATTAAATGTGCAAATTAACGGCGCGGCCATCGGTGCCGGTATTGAGATAGCAGCTTTTGCCAAACATGTAAGTTGCAGCCCCAGAGCCTGGTTTCAACTCCCCGAACTTAAATATGGCCTCATTCCCGGTGCCGGCGGAACGGTTAGTATAATGAACAGGATTGGACGACAAAAGACGGCCTATATGGCGCTGACAATGGAGAAGATATCAGCGAAGACAGCAGCTGAATGGGGTTTGGTAGATGAGGTGGGCATGTAATTTGGCCATCTATTCAGCGATCTCGCCTTTCCAGCGCCTGTAATACTTTAAACCCTGTGATCGGATTTCATTGTCAAGCTTATCGGAAATAAATAAGCGCCCGTCGAACTTCTCTTCGCGCCAAATATTCGCCCCGGATCGACATTCCGGCGAAAATACTATTTTTGGATGACCATAATTAAACCGGTAATCTCCATACTCCGTCAATTGAACCTCAGACAATTCAGGGATTATGCTTGTCTTGGACTCAGTAACAATAATGATGTTATATCCAGTTTCCGGTTCACGGCCTTTCGGCAATGATAACTCGACCGGAAAAAATTGATGGAAACCGGGGTCCATTTTTTCTATGAGTGACCTTAATGCGTCGGAAACGAGAGGAAGACCATCACGTGTCCTGAACGCATCTGGAATTTTCGAGGTTTTTCTAAGACCTGTGAGTGCAATTTTCCTGGGCACCTGATCTGCGGTAAGTTTGGGGGTTTTCTTCCCGTCCCGCCAGACATGAACGAATTTTATCAGCTCTTTAGGATCTGGATATTTTTCTTCAAACGCCATAAAAGACCCGCTTTGTTGAAAGGGTCGGTCCCACGTTATATCTATGATATATACCATAATTGCCCTGATATATCCTTATCCGGAAAAACTATAGTCTCCTCAAACAAAAATTATTACTCGCCTAAAGTTTCGAGGCTCGCACCGCCAACAAATTTGCTTTCGCCTCCTCCCAACTATTGTCCAATACAATCAAATCAGCGGGTTCCCCGACTGCCACGCGGCGCGGTTTACCGCCTGCGTCATTGACGGGTTTGGTATAGAGCGCTAGCGCTTCTTCGGGCGAGATGGCTTCATGTTCAAATCCAGCTGGACGGTTAACGGCGGCGGCCATAGCGGCCCACGGATTTGGGTCGCCAAAGGGCGCATCGCTGCCGGCCGCTAATCTAAGCCCCGCATCCGCAAAGGATTTCAGCCGCCATAGATTGGGATGATCTTTACCTGGAACATCTTGCCGATAAGCATCCAGCCGTTCTGTTATGAAATTTGGTTGCGTTACAACTATTACTCCAAGACGCTGCATCCACTCAATTGCGGCCTGATCCGCAATCGCCGCATGTTCAATACGGTCCCCTGACATAGGGCCAGCCTCTTCGATTGCAGCCAAAGTCATCATCAGCTCGGCCCGAGTTACACAGTGAGCGGCGACCGGACGACCGGCATGGTGTGCCACGCTAATCTCACGGACGAGATTAGAAAGGGGCGGCAGGTCGTGATCATGATAGTGGAGCTTGAGATGACCGCGGCGCGTATGGTTGAGATCGGTGAGCTCTGAGTTGCCCATAATGGACAAATTGAGATCGCCCGCTTGCTCTAGATAATTATCGAATTCGGCTAAACCATTTGACGGCGTTACCTCTGTTACACCTGTGATGCCCCATGACTTCAGCTTTTTGATCAAAGAGGTTAAGTCCGGAAAACCGCGACGCCTCATAAGATGATCGCTGTCATATAGACGTCCATTTCGGGGCGTCTTTATTGCTAATTCATTCAGAGCCCGGGAGTTCAATATCCATAACCGGCCGCTGCGATGCTGAATACGGACTGGCCTATCTGGCCCATTTGCATCGAGCCATTCTCGGTCAATTTCGCCGGCCACTGAATGGTGATACCCCACGCCGCGTAGCCACCCCTCACCGTCCGCATTTAGGGCCGCAATTAGCTGCTCTTCATCTTCAACATTAGGCGGTCCGCACCGCACAGAATTGAGAGCCGCCGCCGTCGCATTTAAATGAATATGATGATCGTGAAGGCCCGGCAGAATAGCTCCGCCTTTTCCATTAAAATCAGCTACGCCGCCAAGATGTGGCCCAATCTCGGATATGAGTTTACCCTTGGTGCGGACATCCATTATTTGACCATAAACTTCTACATTACGGATCAGCATAAATGTTCACCGCCAGATTATCCTCTCCCAAATCATGTACCCGCCTTGAAGTTCGGCGCAGAGTATATAGAGACAGAGTATCCTCCGCAGCCAAAGAACTCCATTCTTTTGCCCTTCCCTTCATATCTTTTGACGCTCCCAAATCCCCCAAAGCGTAGCGAAGACAATCCCGCATATTCATATCAATAACGGTTCCCCCTCCCTTTTGGTAAAACCCCCAAATCGCAAGCGCCAAATGTAGGCCGTTAACGGGATCCGCTAAAGCATCACCGACAAAACAAGGTTCACCCCAAGCCTTATCCATGATTGTGGAAAGCCCGGTAGAGATAGCAATATCATCTCCAAAACCAATTCGGTTCTGATCTCGGCCGTAAGCTGTGAGACGAGCCCAAACTTTTCCAGGCTTTCGGGCGACATAGTCTTCTGCGACAATGCCCATTTGTGCAAAAGCCCTGGGCCTTGACGCTTCGATCACAATATCAGCATTTTCAAGTAAATCCCTGAGAAGATTGAATTCCTTTGGGTCTTTGAAATTAAGCGCCACGCAGTGTTTCCCGCCATTCATAAGCTTGTAGAAATATGGGTGACCGGCACGCATCCCATCAGGTCGGTTTGGCCCCTCCACCTTGATAACAGTCGCTCCGAGACGCATCATAAGGCTGGACGCGAGCGGTCCAGCCCAAAGCCCGGATAAATCTACGATTTGCGGCGTTTTCTTTGGCGCCGATCGATCAAATTGTTTGGCAAGATACCAATTAAAAGGTCTGTCAGGCAGCTCCTCTTTGGCAACAGCCAGGCCAATTTCAGCCGCTCGATCTACAAGGTAATCAGCCATCTTATGCCTGACCGCCGCCGTAATTCCATTCCAATCCGTTACATAATCCTCAAGCCAAGCTGGGATAAGATCCCAATCATCTTCTCGAACAAGATTAAGCGCAATCCGTCCGTCCTTGACATCCATCAGGCGGCCATAGCCTCCCGCACATATGCGATCTTTTCGAATGGTTCGCCGGAGCCGCGCGCGTTCCCCGAGAAAAACTGAGCCGTTCTTGGGCAAGCCATATGACCGGTTTGCAATTTTCTTTAAAGCCAAAAGAGCTCCGTCAGCGTGGGCTGCTATCGCGGCCGGTAACATCAGGCCTGTCGTCTTCAATAGACCCGAACGCCGAAACGCAATGGCCGGATGGTCAGATGTTTGTTCAATACTTTCGGTATAACCAAGAGACCGCAACAGCTGAGTCCCATATTTGGCCGCATGGTCAGTTAGCAATTTGGTCCCGAATGACACGACGAAGTAATTTTCCTGTTTCGTTATAGGGCAGTTCGTCCATCCGCGTAATGAGAGACGGCAAACGTGATGACCTTAGCTTCGCCTTAACAAGATCGCAAATCTCATCATCTGAAATGTCTGCCTGACATACAATAGCCAGACCGACGGCTTCGCCCCACTCAACATCCGGGACAGCAACCGCCGCGACGTCTTTGATGGCCGGGTGCGCTCGCAAAACCTCTTCAATCTCACCTGGTGAAATATTCTCGCCCCCGCGCACAATGACATCGTCCGCGCGTCCATCTATAAAAAGATATCCACCTGCATCCAAATACCCTCGATCTTTGGTTAGGAACCAGCCATCTTCGTCTAGCTGCGAACCCATTCCTTTATATTCGCCGCTGACTTGATCGCCGCGCACATAGACCAAGCCTATTTCATCCGGGCCACATATCGTCCCATCTTCTTGACGAACTACGAGTTCGATGGTGGGTATCGGTTGACCGGCCGATCCTAATCGGCGTCTAATTTCTGGGTCCTCAGACTCGAAAGCTTCCCTATGTGCGTCTGGACTCAGCATGCAGATCGTTGCACTTGTTTCCGTCAATCCGTAAGCATTAGTGAAGTTGACGTGTGGCATCAAACGCATGGCGGCTTCTATCGTTTGTCTCGTCATCTTTCCGCCGCCATAAGCAATATTCCGCATGGCAGGAAGATCAAGACTATCGCCCGCATATTCAATCACGCGCTGGAGCATAGTGGGAACCATAAATGCATTTGTAATATTTTCTGATTGGGCTAACTCTATCCAAGCTTTTGGCGTAAAGTTGGGAAGCTGAACCATACGGCGGCCGGCATAGGTCGAGCTAAGCACTGCTGCGATCCCCGCGATATGGTATGGCGGAACCGCCAAAAGATTGGCTTCATCTTCGCAGGCTGACATAAATTCAACCGTACCAAAAATATAGGCCATGAGATTATCATGTTTGAGAACAGCAGACTTTGGCTCACCTGTTGTACCGCTGGTGAAGAGCTCAACAGCCACACCGCCGTCAATATCGGGGGCTTCCATGTCAGAAATAACGCCGCTACCGGCTTCGAGCATTGATATTGCTCTGATGTTTTTAGTGGAAATATCCTGCCCCGTTAGCAAGAGCGCCGGCGCGGTTCGCTCCAGTAGGCTTTCGAGCCGATCTTCTGCCAATCGATAATTTAGCGGTACGAACTGGGTTCCGGCCAGAGCCGCACCAAACAGAGCTGCAGGCATGAGAGGTGTGTTCTCGTTTAGAAAAGCAACCCTTTCACCGGGCTGCACTTGTCCGGCAACAGACCTTGCCATATCTGCCAAGTCTGCAAACGTGGCCCGACAACCGCCACTAACAATAGCTTCGCGATCCCCCATGGCGTCGGCGGCCATTTGCAAAATCAGGTGAATATTCATCAGAAATTAGTCAGACGACGGAAGCTTCTTTGCCGCCTTTATATCGATTTTATAGCCAGAAACCGCGACAGAACCGTCGCCTCCACGGGTACACAAAAACTCCATCGTCTCCGCTTCATCCGTATAACGTTTACCGACAAGCGTTCCGGAATTGTCTCCCGACATTTCCCCAAGTTCCGATGGATCGCCAACTTGCATGGGGGCGCCGCCACAAAAAATATCTAATTCTTCAGCGGGTGCCCGCAATACCATAATCTGGGTTTTGCAAACTGTACTCGATAGTTTTGTGCCGGGTTTAAAAATCTGACCCATATTAGCCTCTTCCTATAATCGCGCCGGCTACGCCGGATCCAATAAATGCTGTTTCAGCACCTTTAATCTGATTCGCTGCTGTTCCGCGCATCTGCCGAACGCCTTCGGTAATGTTATTGATTCCATGTATATAGGCCTCGCCGATCAACCCGCCATTTGGAGATAAAGGGGTTGCGCCTTCAAGTTCCAAATTGCCATCGGCAACATAGTCTTTGGCTTCGCCCAGTCCGCAATATCCAAACCCTTCGAGCTGACGCAGAACTTGCGGCGTGAAATTATCGTATATCATTGCTATTCGGGTATCTTTGGGCGCTATACCGCAAGCATTGATTAGTTTTTCAGTAGCGCGAAGAGCCAAATCATTATTCAGCAAGTCACCTTCGTAAAAGTCCGAGATGATCTCATGGTTAAACAACATGGAATATTCAGCACCTAGTAGCGAGACTGGTATTTGCTTCAGATCTTTAGCGCGTTCTCGGGTTGTTATGAGAATTGCGCAGCCACCATCCGATTCCTGACAGCAATCCAACAGTCTAAACCAAGGTTCCACGATCCAGCGGCTATCCTGGTGGTCTTGAAGCGTGATCGGCTTTTCGTAGAAAAACGCGTTAGGATTAGTTGCGGCAGCTTTGCGAAACGTAACCGATATCTGACCCAGGTCTTCGGATGTCACGCCAAACTTATTCATATAATAACCGCATGACATTGCTTCCCATGCCGCCGGTGTTTGTGCGCCGAACGGAAAGCACCACTCCATAAAAGTGGAGCTATGTGCGTCGGGCGACAGGTCGATTTTTGGCTGGCCAAAGCGATATTGACTGCGCTCATTCATAGCGCGCCAAATCACAAAATAATCACACATGCCGCTTTCGACTGCATTTTTCGCATGCACGAGGGTGGCTACGGACGCTGCGCCGCCCTGAGGCAACCGCGTTGTATAATTGATATCGCGGCAACCCAGTGATCGCATAACATCAATCTCATCTGAATTATCAATCGCAAATGTTGTCATGCCATCAATATCGTGCGGCGAAACGCCTGCATCCTGACAGGCTGCGAGAATAGCTTCGGCAGCCAACTGCTGTTCAGACCTGCCAGAGATTTTGGAAAATTCGGTCTGGCCAATGCCGACGATACAAGCTTGTTGAGATTCTGCGACCACCTAAACCTCCGTGGTCAAAGCGTTGAAGACCGGTACTGCTTTACCGCCTGAGGTTTCTGCGAAATCAACCATGACACGCATGCCAAATTCCGGAGCTTGATCTCCCTCTAGATTGGAGAGCATACGAATACCCTCATCAAGCTCGACTAATATTACCCAAGGACTTTCAGAAAACAAAAAACTTGCAGGCCTGATCTGACGGCACCAGGATAACACAGTACCTTTACCAGATAGCGTCTCTTCAGACTTCTCGCTAGAATGACAAATAGGGCAAAGCGCGCGCGGCGGATGCCATAGCTTATTACAAGGTTCGCATTTTTGCGCGACTAATTCACCGCGTTTGCATGCCTCCCAAAAAAAGGCTGAATCTATACGCGGAATTGGGTCGGGTCGCATGGGACGTCTGGGTTTATCGTTCATAACTCATCTTTTCGGCATTATTTCAGATGTTGGTTTATGATCGGATTTATTGCCTTCATCACAAGCCCCAAGGATTCTGCATTTCTTTTTGTCCCGGTAGAGGAGGATCACAAAGAATGGCCGCCTCATTTGCCATCGCCAGTATTTTCTCGTCGCTATAACCAAGTTCCTTCAGAATAGACTGGGTATGATCGCCCACTATTAGGGGAGGACTTTGAATAATGCCGGGCGTATCAGACAAGTCATATGTCAATCCGATCTGCTCCAAATTACCCACATACCGATCAGGATAACTGACAGTCCAATTTTTCTCTCTATACTTTTTATTGTCGTGCAATCGTCTAGATGCTTCAGAGTCTGATATAGCTGCCGGAATTCCGGCTTTGATCAGATCAGCAATCAAGTCTGCGGACCCGCGACCTGCAAAGGCCGACACCTTCTCTGAACCTGCCAATACATCAAAGGCTTTCTTGTGTGTATCAGTAATAGCCGCAACTTGTATCCACTCGCCGTCAGCACACTTATAAAGGCGATAATAATCTCCGTACCCCGTTTGATCCGGATTGAGCATGGGTCTATCCACTGGTGATCCATCAGGACGAGCAACCGCATAGCTAGTATTCAGCAGACAAGCATTAACAATGGACGTATCCACAAATTGCCCTTTCCCGGTGCGTTCCCGTTCCATCAGAGCGTTACAAATTCCGACAGCGGTCAAAAATCCATTGCCAGTATCCCCTAGCGACGTCAGTGCCCACACTGGATGTCCCCCAGCATAGACAGCTCCGTCTTCATGCTGAATTCCTGAGAGACAAGCGCCGGTTTGATCATTGCCAGGCAAATGCTTGCGCGGACCTTCTTCGAACCCTCGTGAATGGCAATAGATAAGGCGCGGATGATCGACTTTTAGGCTTTCATAATCGAGTCCGAGGCGCGTTGTCGCGGGGTAACGCATATTGTGCTGTACGACATCACAGGTCGCAATGACTTTCTTGATCGCTTCCAATCCCTTGGGATGTTTAAGCATGACGGCGAAGCTGCGTTTGCTACGATTGGCCATAGCGGCGATATGAGTCTTGTGCCAATAGCTGTCCCAAAGAGTATTCATCTTGATTACATCTGCACCCATATCAGCTAGCAATTGACAGCCAAACGGGCCGGCTATGGCTAGTCCTAGATCCAAAACCCGAACGCCATCTAAAGCGCCCTTCCCGGTTGGCTTAGCCGGAACTTTATGAGACGTAATATCGGGTAAGGACTCTGCATAGGCCTTAACCGCGTCTGTATCTGCACCATTTGCTCGGGTCGGACCTTGCACTTTACCCGGTGAGGTCTCCAAACGATAAGTAATTCCCACCTGGTTAATTGGCCCTAACTCCGGATCATTGACAGTTGTGACACAGTTATCATCGATCAAATATGGGTCAGTCAGACTGTCTTCAATTGAACGACATGGCTGTATCGTAACATTGCCAATGGCTCCGGCCTCAACCCATTCTGCCTGGCTAAACTTTTTAAATGCGTCCGCAAGGATGGGTTGGTAGTGGGCCATCACTAATAATTCTTCCGGACCAATTCCAAACCGGTCGGGATCATTCTGAACCGTCAAATCCGGTGTTGCATTAATCTCGTCGCCTCTCGACGCTTCGAGGATAAAACGGGGATTTGGTACCCAGTTATGGACCCAACCACCGTCCTTGCACTGAAAGTGGCCTTTGGGTGAACGCGAACCCATAATCCAAGTGTTAAATCCTTGAGAGTCTATATCGTCTGCACGCTGCCAGACGCCGCTACCGCATGCCATTGCACCCTGCAATAACGACGTTGACACTTTCTGTCCGCGGCCCGTTTTTTCCCGGGCATAGAGCGCTGCGGCTATTCCGGCAGACGCCGAGAAAAACGCGCCCATGCTTGGCCATTTTGACGCCAAATGCAAAGGTCCATCTCGATTAGCGCCTTGAACCCAATTAGGGTCGATTTCGACGGCTTCGGCAAATGGATCCTCGCGCCCAGCAATATGATAAAGCGCTCCTTCCGGCCACCCGCGTTGTTCCCATTGAAGTCCTGAGCTTGCGGCAACGAGCGCATCATATCCTTTACGGTCGTCATCTTCGCCGTAACCCGTAATCGAAACATAGATTAGCCGCGGGTTTATTTTAACAAGATCCTCGTATTCAATCGCAAGATCAGCAGTCTTCCCTGGAGCCATACTTTCAATCAAGACATCCGCATCAGCGACCAGTTTTTTAAATAAATTCAGATCAGACGGATCACGCAAATCCATGACTGCATTCTTTTTGCCTCTGTGCCAGACCTTGTATCCGAGCATGCCAGCGAAAGGGTCTCCTTGAGGGCGTTCGATACGCGTTACATCGGCTCCGTGATCAGCGAGAAGCATGCCTGTCATTGGGCCGGCAATACCCCAGGATAAATCCAACACTTTTAATCCGCTGAGTACGCCTGACATAAAAATCCTTTACTTTCTTGCTCTTGAAAACGGCCATAAGACCACCCACACGGCGACTTTCCGAACGTCATTCGGAAAATACTTTTAATCCCGTTCCAGTCAAGCTAAAATGGATCGGAATCATAATGCAAAAGGAATGTCATGCCAGTTATCAAAGTTAAAACGATTGATGGCGAAGAAAAATCCATTGACAGCGGGGTCGGCGTTGTTCTCATGGAACCACTGCGCGATGCAGGTTTAATCGACGCAACTTGCGGCGGCGCTGCCAGCTGCGGAACTTGTCATGTCTACTTCGAAGACACCAATTTAGCGGGCGAACAAACGGAAGACGAAGGCTATATGCTGGAAAGTCTTGCAGATTTTGTCGAAATTAGAGAGGGCTCCCGCCTCTCCTGCCAGATGAAGGTGGACGCCAAACATGATAATTGCGCCATCGAGATTGCGCCCGAAGCTTAAACTTTAATGTCGGATATCATCAAAGCGCAATTCCAAGACATCACTTTTGAAGCCAGTTATTATAAAGCTGAAATGGGGATCTCAAATCCGCTGCTTTTCTGCCTCCCTGGCGGCGGTGCTGCAAAAGGCTTTTTTGACCTAACACCGGATCATAGTTTTGCGCGGCGCATGAATAGCAAAGGCTATGATGTGCTAACCATGGATCATCCGGGCACTTCGACCAACCCTATTCCCGAGAGCCGCGCCTTCCTCAAGCCCCGCGGCGCGGCCGATATCATCCATTGGGCCCTACAATCATATCTCGATAAATTAGGTTTAAAGGGAAAAGCCATTATTGGCATCGGTCACTCTATGGGCGGGATGACCCAAACGCTGATTCAGGCTCGGCATAGACCTTATGAGGCTATGGCATTGCTTGGTAGTAGCGCCGGAGGACTCGATTGGGGCTTAAGTTCAGAAGAAAAAGAGTATAAGAACCGCGAAAACGATATTGAGCGCGATCTGAAGAAACTAACGTTCGGAAAATTCGGAGCCCAATTCCCCAGTCATCCCGGCGGAGGCCCAAGCGGCAAGTCCATTGTGTTTGGCGGCGAAACACCCGAACTCACTCAGGCTTTGAAAGACAATACCTGTGAACTTTATGCTGCTGGCGGCATGATGAGCATGATCCGCGGCAGCTTTAAAACCGAAGTCGAAAGCCTTAAAATACCTTTGTTTTTTGCTTTTGGAGATCACGACATTGGCATACCGCCCAAAGACGTGCCGAAGGACTATGTCAACGCAGTGTCGACCAAACTAATTATCCTTGAAAACACAGGCCATAATCATATGGCGTTTTCGAGCATTAGAATTCTGATAGATGAAATGGTCGCGTGGCTCATACAATGATTTCTAGATTTGGGAATCACAAACCGCGGAAGAAAACTTAGAGTAATGTTAGTCTCCTAACTTCGCCCTCACCTCACGTAATTTGTAATCCAACCAGTAGATCTCATAGGCATTTTGCGTCGTGTTTTCAGCGTTGGACTTGAGCATCTCAAGCGCGGCTTCGTGTAAGATAAGCGCCTCTTCAATTGATGTATCCCCAATCACGTCCAAAAGGTGAAGCGCCTCTAGAGGTTTGCCCCCGTCCATATAGCTTCTTGCACGGCCAATCAGGGCATCGACTCCGGCCAACTCTAATAAATCGGCATTCACGGATTCGCGGGAAACATGATAAAGCTCTGTAGTTTTATCAAAGTGAAACCAAGTCATATAATATTCCCAAATAGATTTTACCGCCCAGGAAACCTTGCCATGTTCTTGGGTCAGGCTAAGCTCTGCTGGGAGCTGTATCTCCACCATCAAATCTTCGACGGATTTGCCCCCATTCATTCCCGCAATAACTGCATCATGGACATATTTCGTAGCTCCATGCATTCGTCGAAGACCATCGTCGATGGCTGCCTTTTCTGTAACTGGATTCCGGTGGGACGGAACAATCATTACTGGATCAAGTTCCATAATTTTCTCAAGGGACTGGATATATTCATGAGGTTTACGCACTTTTTCGCCGCGCATTGTAAAAACGTTCGGAAATTGGGGAAACAGAGGACCGAAAAAATCTCCGGCAAACAAAATCTTTTTCTTTGGCAACCATAATACAACATTGTCCGCGCCCTCTGCTCCTGGCAGCGCGTGAACCTCAAAATCTATTCCGCCTTGCGTGAATTTATACGGCGTTCCATTCCGGACTTTGATAGTAGGCTCGATGCCACCATAAGCAAGTAATCCGATTTTGGGCGGCGTTTCCGGCATAAACGGAAACAGAGTCCGGTTCCGTCCCCATTGATACTCTTGTAGATCAGATAAATATCTTTGCTCTTCCTTGAATTCTTCATGAGCTACTATTTCAGTATTATCGTCTTGCCAGTATTTGGTCCCTCCAGCATGATCGGCATGAGAATGTGATAGAATGATATGGGTAAGTTTTTGTCCATCCAAGTGCGGCTCAAGAGCTTTGATTTGTTTGGGTACCTGCGTGACAAGTCCGGTATCAAACAGAACATTCCCCTCTGATGTTGTTATCAGGTGAGCATTTCCTACACCCGTTGCCTGGAATATGCCGGGCGCAATTTCTCTTGCCTCAATGGGAATATTGATAAATTCGGCCGCCACGGAACCTTGTGTGCGTGGATCGGAAGACATACGTTTGACCGCCACATCACCGATCTTATCAAGGGCCCTAATCTGTGCTGCCTTTTTAGTATTGGGTGATGCCCAAAGGACGCCGCCTATGATAAGTGCTATCAGTAAGAAAGTGAATAGGCCCCGCTTCAAAACTCTAATCATAGGTTATCTTGCCTTTATTGCCGTGGCGCTTTTGAAGTATTTTGCCCCTCATACCGGATACATAGTTATCAAATCCGTCTTCTTGAAGTTCCTCCGCAGGTATCACGGATTGGGCGTAGTCCACCGGCGCGCGCCAACCCGGATGAGGTATCAGAGCAACCCGAACTCCATTGATTGGATGCTGAGCCCTCCATTTAGTGATTTTTGCAGACATGCGTTCAACCTGCGCAGGATTTGCGTCTGCCAGATTGGTTTTTTCATATGGATCATTTTCAATATCAAAAAGAAAACTTTCGACCTCCGTGGACTGAGATTTGTGATCAATAATCTGAACAAGTTTCCATTTCTGCTCGAGAACGCTCAAATGATATTTGTTAAATATTGGAGAATTAGACGCAAAGTATAAGTCGCCATTTCGCGGCGAAACCTTTGATCCGGTAATTGCTGGCCATCGGTTCTCACCATCCATTTTTTTTACATTTTGAGGCTCAATTTTTGTCGCCGCAGCCAAAGTCGGAAATATATCTAGCACCGAAACAACAGAGTCATTAGTTTCGCCACCTTGAATTTTTGCAGGCCAGCGCAAAATTCCGCCAACGCGCACGCCGCCCTCAAAGGTTTCAAGCTTACCGCCTCGCAATGGCCCATTGTCGGCTCCAAAGGCTTTTAGACCACCATTATCAGAGAAGAACAATATGATGGTGTTTTCGGTTAAGCCGTTATGATCAAGGCTCGACAAAATCCTACCAATGGCTTGATCCATACTATCCACCATCGCAGCATAAGTACGTTTCTTAGTTGGTAGGTTTCGGCGGCTTGCATATTTACTTTCAAGCTCCTCCGGGGCCTGCATTGGTGAATGCGGCGCAAGAAACGGAACATAAAGAAAAAACGGTTTATTTGGATCGCGCAGTTCGTTGATATATTTTGCGGCTTCTTCACCGTGAATATCAGTTGCGTAACGACCTTCACGAATAATCGATTGACCATTTTCCTGTAGGTCATAGCCATTGGCCGATGTGAAATCGAAATAGTCAACTTGTGTATTCAAATGTCCAACAAAATGATCAAAGCCGCGCATATTTGGCACAAGTGGCTCAGTGGTATGCCCTAAATGCCATTTCCCGATCATAGCGGTTTGATAGCCTGCGGCCTGAAATGATTGTGGCATGAAATGTTCTTCCGGAGATATACCTCCATTTTGCCAAGGCTGAAATCCCGCGTAAACAGACCCAAGTTTCATTGGATCTCGAGCTGTCATCAAGGCTGAACGTGTCGGGGTACATATTGGCATGACATAAAGACGATCCAGCGTTAGGCCCTCGGTCGCTAGTCGATCAATATTGGGGGTTTCTATGTCGCTGCCACGAAAACCAACATCGCCCCAACCTAAATCGTCAGCGAGTAAAATAACGACATTGGGTAACTTATATCTCGGCTCTGACATTTGCGGAGATATAGATTTAGGGTCGCTCTGAACGGACTGAGCAGGGCTTTCGGCATCGAATTGCCTGCTAGACGATTCCGAATTGCAGCTCGCAAGAAAAAGAACAGCGAGAAACAATATGCTAGTTCGGAACATCATGCCAAGCCTCATGAAAAAAAGATGCGCCTAAATGGGCGCATCTGAACAATTAGATCCTGGGATCAGTGATTTAACCTTCCGGTCAATCACCTAGAATTTGTGACTAACATTAACACCAATTGAACGAGGCTGCCCGTAAACAACTGTTCGATAAGCAAATGTTTCAAACGGCAAGCTATCGATCAAATATTCCTCGTCTAACAAATTCGTTCCCCAGACAGATACAGTCACTGGCATGTCATAGGCGTCCAGACTGACTCCAACACGGCCGTTTACCAAGCCAAATGAAGGTAGATACAAGTCGTTTTGAGGAATCGATAGAATCTCATCTTTGTAAGCATAAGTCAGATTGGCAAATACGTCTGAGTTCCCGAAGCTGCCATTATAGTCAGCAGCCACGGAGAACGAATTTTTAGGCGTGCCCTGCAACTCATCGCGAACTTCAATTTGTCCGGTTAGAGGGTTGGTCACATCACCGGCATCACCATCAACATAGCCATAAGACCCACGAAGTGTAATTTCGTCCGTCAATGCATATTGTGCATCGGCTTCAAATCCCCACATTTGCTCATCGGTATTAACGATCGCTCGTGACGTGGCAATCAACGGATTAAGCGCGACAGTCGTTTGCTTATTTGTAAAATCATAATAAAAACCAGCGGCATTTAAGCGGAAATTTCCACCTAAATCAGCTTTAAAGCCAGCTTCATAAGCCGCGATGTCTTCACGCTCAAATAAGAAGTCAGCCCCGTAAGTTTCACCGGGCAATCTAAGACCGACGGCAGCGCTGTTAAAGCCGCCTGATCTAAAGGCTTCTTTATAAGACGCGTAAAGCAGGACGTCATCGTTCATATCATACTCTAAGGTGAACGCAGGATCGAGAATGCTTTCATCATAGCTACCGATATTGGGAGCAATAGTATTCCCTGTTAGATCAATATTATCATTGAAGAAAGGTGACTTGGCTTGACCGAAGCCATCCTTACTTTCATCTGAGAACCGCATACCGGCCGTCAAGCGTAGATCATCAGAGATGCTGTAGGTTAGCTGGCCGTAAAAAGCGAGAGCTGTTGTATCAATTTCCAGCGTATTAGACGCTGATTGACGGGCTGCCCCCAATGCAGACGAAAGCGTTGGAATACAGAAGTTATTGGCCGCACTTGGAGACAAAAAGTCTGCCCCCGCGCAGTTCGAACCATCACCTACTAACTGTGTAATAAGAGGAAATGCTCCAAATGGGTTTACACTGCCGTCAGCAGGAAGAAATTGCCCGCCGAGAACGCCAAGTAATATTCCAGCCGCGGGAATTGGCCCTAAGGCTGAAGGTGGGAATGAAACCGGACCTCGTGGATCTTGGCCACTTGCGGCATCAAGACCTCCTATAAAGCCTGCGACATTGGGGGCTGTTACCCTCGGGTCGAACTGACCCAGGACAAACAAATAGTCATTGGCTTGAGTTAAGTTTGGTCTACCACGACCTGTACCTGTACTTTCATCAAAGTAAAATGCCCCGCCAGTATATTCAACTCTTCCGTCATCGGTTGATCCATTAAACGTAAATTCAGCACTTAATTGCTTGTGACCATCGAGATTGGTAGAGCCGCCTGGAGGTGACAAAAACAACCCTCTTTCGGCTGGATCACCACTAAACGCTGAACTGTAATCAGCCCTCAAGGATTGGCCGGCAACCTGAAAAGCAAATGGTAAAGGTGCCAAAGCGCTATTAAAACCACCAACGATTTGGTTGATTGCGCCGGGGTTGGCCGTAGGTATTAGTGCAACTTGGCGACTACTATCAGCTTCACGATAAGCCGCTGTAAATTTCGCGTCATCAAAGAACCCGTTGCTGTTTGAATTATAATTCAGCGTCGCCGACAGACCTTTTGTCTTGAGATCACCAGGTTCAGCAGTGAAGGAAGTCGCTACATCTTCCTGACGCCCCTCAAAGGTTTGTATCGCCGGAGCAAATAGACCTGCTCCGAAACCTGTTATGGACTGATAGAAAAGTGGTTCCTTCTTTGTATTGTTCAAGTCTCCGGCCAAAACCAAATCGAATTGATCGTCAAACTCCACGCCTAAAGAGGCGCGCACACCGAACTTTTCTTCCCCTGCAAAATCAGCACCTGGTCCGCTATTTTCGACCCAACCATCACGATCGGCCCAAAGCCCTGACACACGTGCCGCTACTTTATCTCCCATTGGAACATTAAAAGCTGCTGAAACTTTCTTGTGATTAAATGATCCGTATTCCGCAGAGGCTTTTCCTCCAAACTCGCCCATGACAGGTTTAGCTGAAATTAGGTTGACCGCCCCGCCAACCGAGTTACGTCCATATAGCGTGCCCTGCGGTCCTTTCAAAATTTCGACCCGTTCCAAATCCGGCATATCAATTGCCAGACCTTGGGTTCGTCCCTGATATACCCCATCTTGATAGATTGCGATCCGGCTGTCCTGTCCGATTTGAGGGTCAAACGTGCCTACGCCGCGAATGCTGATCCGAACACCATTTGGATCAGCCGGGTTTTGAGTCACATACACACCGGGCGTGATCACAGCGATATCTTCCAGCCCCTCAATCCGGTTTGTTTCCAGTGCCTCAATATCAAAAGCTTGAATCGCTATCGGTACGTCCTGGATGCTTTCAGTCTTTTTCTGAGCCGTAACGATTATTTCATCGAGTTGAGCATAGGCCGGAGCACTGAAAGCTAACAAGGACGTTGAAACGGCCAAACTGACGAATGCCTTTTTTGAGACGGAATGGAACATGGTAATCTCCCCTTTATATTCCACGAGTAGGTATTATTAAGTAAGCTCTAGGGCATTTCGACACACCGCGCAACTTCAACCTCGCAGAATTAAAGCCGAATACTGCGCGTTTTGATCATTTTCGTTAGAAATTTGCTCATTTTGCGTAGCAATGTTGCATTTTTGTTACGCACTTTTCCTTCCGAAGGTTGATTTTAAGAACAATTTCACTATCAGAAATTCTTCATCGATAAAAATGAAGGTTAATATGTCACTAGAATCACGCATCGCCAGACTAGAGGCCGAAAGTGATATCCGAAGACTAAAAGCGCGATATCTTAATGCTTGCGACAACAAAGATATCGAACGTATGCGGGCCTGCTTTACCGAAGATGCGATTATCGACTTCCCGCCTTTGGGTGAATTTGATGTAGATGGCCTTGTCGAAATCTTCACTCAAATGGCAGCAATGACGTCCATTATCGATAGTCATCACGGGAACAATCCAGAAATTACCATTACGGGAGAACAGGCTACAGCTGTCTGGAACCTCGGATTCTCGACTTTTAACCCCGAAGATAATAGCTTCAGACTGCTCGCGGGATTTTATCACGATCGATATGAAAAAAGAAATGGTGAATGGCTGATCAGCTATACCCGTTCGGCCCCCAGAAAAATTTTCGACGGACAACTCAGCGATGCCGGCGCGATCGCGCATCTGGTTAGGAACGCATAAAGGAGAAGATATGAAATACGCTGTGGTTAGCGGAGGTGGTTCAGGGATTGGAGAGATCGTGCTTAAACGCCTTCAGAGCCAAGGCTACAATGTAATTTGCATCGATCTAAAGAACGCCGACATAACAGCGGATCTATCAACGCCGGAAGGTCGCTCAATTGCGGTTTCAGAAACTCTCGAGGCTTGTGGTCATAAAATTGATAGACTTGTTCTTGCGGCTGGCCTGGGCGGACATCTGAAAGACGGAGCACTGGTTGCCCGCGTCAACTATTTTGGCGCTGTAGCTTTGCTGGATGGTTTCAAAAATGCTTTAGCAGAAACCCATGGCCGCTGCGTCGTTATCGGTTCAAATAGTTCGCAAATGCGCATCGATCCGAATAGTCCTATCGTTGATGCGCTTTTAGAGGGCGACGAAAATAAAGCCATGGGCGTGATTGGCGATGCACCCGCAACAGGTGTTTACGGAAATTCTAAACACGCCTTAACCCGGGCCGTGCGGCGCCGCGCAGCAGAATGGGGGCATGCCGGGATATCGATCAATGTAATTGCGCCCGGACCAACACAGACAGCAATGCTACAAGGTGTTATCGATGATCCGGTCATTAGCAAAAGCCTGGACATGATCCCCATTCCGAAAAAACGCTTTGGTACTGCGGAGGAGATGGCAGACATTATAGAATTTTTGCTCTCTGACACAGCTGACTACATGCAAGGTAGCGTCATTTACGTTGATGGCGGAACCGATGCACAGTTACGTCCTGACGCATTTTAACACTTTCCGAATGACATTCGGAAAGTCCGTGTCTATAACACTACAAAACAGAATATGGGGAATATCATGGGTGAACAGAAAGCTGCCTTCATAACCGGAGCCAATATGGGCATGGGCGCATTAAAAGCCAGGACACTTGCTGAGCGTGGTTGGAAGGTTTTTGCTGGTGTTTTGCCTTCTGCCCCGACAGATCTACTAGGCGTACACCCTAACCTTGTCCATGTCGACCAGGACGTGACCTCAGAGGAATCTGTTCAAGCAAGTGCTGAAAAGGTTCGATCAGAGCTTGACGGCGCCGGGCTTGACCTACTGATAAACAATGCTGGTATTGCCAATGTGGGCATTGGTGTCATTGAAGGGGTTGATCTTGATCGTGCTAAATTCATGTTTGAAGTGAATACATGGGGGCCAATGAGGGTTCTCCAAGCATTTTTACCCATGATTAGGCAAAACGCACCGCATTCACGGATTATCAATTTTGCATCAGGTGCCGTTAAAGCCAATCCCGCAGCATCCGGAATTTATAATATGTCAAAACACGCCGTTATCGGTATTACGAATACTCTGCGCAATGAGCTTGCACCTTTTGGCATACAGGTCACATCTGTTGAGCCCGGAGCCGTTAAAACAAACATGACGGCAAACTCGGCTGACACGACACAAAATATTTGGAAAGAAGTCTCGCAGGAAATGAATGACATTTACGGACCGTTTCTCAAAGAAGCAACAACAACCGTAATGGTCGACACTCTCGAGAATAAAGCCAACGATCCTCAGGATGTTGCAAATCAGGTTTTAGGTCTACTGGAAATAAAAACCTGGAAACCGTCATATATGGTCGGGAAAGACGTAAAAGCCTTGGGCCCGATGCATAAAATATTGCCCTCAAGAACTTTTGAAAAAATCTTACAAAAAGCCGTCAAAATCCCGCGCTACAAAGGATAAAACATGAGTGAAATTAAGAAACGCTTTGAAGAATTACAAAGCTCCACTCTGAAACTCCGGAATAGCTCCGCAGAAGAACGGATCGAAAAACTGCAGTCCATTTGGCAGGGCATTATTGCCCGTAAAGAAGATCTATTCAAAGCCGGAGCTGAAGAACGAGGATGCCATGAGGTCGATATTGCGGCCGAGCTTGTCATGGTTAAAGGTGAAATTGATTATGTCAGTAAGCACCTTGCAAAATGGGTGAAGCCCCAAAAGGTCAAAGGCTCATTGAGTAGTTTTGGCAAAAAGAGCGAAATTCGTTACCAATCTAAAGGCGTCGTTCTAAATATTGCAGCCTATAACGCACCGACAGCGGAATGTTTTGTACCTGCAATAGCGGCAATAGCCGCCGGAAACGCTATTGCTATCAAGCCTTCCGAATTTGCGCCGGCATCAGCGCAAATAATTGAAGAAATTATACATGAGGCATTACCCCGTAGTGAGGCCGATGTTTTTCAAGGCGGCGTAAAAGTATCTCAAGAGCTCCTCGCACAACCATTCAACCATATCTACTATACAGGCGGAAATAATGTCGGCAAAATTGTCATGAAAGCTGCCGCTGATCATTTTGCCAGCGTCACGCTGGAAATGGGCGGCAAGTCACCCGTTATAATTGATGAAACAGCCGACCTTGAGAATGCGGCAACTAAATTGGCCTGGGGCCGAGTCATGAATGCAGGTCAAGTCTGTATAGCACCAGAATATGTTGTGGTTCACGAAAGTCGGCAAGCCGAGTTTCAGAAACTAATTTCCGACAAAATTCAAGCGCTCTATAACTCCAAAGGCGACGGTCTTGAAAATTCTGAATATGTACCGCGCATCATTAACGCACGTCATCACAAACGAATTACAGGTCTCATCAAAGATGCCGTCAAAAAAGGCGCAACCATCGTTACAGGCGGCAAAGCCGATGCAAAAGATCGTTACATAGAACCCACTGTCCTTACGGATATGACCGAAGACATGGACATTATGAACGAGGAAGTATTCGGCCCCGTTATGGCGGTACTACCGTATAAAACTCGCGAACAGGCCCTTGAAATTATTTCTCATAGGCCCAATCCGCTGGCGATGTATATTTATTCCAAAGACGACGAAGCTATTGAATATTTTTTGACTAACACGTCTTCCGGGTCTGCTGTCGTGAACAATAACTGCGTCCAAGCAGGCACGAACCCTAACCTTCCCTTTGGCGGTGTTGGCGCTTCCGGTATGGGCCGCTCCGGCGGATTTGAGGGGTTTAAGGAAATGTCGAACGCACGATCAATTATGCATCAACCGCTTGATCGTTTTCGTGACATTTTGATGATGTTGCCTCCCTACTCCGAAAAGTATCAGAACCTTATCATGAAGGGGCTTAAATAGCTGATGGTCACGCGGGTTGGCAATGACATCTATTTTGATGATTTGTCGGACCCGCAATTCGGCCGTCTCCAAGGACTAGTCCTGAAACTTGGAAATCTTGCGAAAACAGATTTTTCCCTTGAGAAGGTCTTAAACGACGCCCGCAATGCCACAGGACTCACAGACTTTGGACCAGATTGCTTCAGAGAGCCACTTCAGGTCCTATTAAATGCCTATCAAGCCGATCCTCTCATGAGCCCAATCGGCGCATCGCAGGTCTATAACGACCTTGTCAGATGTGCGAGCAACCGCTTGATCATCGAAGATAGACGGCAGAAAACGCACGATCTTGATAATATAAAAATTGATCATCCGCTATCAATCGCTGGCCTACCACGTTCAGGCACTACCAATCTTGTGAATTTACTTGGGGCCGATAGTCGGTTTCAAAAACTTCCGCTATGGGAAGCGCAGGAGCCTTTTTGTGCTCCCGGCCAAGAAGAGGCGCCAAAAAGCTTAAAACTTCGCAGTAAGTTACTGAATAGATTACTTAAAAACAATGACAGCGATATTGATGATCCCAGATATTATCGATGCTCCTTGCGGTGGTCCGGCATGAAAATGATGGGACCTGAACTTGCTGCCATGCACCCCATGAACCCAGATCACATCCATGAAGAGTTGGAACTCATGACATTCGATTTCGGGTGCAATCAATTTGAGTGGACGGCGATGGTACCAAGTTACAGAGATTATTATTTACAAAAAGATCAAACACCCCATTACGAATATATGCGCGATGTTTTGAAGCTCATGCAAAAAGAGAGGCAAGATACTCGGCCTTGGGTTTTGAAATGCGTTCAAAATCCGGAACAATTACCCGCGCTTAAGCACATCATGCCGGATGCGACCGTCGTCTTTACACATCGAGATCCTGTTGCGGTCATCCAGTCTTGCGCGACGATGATCGCCTGGGGGCATCGCATGCTCAGAACGAAGGTCGATCCACGACTTGTACTCGACTACTGGGCAGACCGTTTTGAAACTCTATTGCGAGCCTGCGTAAAAGACCGTGATATTTGGGGCCCAAAACAAAGCATAGACGTTTTGTTTCACGAATATATGGATGATCAAATCGGAACAGTGGCTAAAATTTACGACCTTTACGGCTGGGAATTTACCTCCAAGGCCCAACGGGAAATGCAAGATTTCATCGACTCTCATCGCCGCGGCAAACACGGCCGCGTGCGCTATAAACTCAAAGAGCATTTCGGCGTCTCAGCTGAGGAAATCAGAGAGCGGTTTGATTTCTATTTCAAAAAGTTTCCGGTCAAAATTGAAGTAGAGTGAATAAGTCTAAGGTATGCCCCTATTAGACGCGAGTGCGATAGGACATTAGCTTTCACGCGGGTCGGCAGGCGTAAAATCACTTGGAAAATTGTGAAAAAACGAAAACTCTTCGGCGCGGTGTTTTATTCTCCACCCAGTAACGGTACGAACCAACTGATCAACATACCAAATACCGACAAAGAAAACATGCGGCGCGCCATCTTTGTCAATAACCATCGGATTAAAACAAATCGTTCGGGCTGACGCCTCATCTCCAGTGATACGAATTTGCGGCAGACCCAACATATGCTGCATGCCGGAGAATTTTTCCAGAGCCCGCGCTAGGTAAGCCTTTGTTTCTGTCAGGTCGCCCTTCGTCCCTCCGACTGCCGTATAATCTATTATGGCGTCACCTGTGAATATACTATTCAAGCTTTCAAAATCTTGACAGTCTATTGCGTGACAGTAATCCGCCAATAGGTCCTGAATTTCAAAACGGTCCGAGAGTTCCTGCTGATCTTTCATGATCTAATCATATTTGATCCGACCTTTTTCGCCGTAATTCTGCTGAAGCACTGTCGTTGCAAGAGGCCCAAATCCGCTCCACATGTCTTCATTTACTTTGTCAGCTGGAATGACAACGTCGGCATAGTCAAGCGGTGCTCGCCAACCCGGATGGGGCTGAATTTTGACCATAGTTCCGCCAACCGGGTGCATCGCCAAGCGTGCATCCAAAATATCCTGAAGGCGCGCAACTTGTTCTGGATGGGCGTCTTTCAGGTCTATTGATTCATTTGGATCTTCCCAGACGTTGTAAAGCTCTGTTCTGACTTCAGTTGTTCGCCTTTCGTGATCGACCAATTGATATAGCTTCCAAGGGCCATCGAGCACACCATATTGAAAGCGATTATATTCCGAGACATTTGACGTGAAAATTATAGGCTCGCCGCGATGTTTCTCACCTTTACCCAAAACAGCGTCCCACCGATCAATGCCGTCGATCTTCTTCTCATGTAGGCTTTTGACGCCCGCTGCCGTGGTTAGAGTTGGAAGAACATCCATGACAGAAATAACATTTTCATTGACCGTATCCGCCGGGATGACATCCGGCCAGCGCAGAACTGACACAACCCGAACACCGCCTTCATAAGGATCAAGCTTTTGCCCCTTTAGCGGCGTGTTATCCGCACCAAAATTATAGAAACCGCCATTATCAGTGAAAAACAAAACAATGGTATTATCAGCAATACCTTGCGCATCGAGCTCGTTTAATACCTCCCCAATAGCTTGATCCATACTATCGACCATGGCCGCATAGGTCTTGCGCGGAGCGCGTGGTGTATCAATCCGCGAGGAATATTTCGCAATGTCTTCGTCTTTCGCTTGAACCGGTGAATGCGGCGCAAGGAACGGCACATAGAGGAAAAAGGGCTTATTCTTATCTCGAATATCTCGAAGATAGCGAACGGCCTGATTGGCATGGACGTCGGTTGCATACTCACCATTGTGATCGCGAATCTCTCCGTTTTCTTGAAAGTCATGTCCGCCTGCAAAGGTGTGATCGAAGTAACTGACGTCAGTATTGAAATGGCCATAAAAATGATCAAAACCGCGGGCATTGGGTGTGTGTTGCTCAATCGTGTGTCCCATATGCCATTTCCCGATCATGCCTGTGTCATACCCGGCTGCCTTGAAGCTCTCTGGCATGAAATGTTCCTCTGGGGATACACCGCCATTGTCCCAGGCCATGAAGACAGCATGGGCCACACCCATTTTGATCGGATCACGTCCGGTCATAAGCGCTGCTCGGGTCGGTGAGCAAAACGGGGTTGCATAGAACCGTTCAAGCCTCATGCCTTCTTTGGCAAGCCTGTCAATGTTTGGAGTTTCAATATCTGAACCCCGATAGCCAACATCGGCCCAACCTAAATCATCCGCGAGCATAATGATGACATTGGGCTTCGGTGCGCCGTCCGGCCGAGTTTTGACCATCTCCGCAATGTTAGAAGTTTCCGACTGAGAAAACTCGTAACTGGTAGACGGAGAAGTTCGAGTTTTCAGCTTAAAAAATACAAAACCTACAAGCAATAAAACAACTAAAAACAATAAAATACGCTTTAACATTCATCTATCCCCTTATGCGTTAGCACCCATCATATGCTTCGCGGCCACATAACCAAATGTCATCGCGGGCCCCAGTGTGGCGCCGGCCCCGGGATATGAATGCCCCATTACGGAAGATGAGCAATTTCCAATGGCATAAAGCCCGGCAATTGGCGTTCCCGATTCTGTAACGGCTTGAGCGTTCACATCGACATCGATACCGCCCTTAGTACCAATATCCCCTGGCCGCGCCTGAAAAGCATAAAACGGAGGCTTGACGATGGGCGCCAGGCACGGATTGGGCGACACAGATTTATCACCATAATAGCGGTCATAACTGTTGCCGCCTTTCGCAAAATCTTCGTCAATGCCAGTCTTAGAAAATTCAGCTACGCGTTTTGACGTTCTCAGAAGTCCATCTTTATCGACGCCAATCTCAGCCGCGAGCCCCTCCAGCGTGTCAGATTTTTTTATCAAAGACATAACCCGACCAGAAACTTTCTCGTCTGGTTGAACACTGCCGGGCATTAACGGTCCTATCGCGTATTTCTGTCTCGCTCTGGCATCGAAAACCACCCAAACATTATCGGCAAATTCCTGCATGGCGTTTCCGACGACATCGTAGCTTGAGCCTTCATTAACAAATCGCTCCCCCTTGCCATTCACCATATATATTCCCGGTAGTGACCGCTCAACAAACATGACAACTGATCGATCCATTCCCGGGACCTGAATCGTAGGCCCCCACCAAGCGCCATCCATAAGGGTCAAACCAGCCCCTACAGCCTCGGCTGCCTTGTGTGCATCACCCTTATTGGTACCCGGCGTACCAGACCAACTGACGTCAGTTGGGCCTTGCAAATATTGACTGCGCATGTCGGGATTACTTTCAAATCCGCCCGCTGCCAAAACTACGCCGCGCCGAGCGACCACATGAACCTGTTGTCCGTCCTTTTCTATTATCGCCCCAGTTACCTGACCATCTGTTTCAGTTAACGACGTCATCCCAGCGTTCAGCCACAATGATATATCCCGGTCCAGAGCCGACTTGTACAACCGTCCGAGTAACGCGTTTCCGCCGGTTAATCTTCGATGCCGCTTGGTTTTCAATCTCATGGGCAGATCGATTGTGTAGAGAATTTTTTGCTTCATTAAAATCCAAAGCCACCCTTTCGCCTTGGTTATAATTTTAGAGGCTTCCGGAATGGTTATCGTAAACCCCATAAATATGGTCTGAGGGTGTGGGTCTCGTAAATTGTCAAGATTTTCGCCGAGCTTTGCGGCGTTAAAAGGAACCGGATCCAAGGTTCGCCAGCCATCCTTCCCGCCAGGTTTGTCCGGAAAATAATCCGCATACGGCGTTGAGATGTAATCCACATGAGAATTACTCAGCATGAAGTCGAGCATCAAAGGCGCATTATCCACATAGGCCGCCATTCGATCTTCCGAAACATCGTCACCAATGCAGGCCTTCATATAGGTTAGTGCATCTTCCCTACTGTCTGACTGACCATGTTTTTTCATAAGATCATTACATGGGACCCATGTTCCGCCGCCGGAGGTGGCCGAAGTACCGCCGACTTTGTCTGATTTCTCGACAACAAGAACGTCTGCGCCATATTCGTGTGCGGTGATTGCAGCGGTCATTCCGCCGGCACCGGTTCCGACGACAAGAACATCAACTTCTTTTAGCTCCATTTCCCGCTTCCTTTTTTATCTTTCCAACCATAGCTTTTTCGACAAAGTCGTCGCAACGAAAATATCAAATTTTTTGCGATATTATACGCAAAAAGCCCCTAAAATCGGATTTTTCGAACATTTTGCGTAGTTTCATTGCTAATTTACTGCGCATTATCAGGCTGAATGCGAAGGCGTCCAAATTGAGCTCCGACAAAAACGCGACCCTTTTCATCAATTGTTGGTCCCGAGAACGCGTTATTATATTTTTGCCCTCCGATCACATAGTGAAATGTGGGCTCACCCGTCAGCCAGTTCACCGCTTCAAGTGTCCACTTATTTTCACGCGCGCCAATGAAATACACTTGACCGGAACCGATACTGACCCACGGCACTCCGTTAGGGGAACTAATGTCTTCATTGACCCAGGCCTGCTCAAGTCGCCGTTTTTCAGGATTCCATTCAAATTTTTGTATTCCATAGGGCTGAAACTTCGGATTGCTCCCGAGAGGGCCAATTGAAAGCCCCCTGGCTACACCCTCTTTGGGCATGAAGAATGCGGTATTGCGCGGCGTGTTATTCACAACAAATGCGCCATAGCCGGCAACGATTACAGTTTGCTCGGATTGAATGGCCTGGACATCAAGATCCCCCATATTGGCAGGTGCTAGTCCGGCTATTCGTCGAGACGGCGCGCCTTCCAATTGCGCCCAATCTTCTGGAATTTGATCACGCCAAAATAAGGTCACATTCATTCTGATGTCACCGTCCGTAATAACAACAAACCTATCCTCTTCCCCAAACCCCATCAGGCTCGGCGTAGCGCCGGTGCCCTCTCCGGTTCCATTCCGGTATCGCGCCGTCCAGGCGCCATCTTTTGGATCAGTCGATAGCTGATCCCCGGTCCAGATAACTTTATGCATGTGATTTCGGGACGCCACATATATTCCGCCTTCATCGTCTAACGCGATCGAATTTCGCACCCAGCCATAACCTGTGCCGTGTGTAGAGGTGTCTTCTTCATTTGTATGCCGCATCTTCACAGAGCGATACTCCGTCAGGTCCTGAGATACAGCGACCATGGTTCCGTTTTCAGTTGGAAATACAATCCAACCATCATAGGTCATATTCATCCCAACACTCGCCCCTGCTTCATCAGCAGGCATTTGGAATCTGGCTTTCTCAACAATTTTGGAACCTGCATCTCCATCAATAGCATCGCCATAAGCCACAATGGAGCCGTCTTTATTTGCGAAATAGAACCAATTATTTGCGCCGACCATTGCATAAACGCCTGACAGACTTTTAAGGGGTTTGAGCGCTGCTAGAGCTGTGAAGAAGGCACTCGCCCCATTATTTTTATCAAGTTTTGCTGAAATTTTCTCGGCCCACTCTTGCGTGTATTTGTCAGCATACTCACTGGGCAGATGATCAATGACTTCATAAGTTTCATAGTCGAGTTTATAAACCCCGTTTACGCCGTTGGCCCATAATACCCGCCGTCCATCCGAATATTTACTTGAGGTGAAGGCTCCGAAATATCCTGGTCCTAAGAACTGATATAGAAGCTCATTATCTCTAAGCTGCCGGCTTTCATCCATTGGCCCGGGAAGCGGCGTAGAGTCCTGTTGAGCTGGTTCGCCATGCGGCACAGGATTTACGCTATCAGAAGCAAACTTATTTAAAGGCGCGAATGCCATATCCATTGGCGCAGATGCGGGATTTTCCATTTGAACAGCCAGAGGCAAATCCAGATCAGGCCTAGGTATTTCAGGTTTTGGCAATACGCTCTTAATGAAAATGAGCCCGATGAGCCCCATTATGAGAATTCCCAAAATCTTAAATAACTTGCGCATGACTATCTCCCCTAGTCCTTGCAATCATTTTCCGAACGACGTTCGGAAAGTCAAGGTGACTTTGCCTTTTTCATAAAAATGGCGTAGAAAACGGTAAATGGGAGATCGAAATGGTAGAAACTCATTCAAATTCAGAAGGCTTTAGAAGTTTCAAGGCTTTTTATCCTTATTATCTCGCAGAACATTCCAACGTAACGTGTCGCCAGCTCCATTTTGTCGGGACCGGTCTTATTATTGCGCTTTGGGCCTGGGTTTTGATGACCGGCAATTGGTGGTATTTATTACTCACCCCATTACTTGGTTATGGCTTTGCATGGATTGGGCATTTCTTCTTTGAAAAAAACAAGCCAGCGACATTTAAACATCCGCTCTATAGCCTTATTGGCGACTGGGTTATGTTTTTTGATATGTTACGTGGACGCGTTTCATTGAAAAAATAATCAGCTCTTTTTGGCCGTCATCGGAACACGCCCCATAGTCCAGCCCAAGGCTATTAATCCCGATATCAAATTCGCAGCGGCAATACCGATAAACGCCCCGACAAGGCTATTGGTTATCTGGACACCTATGTAAATCAAGCCAATGTAGAGAATCAAAGACCGAATTATCGTATAGATCAATCCATATTTAGGGCGACCTATCGCATTTAACCCCGCTGCGCTGACGAAGACGAATCCATATCCGAAAATCGTAATCGGTACGATATAGAAATACGGCTTGGCGGCTAAGATAAAATCAGGATCATCATTAAAAAGGGCGATTAGGCCCGCCCCAGCAAATGCCAGGACAACAGCCATAAACGTACTCCAAACAAAGCTAATCATGTAACAGGATTTGAATGTTGCTCTGACCCGCTCAGTTAATCCCGCTCCGCCATTTTGACCCGTAATTGCCCCAATGCAGGCAGATAAGGCGTAGAGAAGTCCGACAGACAATATTTCCAATCGACTAACCAAGCTAAACGCAGCAAGATCTGTTGTCGTTAAATTTTTTGTTACGATGTAAACGCCTACCGCGGTTGCGATTGGAACTATGATATTGGTTCCCATGGCGGGCACAGCCACAGCTGCAATAGTGCGCGTCGCATTCCTGAATGACCGAACAGTCATATCTTTGAAATCGATCGACTTTCTATAAAAATTGGCCAGATAGAAACCAAAACAAGCTGCAATAATATTACCGGTGACCGTAGCAATCGCAGCACCTTGCACTTCAAGTCTTGGGAACGGTCCCCATCCATAAATTAAAAATGGGTCAAGGATGATATTAATAACCGCTCCAATTATCATAATTGAACTCGGCAAAGCGGCTTCGCCGCCAGCCCGCAAAACGTTGTTTGAAATGCTCGCAATGGAAAGGATAATAAGACCCGGAAGACTAATGAGCAGATAATCGCGAGCCATGGTGATGACATCAGCTTCTGCGTTTGAATAAAAATTCAAAATTATCGGCATAGCGAGCAACATCAAAGTAACAAGCCCGCCCATAATCATAAGTGCAAAAATGAATGCGGCCGCTGCATGACGCCTAGCGCGTCCCATTTCATTTTGGCCGATAGCGCGGCTAATAGCCGACATGGTCCCTGCCCCTAGGCCAATATTGGCTGAATTCCCTAGGAAAGTCAGTGGAAACGCTATGCCGACTGCGGCAATCGCCCAAATACCAAGGTCTGGTCGTAACGGGTCAGATAGTTGACCCAAATACCACATATCGATCAAACCCGCAGATAGAAGCGCAAGAACAGCTAGCGAAAATGGACCCAGCATGCGCAGCACATGACGCGTCACATTACCTTCGGTTAAATCTACTTTGGCGCCGGACACAATTACCTATGCGACGGCGCAAATGCGGCGAGTGTAGCCATTTGAATGATTTCCGACGCGGTCGCACCAAGCCTACAAATCTGCACTGGTTTCTCCAGGCCAGTTAAAAACGGCCCCAATACCGTCGCGCCGCCAACCGCGTTCAAAAGCTTCGTTGAGATTGAAGCCGAATGAATAGCAGGCATAATCAACACGTTAGCCGCACCTGTTAAACGAGAAAACGGGTAAGTTAAAGTATGCAGAGGATCTAGTGCGACATCGGCTGAAATATCACCCTCATACTCAAAATCGACTTTGCGCGCATCCAGAATAGAAACAGCTTCTCTGACTTTCTCCATTCTTTCGCCCACTGGATTACCAAATGTCGAATATGATAAAAGCGCCACTCTGGGCTCAAACCCAAATTGTCGTGCAAATCCGGCAGTCGTTTCCGCTATATCTGCAAGATCAGCTGCCGTTGGTAGTTCTGTAATATTGGTATCCGATATAAATAACGTCTTACCTTTATTAATGGCAACAGAAACGCCCATTGTCCGCTCTTGACTATCATGGGCAAGAACCATTCGAATATCCCGCAGAGCCTTATCATAGCTGCGAGTAACGCCGGTCACCATGCCGTCGGCCAAGCCATGTAACAGCATCATACTAGAAAACACGTTCCTGTCATTATTGACCATTCTTTGCGCGTCCCGTCGTAAGAACCCACGTCTTTGAATTTTATTGTAAAGGGTTTCGACAAACTCTGCATTTCGATCAAACAAACGCGCATTCAGTATAGTCATACTATCGGTATCGGTAATTCCCAACAACTTCATATTGTCTAGAACGGGCTTCTCTCGCCCAATAAGGATAGCTTTGCCCAATCCCCGTTGCTGGAATGCTTGTGCCGCTCGGATAACCGCAGGCTCTTCACCTTCTGAAAATACGATTGTTTTGGGGTTATCGACAACAGAGGCCGTTATCCCTTGAAGCAAAGCCGCGGTCGGATCCTGACGTTGAGCGAGCTTGCGCTTATACACATCCATATCGGCAATCGGCTTTCGCGCCACACCTGTATCCATTGCCGCCTGAGCGACATATGGCGGTATCTCAGATATCAACCGAGGATCAAATGGTGCGGGTATAATATAGTCCGGGCCATATTTGGGTCGCTTGCCATGATAAGCCGCTGCGACCTCCTCGGGAACGTCCTGGCGCGCAAGGTCTGCGAGGGCCCTGGCACAAGCAAGCTTCATCTCTTCATTTACATTCCGAGCTCGAACATCAAGCGCTCCTCGAAAAATGTAGGGAAACCCTAACACATTATTGACTTGATTTGGATAATCTGAACGTCCCGTTGCAATGATCGCATCATTACGAACCGATTTTATTTCTTCAGGTGTAATTTCCGGGTCAGGATTTGCCATAGCAAATATTATCGGATTCTTAGCCATGGACGCCACCATTTCTTTCGTGACGATGCCAGCTACAGACAACCCAAGGAAAACATCCGCTCCGACCATAGCTTCTTCAAGGGTTCTCATATCCGTATCAATCGCGTGAGGAGCTTTCCACTGATCCATATATTCGTCGCGGCCGCGATAAATCACACCTTTGCGGTCAATAACAATTGCGTTCTCGTCCCTGATACCCATGCGTTTAATCAGACCCAAAACCGAAAGACCAGCCGCCCCGGCTCCTGAAAGAACTACTTTTGTGTCTTCGAATTTTCGTCCTGTAATATCACAAGCATTGATCAGTCCTGCTGTCGCAATGATGGCGGTGCCATGCTGATCATCATGAAATACAGGGATATTGAGCTCATCGCGGAGCCGTTGCTCGATGATGAAACACTCAGGCGAGCCAATATCCTCAAGGTTTATCCCTCCAAAAGTATGGCCTATTCTACGAACGCATTCGATAAATTTTTCGGCGTCTTCCTCTTCAACTTCAATATCAAATGAGTCGATATCGGCAAATCTCTTGAAAAGGACAGACTTGCCTTCCATTACAGGCTTAGACGCTGCAGCGCCTAAATTTCCAAGTCCCAAAATTGCTGTTCCATTCGAAATAACAGCAACCATGTTTCCTTTTGACGTATAATCATACGCTAAATCAGGGTCTTTTGCGATCTCTTCAACAGGCACAGCAACACCAGGCGAATAGGCAAGAGAAAGGTCTCTCTGCGTTGCCATAGGCTTGGTCGGCTGCAATGCAAGCTTGCCTGCGGTTGGTTCTGCATGAAACTTTAGGGCTTGTTCATCCGTGATGAATGTTTTGCGGGCCAATTTTTATCTCCGATAACATCAGCGAGCGTCTTTACGCCTATTTGCTCCTGCATCATAGCCTTAAAAACAATCTATTTTCTGGCCGAATCACTTGATGAAGATTGCTGGTTGCACAAATTTTCATCAGGCGAAATCTGCGCGACCATAAAATATGCAAATCCAAGCATCCTGAAAGCTGGATTTGTTATTGAATTTGTTAAGAGTCGACTCACATCAGCAGACGGCTAAACAACCTATCGAAACACAAGGAGGTCGATGTGAAAAAAATTGAAGCTATCATTAAGCCATTCAAACTGGACGAAGTGAAAGAAGCTCTCCAGGAAGTCGGACTTCAAGGCATGACAGTCTTGGAAGCCAAAGGGTTTGGACGCCAGAAAGGTCACACCGAACTTTATCGTGGCGCCGAATATGTTGTCGACTTTTTGCCAAAACTAAAATTGGAATTAGTTGTTGCAGACGATCAAGTTGAGCCAGCACTCGAAGCTATTCAGACAGCTGCCAAGACTGGAAAAATCGGGGATGGGAAAATTTTTGTTTCAGACGTTCAGCAAGCCATTCGGATTCGCACAGGCGAGTCTGGGGAAGCCGCACTTTAATCAGCCTATCGACATATTAAAATCACTCGGGAATTAGTTAGGGAAAGGAATTACTAATGTCAGCCGACAAGTTACTTAAACATATGAAAGACAATGAGGTTGGGTATTTAGACCTGCGCTTCACAGACCCCAAAGGAAAAATGCAGCACGTAACATTTCATGCTGACATGGTTGATGAGGATCTTTTTGAAGACGGAACTATGTTCGACGGATCATCTATTAGCGGCTGGAAGGATATTAATGAGTCCGATATGGTTCTTATGCCGGATCCATCGACGGCCAAAATGGATCCTTTCTACCAACAAGATACCCTCGCCGTTTTCTGCGATGTGTTGGAACCTGACACGGGCGAACCCTATAACCGCGATCCACGAGGAACGGCTAAAGCGGCTCAAACCTATATGAACGCAGCCAAAGTTGGAGACCAGGTGTATTTTGGACCAGAGGCCGAATTCTTCGTTTTTGATGATGTTCGCTGGAATACAGATCAAAATGTTACTGGGTACGAAATTGACTCAACTGAACTGCCGCAAAACACTGGAACACATTATGCTGGTGGTAATATGGGGCATCGCCCGGGTCCTAAAGGCGGTTATTTTCCGGTTCCCCCAGTTGATAGCGCTCAGGATATGAGAACAGAGATGCTCGACATCATGAAGCAACTCGAATTACGCCCGGAGAAGCACCACCACGAGGTTGCCCCTGCGCAACATGAGCTCGGTATGAAATTCGCCACGCTTCTTGAGATGGGCGATAACATGCAGCTTTATAAGTACATCGTACATAATGTTGCTCATGCCTACGGAAAAACGGCCACATTTATGCCTAAGCCAATGTGGAATGATAACGGCACAGGCATGCACGTTCACATGTCTATTTGGAAGGATAACAAGCCTTTATTTGCCGGAAATGAGTATGCTGGCCTATCTAAACAGTGTCTGTATTACATTGGCGGTGTTATCAAACACGCTAAGGCGATCAATGCTTTTGCGAACGCATCGACCAATTCTTACAAGCGCTTGGTGCCTGGATTTGAGGCTCCTGTTATGCTCGCGTACTCGTCACGTAACCGCTCGGCTTCTGTCCGGATTCCTTGGACTGCCTCACCAAACGGTAAGCGCTTGGAAGTGCGGTTCCCGGACCCTGCAGGTAACCCATATCTGACCTACACAGCTCTATTGATGGCTGGTCTTGATGGGATCAAGAATAAGATAGATCCAGGTGATCCGATGGATAAGGATTTATATGATCTACCGCCGGAAGAAGCTGCTAACATCCCGCAAGTCTGCGGATCTCTAAGAGAAGCTTTAGAGTCTCTTGATGGCGATCGTGACTTCCTCAAAGCCGGCGGCGTGTTTGATGATGATCAGATCGACGCCTATATCGACCTAAAAATGGAAGAGGTTCACCGTGTCGCGATGCATCCTCATCCAGTTGAATTTGACATGTACTATAAGTGCTAATCGAGCGAAATATTCTGAAAAATAAGAAAAAGCCGGGTTTTTTACCCGGCTTTTTTTATATGCATTTATTCGCAATCGAGAAGATTATGTTTTTGTTGTCGTTTCCTGAAAGCATCTGAGCTTTTCATTACTTACAACAATATTCAAAACGCTGCTTGACTTCTTTTTCCCTTTTAAAACGTTTAGGAAAAAGGTCGCTATATTATCTTCAATAAATGCCTGTTTCACCTCAATCGAAATTTTCGATTTTGAATGCTGTAAAATACCAATTGTTTCGCGCATTTTGTCTGGTGCTGTTGAACCGATGTGGGTTTTTCCGTCGCCAAAAGTTGTCGAACCAAAAACTTCAACATTATCGGCAAGTCCCAAAATTTGGGTAGCATCTTTTGATTCTAAGAAATGGTTGAAAATTTCGAAAACGTTTTGAGTGTGCATGTGTGCCCCCTACAACAATAACATCAATTTAGAAACGGCTCGAAGAATCGTTATCCCGGTCACCCTGAAGCGCTTTCATCAAGTCATCAGCAGACATTTCCTGCGGAGCCTCTTCTTGACCATGCTCTAAATTAAGTACCGGCTTGTCCTCGGTTTCTTCAGGCATATCATCATCAAGAATAACTCTCTGAAGACCTGTTACCAGACCTGCGCGTAGGTCATTGAGATCGAGAGTCTCATCTGCAATCTCGCGAAGAGCCACCACTGGTGTTTTATCGTTATCACGATCCACGGTTAGGCTCGCACCTGCGGAAATGCTCCTTGACCGATGCGATGCTAGAAGCACCAGATCAAACCGATTTGGGATAACTTCTACGCAATCTTCTACTGTTACGCGCGCCATATGATTCTCCAGTGCTCAAACAGAGCAGCCTGAGCCACTCAAAAAACTTGTCGCGGACTACTTTATATATATCGAGATTGCAAGAGCATTTTACGTCCGACACACACGTGCCTTTGAATCCGCAAACCTATTGATTCAGTTGTTTATTTCTATCAGAATTATGTTAACAGGCCCATTCAATAAGTTTGAGTCCGCGACATTGTATTATTCCCTCAAAAACTCCCTCGTTACTGCATCTTTTAGTAAGGCGTTGCTCGCAAGTCTTGCACCCGGCGGCGGCCTTTGGATGCCCACTCAAATTCCAGAATTGGATAACGACTCGTTAGCGCAGCTTGGCGCAATGTCCTTTGCGGATTGCGCTGCTAGGCTTGCGCGCCATTTCGTAGATCGAAAATTTAGCGATGAAGATCTCTCCGATATTTGCCGAGATGCCTACAACTTTCCGATTCCAATAAGAACAATGGACGGATATGAGATTGATCCAGCAACGCCTGAATTGGCTGGCGATGAGTTTATGTTGGAACTTTTTCATGGCCCAACCCTAGCCTTTAAAGATTTTGCCGCGCGATTTATGGCCAGAGCCGCTAGCCATATCATGCAGCAAACCAATCAAGAGCGAACAATTTTGGTTGCGACCTCAGGTGATACAGGCGGTGCGATCGGAGATGCATTCTTAAACCAGAAAGGCATTCGAGTTTTCATTCTATTTCCCAGGGGCGGCGTTAGCAAAGTGCAAGAGCAGCAACTGACAACGATAGGAGGCGGAAACGCGAATGTTCACGCTGTGGCCGTCGATGGATCTTTTGATGATTGCCAGCAAATTGTGAAAGACGCTTTTGCCGATATTTCATTTTCCAAGAAATTCAATCTAATGTCGGCTAATTCTATAAATGTCGGCAGAGTGATACCGCAGAGTTTTTATTATCTATGGACAAGCCTTCAGTTAAAGGCCGCTTATGGGAATAAGCCAATTGTATACTCAATTCCCTCCGGCAATCTTGGCAATCTCACAGGAGGCCTCATTGCTCAGAGAATGGGAGCTCCTATTTCCCGCTTTATAATTGGCAACAATGAAAACAATCCGTTTGTTGAGTATTTAGAAAACGGAGAATATGTACCCCGCCCTTCTGTTCCAACCCTCTCCAATGCCATGGATATTGGTCGACCAAATAATTTCCCACGAATAAAGAAACTGTTCGATGGGAACTATAATGACATTCAAAACGCGTGCTGGGGCGCATCTTTTTCCGATCTAGACACAGAGCGCCACATGCGTCGTGTTCATGCCGAAACAGGTTATGTTATGTGCCCTCACACGGCGATAGGCCACATGGCTATGAGCGCGTTTTCCGAGGATGTGGATATTGACTTTCTGAAAGTAAATGTTGCAACGGCACATCCAGCTAAATTCGCTGACAGCGTTGAAAGAATACTCAGGATTGAGATTGATTTGCCTGAGCCGTTGCAAAAAATTCAGGAACTGGAAAAGATCATGCATATTTCGCCACCGACCCTTGACGCGCTTAAAGAATTTGTTGAAGTTAAAAGCTCATGAAACTGTCATCAAAAAACTTCCTCCTCGGCCGAAAGAATAAGACTCTCAAGCTAGCGTTTGTTGGGATGTCAAACATTGGAAAGTCTCACACGGCAAAACGGATCGCCGATGCTTTCGATTTTAATCTGATTGAAGTTGATAAACTGATCTGGGAGAAACTCGGGCACGACTCCATGGAAGAATTCGCGGATTGGCAAGGCCACCCTTACGAAGAAGGTTATGCCGAGCGAGAAAGTCTTTCGATTGAAATGGAAACACTAGCGACGGATAAAGCTATTGAGAGCTCAGAAGGCGCTACAGTATTGGATACGACAGGCAGCGTCATTTACATTGATCCCGCTATTCGCCGTAAAATCAAAGAAAAATTTTATGTCGTTCATATCAAAGCCGAAACAAGCGACTTGGAACGTCTAAAATGGGACTATTTCGATAATCCAAAGCCTTTGATTTGGGGCCGCCAGTATAAGGCTAAGCCAGGCTTATCGGACCGCGAAAATATTTTTGAATGCTATCCTCGGCTCCTTATGTCGCGTGCTAAAGAATATGCCGCCATGGCAGATGTTACCGTAACATCCGCTTTTGTACTGGATCCTGACCTAAGTGATGAGGATCTCATGATGGCCCTCAAGCCATCCCGATAGAAGTTCTTTTTTAGCGAAATCAGCCAGAAACGCGACATGATCTTCGCGATCATTGAGGCATGGAACAAATGTAAAGTTCTCCCCACCAGCGTCTAGGAACGTTTCGCGGGCCTCCATATCGATTTCCTCAAGCGTCTCAAGGCAATCAGCCGCAAATCCAGGCGTAACAATAGCAACGGACCTTTTTCCTTGTCCTGGCAACGCTTCCAAAACTTTATCTGTATAAGGCTGGAGCCATTGCATCGGCCCGAAACGAGATTGAAAAGTGAGCTGTAATTCCTGTTCATTCATCCCCATTTCTTGCCTCAGAAGCTCAGTCGTTCTTACGCATTCGCTTTGATAAGGGTCGCCTTTATCAATATAGCTTTGCGGCATTCCATGAAATGATGCGAGAATAACGTCAGGTCGCCAATTGAGAGTTTGTAAATGTTCGCGAATACTCGCGGCCAATAACCGAATATATTCTGGATTTTCGTGATAATCTCGGACCATTCTTATGTTGGGCACGTCGCGTCTGGATTTATAGTGTTTTTGGACCGCATCATAAACCGACCCCGTAGTCGCGCCTGCATATTGCGGATACATTGGAAGTATCGCGATGTTTTCCACGCCTTTTGACTTTAGTTCATCTAACACTGACGATATCGACGGATTGCCATAACGCATTGCGGTCTTTACGATCAGACTGTGCCCCAGAGTATGAGCCACACCCGCTTCTTGTTGTCTTGTGATCCGGATAAGCGGAGCTTCCCCGTCCTCAGTTCCGCCTAACGCCGACCAAATTTTCTTGTAGGCTCGTGCCGAACGCGCTGGCCTAACTCGTAAAATAATTCCGTGCAAAATGGGGCACCAGATCCACCTGCTGGTTTCGATAACTCTCTTGTCATGTAAGAACTCAAACAAATACCGCCGCACCGCTTTGGAATCAGCAGCATCTGGCGAACCTAAGTTAACAAGAACAAGACCGGTTTTGGGGTGCATTTCGAACCTTTTATCTAGTGAATTGCAGCGATATTGCGGCTTTGACTTGACGCTGCTTCTTTCCTGTTTACCAATACGAATATCAAGCAAAATCGGATTAATAGGTAAGAATTATGCGCAAATTTCTGATGATAGCTGCAAGCCTGGGAGCGCTGAGCGCCTATGGGTGCAAGACTGAAACGGCGTCAACCCCATCCCCGGCACCTGTTCCAGCCTCTGAGACAAGTACGCCAACAATCACGAAGGCAGCGGAGAAGGACACGGCACCCACACCTCAAGAGGCTAAGGAATTCCTCGAAAATGCAGAAGCAGAAATAGTAGAATTAAATGAATATGCGAGCCGCGTTTATTGGGTAAATGCGAATTTTATCACTGAAGACACGTCCTGGCTTGCTTCGAAAGTCGGTGCAGAAGGTGCCAAACTGTCAACGCGCCTCGCGAATGAAGCAAAACGATTTAATGACCTTGATCTTCCAGCTGATATGGCACGGAAAATGGACAGACTCAAACGCGGCAGTAATTTTCCAGCCCCTGAAACCGAAGGTGCAGCGGAAGAACTATCCAAGATTATGACAAATCTAGATAACACCTATGGAAAAGGCAAGTTTACCTATAAATCGAAAAATCCGGAATTCGCATATCTCTACGAAAACAATGAAGATGGCGTCCTATCGCTCGGAGCATTGTCAGATATAATCGCTAAATCTCGCGACCCAGAGGAATTAAAGACTGTCTGGGAGGGCTGGCGCAAAGTTTCTCCTCCAATGAAGAAATCCTATACCAGAATGGTCGAAATTATTAATGAAGGCTCACAAGAGCTCGGATTTGCGGATGCAGGCATGCTGTGGCGAGCTGGATATGATATGGATGGCGAAGCTTTTTCGGCTGAAGCTGACCGCCTCTGGGGACAAGTTAAGCCTCTTTATGACCAGCTACACTGTTATGTTAGAGCAGAACTCAATACGCATTATGGCGATGATGTTGTACCCGCTAACGGACCAATTCGTGCAGACCTTCTTGGAAATATGTGGGGACAGTCATGGGGAAATATTTATGATCTCGTTGCGCCTGCCGATGCAGGTGAAGGCGTCGATATCACAGCCCTCCTTGAAGAAAATGAGTATGACCAAATAAAGATGGTCGAAACGGCAGAAGCATTTTTTACATCAATGGGTTTTGAACCCCTTCCAGATACATTTTGGACACGTTCGCTTATCACTAAACCACGAGATCGAGAGGTCATGTGTCATGCATCAGCTTGGGATATCGACGATAAGGAAGATATTCGGATTAAAATGTGCACGAAAATAAATGGCGAAGACTTCTCAACAGTTCACCACGAATTAGGTCATAACTTTTATCAACGCGCATACAAGGACCAACCCGTGTTTTACAAAGACGGGGCCAATGACGGTTTCCATGAAGCTATTGGCGATATGATAGCTTTATCAATCACACCAAATTACTTGGTTGAGATAGGTTTGATGAACGAAGAAGACATTCCTGGCGCCGAAGAAGATATTGCCCTTTTGATGCGGCAAGCTCTTGATAAGGTTGCCTTCTTACCGTTCGGCATTATGATAGATCAGTGGCGCTGGAAAGTGTTTTCCGGTGAATACAGCCCGTCCGAATATAATGACGGGTGGTGGGAACTGCGCGAAAAATATCAAGGTTTGAAGCCGCCGACGTCGCGTTCGTCAGATGATTTTGATCCAGGCGCTAAATATCACATACCAGGTAATACGCCTTATATGCGCTATTTCTTGGCCCATATCCTTCAATTTCAGTTTCATAAATCGGCCTGCGAAATGTCCGGCTTCGACGGACCGCTACATCGCTGTTCCGTTTACGGCAATAAAGACGTAGGTGAAAAATTCAACGCAATGATGGAGATGGGCTCGTCCAAGCCTTGGCCAGACGCTCTTGAAGCTTTTACCGGCACCCGGGATATGGATGGGTCGGCCGTGCTTGAATACTTTGCGCCGCTAATGACCTACCTTGAAGCTGAAAATAAAGGCCGGACCTGCGGCTGGTAAAGCGGCGGTTATTTAACGTTTGGTAAACTATGTTTTGCGAATGAGATTTTATGTCTCTTGCGCAAAGCATTTCTGAACAGCCGCGGAAATTTTTACCGCATAAATCGGTATTAGTCATCAGCGACGACCCCGAACAGGCGGCGACCTACGTTCCGCATCTGCAACGTTCTGGGTACAATACAGTCACATCAATCTTTTCGGGCAAAACATTGCAGGGCATTCCCCGCCAATCTCCCGATGTAATACTTCTGCATCTCAGCCCTGCAGTAAAGTCGGTTCAAGCTATTACCAATGCCTTGAGACAACGATATGAAGGCAAAAGTGTGCCAATAATTGGTATGTATCACGAAACCATGATTGTTGACCGAACAGCTTTTGACAGCGTCATATATTCGCCAGCTGACCCAGCCAAGATATCCCATAGGATCGGCGCGATGATGCGACTAAATATTATGCAGACAGAAATTGCTCTGCGTATGGAAACGTTGAGTGAAGACTTTGGGATCGAATATCGTCTAAATCCCAAATCATTTAACGACCGTCTGAAAGTGTTATTTATCGGTAAAGCTACGCCGGAGTTTATGATCATCATCAATGCGCTTGAAAGTAAGAACGTAGAAGTTGTTGCGGCCTTCACATCATTCACGGCCTTCGACTTTTTACATGAAACGACTTTCGATGCCGTAGTTATGAATGCGCTGAGCGGAATGGAACCGGGCCTGACGATTTCTCAAACTATGAGACGGAACGCCACTCTATATCACACTCCATCACTCTTCCTGGCCAAACGTGGATTCATACAAACTGAAAAAGCCTATGAAAGTGGCGTATCAGATATCATTTACGCGGATGCAAAAGAGTCTGATATCCAAGACCGTATCTTGGAACTGGCTAGATTTCATCGGTTACATCGCCAGGTCAAAGCCGAATTTGAAAATCTAGGTCAAGCAGAGTGTCACGATGAAAGCGGTACCTATTCCAGCGGTTTCTTTTCAAAACATTTAAGCCGCCTTGTGGATACCTACTCAGAGCAAGATCTACCTGTTTCAATTCTGACGTTACAATCTGAGTTCGATGGTAAAGCACCGGATGACAATGACTCAATTTCCCTAGTGTTTAATCAGCTTGGGTCGATGATCAAAAACATGGTTAGAGTTTATGATGTGACAGCTCGGTTGTCACAAAAGATTTATGTCGTCGCATTTCCAGGACAACCGGTTTCAACATTGGAACCCGTAGTGAAACGCCTTTCTGCCATTTCATCAACAGCTGAGTTTGGACCTAATAAGGCTGGCACGGAAACCTATCGTCTGAATATCGACATCGATTTGACTGAACTCGGACACGGTGTGACAGGTGAAAGTTGGTTGGCCCAACAACTCGTGGAAACGGCTTAGCTAAAAACCAAAGCTTTTAGGGCTTTCATAGTCGCGACAACACGACTTTCCGGTTTTTCTAAATGTCCTGAAATAAATATGGTTTGATCTGGTCTGAGACGCCATCCACTATTTTGTGTAATTGCATTCAATATTTTCGATGGATCTTTAACATCTTGATGCCGCATGTGAATGACAAGCCCTCTTGGACCGGCGTCCACTTTGGCTACATGAGCCATACGGCATAAGCGTTTGATTTTCATAACCTTTAGGAGCGAGTCGACTTCAGTTGGTAGTGCGCCAAACCGATCTATAAGTTCTGCCGCTAATGCTTCGGAGCTTTCATCATCCTCTATCTCCGAAATTCTTCGATAAGTTGCTAGCCTTAAATTAAGATCGGTTACGTAATTCTCTGGGATTAATACTGCTATTCCCATATTCACATTTGGCGACCAAGATTGATCGACAACCTCAACGTCATCCCGAAGCTCCGCAACCGCTTCTTCCAGCATGTGTTGATAAAGCTCCACACCCACGTCTTTAATATAGCCTGATTGTTCTTCGCCAAGCGGGTTTCCTCCGCCGCGCATATCTAAATCGTGACTCGCGAGCGTAAACCCGGCACCCAATGTATCAAGGGATTGTAAAACTTTGAGGCGTTGCAACGCACCGGGCGTCGCAACATGTTCGTCAGGCATGGTTAAATAGGCATATGCTCTGACCTTGGAGCGCCCTACCCGTCCTCGCATTTGATAAAGCTGTGCTAATCCAAATCGATCGGCCCTATACACAATCATTGTATTGGCGCTGGGAATATCAATTCCGCTTTCGATAATAGATGTTGATAGAAGAACATCATATTGACCATCGTAGAAAGCCGTCATGATATCTTCAAGTGTACGTCCAGGCATTTGCCCATGTGCAATTACATAGCGGACCTCAGGAACATCCTCTCGCAAAAACTCTTCCAGACGCGGTAAATCCGCTATACGCGGGGCAACAAAGAAGCTCTGACCGCCTCGATATTTTTCACGCAGAATGGCTTTACGAATTGACACTGTATCAAACGGTGAAACATAAGTCCTAACGGCCAACCGGTCGACAGGGGGCGTTGCTATAAGTGACAGGTCTCTTATGCCCGAAAGCGCCATTTGTAGGGTGCGCGGTATTGGCGTCGCGGTCAGTGTAAGGACATGCACATCAGCCCGGAAGGATTTGAGGCGCTCTTTGTGCTGCACACCAAATCGTTGTTCCTCATCGACAATCAACAGCCCCAGATTGGCAAAACTGACGCCTTTGGCCAGAAGCGCATGTGTCCCAATAACAATATCGCAGCGCCCACTCGCCATCTCTTCCTTGGTAGCTGCCGCATCTTTGCCTGATACTAATCGTGACAATTGACGGACATTGACCGGCAGGCCGCGAAAGCGCTCTGAGAATGTCTTATAATGTTGTCTCGCAAGAATTGTCGTTGGAGCAACGATAGCGACCTGATGCCCGCTCATGACAGCTGCAAATGTTGCACGTAACGCCACTTCAGTTTTCCCAAAACCAACATCTCCACAAATCAAACGGTCCATGGGCTGTCCCGATGACAGATCGGCGACTACATCTTCAATCGCTGAAAGCTGGTCATCTGTCTCCACATACGGAAAACGCGCGCAAAACTCGTTATACTCAGCTTGAGGCAAATCAATAGGATCAGCTTTTCTAAGGGCTCGCTTGGCCGCGATCTTAATGAGTTCTCCAGCCATATCTCGAAGACGTTTTTTAGCTTTAGCCTTACGTGACTGCCATGCGACCCCGCCGAGCTTGTCTAATACTGCTGTTTCGCTTCCAGCACCGTAACGCGATAAAAGCTCTATATTTTCGACCGGCAGATAGAGTTTCGCCCCGGCTGCATATTCAAGTTCCAGGCAATCATGCGGTGCCGATTGCACGTCCAAAGTTCTCAAACCGATATAACGGCCAAGCCCATGGTCTATATGAATAATCAAATCGCCTGGCTGCAAAGCGGAGGCTTCTGAGATGAAATTTTTTGCTTTTCGCTTTCGGCCGCGATTGACTAAGCGGTCCCCTAAAATGTCTTGCTCCGACAAGAACACCAAATCACCAAATTCAAATCCATTTTCGAGCGGCAAGATAATTCTTCGAAGCGACTTTTCTGGAAGATCTAGTAAATCCCGCCCCCGACTTTCCAAGGGCAAGCGTAGGTCGTGTTCTTCGAACACACTGGCGAGACGTTCAGAGGAACCTTCTGTCCAAGACGCCACAAATATTTTCTTTTTGTCAGCGATCAGACTTCGAATGTATTGCGTTGCAATGTCAAATACATTGACGCCCGCAGTCTTGCGCTCATTTATGAAGTTTCGGCTCGGTTTACCTTCAAAATTGACAAGATTCTCAGCATCAGGCGGTATAAACGGCGAATGCCAGCGCAACCGGTAATCTTTCAAATAGCGATCAAGTTCTTTAGGTGGGATATAAAGCGCATTCGTTTCGAGTGGACGATACACGCCAGCTGATTTGGCCGGATCACCAGAGCCGCTGTCTTTCGACAGTACATGAGCCTGTCGAGACTCATAAAAGTCGTTAATAAGATCGCGGCGTTCTAAATGAGCTTCCCGGACCAGGCTATCGAAACCGATCAGATCGCCTTTTCCCATGTAATCAAAAACCGTTTCCAGTTCGCCAAAAAACAATGGAAGGAAATGTTCTATGCCTTGAGGCCTAATGCCCTCTACAACGGCGGCATAAATAGGATCCCGCCCTATACCTCCGCCAAAATTCGCCACATAACCTTTCCGAAAATTGGCGATAGATTGTTCATTGAAAAACACTTCGCTAACCGGCGCCAGATCAATCGATTTAACCTGTTCGGTTGTACGTTGAGTTTCGACATCAAAATGTCGGATTGATTCAAGTTCATCGCCAAAAAAGTCTAATCTAACTGGTTCTTCAAGGGCTGGTGAAAACACATCAATCAATCCTCCGCGAATAGCATAGTCACCAGGTTCAATAACGGTTGATGCCCGGCTGTAACCGTTAAACGTCAAATAATGCTGTAGCTTCTCGCGAGATAAAGTTTGGCCCGCCGTAGCGCGGAATCCAGCTTCTGAGACAACAGATCGCGGAGGAACGTATTGGGTCACAGCATTTATAGTCGAAACAACAATAAGGGGATAAGATTTCTCTATTTGCGTTAGCATATAAAGAGCAGCACTTCTGCGCGCCCCGATTAGACGAGACGGCGAAACTCGATCATATGGGAGACAATCCCAAGCCGGAAGAGATATAACCGGAATTTCAGGGGCGAAAAACCGGCACGCCGCTGTAAACGATGCAGCCCGACTATCATCTTGCGCCACAAACAAACTTTTCTGTCCACTTTTACGGACAGCGCGCGTAAAGATAAGAGCATCAAGACCTGCTGGCAACCCAGCAGCCGTGAGGCTCGCCTCAGAGCTAAGATATCGTTGTAATTGAAGCATTAAAAATCCGGTCGATACTGACGGATCTTTTTGAGGATTGGCGTATCATACTTGGATGGCACAGTCTGTTTTCCCGTAATCCAATCATAGATATCATGATCGCGCGCTTCGAGAAGATTTTCGAAATCGTTGAGATCGTCATTGCTTAGGCTATGGATGTTTTCTTTTAGGAACCCTCCCAAAAGAATATCGGCTTCACGAAAACCACGGTAATTGGCACGATAAAGTAAGCGTTTCTTTTCGTTTTCATTCATTGTCGGCAGGCTTTCAATTTTGCGACTTCTATAGATACTATTCAGGTCTTGCACAGCTTTAATTTCTCGTTCAATTTATAACAATGCGGCCTGATGTGCTTTTTCCATTTTTTGCTGATGTTACGACGCTAAACGGCGTCGGGACTCGCGTTCGCGAAGCTTTGGGGAGAGCTATGGGAACACGAATAAAAGATTTGATCTTTACACCACCTAGCAATTTGATCGACCGAAGCTTTCGGCCTTATATTGCAGGGGCCCGAGATGGTGAAATATGTACCTTTACGGTTACTGTTGGGTCGCATAACCCACCTTCGAATCGGCGGCACCCATATAAGATCCGTGTATTTGACGAGACGGGTGATATGACACTCGTTTTCTTCAAAGCCCGAGGTGATTATCTGCGCCGGATTCTACCCGAAAAAAGCCAAAGACTCATCTCTGGAAAAATCGAGTTCTATGGTCCGAACATTCAAATGGCGCATCCCGACTATGTACTTGCTCCCAATATGGCATCGGAACTTCCGCTTTATGAGACGCAATACCCTTTAAGCCAGGGTTTATCCCAAAAAATTGCCCGCAAGGCCGTTATGCAGGCCCTTGATAATATCCCAAAAATGGATGAGTGGCTTGATAATGGCTTTCTTCAACAACAGGACTGGCAATCTTTCAATCACTGCATAGAGCATCTGCATCGACCCGTTCACCCAGTTGATATTTCCAAAAACTCACCAGTAAGACAGAGATTAGCTTATGACGAGTTGCTCGCCAAGCAGCTCGCTATGGCTCTGGTTCGGGAGAGCAATCGACGACAAAAAGGTCATGTCCTCAATGCTAAAGGGCAATATGTCGATGACGTGAAGAAAGCCGCGCCGTTTAAACCGACTGGCGCACAAGATAGAGCCGTCGCTGACATAATTGCAGACCTGAAATCCCCTTATCGAATGGCCAGGCTCTTACATGGCGATGTCGGTGCAGGAAAAACGTTTGTTGCAGCAATGGTTGCAGCTTTCGCGGCAGAGGCGGGTGTTCAAATCGCATTAATGGCGCCGACTGAAATCCTCGCAAGACAACATGCCGAAACAATGAAGGCCTTTTTGGATCCTGCAGGATTATCAGTTGAAGCTTTAACCGGACGAGACAAAGGCAAACCGCGTCAAGCACTCCTTACAGGCCTCGCCGAAGGTTATATTGACGTTATTGTAGGTACCCACGCGCTATTTCAATACAGCGTAGAGTTCAAAAACCTAGGTCTCGTATTGATTGACGAACAACACAGATTTGGAGTTCATGACAGATTGCGTCTTATGCAAAAAGGGCAAACCCCCGACCTCTTGGTCATGACAGCCACACCAATTCCACGCACATTAGCGCTAACCTCTTATGGCGATCTCGATATTTCAAAACTAGATGAAAAACCCGCTGGTCGCCAGGCTATCGAAACCCGCATTCTTCCGCTTCAACGACTAGACAGTGTGATTGAAGCCATTGGCCGAACTATCGAAAATGACAATCAGGTTTACTGGGTTTGTCCCCTGGTCGAAGATAGTGATTTGATTGATCTGACATCAGTTGAAGATCGTTTTAGAACGTTATCCGCGCATTTTGGAAGCCGTGTCGGTCTTGTTCATGGCCGCATGAAGCCTGAAGAAAAAGATCGAATGACCCAAGACTTTAAGTCCGGAAACATCGATATTCTTGTCGCGACCACAGTTATCGAAGTTGGTGTCGATGCCCCCAATGCTACGGTGATAGTCGTTGAGCATGCTGAACGGTTTGGCCTCGCTCAGCTTCATCAGCTTCGAGGGCGCGTGGGACGATCAGACAAAGCATCGTCTTGCTTACTGCTCTATAAAGGGCCTTTATCCGTCAGCGGGAAAGCGAGACTCGAAATCATGCGTCAAACAGAAGATGGATTTGTAATTGCCGAAAAAGACTGGGAGCTACGTGGCTCTGGGGATTTATTAGGATCGAAACAAAGCGGTCTACCAACTTATCAACTAGCAGACCTGGATAAACATCGCGGCCTTTTAGAAACAGCTCATCAGGATGCTCGATTGATTATAAAAAACGATCCGGGCCTCAAAACTCCGCGAGGAAAAGCGCTGAGGAACCTGTTATATTTGTTTGAACAAGAATGGGGCATCGCGATGATGAAGGCTGGATAATTAATTCGAGATCAGTTTCGCATCCTCATCTTCATTAGATACCAGACCGCCTGAAATAATGAGCTTTGCGCCCTCCTCTGGTGTCATCGCCAGGATTTTCAAATCTGAACGCTTCGAGAATAATAGAAAACCCGATGTCGGATTAGGTGTTGTCGGTACAAACACACAAACATGATCTGCGGATAAATGTTCTAAAGGCGCACCCCTGAGCTTGGCGGTAATAAATCCGACGGCCCAAAGTCCTGGTCGCGGATATTGAATCAAACAAACTTCATTAAATGTTCGTTCTTCGCTCTGTGCGACAGTACTGACAATTTGTTTCACACCATTATATATATTACTCACAAGCGGAACTCGCCCCAAAAGGTTTTCACCAAATTTCAAGACACTGTTACCGATGAAATTAGAAGCCAATACGCCCAGGAAGAACAGCGCGACAATTGCTATGATCAATCCTGTTCCGGGTAAATCAAACCCGATATACTCTTTTATGAATACATTTGGATTAAGTTCGGCCGGCAAAATTTTGAGAACAAGATTATCCACAAAGCGCACAAATGAGGTTATCAACCAAATTGTTGCGCCGATTGGCAATGCGATTATCACGCCGGTTATAAGGCTGTTACGCATACTTCTTAAAATGCCTGGCTTGGTTTTTTCGGGCGTATCAATCGTATCGGAGGGGATTTCAGTCATTGGCTTACAGTCATAAAAAGGCTAGCAACTGATATGGCTAAATCGAGGCAATTATCAACACAAACATACCTATTATTCGCAGCAATTAGTGTTTCAATTCTAATTCTGGGAGCATTTATCTATTATCGGAACGATATATTTCAATCGTTGCAGGACCCGGGGCAACCTTTTCAAACCTATGAACGCCCCGAAGCCCCTAATTACAATCTCGCTAAAAATTGGATGGACCTTCCAGACCTTGCAGCCGATCCTTACGAAAATGATGGCGCCGGTGATGTTTTCGTTGTCACACCTGTGTTGTTTAAGGGCGGGGATCACTGGAACCTGCCGATCACCCGCGATTACCAGATTGATAAACTTAATCGTATTATCCGGCCAAACTATGTAGCCCCTTATCGCATGTCTGGGCGTGTCTTCGCCCCTTACTATAGACAGGCGTCCCTATACACCGCCATGACAAATCGAGAGGATGCTAGGCGGGCACAGGATTTAGCATATCAAGATGTCCATAGAGCTTTTACATTTTTTCTGAAACATTCTCCACCTGAACGACCAATTATTCTGGCCGGTCATGGGCAAGGCGCATCACATGCGCAGCGACTATTGGCTGACTTTTTTGATACCGACTTAAAAAACAGGCTAGCAGCGGCCTTTATTATCGACCACCCATTGCCCCTGGAAAAATTCAGTAACGACCTCAAAAATCTTAGCCCTTGTGAGACTGAAACATCGACGGGATGTGTGATTGCTTGGGGCGCTTTTATGCCAGGTGACGGCATGATTGCGGAACGCTTCGCGACGCGACTCAATATCTATGAACGTGGTGATTACCGAATGATAAATGATCGGCCTCTATTGTGCGTTAATCCATTATTGTGGAACCGGAGCAATGATTACGCGCCTAGGCGCCTGCATAAAGGCGGCGTTGCAGCCATTGGTCTGGAACCAGGTATTGAGCCGGCGCCAAGAAGCAAACAAATTGGAGCGCAATGTCAAGACGGGCTTCTTTATGTTGATAAGCCGAAAAGTCGAAGCTTACGGCGTCCTTTTCGCATAGGCGGACAATACCGAACATTACCGTTTAATCTATTCTACGAGGATATTCGCCAAAACGCTGCACTTAGGGTGCAGTCCGTCATTGAAAAAGGACATCTTCCGGAGCGCGTGGAAAAACTCGATGATCTTGAAGTCATAGAAATTCAAGAAAGCCCAGTCACGCCCGTTGATTGAGATTAAAGCGGATGTGATTTTGCCAGATCATCAAATCGCTTGATGTCTGTTAGCAAAGCTTCAAATTTGTCCATCGGGATCATATTCGGACCATCAGATGGTGCATTATCCGGATCAGGATGTGTTTCCATAAAGATTGCTGCAATTCCAATAGATGCTGCTGCGCGGGCTAACGGCGGAACAAACTCTCTTTGACCTCCGCTTGTGCCGCCCTGCCCGCCTGGTTGCTGAACAGAGTGAGTTGCATCAAATACGACTGGCCCGCCAAAAGATTTCATGATGGGTAGTCCCCGAAAATCAGTAACAAGCGTATTGTAACCAAAACTTGCTCCGCGTTCACAGGCCATCACATTTGGATTTCCTGCTTCTACAACTTTATTGAGGACGTTTTTCATATCCCACGGGGCCAAAAATTGACCTTTCTTCACGTTAAGGACACGTCCAGTCTCAGCCGCTGCAATCAAGAGGTCAGTTTGACGACACAAGAAAGCCGGAATTTGAAGAACATCGACAACAGCCCCAACCTCTCTGGCTTGTTCTGCTGTATGAATGTCAGTCAGGCATGGCATGCCAAGTTGAGATTGGATCTCTTCGAATACTGGAATGGCTTTTGATAAGCCCATCCCCCGAGGAGAATGGATACTGGTTCTGTTCGCTTTGTCATATGAGGTTTTGTAAATGATATTCAAACCCACGGAGTCTGATATCTTTCTAAGTCGCTCTGCCGTCATTAAGGCATGATCACGACTTTCCATTGCGCAAGGCCCCGCCAAAATAGTCAGCGGTTTATCATTTCCGATAAAATATGAAGTCCCTGCCGGGGTTTTTAATTCTATGGTGCTATTGATTTTCATCTTTTATTCTTTTGAATTTTTGCTGGCACTTAGCATAAGTTTTGTGAAAAAGCATGGATTTTTGCAGAAAACTACGCCACATCATATCAGAGATTCACGCGAACCATTTCAGAATTCTTTTGAGGATAACATGTCAGCCCATTCCGTACTTGATCTTATCGGTAACACCCCCCTTATTCGGCTTAATGAAGCCTCTAAACTGACGGGTTGCGAGATCCTCGGAAAAGCAGAGTTCCTCAATCCGGGGCAATCCGTCAAAGACCGCGCAGCCCTTGAGATAATCCGTTCAGCAGAAAGCGAGGGGCGATTGACGCCCGGCGGTGTGGTCGTGGAAGGCACTGCGGGCAATACTGGAATTGGATTGGCGATGGTGTGTTCCGCTCTGGGTTATCGATGTAAAATCGTTATGCCAAGAACACAGAGTCAGGAGAAAAAAGACGCTGTTAAGCTATTAGGCGCAGAGCTTATCGAGGTCGATGCCGTTCCTTATGCAAATCCTAATAATTACGTCCATGTCTCTGAACGTCTAGCGAAGGAATTAGATGCATCGGAGGCAAATGGAGCCATATGGGCCAATCAATTTGACAACACTGCCAATCGGAATGCCCATATTAAGACGACAGGGCCTGAAATATTTGAGCAAACTAACGGAAAGGTTGATGGCTTTATTTGTGCCGTCGGGTCTGGCGGAACTTTGGGCGGTGTTTCAATGTCACTTAAAGCTTTGAACCCAGAGATAAAAATTGGCGTGGCTGATCCAATGGGATCAAAAATGTACAGCTTTTACAAATATGGAGAACTCGAAAGCGAGGGCAACTCCATAACTGAAGGTATCGGCCAAGGCCGTATCACCAAAAACCTCGAGAACATCGTTGTTGATATGGCCTATCAAATCCATGATAAAGAAGCACTTGAGACCCTTTTCGCACTCAATCAGCTTGAAGGTATATGTCTCGGCGGCTCATCAGGAATCAATGTTAGCGGCGCCATTCAAATGGCTAAAGACATGGGTCCGGGGCATACCATAGTGACCATTTTATGCGATTATGGACAACGCTATCAATCAAAAGTCTATAACCCAGAGTTTTTAAAGCAAAAAGGCTTACCTGTTCCGCCATGGCTTCTATAAACTCTGTCGTCGAAACAGGTTGGCTTCAAGACGCACTTTCTAATGACCAAGTGCGGGTGATTGACGCGACATGGAGTTTGATCGGATCAACGGAATCCCTCGTGGAAGGCTATATTCACGGAGCCGGCCATTACGGAATCCATCTGAGCGACCGGATTTCAAATGTAAAGCACCCTTTACCCAGTCTAGCGGAATTTCAGCGCCTGAATTCAAGCTTCGGTATTTCTCATAGTGATCATATCGTCTGTTATGATCGAAAAGGTGTTTACGCGTCACCTCGGCTTTGGTGGACCTTTAAAATGATGGGCCATAAAAACGTTTCAGTCCTTAATGGCGGCCTCCCCGCCTGGATCGAAGCCGGTCACAAAATCTCCAAGACACCATTACTGCCCAAAAACACCGATGATTTCATCTACGAACAACCGGTTCCCTCCCCGAAGGCCGGGATAATTTCCAAAGATGAAATATTGGCATTGCTTCCATCTAGGCCGCAGATTGTCGATGCCCGCTCAACAGATCGATTTCACGGACTCGCTCCTGAACCCCGGCCGGGCCTGCGGTCGGGACATATTCCGGGCAGTATTTCTTTTCCTTATCATCGATGTGTTGAAAACGGACGATATGTAGAGCTTACACGATTGGCTGAAAATGTAGGACGTGCAGGAATTGATTTGTCGCGCCCGATCATCACAACATGTGGATCCGGTGTCACCGCGTGCATTCTTGCGCTTGCTTTTAACCGACTAGGCGCAAGTGAAATCAAAGTCTATGATGGATCTTGGAGCGAATGGGGTGCATCTAACGCGCCAATAGAGGTTTAAGATGAAAGATAGAACAAAGTTTACACATCTTGGACGCCCCAAGCCCGGTTTGGGAACCAGCGTCAATCACAGTATAACCCGCGCTTCAACGCTTTTATTTGAGAAATCCGAAGATCTTTACCGAACTGATGTCCGGGGCTATGGCAGACACGGAAGCGTTATTCACGACGCCGTTGAGGAAGCTTTCTGTGAGCTGGAAGGCGGTTCCGGGACCAGCTTAACACCCTCTGGGCTCTCCGCTTGTACGTTGGCCATATTAGCCTGTGTGAAGTCGGGTGACCATATTTTGGTTACGGACTCAATATACGGACCGACTAGGTACTTTTGTGATGAATTCTTGAAGAAAATGAATGTTCAGGCCGAACGTTATGATCCGCGATGCAGAACCGGCATCAAAGAGCTAATCCGCGATAATACCAGCGCGATCCTTATGGAGTCTCCGGGATCGCTTACATTTGAAATTCAAGACCTTCCCGCAATTAGGTCTATGGCAAAAGAGATTTCAATTATCGTTGATAATACGTGGTCAGCAGGCATCACTTATCAACCGCTTGCTCTAGGCGCCGATATAAGTATCCATGCAGCTACAAAATATATAGGCGGTCATAGCGATATCATGTTTGGCGCCGTAGTTAGTCGTACATCATCCATGGCCAAACAAGTCGCGAAAACCCGTAAACTCCTTGGCCTTGCGACATCACCTGATGATGCCTACCAAATCCTAAGGGGATTTCGGACACTTCACACACGGTTTAGAGAGCAGGAGAAAACCGCTTTTAACTTGGCTAAGTGGTTGTCTGAGCAGGACTTCATTGATCGGGTCCTTCATCCGGCTCTGGAAGAGCATTCGGATCACAAAATTTGGAAACGCGATTTCACTGGAGGCGGGTGCCTTTTTAGTGTTGTTACAAAACCCGCAAGTCATGAAGCTGTTAATTCGTTCTTGAATGGTCTCAAATTTTTTGGTCTCGGATTTTCATATGGCGGTTTCGAAAGCGTGGTTATTCATTGTGATCCACAACTTAACCGGACGCTAGGCACCAAAATTTCTGGCCCTCTTATCCGATTTGGATGTGGGCTGGAGAATATTGAGGACCTAAAAAACGATATAAAACAATCTGCTAAACAAGCTTTTTAATGCCAAAGCCCTATTGGAAGCGAAAACGAATTTGGATTTTATCGTTACTGGGGCTGTTTGTCTTTATTTTACTTTCGAACCCATCGGTTCAAATGATTCTGAAAACGGCTCCAGATAAACCTCGGAGCATCCTCGCTCAGCCAAGCCTGAACTATAAAAACCAGGCGGCATGGGAAAACGCTCAGGATGATTTGCGTAAAAGCTTCCAAGAAACTTTGTATGGGTCCTATCCAAATGAACTCATAGTAGATGAAGTAGATTCACGTTTATCCAAAGAAACGTTTGGCGGAATCGCAACTATTGAATTCAAGACACTAAGAGTTAAAAACCCCGCAAATAGCGTTTCCAAAAGATTTGGACTCATTCTGGTGAAGCCTGCCAGTTTATCCAAACCCAGCCCATTAATCTTGACGCAAAATTTTTGTCCTAACCATGATGTCGTCAAGGCCGACGATGCACCCCTACCCGACCAAGGTTTTTCCTGTGAAGGTAGTGCATTTTTTGGCGTTCTTATGCATTATTTTTTTGGCCGTTACATCGTCAGTCCCCCATTTCAAAACATTCTTGAAAAGGGTTACGCAATCGGTGTTTTACATCCACCAGAATTTATTCCCGATCATCCCTTGAGCGCAAATGAGGAACTTGAGACGCTTTTTTCTAACTATACAGACAATCAACGACCTGGTGCTTTGATGGCTTGGGCCGCTCAAGCCATACTGACTACCGAAATCCTTAAATCAGATACAGATATAGGCCCCATCATTCATTGGGGACATTCAAGATATGGTAAGGTGGGACTTCTGGCAGCTGCCCATTCTGAAAATATTCAGGGCGTGATAGCCCATCAGTCCGGTACTGCCGGCGCGTCTCTATCCCGAGGAGGCTCGGGAGAAACTTTACTCGACATCCTAAACGGATATCCTCATTGGCTCGGATCGGCGGCTTTTTCTTACGCTCCTAATGTAGAGAAACTACCTTTTGACCAGCACCATTTGATTGGACTAGTCGCACCTCGACCTATTTTATTGGGCAACGCTCGACGTGATGTATGGTCGGACCCAGAAGGAGCCTTCAGAGCTGGGCGAGCAGCCAGTAACATTTATGGTTTATACGATTCAACTGGATTGACCGCTGAGCGATTGGGAGATTTTAGGCCCAAAGATGATATAAGCTTTTGGATAAGACCCGGGACGCACGGGGTCGTGAAAGAAGACTGGCCGGCATTTCTCAAGTTTTTAGAATCTCATTTCCCACTGAATTAGCGTGGCAGACCCGGCAGGACTCGAACCTGCAACCTGCCGCTTAGAAGGCGGCTGCTCTATCCAGTTGAGCTACGGATCCTGACGCTAATGTGTCCAGGGTAGTTTACGGTCATACGCAAAGTTTTCCGCATAAGACCGGCTAATGCGCTTTACCTTTCGTGGCCGAATAACCCGATGAGGGATATTATGGGCTTTGGCATAGGCGACAGCAGCATCCAATGTTTCAAATTTGAGATCTAATTGCGCTGTCACATCAGAGGACCGATAGGTTCCTGTTAATGGATCGATCGAGCGTTTTCCACCTTTTGAAAACTCCAAAACCCAATGACGCGAGTTTCCGCGTCCGGACTGCATGGCATTCGGTGCTGGCTGATAGATACGAGCGAACATTTAGACTCCAATTTTGGAAACCGGACATAAAACGATTGTGCCCAACTGTAAACTATCTTTGTTGCCTCAACGATATTTTCTATTGACCGTTAAACGCCCCGTTCAAAATCTTTTTGACCTCAGCCAAACTTTGCTTTCGGGGGGCCGCGCCAACGGGTCCAGGAGCACTTGGTCGTCTAACCAATGGCCTGGTTTGATTTTTCTGCGCTACGCGGCGTAAATCCTGACCCTGCTGTATCGATTGTTTTGAGGTCGGTTGACTTGGCGGCGGCTGAGCAGCTGAACTCACACCCTGATTCTTCGTCACAGTGCGCGTACGCCAATTATGATAAACCGTCTGCATGAATTCAGGGGACGTGCGGTCAGCGGCCCATAATTCAGTAAACTTCGCACTTGAACTATGTGGTCGATATTCCTCAGCTAGGGTATTAAGAACAACCCGCATTGGCATATTCACGCTTTCTCCGAAAATCATAGCTTCAGCAGTTCCTAGCGAGGGTAAAAACGCTAATAATTCATCAGCGCCATCGGGAACCGCTGAACGAACAAAGTTTTGGTCGACTTCATTACTCAACCGCATTGAAAAAATGGTTGAACATTGCGAAAGTGTCGAAGGCTCAAGCTCAGACGGTCGTTGCGAAATTATACCCAGGGACACTCCATACTTTCGTCCCTCTTTTGCTATTCTGGATATTATTTTTCGCGTTGAATTAAAACCTAGCGTCGGGTCTGCAGGAACATATCTATGAGCCTCTTCACATACCAGCAGAATAGGAAGTTTACGTTCGCTCCATACCGCTAAATCAAATGCTAAGCGGCTCACAACTGCGACAACAATATTCAATGTTTCCGATGGAATGGATGAAAAATCCAGAATTGAAATTGGTCTATTGTTGACCGGAATCCGAAACATTCGTCCCATGATATCTTCAATCGAACTTGCGGAGGCCTGGTTTCTAAAAATAAACTGATATCGCGGGTCATTCAAAATCGTATTGATCCGTCTCTTAAGACGCATATACGGCGCGAGATTACCAGAATTCTCGAGTTTACCCATCTCGTGATCCAATAGCTTCAATAGATCCCGAATTCGGTAAGGCACGGGCGAATCAAGCGATATGTACGAAGCTGCTCGCCCGAGTTCTTTCTCCACGTCACCTATCTTAATTTGTGAAGACATTTCACCGGTGCGTGACATTCTATCATAGAGCTGTTTTGCTTTCAGAATCAGGTCGTGTAAAATTTCTTGCTCCGCACGGCGATGATCTTGAATTTCGCTAGTCAAAAGCTCAACGGTCTCTTCGAAATTGAAAAGCCAAATAGGCAAATCCAGCGTATCTCCGCCGATGACTTCCGCCATATTACCAAAACTCTTGGAATATTCATTATGCGGGTCGAACAAGACGATTCTAGCGCTCCGATTTTCGACGAGAATGGCCTGTAATACGAGCGCAACCGTACAAGACTTACCTGAACCAGTTGATCCAATGATGGCGAAGTGTTTCGATAACAAATCATCCGTTCGAACTTTGGAAATTATGGATCGGTCCTGATGAAGCTTCCCAACCTGAATGCACTGTTCGCTTTCTCGATTAAATATCAGCTCCAGTTCGGGCGGGGTCATTGTTACAACTGCTTCACTCAAGACCGGGAAAGATCTTACGCCACGGAAAAAACGTGTTGTTTTCGTGGTTGGATTCGTTGCGATTTCGCCGAGAATATCAACTTGCGCAATACAGCCATCACCCAACCCTTCTTCATCAGTCCCTCCAATTTTCAATGACGAGACCATGCATATAACGAGCGAGTCGCGGGTAACGATCTTCAAAATAGTTCCGATTTGGGCCAAATGCATCTGCCCATTTCGAATGATATTGTTATTGAGTCGAACTAAAGCCTTGGACGAACCAACGGATAAAATACGACCAATTTCAATAGCTTGGGCAGGTTTTGGCGGCGCCATTGCTGCGGCTTGGACAGCATTAGAGGTTTGCATAGGCTAGTAGTTCCCATTTAGAACGAAAGTCTACGCCAAAAGGTGTTAGGAAAAGCTTACTTTGGTGTTTCGAAATGAAACAAAAAATGGTCGGGGAGACTGGATTCGAACCAGCGACCCTCTGTTCCCAAAACAGATGCGCTACCAGGCTGCGCTACTCCCCGACGGAGAAAGCGTCTTTTATACATGAATTCGTATTGCGCAAGGGGTATGAACCGAAAATTTTATTTTTCTTCGCTTGATCCTGCATTTCCGAAAAACCCATGCGTAACCATGTCCCCCGGCATAATGCCTAGCTCTAAAGCGCGTCCGCCAGCTAACTCTACGACTGCTGCAACAGTTCCTTCAGATGACGCACTTCGAAGTGAATAAGGCGTCGCGGAATGTTCTATTTTTAGGATCTTTCCATTACTGCGGATAAACAAAATGTCGAGTGGAATGCCCGTATTCTTCATCCAAATTGTTGCGACTTTCGGCTTTTCGAATTCGAAAAGCATGCCTTTATCAGGATCAAGAACATCACGATACATTAGTCCCCGCGCCTGTTCCTTTTCATTGTCAGCTATCTCAACCAAAAACGTATTTTGGTTGCCTTCACTGGTAATGGTCAAAGTCTCCGGAGTGCCAAAATCGATCACTTCAATCTTTTTGTCCTGCGCATTACTGGTCGCAGATAAAATCACAAACAAAGCGGCAGAGAGGGCGGATAGAATAATTAGTCTTTTCATGGGGCATGAGTAACCAAATATCAAAAAAAGGCCAAGTTGTTTTTTTCTGAAAAAAGCAGCGAAATTCTCTTCGATTGGTCCCAATGTCCCCAATGCATTAACATTGGAACCTCGCCCCGTGTTCCATCAGCAATCGGCACTGGTCAATTACCTTAAACCACGGTTCGGCGGCTGAGTACCATGTGGGGCAGTACTGATGCCGCGCCTCATACTAACACAAAAACGACAAACAGGAAATCTGATAACTTGGAAAAATCGTAATGGCAGTCCCTAGGGGAATCGAACCCCTCTTTCCAGGTTGAAAAC
>JAHDDC010000131.1 GCA_020629545.1 Hellea sp.
GTCGATAATTACATCGTCCCCAATCAGGGTGTTTATTCCAGCTCCGGTACGGTTGGCGGTCAACAACGCACTTACGGCTCTTAAACTTAACCGATCCTCCGGGACCTTCCAGTCATCTGGAAGGCGGCTGCCTGGCTGCCATGGCCAGGCAGTTTTGGTTTGAGTGGTGATCAGCCCCCTCTGCCTACGCTGCGCTTCGGCATCTCCCCCCGCAGGCGGGTGGAGAGATAATCCCTCCACCGGGAACCGGGGGAGGTGGCCGAGCCTGAAAGAGCGAGGTCGGAGGTGGCTAGCTACTCAGGCGCCCCAATTGCCCAGATGAAAGCCTTCACCATCACCTTACCGGGTAGACCTGCCTTTTTATAAGGATCGTTTTCAAGCCAGCCTTCCACCTTATCCGTGCTATCGGCTTCGACGATCAACATGGAGCCGCGCATGACCTCTTCATCATCCAGCCAGGGGCCAGCCGTCAGCAAAGTCACATCGGAATTTTCTGATCTCAGCCAGGCCAGATGGGCGTCACGATTGGCTTGGCGGATGTGCAGGCTATCAGGCTTATCCTGGGTGTAGATGATAAATTTCATGACATAATTTCCGTTTTATGTTCGCGGGCGAGCAAGCGAGTAATGACATCATCCACCTGCTCTGAGCCGTCGAGAATATTGGCCAGCGCATGACTAATGGGCATTTCGACCCCTTTAGCCAGTGATAACGCTTTCAGAGCTGGTGCGGTAGCGGCCCCTTCGACAACGACCTTTTTATCGGCCATATAGTCCTCAAAGCTTTGCCCCTGACCCAGCGCCATACCGAAAGACATATTGCGCGATTGTTCTGATGAACAAGTCAGGACCAAATCCCCCAGACCACAAAGCCCGGTTAATGTCTCCGGTTTACAGCCAAGCGCCGTGCCTAATCGGGTCATTTCGGCAAAACCGCGGGCAATAATGGCCGCATGAGCTGAGCGCCCCAAACCTTTGCCAAGGACAAGTCCGCAAACAATGGCCAAAACGTTTTTGACGGCCCCGCCAATCTCTGCGCCCAACACATCAGCCGAATAGTAAGGCCGGAAAGTGGGCGCGGCGATGGATGAAATCAGTTTACCGCCTACATCCCAATCGGAGCAGGCCAGCGTCACAGCCGTCGGCAGGCCTTTGACCACATCTGCGGCAAAGCTGGGGCCGGACAGGACGGCGGTGGTGGCTTGCGGGCAGATCTCTTCGAGCACTTCGCTCATGAATTTACCGGAGCTGATCTCAATGCCTTTGGAACAGAGAGCTATGGGCAGCCCGTCGCGCACATGCGGCACGAAACTGGCCAGTGTTCCGCGCATATGTTGAGCGGGGGTGACGACTAAAATGGCGTCTGAGCTGGCCAGTTCTGATAAATCCTGTGTGGCGCGGATAGAATTATGCAGCGCTGCGCCCGGCAGATAGGTCTTATTCTCATGCTGGCTATTGATGTCGGTGACGACATCGCTTTCGAAGGCCCAGAGGGTCACATCCCGTCCGGCGGAAGCCAGCGTTTGCGCCAGGGCGGTGCCCCAGGCGCCTGCGCCGATAACCCCAAATTTTTGATAATTTGCACTCAAGATTTCGGTCCTCTCTTACCAAAACCGCTGGCCGGATTGGCTGCGGCTGCGGCGCTGTCGAGGGGCCAGCGGGGGCGGGCCGCCACATCCAGATCCGCAAAGTTACCTTGAATGTAATGCTCCAAACCGGCCAGTGCAATCATCGCCGCGTTATCTGTACAAAACTTCATGGGCGGTGCGGTGAGTGTGAAATTATGGGTTTCGCAGAGGTCTTCGAGAGATTGTCGGATTGCCTTATTGGCAGCCACACCCCCCGCAACAACAAAACGGTGAGGACCGGTTTCGTCCGTTTTCTCCAGAAAGAGCTTCATGGCATTGGCGGTCCGGTCGATGAGGACATCACAAACGGCCCTCTGAAAACTCGCCGCAATATCGGCTTTGGCCGTGTCAGACTTATCGCTGGCTTCAAAGGCGCGGGCAACCGCTGTTTTAAGGCCCGCAAAGGAAAAATTGGCATGTTTGGTCTTGGCATAGGGTCTGGGCAGTTTGATCGCTTTCGGGTCGCCTTTGGCGGCCAGTTTTTCAACCGCGGGTCCGCCAGGAAAGCCGAGCGCCATTACCTTGGCGGTCTTATCAAAAGCTTCGCCCGCCGCATCATCCACCGTACTGCCGAGGCGCTCATATTGACCCAGACCCCGCACGGCGAGAAGCTGGGTGTGGCCACCCGAAACAAGCAAAAGCAGATAGGGAAAGGGGCAGGGCGCCGCCAAACGCGGGGACAGGGCATGACCTTCCAGATGATTGATCGCAATCAACGGCTTACCCAAAGCCATAGCCAGACCTTTGGCCGATAATAGACCCGAAATGACACCGCCGATCAGGCCAGGGCCGGATGTGGCCGCAATGGCGTCCATATCTTGATAGGTCAGGCCGGAATCCCGTACGGCCTGATCAATTACATGATCGATCTTTTTGACATGGGCGCGGGCCGCGATTTCCGGCACGACGCCGCCAAAAGGGCGGTGTTCGTCGTCCTGAGAAGCGATAATCGACGACAGCACAACCGGCTCGCCGTCTTCTCCGTGCGTCAGCACAGAGGCCGCCGTTTCGTCACAGCTGGATTCTATCCCTAATATGATCGGCGGCTTATCTTGCATCTTGGTCCATTTTCCGGCAATTGCGAAGCTCGATAACGCGAGAATGCCTGCCATGCAACGGCCTTTAAAAATTGGAACCCGCGGTTCGCCTCTGGCCCTTTATCAGGCCCGGCTAGTGCAGAGCCTGTTGACCAAGCGACATTATAGTGTACGTCCCGAGGAGGACTTCCCAATCGTGACCTTCACGACGTCCGGCGACAAGCTCAAAGGTGAGCTGGCGGAGTTTGGTGGCAAGGGCCTGTTCACCAAAGAATTGGAAACGGCCTTGGAAACCGGCGAAATCGATATCGCTGTCCATTCCATGAAGGACGTGCCGACGACGCTCCAGCCGGGTCATAAAATCGGTGCCGTTTTGGAACGCGAAGACCCTCGCGATGCGTTTATTTCAACGAAATATGCGAGTATTGCCGATCTGCCCAAGGGCGCGAAAATCGGGACAGCATCCCTACGTCGGCGGGCTCAGTTGGCGGCACTGCGGCCAGATGTGGAGTTTACGCTTCTGCGCGGGAATGTGGGCACCCGTCTAAAGAAACTGGGCGAAGGTGTTTGTGACGCTACTTTCCTGGCTTATGCAGGCCTTAAACGCTTGGATCAACCAGGTATGGCTACGCAAATTATTGGGCCCGAGGCGATGCTCAATGCACCAGCGCAAGGGGCCATTGGGATCGAATTAATGGACCATAATGAAATGGCGGCGGATTATATCAAGCCGCTTAATCACCCGGAAACTCTGATTGCTATAACGGCCGAGAGGGCCTTTTTGAAAGCGCTGGACGGGTCCTGCCGAACGCCGATAGCAGCGCTCACACAAATTAAAGATGGTCATCTCCATATGACCGGGGAACAACTTTCCGAAGATGGTCGCTTTCGCTGGCGTAAAAATGGATTTAAACACAAAGCCAGCCTCGAAAATGCAGTGCGCTTGGGTCTGGATATGGGCCGGGCCATCAAGGCAGAGATGACCTATTCATGACAGCGCCCTCTCCGCAAAAGGGTTTAAGAAAAGGAACGGTTTGGATTACGCGCGCCGCACCAGGTGCCGCCAAGAGTCGTGTCGCTTGGGAGCGGGCAGGGTTTAACTGCTATTTGAAGCCCCTGATTGAGGTGTCCATCGCGCCCCAAATGCCCAGACCTTTGCCGGACCGGGCTGTCCTTCTGATAACCTCTCAAAACGCGCTCAGAATTCTGGGGCAATTGACAGATCGGCGGGATTGGCCGGTCATGACAGTCGGCGATGCCAGCGCGGCTTTGGCCCGCAAAATGGGATTTGAGGACGTGTTGTCGGCCAAAGGTAACGCACGGGACCTGCTTGAATTGGTTCAGAAAGTCTATGAACCTGGTGGCGCCAGGGTTTTTGTTTATGCGTCAGGGGCCAATATTCGCCTCAATCTCGCCAAAGCTCTGCGCGAACAGGGCTATACGGCGCGCCGAGATGTCTATTACCGCAATACACGCGTGCAAAATA
>JAHDDC010000132.1 GCA_020629545.1 Hellea sp.
GGCTGCGACACTTCCAGAGGCTCAAGCTGGCGAATTTTACGGCCCGACGGATAACAGCGAATATAATGGGCCTGCGGGCCTTGTGCCTTTACCGGAAAACGCCAATGACAAGGCCCTTGCCAAAAGGTTCTGGGAATTTTCAGAAGATCATCTCGGGATCAAGTTCGGATTATAAATGAATCGCCGAAATTTGATTATTGGCAGCGCTGCGTTAACAATGACGTCTTTCGTACCTTGGCGGGCTCAGGCTGAAGAAGCCCGACAGCCTATCGGCTACCTTAGAACCAATTGGAGTAAAGACCCATACGCTTACGGGTCCTATTCCCATATTCCCAAAGGGGCTAAGCGCAAGGATATCAAGGCTTTGGAAAAGCCAGTTGGTGGGCGTTTGTTTTTTGCCGGCGAGGCCACTTTCCCGGACCGGAACAGTACTGTGCATGCGGCCTATGAGTCCGGTCAACGTGTGGCCGAATTCGTATTGGAAGAAGAATTAGAAAGCGTCGCCATTATTGGCGCGGGGATGAGCGGCTTGTCCGCCGCACATAAACTGTCCCGAGCCGGTGTAGAGGTTACAGTGGTTGAAGCCCGGGACAGGATTGGCGGGCGTATCTTTACGGATAACAGCCTGGGCGTGCCGCTGGATTTGGGGGCCAGCTGGATCCACGGTATCAAGCAGAATCCGTTGACCCGTTTGGCCAATCAGCAAAATATTGAGCGTGTCAGATCAGATGCCAACTATGTCATGCGTAACGGTGAAGGCGGAGAGCTATCAGACGAAGACGCGCCGGACTGGCTGACAAATGTTATCGAGGTTCAACATACGGCTGGCGCAGATAGCGATCAGATAAATGAATGGGCCTATATGTGGGTGGATGATTATGATGGTGCTGACGTTTTGTTTCCGGGTGGATATAGCCAGATATTCAACGCGATCGAGGGAGATTATGACATACATTTGTCGACCAAAGTCTCTCGAGTCTCAATGACTGAAGACGGTGTAACGATTGCCTCTAAAGACAATTCGGCTCGTTTTGACGGTGTCATTGTCACTGTGCCGTTAGGGGTTTTGAAAAAAGGGACCTTAACGTTCAGCCCGCCTTTACCGGAGCGAAAACAGGAAGCGATCGACCGACTGGCCATGGGGACGTTGGACAAACTCTATCTGCAATTTGAAGAGGCCTTCTGGGACAAAGACAAATCGTGGATTGTAACCCCAAACAACGGTCTGCCACCTGGCGAATTTAATCAATGGTTTAATCTGTACAAATTTACGGGCGAGCCAGTGCTGCTTGGGTTTAATGGGGGGCCACCGGCTTTGAGGCTCTCAGAGTTATCTGATGAGGTATTGGTTAGCAAAGCCCTTCAGACTGTAAACAAGGCCTATCTTTAATTCCCTAAAAATGACTCCGTATCCAGTTTGAAGTTGATACCGGCAAATTCCGCATCTTTAAGAGTATCCGAATTAGTTTTTCCGGCGCGGAATTCAATCCAAAGATAGTCGGAAAGACGGCGGGAGTAAGCCGCCGATATTCTATAATCGCCCGTTGATGGCGTAACACCATCGAAACTTGTATCGATATAAGAAACTTGCAGATCCAAGACCTCATCGTCGCTTTCCAGACTTGAACCGACACCGATTGTTATCCGATTAGCTTTATCCATTGTCTCGTCTTCGAGCGTAACGGTTTCGTTTACCGTATAGCCGAGAAAGGCCTGAATAGGAACTTTTCCAAATACGCCCTTTCGACCCGACCTATAGGCCAGCCAGAACGCGGTTTTGTCATTTTTCAGTTTATCAAATTTGCCGTCTTGGGCCGAAAAACTATTGGCAACAGCGAAGGTGAGCGAGTCCGTGTCACGCAAGTAATCGTCGAATTTTACACGGCAATTTTCCCGACTTTTTTTATAAGCGTCCAAATCAAACTTCGTTTTTTTGGCCTCCGTAAATTCTGTTTCAACTATTGAAATTAAGGAAACAACTAGCTGATTAAACATAGCTTTGTTCGCTGGATCAGAAAGAAAACGGTCTAGTTCTTTATCAGACGCAATGTTGTTTTGAGTTTTAGTTTGCTCTCGCGCTCTGCGATCAGCCTCCTCGTTTACCGTTCTCATAGAACTAAGAACGGGTTCCAGATTATCGGCGATACATTGCACGCCTTCTTCGGCAAATCTCGGATCCTGTTTTTTAATCAGCTGCCAACTGGCGCTAATGCCGAGCTGTGTATCGTTGGGCTCATCGGGCGCGCTTTTGGTCGCCAGCCCGAACTGGGTGCGTTTTAACGCTGTTGTAAAGGGATCTACACTTTTATAATCCCTCAAAGTTTCAGATTTTTCCAACCACCAGTATGGTGATCCACCAATGGCAATGCCAGGCTGAAAAGATCCATCAGTGCCAATCCCGTTTAACGATTGCACAAAAAAGTCACTGGCTGAACGAAGACTGGTTAAAGACAACGTATCATCTCCGAGGATCGCGGCGGCTGGTGTCGTTGGAGTTTTAAGATCGATCTTAAGGCTTTCCGCCGTAATGCCTTCATCTTCCAAATCACCAATTGTGATATTTCTTTCGGAAGAGTCTTGTGCTGAGGCTGTGAAAGGTAAAACAACCGATGATATTAATATGGCAGAGAAGCTCAGTTTCAGTGTTCGAAAAATCATCGTTCACGCCTATAATATGGTGACGACAAAAGTTGTCTTTTTAATCTCGGTATCCCCTTGGAATGCAGTGGCCATGTTTGTTTGGGGATTGTTCGAGTTTTTCCAAGGCGGAATGTTAGAACCGTTTTGTGTGATGGTTGCTCTGAAGCGGACCTTACCGGGCTCAGCACCCTCTACAAGGTCGGCGGCGACATTTAAAAACAGATCATAATCATTATTTGGCAATGCCCAGGTCGCAACGCCGTCAACCAGATTTTTTTGACCTTGTTGATTTCCTGGAATAGGATGGGGACTGCTCATCATGACGTGGATTTCCGCGCGACTGGCGTAATTAGGATTTAGACATTCCAGAGTAATAGTGATATTTCCGCTATTACCCTCATTTCTTTTGACGATCATTTGTGCGCTCCGTATTTGATTGTTCCATCAAAATAACGGCAAAATGGCGGGATGTTGTAACCTGGGTTACAGGTGTCTAAATGCCTCGGGAAAACCTGATGGTTTCAGATGCCAAAATATCTACTGTGTCAAAAAGCGGCAGATCAGGACTAAGGCGGTTTCTTAATAGTGAAAACTCTGAACATCCGATCAACAGGCAATCCGCGCCTTTTTTTTGCAGTTCCAGAGCCAACTCTCTAAACGGCCAGTCCATCTCATCAGAAATCCCTTCAGATTTGATTGTTCGGATGAGGTTCAAGACAAAGTCTGCATTTTTCGGAAAAACGACGTCCATATCAAAGGATGAAAAGGCATCCCTGAAAATACCAATATCATCTGTTAAAGGAGAGGCGAGCATGCCGATCTTGGATGGGCCTATGGCCTGCCTGAGATGGACGGCTGACAATGTCACCATATTTAGAAATGGAATATCGACCGCCCGTTCAATATACTCCGCATAGAAATGTGCTGTATTACAAGGCATGACGATGGCTTCGGCGCCGCTGGCCTTTAGACCTCTCGCCATACGGGCTAGGACGGGACCAGGATTCTCATTGTCGTCTAAATTTTGCTCTGAAAAATAATCAGCTGTGTCGAAAGGACTATTTGAGATGTCTTTAGGGCCCTCAAAATTGAAACTGCGATCCTGTAAACTCATAATGGCTTTGATGCGCGACGGCACTTGCGGATTCATATCCACAAGGAGCGGTACATGGTCGGCGTCATCGCCTGCATCTGTCAGGTCAATAACACGTTGCTGAAAGGCCGCTGTGGCCGCCGGACCCATACCGCCCAAAACGCCAATGGTTTTCAGCTTCCCCATCAGGCGGGCGATGTCCAGCGCTCATCCATATCAAAGGCCCAGTCATAGCCAAACAGGCCGGTGGAGCCGCCCGTATGGATGAACACGACTTTTTCATCCTTTTTGAAATGACCTTTGCGCACCAGGTCTATCAAACCAGCCGCGCCTTTAGCCGAATAAACCGGATCGAGGAGAATGCCTTCCAACTCGGCAAACA
>JAHDDC010000133.1 GCA_020629545.1 Hellea sp.
TCCCAACCATTCATAATCTTTTGGGTAAGAAATCTCAGATCATTCAACATCTGGTCGGCGAGGTTGTTACCCATATAGATGAGGTTTTATCGCGCCGCGCCGAGGGCGATCCGATTACGGCCATTCAGGACTTTACCGACGCGTTGATCGATTTATATGCGGGCGACGAAACCCTGTATAAGGCCGCCTTTGTGGCCGGCGAGCGGGCGCAAATGTTTGAACAGCGCACAAAGGACGGCATTTTCATGCGCTCCATGGCTTTGGCAGCGCATGTTTGTGAAAACGCGCTGGCGAATGGTTATCTCAACGGGGATATTCCGACACAAATCCTGGCGGCGCAACTCTTTGGGTGTCAGCGTCTTGCGAGGCTCGATTGGATGAACAACTATATCGACCTCCACGAATATAAGTTCCGTGTGCTGTCGGGCATGTTTGCAGTTCTTGCTGCTGATGCGACACCCTCGTTTAAGACGCAGTTGTTGAATGAGATTGACACTCTAAGCGGCGAGTGAGGGGCTTCACCCCTCGTATAATATCTAATGAAACTTGGTCCAAAACCCTGAGAGTTTTTGGAATTTAGAACTAAAGATCGTTTCCGTATAAAACGAACTAGCGGCGCGTTTCACAGCTTCGGCCCGGGTTGGATAAGGCGAGATATATTTCGTCAGGCCGCCGACTTTGATCTTGTTCGCCATGGCCAGGGAAATGATCTGTAAGAGATCGCCTGCGCTTTCGCCGATAATAGACGCGCCGAGGATTTTACCTTTATTGGTGGCGATGATTTTCACCTCGCCTTCTCTATTGCGTTCTGCGATAGCCCGGTCATTTTCTTCAAATTCAAACTTAAGGACTTTGACATTATGCCCGGCCTCACGGGCCTGTGCTTCGGTCAAGCCAATGGAGGCCAGCTCCGGAGCTGTATAGATGGCCGCAGGCATTTGGTCTGTATTAGCCTTGCCTAGAATACGGTCGAGAATGGGCGGCATATAATAAAATGCGCCAACAATAACTTTAGCATGATAGCCTGCGGCGTGGGTGAGGCCGCCGCGCGGGAAGCCTTCCGGCGTTTTTGCGGTGTCGCCGACAGCGAACACCTTTTTATTGGAGGTGCGCAGACAGTCGTCCGTCTCGATGCCGCGGCGATCATGTTTCACGCCAGCTGCGTCGAGATTAAGATTCATGACGGCAGGCGCACGTCCAGCCGCCACAAGCAAGTGCGTGCCTTTAAGCTTTTCGCCGCCTTCCAGATGGATGGTGATGTCACCGGCTTTACCCGAGATTTTTTCTGTTTTCACCGGAGCTCTAAACACTACACCTTCTTCTTCAAGGGCGTGGACCAGGGCTTTTGCGTGTTCGGGTTCTGAGCGGCCCAAAGGGGCGGCAATGTCGACGATGGTGACTTGGCTGCCAAGACGGCGGAAGGATTGACCCAGCTCCAGACCGATGGGACCAGCGCCAATGACCAGCAAATGCTCGGGCTGTTCATCCATGGAAAAAATCGTTTCATTAGTCAAATAAGGCACATCGGCTAGACCTGGGATAGGCGGGGCAGACGCGCGAGAGCCTGTGGCCACGATAAAGCGTTTGGCGCGGACTTCGGTTGTGTCGGATTCGACAGTTTTCGCGTCTTTAAATCGGGCGAATTCCCGGATGACGGTGACGCCGAAACCTTCATAACGTTCCTGACTGTCTACGGGCGCGATGGTGTCGATGACACCTTTGATGTGGGACTTCACGGTTTCGAAATCGACTTTTGCCTTGGCAGGTTTGACCCCAAACTTAGCGCCGGCGCCTTGGGCGTGGGCATATTTGGCGGCGCTGATCAAGGCTTTGGAAGGTACACAACCGTGGTTCAGGCAGTCGCCGCCCATTTCCTCGGCCTCGAACATAACGACGGAGCGGCCCAGATGGGAGGCACCATAGGCGATGGACAAGCCACCGGCACCGGCGCCGATAATACATAGATCAACATCATATTGGGTTTTGGACATGGAATTTCTCTCTTTCTAAAACCCGCTCATCCCAAACTTGATTTGGGATCCAGTTTTCCAGGTCTCGGCCAGCCAAACCGCTTTCGCAGACTGGACCCCAGCCTTTGCTGGGGTGAGCGGATAGTATGTTTTTCTGATTTTGAGTAAGTATATAATCTCTACCGTACTTTAAAAGGTTAGACCGGCTGCGCCTTGAATTTATTGTAGATGATCGGGATCATGGCCAGACAGGCCAGACCAATGATGGGGAACAAAACGCGAGGCTCGGTCATCACACCGGATAGCTTCAGATCGCCGCCTTGCTCAAAGATGGCGCTGGCGCCATCCCCAATAGACGCATAGACCAAAGATCCGGGAATAATACCCAAGGCGGTCGACAGGGCATAGTTCCGGAATTTCACATTAAACAACGCCGGCACGACATTGACGACGAAAAAAGGAAATAAAGGCACTAGTCGCAGAATAAACAGGTAGGACAATTCGTTTTTGTTCAGACCTTTTTCAAACTTCTTCATATAGGGGCCCATTTTTTCAGCCATCGTATCACCGAGCGCCATACGGACAGCCATAAAAATGATGCAGGCCCCTATGGTGGCTCCTATGACGATCCCGAAAGCTCCAGTAAAAGTCCCAAACAGAAAGCCTCCAAAGATGGAAAGAAATCCGGCACCCGGAAATGATATCCCGACCAACAAAGCATAAAGCGCAATAAAGCCGAGGAAGACCATGATAAAATTGTTTTCAACCAGCCCTGCAAGAAACTCTCGGTTGGCCTTCAATGTCTCAAGATTTACATATTCTGGGCCTCCTAGAGCGAAAAACGCGGCCAGAGCTGCGGCGATGACACCTAAGGGCGCCAATCTTTTCGCCAGGCTCTTTTGTGGCTTGGCTTCACTGTCGATTGTTTCGGTACTCATTTTTCCACTCCCTCCGGAGCGACCCCATTGAGGGACCAGTCATAATCATAGCCGCGTATAGTTGCGCCGCCATCAATAGCGGCTGCCAGATCCGTATCGGCAAATTCCCGGATATGCTTGAGTTGATTTGCTTTGCTTCCACCGAAATCTTCCTTGAACCATTTATAGATGGAGGAAGCGGTCAGACTTTTACCACTCACAGCTACGCCGCGCGGCGAATTGATAAAGGCACGTGCGGCCCGTTCGCGGTCTTCTTGTAATGTCTCGGCCCGCCATTCACCTGCCAGCAGATTAGGGCAGCCCACAGAGGCGCAATTGACCATATAATGGACATGAGGAGACGGATATTTCTTGCGCATAATGCCGTGTTCAATGTCATTGAGTGACAGAGAATTGCCGTTCACCGTAATCAGCTTTAGGTCCCATGGTCCAGGCTTGAACACACCGGACTTGATCTCACGGATCGATTTGACGGGGTAATTGTCCAAAATGACGTCGACCGTCACCGCATTATAAAGGTTGGCCCAATAAGACACGGCCGCGTCGGCGCTAAGCGTATCCGGGTTTTGTGCCTGTAAATCAGCGATATAGGCTTCTAAAACCGCTCGATCTGGCGAGTTTTGCAGTCGGGCATAATCGACACGAACAAGGCCGTCAGCATCAGGCGCCGTTAGATAATTTTTGATGACAACCGGCCAACCCGTTTTTTCCATCACTTTTTCTTTTTTGACCATATCTGTCCCGCTCCCATAAGATGTCTGATCCTGCGAGGTCGCGGGTGCGCTACAGGCCCATAACATGGGCAGGACCATAGCGTATTTGAAGAAATTTTGCATGTGGTAGCTCTTTTACAATGTTTGTTGAGCTTCACATAGCAGAGATTTTTGGGTCCGCACTTAACATAACATCACAGTGACGTGAGAAATTAGCGATACGATTTTATGCTTTACCCGTCGACACGGCAACCATAGCAGCTCTCAAAGTCCGCTCACCAATCGTAAAGCCCACCTGCATAACTTCGGCTACGTTACCTTTGTCTTCATCGGACGGGATTTGCGCCACAGCCTGATGGACATTGGGGTCAAATTTGGAGCCCTTGCCGGGCACGGCTTTGATACCGTGACGGG
>JAHDDC010000134.1 GCA_020629545.1 Hellea sp.
ACTTGAAACGGAAGGCCGCATGAGGCCATAAAAATCGAAAGACTCTACCAGAAAAAGGGAGGAAGTTGGGGCTCAGGTCACAGATTTTTTCACATTCTCAAATTGGATTCCATATGGAAATGCGAGTTTAATGATATCAATTGGCAACGAAGATGGCCGTGGTAGAGAAATATAATCCGCCGCCGTTGAGCTCATGGAGCGTCACGCTCGGGCAAAGTAATTATTTGGCCTGCCTCTGAGCAGGCTTTTTTTTCGGGGGTTACGCCCCAGTTTCCCTGCCTAATAACTATATTTCAGCGATAAGCCATAAGTTCTCGGGGCTCCTCGAAAGGTATTATATCCAATAAACCCAAAACCAGATATGGCATAGTCCGCATTTGTCAGATTACGACCCCAAATGCCCAAATCGAGCCCTGTTCCAAAATGAATTACGGCAGAAGCATCTATTATTTCATAACCAGACTGCTGACGGTCCGCGCGCCCTTCCGCATCCAGAAAGAACGATGATTGATATTTTCCGTTCCCAGAAATTGATGCTCGAAATTTCTCGCTAAGTTGCCATTCATACCGAGCAGCTAATACTCCAGAAAACTTTGATGCAAATGGCAGCGGATTACCATCAAAAGTATCTGCATTTTGCGGAACGTTCGGATCTTCGTTTTGAATAATTTCAGTATCTAAAAACGTCATTCCCGCCTTAATTAGAAAATCATCCATCGGCGCCCATTTTGCCTCAATATCTAACCCGTAGGAAACTGCTTGATTGAGATTTGATAAGGAGTTTGATGTAAAGGATCCTCCATCAGCCGTATCAAAGGGTACAAATATACGTGCCTGTGGACGATCATAATTTTGGTAAAATCCTGCAGCATTTAAGATTAGATTATGCCCCCGCCATTTGATCCCGCTCTCAAATGCATCAACAGACTCGGAACCGAATAATCCCTCATCTGAAAAATGGGTCGCATTGTTTATGACTTCGCCGTTAAAGCCTCCGCTCTTGTAACCGTTAGAATATGAGATATAAGCCATGGCATCCTCAGAAATCGCATAATTCAAGCCGAAATTCCCAGAAAAATGTGTGTCCGATATTTTGTTACGTCCAATTGCCTGCCCTAGCCCGTCGCGATTATTGAGCGCGATCACACCATCGTCAAAGAGATGGCGACCTTCTCCTTCACCCTCGATCACTTCATGAGTTAGACGTCCCCCAATTACAGCGCTTAATCGTGGCGTTATCTCAACTGTATTATAGGAAAAAATCGCGGCTGTTTTTCGAGATTGACTGATTAGGGATTGCAAACTCGTCGCAACCCCATTCGATGCAGGCAATGGTCCGGCCCTTCCAGGCGCACCGACATAGCGACAGGTTCCAAGTAAAGTTTCCAGATCTAATTCACCGCACCAAATCAGATATTCCTGATCAAATTGCTCGGCCTCTAAATAGGCTCCGCCCATAAGTTCAAAATGTTTAGAAACGTAATTGAGACGAAATTCTTGACTGATTTGATCAAAATTGCGGTTATAAGCCAAATTAGCGTTAAGATTCTCCACATCGAATGGTGCGGGCGTCCCATCAAAGTCGAAACCATATTGTTGATTATAGCCCGTATACGCCGTTTGAGATACAAGGCTTAAATCACCAAATTCTTGGTTGAGAACAAGAGACGTCCCATAAAATTCATTATCCGTATCTTGAATCCCGTCAGGCCCAATCGATATTCGATGAGATCCAATATCTAAGCTATCATTCAGCGGAGCAGGATTTACACCATTGTCTTCCGAATAATGTACATAAACTAAGACTTCCGTCGAAGTTGACAGCGAGAAACGACCAATTGCACGAAGACCAAATTCATCCCTTTGCCCCCCACCGGATTTAGGCGCTAAGATCTCATCATTGGTTTGAACATTTTCTATTAGAGGCTCTTGGGTTAAATATCGTGCCGCAAGTCGTAGCGAAAATATATCGTTAACTGGAAGGTTCACCGCCGCATTAAGATTAAATTTATTCGAGGCACCATACTCCAATCCCACATACCCAGCCGCATCATTGTCAGGTAAGACCGAATGGAAATTAATGGCTCCGCTTGAACTATTTCGACCATAAAGCGAACCTTGTGGTCCTTTGAGAACTTCCACCCTATCAATGTCAAAAAGTAAAGGACCGGCTTGCACATTGGTTGCCTGATAGACCCCATCTATGTATGTGGCGGCCGCTGTAGGCGTCAGTGCCTGATGATCGACCGCCCCTATTCCACGAATTTGAAAAGAAATCTGATTACCATTTGCAACAGCAGCTTGCAGGCCGGAAGTCAGAAAGCTGATACCTTCCCCGCTATCCAGACGTGCAAGATCTTCACGATCTAACACATTCACACTCAGACCGATATCCTGGATATTCTGTTCTATTTTAGTTGCGGTTACGATCAATTCGTCATTGATAGTTTGTCCAAAAGCTGGGTCAGCAAGTTGTATAGATAAGGTGATTAAAAGAGTGGAGCATAGTAAAACTCGTTTATCAAAGATCATTTTTTAAGCCTTTTCGTATGAAAAATTTAGGATGATATTGCCAGCAGCGCGTCCTAAAAAATTGCTCAAAATGTCAATCGACAATCCCAATTATGCATAGAATTAGTTATTGACATTTTTTTTGGATGAGAGCGGAACTCTCCTATTTTAACTGCAATGGTATGTAGTGTCATATCAGACATTCAATGTGCTCTATTAGAATATCTGTTGTTAAGCGTTCAAAACGTCAATCATAGTGACGCCGAGCTTGGCGGGCGAGTCAGAAACACGGATACCTGCTTTTTCCATCGCCGCAATCTTATCTTCCGCGCCGCCTTTACCGCCAGAAACAATCGCGCCCGCATGGCCCATTGTGCGGCCCGGAGGCGCCGTACGGCCTGCGATAAAGCCAACCATCGGCTTTTTGATGCCTTTTTTGGCCATATGCGCCACATATTCTGCCGCTTCTTCTTCGGCAGAGCCGCCAATTTCGCCAATCATGATGATCTGCTTAGTGTCATCATCATTAAGGAACAGCTCAAGACAATCGATGAAGTTCGTTCCGTTAATCGGGTCACCGCCAATACCAATCGCCGTTGTCTGGCCAAGGCCGACTTGTGATGTTTGGAACACGGCCTCATAAGTCAGCGTACCGGAACGCGAAACCACACCGCATGTCCCTTTTTTGAAAATCTTTCCGGGCATAATACCGATTTTACATTCCTCAGGGGTTAAAACACCCGGGCAGTTTGGCCCGATGAGACGAGACTTAGAGCCTTGCAAAGCGCGTTTAACGGGGATCATGTCGCGGACAGGGATGCCTTCCGTAATGGCGATGATAAGTTCCATCTCAGCGTCAATCGCCTCTAGGATTGAATCAGCCGCGAAGGGCGGCGGTACATAAATTACAGAGGCTGTTGCGCCTGTCGCATGCTTGGCTTCATGTACTGTGTCAAAGTTTGGAAGGCCGATATGCGTTGTTCCGCCCTTACCAGGCGTAACGCCAGCCACCATTTGCGTGCCGTGATAGGCAATGGCCTGTTCCGTATGGAACGTCCCGGTTTTACCGGTCATACCCTGTGTAATTATTTTTGTATCTTTGTTGATTAAAACTGACATTACGCTGCCTCCACCGCTGCGACAATCTTTTGCGCAGCATCGTCTAGGTCATCAGCAGCGATGACGTTCAGACCAGAATTATTGATAATCTCTTTGCCTTTTTCGACATTCGTCCCTTCGAGGCGGACAACGAGTGGCACTTCAAGGCCGACTTCTTTGACGGCGTCGACTGTGCCTTGGGCAATGACGTCACATTTCATAATGCCGCCAAAGATGTTGATCAAAATGCCTTCGACTTTGTCATCAGAGGTGAGAATTTTAAACGCCGCGACAATGTTTTCTTTGGTCGCGCCACCACCCACATCGAGGAAGTTGGCCGGCTCTGCGCCGTAAAGCTTGATGATATCCATGGTCGACATAGCCAGACCCGCACCATTGACCA
>JAHDDC010000044.1 GCA_020629545.1 Hellea sp.
CACATCCTAAGATACCAGAACCTAAATCTGGCGCGTCTACCAATTCCGCCACACCCGCATTGTTGTGATTGGTGCGGCGCATTTGCCTTGCTTTCGCCCATCCGTCAAGAATTTTTTAGCATTAAATCAGGATCTTCGCGATATGAACGATTCGACTAAGCAAAAAGACTTCACATCTGAAATTGCGATCGTAACGGCGAGCTTTGCAGCTTTGCCCAAATTATCTGATTTGGATAGGCTGGTGGTCGATAGCGACGCGGCCCTCAGCCGCGGATATTATGATCCGGTAGAGGATGAACGTCTTCGCGAAACCTATGCGCGTTATTTAGCTATTAGAGTATCATTATGGGAGGTGGTTCAAGGGCTGAAGATGCACTACAAGGGGTTTCTACGCAACTCATTGGACGCATCAGGTCAGCAGGCGTTTGCGATCGCTTTTGCAGCTTCGGAGATAATTGTAAGGACTGGCGAATATCTTATAAATCTTGCCCGAGATCAGGACATTGTTTGGAAAAAGCTAGACGAGGCTGAAGGGCGCTATGGTCTAGAGCGCAAAAGTTTTACACGCCTATATCGTCAATTGACCTCAATAACGAAAATGCACAACTTCTACCGGGCTTGTGATTATTTTGATGACAATCGAGAAACGATTATGTCTGCTATTGATCTTGATCCGTTTTACAAAATTCGAAAAATTTTGACGGATTTAAACTTGCCGGGAGCCTCTCGTGGAGATCATTTGTGGCGCTATAAACGTTTCTTTTTGTTCTCTTTACGACGTCGGCGGCTCTCCGCTATGCGAAATGTCCTCTTTTCTATATTTGAGGGCACAGGGGAAGATGTAGCGGATATGACGATCCCGCTGGTTAAAGCCCATAATGCGCCAAAACGGGTAACAGCCGAGATCGTAGAGCAGCTCCTGCCAGACCTTCGGCCCGGTGATGTATTCATCACCCGACATGACGATGCGATGAGCAATCTATTTCTTCCCGGGTTTTGGCCTCATGGCGCTCTCTTTATTGGTGAGTATGCTCAGCGGGAAGCTCTAGGGCTTTCGGAGTTTTCTGACAAGATTAAGTCCACAGCGGATCATTCCATCAATGTAATCGAATCCAAGAAAGACGGAGTGTTGCTCAGAGAGCTCTCAGATACTCTGACGGTTGACGCGTTTGTCGTGTTACGGCCGCGATTGACGGAAGCCCAAATCAAACTCGCTTTGGAACGGGGATTGAGCCATGGCGGAAAGCTCTATGATTTTATTTTCGACTTCTCAACGTCCGATCGTTTGGTTTGTACTGAGGTCATTTACCGCGCCTATCATGGCATTGGTAATATATCCTTCGAACTTTCCGATAAAGCTGGACGCAAATGCCTGTCGGCGGAAGATTTCCTCAATCAGGCTATCAAAAATTGTTGGTTTGAGCCAATTATAATTTACGGCGTGGGCGACAATCAGAGATATAATAACGCGGACGCTAAAACAAAATTACGCCAAAGTTTTGAAGCGGAATTTTAGAACGCGCTTGAGTCCCTCGCGAATTCCTTTTAGCTAAAGGTATTAGGGGAGAATGATTTGGAAGATTTACCTTCAAAGAACGCTGAAATCGATGCCAAAGGATATTGGCGCGCGACAATCAGGCTAACCATCTCTTTGCTTTTTGTTTGGTTTTTAGCGTCCTACGGCGCGGGAATAATATTTCGGGATTTTCTGGATCAGTTTAGCATTGGCGGTGCTCCGCTGGGGTTCTGGTTTGCACAAAACGGTGCAATTTATATCTTCGTGACCCTGATTTTTATCTATTGTTGGCGTATGAACGCCTATGAGAAAAAGTTCGGGATAAAGGGATAGGCTATGGTTGATCCCTGGACAGTTTTTTGGGTCATTCTAACCTTTAGCATCTATATTATAATTGCCATTCGTTCTCGAGCTGGTTCAACCGATGATTTTTATGTCGCGGGTCATGACGTTCACCCTATCGTAAACGGCATGGCGACCGCTGCCGATTGGATGAGCGCAGCGTCGTTCCTGTCCATGGCAGGCTTGATTGCATTTATGGGCTATGGCGGTTCTGTATATCTGATGGGCTGGACGGGTGGTTATGTTCTGCTCGCGCTTTTGTTAGCGCCGTTTTTGCGCGAGTTCGGGAAGTTCACGGTGCCTGACTTCGTAGGAGATCGATATTATTCTAGCCTCGCGCGGGTCATCGCGGTTATCTGCGCGCTGTTTGTCTCGTTTACCTATATTGCGGGGCAAATGAAGGGGGTCGGGGTCGCGTTTTCAGGTTTCTTGGGGGTTCCGTTTAATGTTGGCATTATGATCGGTATGGCGATTGTATTCTTTTATGCTGTGCTAGGCGGTATGAAGGGCATAACTTATACCCAAGTCGCGCAATATGTTGTTTTGATATTTGCTTATACTGTGCCGGCTATTTTCATATCACTCATGATCACTGGAAATCCGGTTCCGCAACTTGGGTTTGTTGGAAATATTTCGGGCACCGAAACGTCCATGCTGGACAACCTCAACACAGTCGTCAAAGACTTAGGTTTCACGGAATATACCTCGACAACCAAAAGTCAGCTTGATGTATTTTGTATAACTGCAGCTCTTATGTTTGGCACAGCGGGTTTGCCTCACGTTATCATTCGGTTTTTTACGGTTAAATCAGCTCAGGCGGCGCGCGTATCAGCGGGTTGGGCGTTAATATTTATTGCGCTTTTATATACGACGGCTCCGGCGGTCGCAGCTTTTGCGCGAATGAACTTTATCGATACAGTCAATGATGCCACCTATATTTCCGACAGCGAAAATTACGAGCAGCGCGCCGCTGAAATCCTAGCCGCTAATGGTAAGCCTGTTCCGGAATGGTATAAGAGCTGGGAGTCGACGGGGCTCCTATCCTATGAAGACAAGAACGGCGACGGCATCATGCAATATCGCGGGCCAAATGCGGCGGACGGTATCGCTAATGAGCTTGAGCCAAATCGCGATATATTCGTTCTTGCCAATCCCCAAATCGCGCAGCTTCCAAACTGGGTAATCGGATTGGTCGTCGCTGGAGGATTAGCTGCAGCCCTTTCAACCGCTGCTGGGCTCTTAATGGTTATCAGTTCAGCTATATCCCATGATTTATGCAAACGGACATTTATGCCCGCTATGTCAGATGCCCGCGAAATGCTGATAGCGAGACTGGCGGCGGCCGGAGCTGTCCTTGCCGCAGGAGCTCTCGGAATCTTTGCCACATCATTACCCTTCGTTGCGCAAGTTGTGGCATTCGCATTCGGGCTTGCTGCAGCCTCGTTATTTCCGATCATATTTTTAGGCATATTCTGGAAACGCATGAACCGGGAAGGGGCGATTGCCGCAATGTTGACTGGGCTGGTTTCCACGTTCAGCTATATCTATTATTTTAAGTTTGTGAACACGGATCCGTCGAATTGGTGGTTTGGCGTTTCGCCAGAAGGCATCGGCTTTGTCTTTATGTGGGTTGCGCTAACCGTCGGTATTATTGTCGCGCTCGCAACGAAAGCCCCGCCTGCTCACATACAGAATCTGGTCGAAGATATCCGAGTCCCGGGACAGCGACGAATTCACGGACCGGGCGACACGGAAATGAACCCTAGCTAGGAATTAAAATAATGGACGATAACGCAAAATCATATCCTGTACCGGCCAATTTTGCCGCGAGTGCGAATCTTGATGCTGCCGGGTATAAGGCAATGTATAACCGCTCAATATCCGATCCTGAAGGCTTCTGGGGAGAGCAGGGCAAAAGACTAAATTGGATGAAGCCCTACACCATCGTCAAAGATGTGAGTTGGGACAAATCTGATTTGCACGTCAAATGGTATTCTGACGGTGTATTAAACGTCACGGAAAACTGTCTGGATAGACATCTTGAAAACCGCGGCGATAAACCCGCAATTATTTTCGAGGGTAATCATCCGAATGACTATAGGACAATCACCTATAAAGAACTCCACGATCAAGTCTGCCGTTTCGCCAATGTTCTCAAAAAGCTTGGCGTCAAAAAAGGTGATCGTGTCACGATTTATATGCCTATGATAGTTGAGGCAGCTCTAGCGATGATGGCGTGTGCGCGCATCGGCGCCGTTCATTCGGTCGTATTTGGGGGGTTCAGCCCAGAGGCTCTCGCGGGCCGGATTACGGATTGCGAAAGTAGTTTTGTCATAACGGCTGATGAAGGCTTACGCGGCGCAAAGACAGTGCCTTTGAAATCCGCTTGCGACGCAGCTTGCACAATTGCAGCCAAGGCTGGACAGGCCGTGAAAACTGTTTTGGTGATTGGCCATACTGGATGTGACGTCGAGATGAAAAAAGGCCGAGATGTCTGGTATCATGACGCGCTTGAGGGCGTTTCATCACAATGCCCGCCTGAGCCGATGAACGCGGAAGATCCGTTGTTTATTCTTTATACTTCTGGCTCAACCGGCAAGCCTAAAGGTGTTTTGCATACCACAGGCGGATATCTGGTTTGGGCTTCTATGACCCATGAATATGTTTTTGACCTCAAAGACGAGGACGTTTTTTGGTGCTCCGCCGACGTCGGCTGGGTGACCGGGCATACATATATCGTTTACGGCCCGCTGGCGAACGGCGCGACGACCCTGATGTTTGAAGGTGTACCGACCTGGCCGGATGCGTCGCGGTTCTGGAATGTCTGCGACAAGCATAATGTATCGATTTTTTATACCGCGCCGACGGCTATCCGCGCTCTCATGCGTGAAGGTGACGGCCCTGTTAAATCTACGGATCGTTCATCAATTCGGATATTAGGTACAGTTGGCGAACCGATTAACCCCGAAGCTTGGGAATGGTATTTCCATGTCGTGGGCGAGGGGCGTTGCCCCATTGTGGATACATGGTGGCAGACGGAAACTGGCGGCGCGATGATTGTGCCGTTGCCGGGAACGACGGATATGAAACCCGGCGCCGGCTCTCATCCATTTTTTGGAATTGAACCAGCTTTGGTTGACGCTGAAGGCAATGAACTGACCGGCGAAACCGAAGGCAATTTGATCATTAAAAATTCCTGGCCGGGACAGATGCGAACCGTTTACGGCGACCATCAACGTTTTAAAGATACCTATTTTTCTGCTTATCCTGGGAATTACTTTACCGGGGATGGCTGCAAGCGTGACGCCGATGGATTTTATTGGATCACGGGCAGGGTGGATGACGTTATCAATGTTTCCGGCCATCGTATGGGAACGGCTGAGGTAGAAAGTGCATTGGTGTCTCACGACGCTGTCGCTGAGGCCGCTGTTGTCGGATATCCGCATGACATTAAAGGCCAAGGCATTTACGCATATGTGACCGTAACAGCGGGAACACATGTAAGTGAAGCTTTTCGCACGGATTTGGTAAAACACGTTCGTGCAGAGATAGGGCCGATTGCGACACCAGACCTTATCCAGTTCGCTCCAGGTCTTCCTAAGACAAGATCAGGAAAAATTATGCGACGGATCCTAAGGAAAATCGCTGAGAATAATTATGGCAATCTGGGTGATATCTCTACGCTGGCTGAACCAGAAGTCGTCGATGAGCTGATCAATAATCGTATGAATCGATAGGTTGATAAACCTTCATTTTACTACAATTCATTGATGGGGACTTTGAGCATAGGGGTGCCGGACTCCGTTTTGGGGAACGCGCCTCCACGCATGTTAACCTGTATAGATGGAATAATCAGCTTGGGCATGGATAGCTGCGCATCTCGTTCCGTGCGAAATTTAATGAATTCTTCCCGAGTTTTACCGCCGCCCACATGAATATTTCTCTCTCGCTGATCACCAACAGTGGTTTCCCAGGCAATCGGACGCCCATCCGGCCCATAATCATGGCAAATGAACAGGCGAATATCATCAGGTAAAGCGAGTATTTTTTGAATGGAGTCATATAGCTCTCCGGCGTCGCCTCCCGGAAAATCACAGCGCGCCGAGCCGCCATCCGGCATGAACAAAGTGTCGCCAGTGAATGCAGCATCCCCAATAACATGTACCATGCATGCTGGCGTGTGACCCGGTGTGGAAATTGTGAACCCAGTCATATTGCCGATTTCATAGGTGTCTCCGTCTTCAAACAAAGCATCGAATTGGGATCCATCTCTTTCAAATTCGGTTCCTTCATTGAATACTTTACCAAATGTATCCTGAATTTCCTTGATCTTTGCGCCGACACCGATTTTACCGCCGAGTCGCTCTTGAATATAAGTTGCTGCCGATAGATGGTCAGCATGAACATGGGTTTCAATAATCCATTCGAGATCGAGCCCGCGGGCTTCAATCAAATGAATGAATTTATTAGCACTATCATATGTTATTCGCCCGGCGGCATAATCCATATCCAAAACACTATCGATAATAGCACAGGAATTTGAACCTGGATCTTTTACAAGATAGGATATGGTGTTGCTGTGCGGGTCGAAAAAGCCTTCGATTTCCGGTTTAATTTCTGATTTTAAGGCTGGGAATTTCATGAGGTCTTATAAATTGAATGGCTTTGATTGCTGATAAATATTGTTGCTGATTTTTTTTGTCACGGTTCAAGCTTTGTGACTGTATTACTCGCAAGTAATGCGTCAATTTCATTGCGGGAAAATCCAGCAGCTTCCATGATTTCGATAGTGTGCGTGGCTTTCTTGACAATTTCGAATTCAGGTTCGTCAGGACGACTCTCAAATGCTGGAATTGTACGAGGGTGGACCATTCCTTCGTGTTCTTTTAGTCCGCCTCGTGCAATCATTTGCTTGTGGCGTTGCGCTTCTTTGTAATCCAGAACAGGGGTGATACAGGCATCAGTGCCGTCAAAAATCTCAGACCAAGTTTCTTGGGTCTTGGACAAGAATATTTTTTCCAGCTTTTCATGTTGAGACGGCCATTTCGAAAAGTCGTATTGGTTACCAAAATCGTCAACATCGATTCCAAGTAACGTTATCATGATGGCGTAGAACTGTGGTTCTAAACACCCGACAGCTATAAATCTCTCATCTTTGGTTCTGTAACACCGATAAAAGGGCGTTCCGCCGTCAAGTAAATTGGATTGGCGATCAGTTCGCCAGAGATTTTGTGAGTCCATGCTGTAAACTATACCCATCATTGATGAAACGCCATCGATGATGGCTGCATCTACGACTTCACCTTTTCCGCTTTTTTGGGCCCTCAGCATCGCCGCGAGTATTCCGGTTACCAGGTTCATCGTTCCGCCGCCATAATCGCCTAGAAAGTTTATAGGCGGGGCAGGCGGACGGTCCGAATACCCCATCGCTTGAAGCGCACCGGTTATGGAAATGTAATTAATATCGTGCCCGGCCATATTCGCCCAAGGGCCTATCTGACCCCAACCGGTCATTCGGCCGTAAACAAGTTTCGGGTTTACTTTGAAGCAGTCGTCCGGTCCTACTCCCAGACGTTCTGCAACACCCGGTCGGTTGCCCTCGAAAATGGCATCGGCGCTTTCAACCAGCTTTAGCAGAACTTTAGCGCCCTCTGGTTTTCGTAAATCAATAACGATAGATTTTTTGCCGCGCCGATCAACAGACTGGGTCCCGATGCCTGCGATTAAGCTGCTGCCAGGTTTTTCAACACAAATAACGTCGGCCCCCATATCAGCAAAAATCTGACCTGCGTAAGGTCCCGGACCTATTCCCGCTAACTCAATAATCCGAAACCCAGAGAGAGGTCCGTTCATAACTGTCCCGTTGCTCTAATGTGTAATCTAAGCCGAAGTCTATCCTGCAATTCATTGAATTAATAGCGAAATGTCATCGCTGTAAAATTCATTGCCCAAAACAATTTAAAAGGAAAATGGTGCCCGGAGGTGGATTTGAACCACCGACACACGGATTTTCAGTCCGTTGCTCTACCAACTGAGCTATCCGGGCAAACAATCAAGGCTAACGACCTTGTGAGCGGCGGGTTATAGGGAAAAGATATACGGCTGTAAACGACAATTTTGGGTGAATATTCGATATTATTCATGAGTATTTGTCGCATCACTAATCGCAAATATATTTTGCAAATGCGAACAGTTCGCATTAACAAGTGTCATGACATTGGAAGAGTTAAGACAGAATATTCCGGCGCGCATAATCGGATTTAATACGACGGACGAAGACCTTGAAACTCGTATTCGGGAAATCGGATTCGCTGAGAGTGATACCGTTGAAGTCCTGCATGTGGGTTTGTTTGGACGTAATCCGATGACGGTGAAACTTAATGGTGCAATGATCGCCTTAAGGCGTAAAGAAGCTGCCGCAATTGATATCGAAGTGTTTGCGTAATGAGTACGCGTCTGGCGTTATTGGGAGCGCCGAATTGCGGCAAGACCTCATTATTTAACGCCCTAACAGGCGGTAAGGCCAAAGTTGCCAACTACCCCGGCGTTACTGTCGAATACAAAAAGGGGTTTTTTGAGACACCCGACGGACATTCCGTAGAGCTTTTAGATTTACCTGGGGTTTATGGAGATTGTGGCCATTCGATGGATGAGCGAGTCACGATTGACGCCATTCGGGGCAAAATAGACGGAGAACGTCAGCCGGACGGTCTGATTTTTATGCTTGATGCCTCAAGCATAACCACTCATTTGCATAATGTTCTTCAGGCAAAGAATTATGGCCTGCCAATCGTGCTGGTTCTAAATATGATGGACATGGCGGCCCGGGACGGGATCGAGATTGATCTAGCTGTCCTTGAAGCTGGACTCGGTATCCCCGTCATTAGCTGCGTGGCGGTTAGAACATCGGGCCGAGCACATTTAATAGACTTTCTGCAAAACTGGTTGCCGTCAGTTAAATCTGGCGAAGCAAAACTCCCCAGTGAAGAGCCGGAGGCCCTGAAAAACCTTCAGAGGAAAGCCCGGGAAATTACAAGTATGAGTGTGGTTAAGGCAGATCATGGCCCCACCAGTTCAGAAGCCATTGATAAGTTTGTTCTTCATCCTGTTTTAGGCCCGATTATTTTGGCCTTGATATTGTTTTTGATGTTTCAGGCTGTTTATGCTTGGTCGGCCCCATTTATTGATGGCATTTCATGGCTTTTTGAAAAGCTTAAGGGCGTTGTCGAAACTGTCTTGCCAGAAGGCTGGTTTCGATCGCTATTGGCCGACGGAATCATTGAAGGTGTCGGAGCCGTCATTGTCTTTATTCCGCAGATTGTTATTCTGTTTGCATTTATTCTTTTACTGGAGGCATCCGGATATTTGGCGCGCGCAGCGTTCCTTGTAGACACGTTGATGGCCAAGATCGGCCTGAATGGCCGAGCATTTATTCCGCTGCTTTCAAGTTTTGCTTGCGCTATTCCCGGGATTATGGCCGCGCGTACAATTGAAGGTGAACGTGATCGTCTTGTAACCATATTGATCGCACCGTTAATGACATGCTCGGCAAGATGGCCAGTGTATTTCCTCATTATTGCAGCGTTTATACCTGTTACGAAAGTCGGCATTTTTAATCTGCAAGGTTTGGTCGCCTTTGGGCTTGTATTAGCCGGCGTCATTTTTGCGCTTTTGGCGGCCTTTGTCTTAAAACGGACGATGCTCAAAGGCGGCGAATCGACTCTCTTAATGGAGCTTCCAAGCTACAAAGTTCCGGTGATGAAAGATTATCTACGTGGGTTATGGGATAGAGCCATGATTTTCGTTGATAGGGCGGGGCGGGTTATCCTTCCAGCCACAATTGTCATTTGGTTTCTAAGTCGATATCCAAACCGCGATAATGGAATCGAGGGAACATTCGCCGGAATGATTGGCAAGATGCTAGAGCCGATTTTTGCGCCCATTGGATTTACGCTGGAAATGGTTATCTCTCTTATCCCGGCTATGGCAGCGCGCGAAGTCGCCGTGAGTTCGCTTGGCACAATTTACGCTCTTGATGAGTCCGCTGTCGATGACAAACTGGGAAGCGTATTGGCCAGTGATTGGAGCCTAGCTACAGCTCTAGCGTTCTTAGCTTGGTTCGTGTTCGCACCGCAATGCCTCTCAACTCTTGCGGTTATGCGAAAAGAAACCCATGGCTGGAAATGGCCCATCTTTGCTTTTGCCTATCTATTTATCCTCGCTTATCTCGCCGCGGGCGCTACCTATTGGATTGCCAAGTCAGTAGGGCTTTAATACCAATAAGAAAAACGAATCAGCAGGTGGTAATTATGGCGGGGCTTTCAAAATCCGATCGCGAACATCAATTAATGTCGAGCGCTGTCATTGCGCTCTCTATGGATGCTGTGCAGCAAGCCAATTCAGGACACCCAGGAATGCCAATGGGAATGGCTGACGTCGCGACCGTATTGTTCTCCAAGTTTTTGAAGTTTGACAATAAAGCGCCTGATTGGGCGGACCGCGACAGATTTATTTTATCAGCGGGTCATGGGTCGATGCTGATTTATTCTCTGTTACACTTGACCGGATATAAATCCATGACGATGGATCAGATCCGGAATTTTAGACAACTCGGCTCTATTACGGCGGGTCATCCTGAATATGGTCATACCCCTGGCGTAGAAACAACAACGGGTCCTCTCGGGCAAGGCATTGCAAACGCCGTAGGCTTTGCTTTAGCCGAACGACAAATGAATGCACGTTATGGTGACGATTTGGTCAATCATTATACCTATGTCATTGCCGGCGACGGTTGTTTGATGGAAGGTATCAGCCAAGAAGCTATAGGCCTGGCCGGGCATTTGGCTTTGAACAAGCTCATTGTGTTTTGGGACGATAATAACATCACGATCGACGGCGCTGTTGACGTCTCAGATAGTACCGACCAAGTGGCGCGATTTAAGGCATCGAAATGGAATGTCATTTCAGTAGATGGGCATGATCGCAACAAGATAGCAGCAGCAATTCGAAAGTCGCACAAATCTGATAGGCCTACCTTGATCGCGTGTAAAACAACGATCGCAAACCATGCGCCGACTAAAGCTGGTACCAATAAGGCACATGGATCGCCTCTAGGGGATGATGAAATCTCCGGTGTTCGTAAAGCGATTGATTGGCCGCATGAGCCATTTGAAGTCCCTGAAGACGTCTATAAATTATGGTCGCGCAGTGGCCGAAAAGGTCGGACGGCTCATAAATCCTGGAAGGCTCGGCTTAAGGCTCATGATCAGGCCGACGATTTTAACCGGGCAATGAAGGGCGCTCTAAACGCTGGTTGGCAAGATGCGATGCAGGATTACAAGAATGATCTAGCCAAAGATAAGCCCAAACTGGCGACCCGTGCCGCGTCCGGTAATGCGCTTAAGGTTTTAACGGCGTCGTTAACTGATATGATTTCTGGATCTGCTGACTTGGAAGGGTCCAATAAAACCAAAACACCGTCCACCCCGGATATTCAAGCCGGAAATTATAACGGGCGTTATGTCAATTACGGCATTCGAGAACATGCCATGGGGGCGGCCATGAATGGTATGGCGCTCCATGGCGGAATTATTCCATACTCGGGAACCTTTCTTGTATTCGCAGATTACTGTCGTCCGGCAATTCGATTGTCTGCCCTTATGGAGCAACGCGTTATCTATGTGATGACCCATGACAGTATCGGGGTCGGCGAAGATGGTCCAACACATCAACCGGTTGAGCATGTGGCGAGCCTCAGAGCCATTCCTGGGCTTCACGTATATCGGCCAGCCGACGCCATAGAAACCGCAGAGGTTTGGGAAATGGCAGTGCAGAGAAAAGGACCTTCTTTGATTGCGCTGACACGACAAGGGGTACCTGCTGTAAGATCAGAGGCAGAGAAAAATTGGTCTGAACGCGGCGGATATGTTTTGTCAGCCGGAGAAGGGAAAGACGATATAGTTCTTATGGCTACAGGGTCTGAGGTTCATCTCGCTATCGAAGCCCAAAAAGAGCTTTATAAGCATAATATTTCTGCCCGCGTTGTTTCAATTCCGTGTATGGAGCTGTTCCAAGAGCAAGGTGAAAAATACGTTCGGTCTGTGCTCGGCAAAAGTCTTCCAAAAATTGCGATAGAAGCCGGTATTCGTCAAGGATGGGATCGTTTGATTGGTGCCAAAGGCGATTTTATCGGAATGAATGGCTTTGGCGCTTCAGCACCTGGGTCCGATTTGTTTAATCATTTTGGGATTACGTCTGATGCCGTCGTTGCAAAGGCCAGAGAACTTCTTGAATCGTAAGTTTTCAATTATCTTGCTGATCAGGTGAGACTCAGCTTAATGATTATTCATGGCTGGGCCAAAAAACACATCTAAAATTCTGGAGCAATGGCCTTGGCTTAAAGGATATAATAGCTCGCTTTTTACGGACGATGTGGTCGCGGCTGCTATTGTGACCATCCTTTTAGTGCCCCAATGCCTAGCCTACGCGCTTTTGGCCGGATTGCCCCCGCAAGTTGGCATCTATGCGTCTATTCTTCCGCTGATTGCCTATGCGGCCTTTGGGTCATCGCGATATATGTCTGTTGGCCCGACCGCGGTAATTTCATTAATGACCGCTGCCGCGATTGCTGTTTTGCCCGAGGAAACGCGTTTGGTAAGTGCCGCGATATTAGCCGTCATGTCAGGTCTGATTCTGATTGTTTTTGGGCTCCTAAGAGGCGGGTTCATTATGAACTTTGTCTCCCGTTCAGTTGTAACAGCCTATATTTCGGGCGCGGCGCTATTGATCATGATAAGCCAGACTAAACACGTTTTGGGTACGCAGGCTGATGGTACCACCGCGTTCGGGATGATAAAGAGTCTCCTCAACAGCCTTTCTACTACGAACATTGTGTCTTTAATGTTTGGCGGGGTTTGTATCGTGTTGTTTTGGTTAAGTCGGCAATATTTGTCATATGGGCTTTTTAAGCTTGGTATAAGGTCACGCCGCGCCAAACTTTTGGCTCGAATCGCACCGATAGTGATAATTGGAATATCGATTGCTATTTCTTACGGTTTTGAACTTCCGCAAAAATATGGCCTCAAGGTTATTGGAGACATTCCACGGGGACTACCAATGCTTCAAGTGCCTATCCCCGATCTCGATATGTTACAAATGCTCTGGCTTCCAGCGCTTGTGCTCGCCCTTGTTGCATTTGTTGATAACATGTCCACGGCGCAAACTCTAGCTTCACGAAGCCGCGACCGGATTGATGCAGATCGAGAAATGTTGGGTATGGGCGCATCCAACATGGTTGCCGGCATATCAGGAGGGTATCCGGTCAATGGCAGCATGTCTCGTTCTGCCGTCAATTATACTGCGGGTGCTAAGACACCGGTATCGAGTCTGATCGTGGCGGCGTTTATGACATTGTCGGCTCTCTTTTTAACACCGATTTTAAAATATCTTCCATTATCTACCTTGGCGGCTCTAATCATTGCAGCATGTTTTTCGTTGTTCGACTTCAAGTCAATTTGGCGAACCTGGAAATACAGTGCTGGCGACGGATTTACGGCTCTTGCTACCTTTATTGGTGTGCTGGTTTTTGGTGTTCAATGGGGCGTGTTGATCGGTGTTGTGATGGCTATGGTCCTACATATTCGTACTACGCTTAGGCCGAATATGGCAATCGTTGGAAGGTTTCCTGGGACAGAACACTACCGAGATGCCGAGCGTTTTAATGTTGAAACCAATGAATTTGTGAAAACTCTCAGAATTGACGAAAGTCTATACTATGCCAATGCGCGGTATCTTGAAGATAAGATAGCCCGTTTGGTTGAAGACAGTCCTAAAATGAGAGATCTTATATTGATGTGTCCCGCAATTAACAGAATAGATGCAAGTGCCCTATCTAGTCTCGAAACCATAAATTCCCGGCTCAAAAGTGCTGGCGTGAACCTGCACTTTTCTGAGCTTCACACGCATATAAAAGATCGTTTGGCAAAGACAAACCTTATTAAAAACCTTACCGGCGAAATCTTTTTTTCTCAAAAGGAAGCGATGGACTCGCTAGAGCCGGAACCCGATTGGTCAAGATTTTCTGATCACGTTGATATTCATTAGCCCTTTATCAACCTAATTATTGTGCTATGTAGTCGGGGACGACGGCGAAAGTGCGCGCCTTTTTGAGCGAGCCCGCTGAATTAAAAAGAGAAAAATATGCCGGATGATCCACTCCCCGGCGCTGGATTCGCGACTTCATCGGAGTCAAAACCTGCGCGTAGGAGACCCAAAACAAAACGACGCAGGCGAACTAAGACCTATGCTGCGCTCGACCTTGGAACCAATAATTGTAGATTGTTAATCGCTCGGCCTCGGGAAGAGGGCTTTCGTGTAATTGATTCTTATTCAAAAGTCGTTCGACTTGGCGCGGGGTTGCAAGCGACAGGCCGTCTATCCGACAACAGTATGGATTTGGCCGTGGAAGCAATAGGTGTTTGCGCTACCAAAATGAAAACGAAATCTGTCAAACGTTGGCGCTGTGTTGCCACGCAAGCCTGCCGTGCGGCTGATAATTGCGATGAATTTTTGGCCAGAGTTAAAAGCGAGACCGGTATTAGTTTGGAAATAATTTCACCCCGAGTTGAAGCCCGGCTTTCCGTTATGGGCTGTGTCAATCTTATCGATACGTCCAAAGATGTCGCGTTGGTCATTGATATTGGAGGAGGCTCGACAGAGCTGAGCTGGGTAGACGTTCGAAAATTGCGCGAAAATGGTGGACTGCTTAAGGCTTTCCGTCCTCCTATTAGCGCCTGGACTTCACTACCTGTCGGAGTGGTGACATTGTCTGAGCGAGTTCCTGAACATGATGACAGAGAAACGTGGTATCGAGATCTTAAAAATGTTGTACGCGAAACGATAGTAGAGAAACAGGCCAACAATCGGTTTACGAATGTTTTTAAAGCCGGGAGGGGGCACTTGATAGGCACGTCAGGTACAATTACGTCGCTGGCCGGAATTCATCAGAAACTCCCATATTATCAACGAGATAAAGTTGATGGCTCATGGATGCCAGCGTCAAAGGCCGTGGAAATTTGCCGTGATATGGCAAGCCAATCGTATGAAGAGAGAGCTCGAGAGCCTTGTATCGGAGAAGACCGAGCAAAGTTACTGGTAGCCGGATGTGCAATTACAGATGTATTGTGTGAGTTATGGCCGAGCGATCAAATACGTGTGGCTGATCGTGGTTTACGCGAAGGTATTTTGATGGGGCTTATGCAACGATCACAAAAACTCATGACCGGAAATGTGTCAGGGATGCCGACAGCTGATGTCAGATAAACCCAAAAAAATGTCCGGAGGAAAACCGACCGAGATACGCCGCGCCAGAAAGACGCCAAAAGAAGACGAGCACAATGCGACACGCATGATGCACCATAAGGTTAAAACGGCTAGGGGGCGGAAAATTGGCTCTAAGCTATGGCTCGAACGTCAACTCAATGATCCATATGTTAAAGAAGCCAAAATCCAGGGCTATCGGTCACGTGCGGCCTTTAAGCTAAAGGAGCTCAACGAGAAATATTCTTTGATCAAGAAGGGGGCTTTGGTTGTTGATCTCGGTGCCGCGCCGGGAGGTTGGGTGCAAATTGCACTGGAGCTGGGGGCAAGAGAAGTTGTTGGGATTGATATTTTGCCAGTCGATATGGTAGCGGGATCGCAAATCCTTGAAATGGATTTTATGGCAGATGACGCGCCAGACGCGATCAAGCTATTATTAGGCGAAGCGCCTGATGTTGTCTTATCAGACCTTGCAGCCAATACTACGGGCCATAAGAATACTGATCACCTTAAAACTGTTGCCCTTGTCGAAGCCGCCGCAGAATTTGCACTCGATGTTCTAAAGCCGGGCGGACATTTCGTGACAAAAGTTTTTCAGGGCGGAACAGAAAAGAAACTTTTGGATCGCTTGAAAGCTAATTTTGAGTTTGTTCGACACGCTAAGCCCAAGGCTTCTCGTGCAGGTAGTCCAGAGATTTATCTGGTTGCGAAGGGATTTAAAGGAAAGCGCTGAACATTTAGAACTTTCTCTTTGCATCATTCAAAAATATAAGATAAGGCCCGCTTGCAAAAGTTATAGGAGAATCCAATGGAGATTCGAGAAGGTTTGACCTTCGATGACGTGCTTTTGCAGCCACGCGCTTCCGACATTTTGCCGGCTGATGCCCGTCTGAAAACACGGCTCACCCGCGCGATTTCAATCAATGTCCCTTTGATTTCTGCGGCGATGGATACGGTTACCGAGGCCCGGCTCGCTATTGTTATGGCTCAAATAGGTGGCATCGGTGTAATTCATAGAAATTTGTCAAATGAAGAGCAGGCTGAGGAGGTTCGAAAAGTAAAACGTTACGAATCTGGAATGGTTGTTAATCCTGTCACCATTCATCCCGACGCCACGCTCGCAGATGTCAGAGAGCTTGGGGCGAAATATAACTTTTCTGGCGTCCCGGTGGTAGAAGGCAGTGGGCGTCTGGTCGGCATTGTCACAAATCGCGATGTGCGATTTGCGTCGGACCCATCTGAAAAAGTCAGTAGCTTAATGACGACTGATCTTGTGACCGTGAAAGAAGGTACAAGTGAGGAAGAGGCAAGGGCCTTATTACATAAGCACCGGATAGAGCGTCTTCTCGTTGTCGATGATGCTTTTAATTGTGTGGGACTCATTACCGTAAAAGACATGGAAAAGGCGGAAAGCCACCCTGATGCTTGTAAAGATGAACATGGTAGACTTCGCGTTGCTGCAGCATCAACTGTCGGTGATGCCGGATATGAGCGCGGAGAATTTTTAATTGATGCCGGTGTGGATGCACTTGTCATCGATACAGCGCATGGACATTCTTCAAAAGTGATTGAGCAGGTTGCAAGGTTTAAGAAAGCCTATCCAAACACACAGATCATCGCTGGAAACATCGCGACGGAAGAAGCCGCTAAAGCATTGATAGACGCGGGAGCTGACGCCCTAAAAGTAGGTATTGGTCCAGGTTCGATTTGTACAACTCGTATAGTCGCTGGGGTTGGCGTTCCGCAATTAACAGCGATTATGGATGCGTGTAAGGCTGGCCATAAGGCTGGCGTCCCGGTTATTGCGGATGGCGGAATTAAATATTCTGGTGATATGGCAAAAGCATTGGCCGCGGGTGCAGAGAGCTGCATGGTCGGGTCTATGTTAGCAGGGGCCGAAGAGACACCGGGCGAAGTTTTCCTCTACCAAGGCCGATCCTATAAATCCTATCGCGGTATGGGGTCTGTAGGCGCTATGGCACGCGGTTCTGCAGATCGTTATTTTCAGAAAGAGGTAACCGATAGTATGAAACTCGTGCCAGAGGGCATTGAGGGGCGGGTTGGCTACAAAGGACCTGCCAGTCCCATTTTGCATCAACTCATTGGAGGCGTACGGGCGGCCATGGGATATACGGGCGCCAAAGATATTCCAAGTTTCCACAAGAATGCGCGCTTCGTCCGTATCACGGGCGCAGGCCTTCGTGAAAGTCATGTCCATGATGTTGCCATTGCTCGTGAAGCGCCAAATTATTCCATGCCGGGATAAGTTCGGATGAGACTTGGCGGACGCATACAAGCCTCAATAGAGGTTCTCGATGATATTTTAGGCCGCCGTACACCTGCGACCCTTGCACTTCGAGATTGGGGCAAAGCCAATCGTTATGCGGGATCGAAAGACCGCAGTGTTATTGGTAACATTGTCCACGATGCGCTCCGCAATAAATCTTCAATTGCTTGGCGCATGAATTCAGAAACATCTCGCTCTTTAGCTTTGGGGACAGTGGTGTTCCTCTGGGGTATCGAAATCGATCAGCTTGAAGAGGATTTCGAGTCCGACAAGTTCGCGCCGTCCAACCTGACCCGCGACGAAAAGAAATATCTTTCGGGTTCAATAGATATCGGTGGCGCTCCGCTTTGGGTGCAGGGCAATGTGCCCGAGTGGCTATGGCCAGCTTTCGAAAATAACTTCGCTGATGAAGCTCTCAACGAAGCGATTGCACTTACGCAGCGCCCTCCATTAGATGTTCGCGTGAATGGAATAAAGTCCGACATAAGCAATGCACGGGAAGCACTTTCGAGTTTTTCTGCTATGCCCATGGCAATTTCTCCCAGCGGTTTACGCATGACCGTCGAAGATAAACATGGGCGCCTGCCAAATGTACAGGTTGAAGAAATATTTCAAACCGGGGGTATCGAAATCCAAGATGAGGGATCACAAATCGTCAGTGCGCTCATGAATGCGAAACCGGGTGAGAAAATTCTCGATTACTGTGCTGGCGGCGGCGGAAAATCGCTCGCTATAGCCTCTGAAATGAACAATGAAGGCGCTGTTTATGCCTTTGATATTGATAAAAGACGGCTCGCGCCACTTTATCAACGCGCCATGCGGGCTGGTGCAGAGATTATCGACGTCAGAAATCCACCAGTTACCAGCTTAAATGACCTAAAAGGCAAAATGGACAAGGTCCTCATCGATGCGCCTTGTACTGGGGTTGGCACATGGCGTCGGAAACCTGATGCCAAATGGCGGCTGAGCGAAGAGGCGCTTGAACGCCGGAACAAAGAACAAAAGACCGTATTAGACGGCGCTCAGGAATTTGTTCGAACTGGTGGATTACTTTTTTATGTGACTTGCTCTATGTTAGCCGAGGAAAATGAAGCGCAAGTCTATGCGTTTCTGGAAGAAAATAAATCGTTTGAATTATTATCTGCCGGAGAAGTTTGGGAAGAAAAATTCGGAACAAACGCTCCCAAACCCTGGTCTGAGGATGGATTGACTGTAACGCTGACGCCCGCGAGTACAAATACTGACGGCTTCTTCTTTGCCGTAATGGAAAAGGTTAAATAAAATGCAGCATGAACAATTATTGATTGTTGATTTTGGATCACAGGTAACCAAATTAATCGCCCGCCGCGTCCGAGAGGCAGGCGTTTATTCCGAGATTCATCCTTTTAATAAAGTCGATGCTGCATTTTTAAAGTCATTCAATCCCAAGGCAATTATACTATCGGGCGGCCCAAGCAGTGTTACGGAAGCGAATAGTCCGCGGGCCGATAAAATGGTCTTTGAACTAGGTGTGCCAGTGCTTGGTATATGCTACGGCCAGCAAACCATGTGCGAACAGCTCGGCGGCGCGGTTGAAAGTTCAGATGAGAGGGAATTCGGCAGGGCCGATCTAAACGTCCTGGAAAAAAGTCGGTTGTTCGAAGGTTTGTCGGACATCGAACGCGTATGGATGTCACATGGCGATCGCGTTAGTAAGATACCGCAAGGCTTTGAAATTATTGCAAAATCGGACAACGCGCCATTCGCGGCAATCGAGGATGAGAGCCGTAATTTCTACGGTGTTCAATTCCATCCCGAAGTCGTCCATACAGTAAACGGGGCGAAAATCCTCCGAAACTTCACTCATAATATCGCAGGGTTTAGGGGTGATTGGACAATGGCCGCTTTTAAAGACGAAGCGATCACTGCGATTAAAGCTCAAGTGGGTGATGGCAAAGTTATTTGTGGTCTGTCCGGTGGTGTCGATAGTTCTGTCGCAGCCGTCCTTATTCATGAGGCGATTGGAGATCAGCTGACCTGTGTTTATGTTGATACGGGAATGATGCGCAAGGGGGAGTCGGATCAGGTTGTTTCCTTGTTTGAAAAACATTACAAAATAAATCTAATCCATGTTGATGCCGAGGATCAGTTTCTCAGTCTTTTGGAAGGCGTTTCAGATCCAGAGGAGAAGCGCAAGATTATTGGCGGAACCTTTATTGATATCTTCGAGCGAGAAGCAAAAAAGGTCGGCGGCGCAAAATTCCTGGCGCAAGGAACTCTATATCCCGATGTCATCGAAAGCGTATCATTTGACGGCGGCCCATCCGTAACAATCAAGTCCCATCATAATGTTGGAGGCTTGCCGGAACGTATGGATATGGAGCTGGTTGAGCCTCTACGCGAGCTTTTTAAAGACGAGGTGAGGGCTCTTGGGCAAGAGCTTGGCTTGCACAAAGATTTTGTTGAGCGGCACCCATTTCCGGGCCCCGGTCTTGCGATCCGCTGTCCTGGCGTGATCACCAAAGACAGGCTTGATATTCTGCGAGAAGCAGATGCGGTATATTTGGACCAAATTCGCAAGCATGGTCTGTATAACGACATTTGGCAGGCCTTTGCCGTTTTGCTTCCTGTGCAAACTGTTGGTGTCATGGGCGACGGACGTACATATGAATATGTTTTGGCTTTAAGAGCTGTAACATCAACAGACGGAATGACAGCTGATTACTATCCTTATAGCCATGAGTTTTTGTCTGAAACCGCGACGCGGATAATAAATGAATGTCGCGGCGTAAACCGTGTGGTTTATGATGTGACATCGAAACCGCCAGGAACAATTGAGTGGGAATAGTCCTGCCTTAATCTTTCCTTATTGCTAGCATAGTTTGGTCGAACTGATTGTGGCATAATGGGTTTCCACCTAAAAAGGAATCACCCATGAAGAAGTCTTGGCTGTTGGCTGCGCTCATTCCATTATTATTCATTTTAGCTTGGTGGATGGGATATAGTTTATACGGAAAAGATGGAACGACATCATCGAGATCAAGCTATACTAGCTCATCTCCTGTTTCCGTCACGCCAAAACCTGAAAAGCCTAAGACGCGTATTGTTCCGGTCGAACCGGAAACAGAAGACGAGACACAGCTATCAGATCTTGATCCAATAGTTGAACCAATAGAAAAAGGACCGGATCCCCTTGAGTTTATCGGGTGGGAAATCGACGAACGCAGCCGGGACGCCAAAGTCTGTTTTGCCTTTCGGCAGCCTTTTAACCCGGCCGATAATCTCAAAGTCAGAGATTATATAGAGATCAAACCATCGTTTAAGTTTGCGCAGACAGTCTCCGGCAATGATTTATGTGTTTCTGGTTTTGACTGGGCCAAGGACTATTTTGTCACGATCAAAGAAGGGCTCCCTGGCCTTAATGACCGCAAGCTAATCGCTGACATCACGGAAACCGTTACATTTGGCGATAAGCCGCAATATGTTGGGTTTGTTGGACAAGGTATTATTCTTCCTAGAATAGGTGCTCAGGGTCTGGCTATTGAGACCATGAATATCGAGTCTCTAATGGTGGAAATTGCGCGTGTTTCTGACCGTATGATCGCGCGCCGGACACCTCAGATTGGGCAGACTGTTGCCGAAGGACGTTATGGTTACGCAGGTCGAGATGCTGCCACGCAAGTTCGGGTTAAAATCTGGGACGGTGAGGTCGACATAGAGAAAGTTAAAAATGAGAATGTAACGACTGTTCTTCCGTTAACGGAAATGATCGGAGAGCTAGAACCCGGCGCCTATATTGTTTCGGTTAAGCGAAAACACGAAGAAAATGTCCGCAATTACGCGCAAGCCTGGCGCTGGATAATTGTGACTGACCTCGCGATCACATCTTATCGGGGAGATAACGGGATGAATGTGACAGTCCGCTCGATAGATAGCGCGCAATTACAGCCCGGAATCGATGTTCTATTAGTTGCAGAAAATAACGAGATTATTGCCAAAGAACAAACTGATGGTGCTGGTCACGCTTTCTTTGCTCCTGCACTGCTTGAAGGTACGGGGCCTAAAACACCTAAAATGATTTTAGCTTATGGGAATGATCAAGATTTTGCACTCCTCGATCTTAATCGATCCAATATTCCCATGGAAGACCAAGATGTTTCCGGAAGACGTTTGGGCGGTAACACTGATATTTATAGTTTTACCGAACGCGGTGTTTATCGCCCCGGCGAGGATGTGCATTTCACAGTCATGATGCGCGATAGGGAAGCGATGGCGCAAACGGACCGGCCCGTTACCTTATCTGTTCATCGTCCCAATGGATTGGTTATTGCAACGAAACGTATTGAAACTGAAGACATCAAAAAACAACAAGGAACTATCCATTGGGCCTATGAACTCCCCCGCTCTTCAGAACGCGGGAACTGGCGCCTTTCGGTGAAAGCAGACGGTTCTAAGCAAGTCCACAATCTCGGTTTTGCTGTCGAGGACTTTGTGCCGCAAAAGCTCAGACTGACGATAAAGTCCGACGACAAACCTATAAAACTCGGTGAAATAAGAGATTTATCTATTGATGCTCAGTTCCTTTACGGCGCGCCTGGCACAGCGCTTCAGGCAGAAGCGGAAGCCCGGATTCGGCTCGATAACATGCCGTTTAAAGATTTCGCGGAGTACAGCTTTGGTCCACATAAACGAAGCTTTCGAGAACGATTCGTAGAACTGGGAACATCAGTTACAGACGCTTCGGGAATAGCGGAATTCGGATTTGATTACAAAAACAATCCGGTTAAGTCGATTTATCCGCTCCGTGCTGAAATTGTCGCGGGCGTCGCCGAACCCGGTGGCCGCTTTATTCGAGAAGCGAAGAATATTCCTTTGCGCTCAGAAGATATTTATGTCGGAATGGCAAAGGGGTATACGGGTTATACAATCCCGAGTGGCTCCCCGGCCAAGTTTAAAATTATTGCTATTGATAGTGATGGGAAAGCCATTCGGCAAAAGTTGACCTGGAAGTTATGGCAAGAGGACTGGAATTATCAGTGGTATCGCCAAAATGGGCGTTGGCAATACAAATATGATCGACGTGACCTTCCAATTTCTGATGGCGCTCTAAGCACAAAAAAAACGGGGCCCTCTATCTGGGAACATAGGGTGACGTCTGGGCGATTCCGTTTAGAGCTTTTTGATGGATCCAAATTGCTGGCGTCTCGTCGGTTCTGGTCTGGATGGGGACGTTCGGATGGAACCTCTGATGCACCTGATAGTCTTGAAGTCAATACAGTCAACCAATTCGTTGCCCGAGGTGATCAAGTCAATTTGACTGTCCGTGCACCTTACAGCGGTGAGGGCGAACTTGTTATCGCTTCGGATAAAGTTCATTTGGTCAAACCTTTGAGTCTGACAGAGGGCACGTCTGATGTCAGTTTCAAGTTTGACCCGTCGTGGGGAGACAGCGTCTATGCGCTGATGACACTTTACACACCGCGCGATGTATCGGACCGGCCTGTGCCCCGTAGAGCGATTGGCGTGAGCTATATTGCTCTAGATCGTAGCGACCAAATTCTAGAGCTCTCAATGGACGTCCCAGAAGTTATAAGGCCGCGTCAAAGATATGTGATGAATGTTAAGGTCGAGGGTGCGCAAGCCCAAAATAAGGTTCTGATGAATATTGCTGCGGTTGACGAAGGTATTTTGCAAATCACAAAATATACCTCTCCCGATGCGGCCAAACATTTCTTGGCTAAAAAGGCACTTGGTATTCGTTTCATGGATGACTATGGGCGGATTTTAAATCCAAACCTTGGGGCACCTAGCAAGGTTCGGTCCGGTGGCGATAGTCTGGGCGGCGAAGGATTAACTGTAGTCCCAACGAAGACTGTTGCCTTGTTTAAAGAATTTGTTCCAGTCCGAAATGGTGTTGCAAAGGTAGAATTTGAAATTCCGGACTTTAATGGCGAACTTCGTCTGATGGCGACGGCTTGGAATGAAAAAGCTTTTGGGAGCGTATCGGCGCCCATAAAAGTCAGAGATCAGGTTCCCGCAATCATCGGTATGCCGCGTTTCCTGGCACCCGGCGATAAAGCCAAAATTACCTTGTCTCTCGATAATGTTGAAGGAAAGGTCGGTAATTACAATGCCAAGCTTGCCGCTAGCGGCGTGCTTAACGCGAATGAAAGCTTGATGTTTGACTTAGAGCAGGGCGAACGTCAGCAAAAACGAATTGATATCGCGGCGGGGTTAACCGGAGTTGAGGACGTCCATTTAAAAATTGATGGACCCGGTGATTACAATGTGAACTCAGTCTATCCGATCCAGGTCAGATCACCTTTTTATCCGACCTCCGAAACAAAATATGTTGAATTGTCTC
>JAHDDC010000135.1 GCA_020629545.1 Hellea sp.
AGCCCCAGCCGTAAAAGAGCCCGCGCGATCAACGGCAATGAGATGACGGAGCTTTGTGAGGCTAATCATCCGTCTTAGCTACCTGAAATCTCCAAATTATACTATGTCTATTGGAATATTAGTGAGTGTCTTACTTTGGGCGTTTATTGCCACTAAGAAAATGTGGCAAGATCCCCTTTTCGGTCATGTCCGCTGATAATACGCTCAAGTCTAAAGGGATATCTGAATGTTCATACAGTCGTTGATGATTGATCGCATCAAAAACATCCGCGTTAAGACTGCGCTCACGCAGCCATAGAGGGTGCAATTTTTGCGTCCTTAGGCCATCACCGAGTACGATCTCGCCAGATTTTGCATCAATATTCAACGTCGCCATATCACATTTCTCTATTTCCACGGACTACGAACTTATGCTGTCACATTTACTATCGTCCGACCCTGAACCTGACCTGCCAAAATCTTTGGCCCCAAAGAAACAACATCTTCAAGCGGTATTTCAGCAATCACGTCACCAAGTTTTTCCATTGGCAGATCACGGGCCAATCTGTTCCATGCGTTGACCCGATTAGCATAAGGTTGCATGACAGAGTCGATTCCCAAAAGATTTACACCTCGCAACAAGAACGGAATAACGGTTGTTGGCAAGGCTGCGCCACCTGCCAATCCGATGGCCGCAACCGAGCCACCATAATTAATTTGCCCCAGAACACGTGCCAACATCGAACCGCCTACAGCGTCGATGCACCCAGCCCATGTTTCTGATTCCAGCGGTCGTTTCGTTGTCTCGGAAATGTCTTCGCGAGCAACGATCCGTGAGGCACCGAGACTTTTAAGGTAAGTCGCCGTTTCGGGACGACCAGTAACGGCGGCTACCTGATAACCAAGGTTTGCCAAAATAGCGGTCGCGACTGATCCAACGCCACCAGACGCACCAGTGACAAGAACCTCGCCCTTTTTGGGCGTAAGTCCGTGATCTTCCAAAACCTGTATGGCTAGCATTGCAGTCAACCCTGCCGTACCAACTCCCATCGCATCACGTGCGCTTAACCCATCAGGTAAAGGGACTAACCAATCCGCATTGACGCGCGCTTTCTGCGCATATCCGCCCCAATGGGATTCGCCGACGCGCCAGCCCGTCAGAACGACCTCATCGCCGGGTGCATATCTTGTATCATCAGATGTGCTGACCGTACCGGCAAAATCGATTCCGGGAACATGAGGGAATTTGCGAACCAAACCGCCGCCGCCAGTTAGACAAAGTCCGTCTTTATAATTGACCGACGAATATGCGATATCCACCGTCACGTTACCCTCGGGCAAATCTGTTTCATTTATGTTTTGCAGTGTTTGCGATATTTGGCCGTCTTCGCTTTTGTTCACAATGAGAGCTTTGAATGTCATGACGATTCCTTTTTGAGTTTAAATTCAGGGTGATCCCAACGCGCTTCCCGCCAAGCGATTGCCGCTTTGACTCCCTGCGCATTGAGTATTGTTTTAAATTCGAGGGATTCAGGCGTTTCGCTGACTTCAATATCCAGGTCGGTCTCGAGCGCTTTTTCCAAAGCCGGGCTAAATCCCATCTCCTCATAACTATCGTTGATCGCTTTTTTGGTCATCCGCGCAGCTGTCTGGTCGAGCAAGGCACTTGCCCGCGCCAAGCCAAGTGCTTCTTCCTCTATTCTATCTTTTTCGAAAACCTTATTGATTAACCCCATGTCATAGGCACGCGCGGCCGAAATGCGGTCTGCCCCAAATAACAACATTTCCTTTGCCTGCTTTGGTCCCGTAATCCACGGCAACAATAGCGCGACGATACCAGATCCGAATTTGGGTTCCGGTTCTCCAAATATAGCATCCGGTGTTGCTAGGGTAATATCGCAAGCCATGGCAAGTTCAAATCCACCTCCCAAAGCGTAACCATTAACGATAGAAATAGTTGGCTTTGGCGAATGCCAGAACCGCATAATTATATCGAAATCCGCTTTTAACATTTTGCGCATGGCGTCCCGTTCTGGTGCGATCTCTACCTCGCCAAGATCGAAGCCAGAAGAGAAAGCCTTGCCCTGCCCTTTTATTAAGATGACCAATACGAACGGGTCGGCTTCTGCTTGATCCAATGCCGCGTGCAACTCTTTTATCATTGGGCCGTTGATAGCGTTGAGTTTGTCTGGCCTATTCAAGGTTAAAACAGCACAACGCCCGTTTTGGGTATAAGTGATATATTCAAATGTCATGGCGACCCTGTACAATTCCCGAAGGAACGATCATGCTATCCACCGCAACCGCGCCCTTGGAATTTACTAGAACCGGGTTGATATCCATTTCCGAAATTAAATCGCCAAGATCAGCGGCGAGCCTGCCTACATTTACAAAAATATCGATCAAACTTTCTTTATCCACAGCCTCCATACCTCGAATTCCATCGAGAATACGAGCCATTTTCAAGCTCTCAATCCGCCGCTTGGCGACCTCACGGTCGAGCGGCACTCGTGCCAATTGGCTATCACTTAAAAGCTCAACCCAAATTCCCCCCATGGCCACCATGGCAAAGTTTCCAAGTTGCGCGTCCCTAACGAGGCCAAATGCCATTTCGACATCTCCATGGCTGAGTTCTGAGACCAATACCCGGGCTCCGAATTTATCGGCGAGTTCGAGGTAAGCCGCCTTAGCATCCCGAATTGTTTCGATATTCAACAACACCCCGCCAACGTCACTTTTATGTAAAATTCCCGGCTCTGCAGTTTTCATTACCATTGGAAATTTAACGTATTCCGAAGCCTTTTCGAGTTGCCGGACACATTCGACCACGTAGTGTCTTGGCGTAGGAATGCCGTAATCATTAAGCAAAGCATAGCCTTCATCTTCGGTGAGCGGCGCTGTCCGATAAGAAAGCGTATCGCGCCAGTATTGTGCTCTAAAATTGACTGGATTAACGAACGAGTCTGTATCCTCTCTGTTCAAAAAGTCGCGATAATCCAATGCATGACGAACTGCACGCAGTGATGCTTCGGTACCGTCGAGAACAGGAATTCCAGCACGTGTTAAACGCACAGCAAATTTCCGGTGATTCCAAGCGCTATAATTAGTCATCATTACGACAGGCTTATCTGTATTCCGCGCAACTGCTTCGCACACGTCAACATAACCCTCGTGCAAATCAAGGTCTTGGGATAAGTCCGCCACAAACATACCGATCGCCGTGTCATCATCAGCCATCAATGCGCCGAAACAATTTTCAAATACTGCTTCAAAGTTCCGCCCTGTACCCCAAGCGTCTACGGGATTAATGGCTTCCAAATTCGCATCAAGGTTGGCGCGCAAAACTGCCTCTGTCTTAGTAGAAATATCTGCGAATGGAACGTCAATATCATGTGCTAAATCAGCCAACAATTCACGCTCACCTCCGGAGTCAAGAATAGCAGATAGTCCTCCCCTCGATACACGGCGCGAATTGGTCATTAATATTGCTGTTGCAGCCAGTTCGGGAAGGTCACGACATTCAATCACGCCATAACGCCGAAAAAACGCAGAATAGACCTCGTTGTTTCCGGCGATCGCTCCAGTATGGCTCAAGGCCATGCGTGCGCCCGCTTCGGTTCGGCCGAGCTTAAGCACGATCACAGGTATTTTCCTGGCTTTGGCCTTCTCCAATCCAGCAATAAATTTATCAGTGTCTCGTATAGATTCCAACACCATTGCAACGGCGCGTGTACTCGGCTGCTCGACGGCATAGTCAAGATAATCGGCTACGGTTGTCACCAGCTCCTGCCCTGTGGAAACCGCGAGATTAAAGCGCAGGCGTTCATCATTGAACAAAAGCGCTGTTAGCAAGGAACCAGATTGCGAAAGGAAACTTAATCCGCCGACCTCAAGCGGTTCGGGATGATAAGATGATAAGACTCGCACAGGGTGCTCCGGGTTGA
>JAHDDC010000045.1:0-9018 GCA_020629545.1 Hellea sp.
TAACCGAGCGCGGATGGGTAATAAAAACGGCCGAAAAGATAATGGACAATCAAATAGGCATAATGCCAGCTCAGGCGGTGGATAGCATGAAAATGGCTGGCATAAATTACTATCCTGCCTCCTCTCCTTGGGATGCATTCTGGGAAGAGTTCCCGGAAGAACAAATTGCAAAGGATTTAATTACGATCAGCGAGCTAGGAGCAAACTCCATTCGTATCTTTTTGCAACACGAATATTTCAGCAATCTCGATACTCAAAAGGATGGGCTCGAAAAGTTAAACCGTTTGATGGACATGTTTGCAGCGCGAGACCTTAAGGTCATCGTGACGCTTTTTGACCTGCGAGGAGATTATCGTTTCCAAAATTGGAGCCGCGACTCCGTTCACCTTTTGAGGATACTAGATGCTATCAACGCCCACCCGGCCCTATTAGCCATAGATCTCAAAAACCAGGCCGACTTAGATTTTGAAAGAGCTGGGAGAGCTAATGTTCTAGCCTGGGCTAAAGCCTTGATTGTCAGCGCTCGCCAAGCCTATCCCGATGTGCCTCTCACTATCGGGTGGTCTGATTCATCTGAGGCTGCTAATTTGGTTGAGCAGCTCAACCTGATATCATTCCACGATTATCATGCTCCTGAAAATCTATCTGCGCGCCTAGAAACTGTTCGAGAGTTTGCAGGTGGGAAACCAGTCTTTGTCACAGAAATCGGTCATAGCCGCTGGAGCCCTATTGGAGAAAGAACACAACGCCAGGCCAATCAGCTTGGTGCGCAGCTCAAACAATTGGGTTCTGCTGATGGTGTCTTCATTTGGACACTCAATGACTTTGAGAAGATCGGATCAAATATAGTTGGGCATAGGCCTTGGCGTAAAGCCCAACAGAAAACTTATGGCATCGTCACGCCCGAAGGCATATGGCGCCCGGCCGCCAAAACATTTCACGCATTCAATTCTGAGTTCACACTAGTTAATTCCAAAGGAGAATAACATGACTACCTTAGCCCTAATCTCTGCTTTCCCCCCTGCCCGAAACTCACTCAACGAGTATGGATATCATCTGGCTAAAGCCTTTGCCCGACGTCCTGATATCGACAAAGTCGTTGTCATTGCGGACCGTGTCAACGGACTGGGGAGCGAACTCGATATCGACCCAAAAATTGAGGTGCGCCGGGTTTGGACTTTTAACTCCAAAATGGCGGCTATGGAAATAAGACGCTCAATCAAAAAACTTGCGCCCGATTTGGCCCTATTTAATCTCCAGACTGCGTCTTTTGGTGACCGAGAGGTGCCCGCAGCATTGGGTTTACTAGCGCCTATGATCGTTCAGAAAACCGGCATTCCCACCGGTGTTATTATGCACAACTTGATTGATGCCGTGGATCTGTCTCAGACCAACCTGGCCGGAAAAAAGCTTCGCCAAAAACTGGTCGGCTTCGCGGGAACGGTTGTTAATAAAGTTCTCTTAAAATCTGGCTATATGAGCGTTACCTTGGACAGCTTTCTCAATATTTTACAAGACAAATACAAAGCTGATAATGCATTCCTCGTTCCGCATGGTGCGTTCAATTGTGAGGACGATAATGCGAATGTCTCTATTCAATTACGTCCTAATACTATCGTCACTATGGGAAAATTTGGTACCTATAAAAAGTTGGATCGGATGATATCAGCTGTTCAGCGGCTCAACGCCGACAAATATCGTATGAGCCCCTTGCGCTTGGTCATTGGTGGCTCCGACCATCCAGCGACTCCTGGGTATATGACTGAACTCAAGGCCAAATTTGATGATGACGAGAATATAGTCTTTCATGGCTATGTAGCGGAAGACGATGTTCCTGAATTTTTCAAACAAGGCAAACTAGCCGTCTTTGACTATGACAGCACGACTGGTAGTTCGGGTGTTCTGCATCAAGCCGCTACATTCGGTACGCCCCCTGTTTATCCTTTAATGGGGGATTTTATCGATGTTACCGAACGCGAAGGACTGCAGGGCTTTCACTACATTCCGCTCGACGAAGATAGCCTAATGAATACAATTGAGAAAGGCATGGATTTATCGAACAAAGCTCAACAGATCGCCGATCGCAATTTGTCCGTTTCGAGAGGGTTGTCAATGGATACAATCGCTGCCATGCATGTTGGACTTCTGGAGCGTATCGCCAAAAAAAGATTCTTCGTTTTGCGGGATTCAACCAAGCGTGCTTTATGGCTTCGTCCGCTAAATTTCCAGGTTAAGTGAATGCATTTTGAGCACCTGAATTTCCATGATCGTATTAACCAGCCTCATTTGATGGATGCCAGCATTTAGTTTTCTAAAAAAAATCATTGAAACCGAAACATGTGATCGGACCAAACTAAGATTTTTATATTCTCTTTTTATTCTACTTCCTTTAGCGTAGAGAATAAGCTCGGAGGACTTCATGATAAAAATAAATGTAAACGGTAAAATCAGGAATTATAACGGAAATGAAGACAAACCTTTACTCTGGGCATTGCGCGAGGATCTTGGCCTGACGGGTACTAAGTATGGGTGCGGAATTTCTGAATGTGGTGCTTGTACCGTGCACATTGATGGTGAAGCTGTACGTTCATGTGTCTTTCCGATTGGCGCGCTGGAAGGCAGTGAAAAGATCACTACAATTGAGGGGCTTTCTGATGACGGATCTCATCCTGTCCAGCAAGCTTGGGCTGAATTAGATGTCCCGCAATGCGGTTTTTGTCAGCCAGGTATGATAATGGCTGTCTCCGCGCTCCTTAAAGACAACCCAAATGCGACGGATAAGGATATAGACAATACCATAACGAATATTTGTCGATGCGGGACTTTCGCGCGGGTCCGCAAGGGTATCCATTTGGCTAAAAAGAAACGATAGGAGATAGTAATGCGTAATCGAATTAATTTCTCACGTCGTGGTTTTATCGTTGGAACCTCAGCTTTGGGAGCTGGGTTATCTCTGGGCGTTCTTTCCGGATGCAAAAGCGGATCTGATGCAAAACCAATTGATTACAGTAACTTACCGCCAAACCCTGAGGTCAATGCTTGGGTTCATATCCATCATGATGATACCGTCACAGTCCGCATCGCGCGATCGGAAATGGGACAAGGAACCTCTACGGGGCTTGCCCAACTCGTCGCTGAAGAGCTGGAATGTGATTGGGAGAAAATTGCGATTGAATTCCCGCCTCCGGGTGAAAATCTACGACGCGATCGGGTTTGGGGCAGTTACTCAACGGGTGGCAGCCAGGGTTTACGAGGTTCCCAGCAATATGTCCGCGAAGGCGGTGCTGCCGCCCGTTTAATGTTAATTCAAGCCGCAGCAGATCAATGGAACGTTCCGGCTGAAGAATGCACGACTGAGAAAGGAATTATTCTTCACAAGGCCAGCAACAGTGAAATAAATTACGGCGCTGTGGCTGAAGCTGCATCTAAGTTGACACCTCCGACTGAGGTCAATCTCAAGCCGGCCAAAGACTGGACCGTGATTGGACAGCCTGTAAAGCGATTAGACACTGCTGATAAATTGAATGGAAAATTAGTTTATGGAGCTGATCTGGCCATGGATGGAATGCTCATGGCGAGTATCAAGGCCTGTCCAATACTGGGAGGAAAACTTAAAAGTTTCGATGCCGCCAGCATAGAGAATCGGCTGGGAATTAAAAAGGTTATGAAGCTTGGCGATAACGCTGTGGTCGTTATTGCTGATAGTTGGTGGACCGCAAATTCAGCAATTGAAGATATGGATATTGAATGGGATGGCGGCCAATATGCTAATTATTCAAGCCGGGATATTGAACAGCTTCTGAATGACGGTTTTAGCAGTGAGTCAGGCACTGGTAATAAAGGTGGCGATGTTGATAGCGCCATCGACAATTCGGCTAAAGTCATCGAGGCCATTTATGGCGTGCCCAGTCAAAATCACGCTCCTATGGAACCCATGAACGCAACTGCATTATGGACCGCTGATAAATGTGAGGTTTGGTGTCCAACCCAAAACGGGGAATCTGCTCTTGCGGCAGCATCTGAAGCCGCGGAGTTGCCCATCGACAAGTGTGAAGTTCATAAACTTCTTCTCGGCGGGGGCTTTGGACGCCGTGGTATGACGGACTTCGTAACGCAAGCCGTGATGATCGCCAAGGAAATGCCTGGCATCCCGATCAAATTACAATGGTCGCGTGAGGAAGATATGCGGCAGGGTTTTTATCACCCGATAACCAAAGCCCAAATGCGGGGTGGTCTTGATGAAAATGGCAAATTGACTGGTATCGATTTAAAAATATCAGGTCAGTCTATACTCGCCGCGCTTATGCCGTCTATGCTGGTCAACGGGACCGATGCATTCGCCTTTCAAGGGCTTTTACCTTCAGGCCTTAACCCGATGGTCGAAGATCAAACCCTAAAATATACCTTCCCAAATTTTCACTTTCATCACGCCATGAAGAACCCACCAATTCGGCCAGGATTTTGGCGCGGTGTGAATCTTAATCAGAACGCTATCTATTTGGACTGTTTCCTCGATGAAATGGCCCATGCCGCTGAACGTGATCCTCTGGAATTCCGATTGTCAATGATGGATGATTACCCGAAAATGGCAGCTGTTTTGAAGGCTGCGGCGGAAAAAGGCGGATGGAAACAGGATGATGGAAAGGCTCGAGGGCTTGCATGTATCTATGGGTTTGGAAGTTATGTAGCAGCCTGCGCTGAAGTAAGCGTATCGGACGAAGGCAAACTCAAAATGCATAAGATTACGGCAGCGACTGATTGTGGTCACGCGGCAAATCCTCAGCAGATTGAAGCGCAAGTCGAAGGTTCCTTCGTATATGGCCTTTCTGCGATGCTTTTTCAGGAAATCACCTATGAAAATGGCGAGCCAGTTCAAACCAATTTTCATAATTACAATTCAATGCGCATTGCAGATATGCCTGAAGTTGAAACCATTATCATGCCGTCAGGTGGGTTCTGGGGGGGAGTTGGTGAGCCTACAATTGCTGTCGCTGCTCCGGCAGTGCTCAATGCAATTTTTGCAGCCACGGGTAAACGTATAAGGCAGCTACCGATAAAGGACCAAGACCTGCGTGGCTAATGCAGTATACTAAGATATCTCTTCGCGTCGCGATTATTGCGGCGCAAATTTCTGTTGCGAGTTGTTCTGATAAGTCGCCGCCATTTGAGACTCAGCCTCCCACGGCGGCCGAATTCTTGACCTATTCTTGCTCAGGATGTCACCACTCCGCAAATACACATATCCCTGATTATAGAGCGCTGGATTTCGAGGCCCTTAAAGACGCACTGCATGGATATAAATCGGACATTGACGGTCAAACTGTTATGCACCGAATTATGCGTGGATACACCGATGATGAAATCGATCTGATCGCAAACTATTTGGGCGTAGCCCCATGAATAACTCCATTTCACGTCGCAAGGTCGTTGGCGGTTTAGCAGCCGTCAGCATGACCCAAGTAAATGCCAAAGAGACAATCAGAGGCCGTGCACGGATTGTAATTATAGGTGGAGGATTTGGTGGTGCCAGTGCAGCCATGCATCTGCGATCAATAGCCCCTCACCTAGACGTTACTCTTGTCGAAGCTGCAAAAACTTACACGGCTTGTCCTTTTAGCAACCTTGTTATAGCTGGTTTGCGGGACATACAAAAGCAAGCGTTTGGTTATACAAACCTCAGTCGCGCAGGGATAAAAGTGGTCAATGAGCGCGCCATCAACGTTGACACTCACAAGAAATCTATCGGATTTAATGATGATCGCACTATATCGTATGACAAATTGATACTGTCTCCAGGAATAGATTTTAGATGGAATGCTATAGAGGGTTATGATGTGGCCTCCGCAAATATCATGCCTCATGCCTGGAAAGCGGGCGCCCAAACGTTGCAACTAAGAGAGCAATTACGGTCAATGGATAACGGCGGAACCGTCATTATATCCATTCCCCCTGCCCCGTTTAGATGCCCTCCTGGACCATATGAGCGCGCCAGTCTTATTGCGCATTTTTTGAAGTCCCATAAACCGAAATCAAAGCTTCTGCTTTTGGACGCACAGGACACATTTTCTAAAAAGCCTTTGTTCGAAAAATCATGGCTTGAATACTATCCAGGCTTGTTGGAAAGGGTTCCGGGTTCTGAGTCTGGACAAGTGATACGCGTCGATCCAAAAACCAAAACTGTTTTTACTGATTTTGATACATTTAAAGCCGATATAATCAACATTATTCCGCCGCAGCAAGCAGGCAAAATTGCTCATTTATCGGGTGTAACAGATGATACAGGGTGGTGCCCAATTGATGCTATAACTTTTGAGTCCCGAAGAGTACCCGATGTCCACGTCATTGGTGACTCGACGATAGCTGCGCCTATGCCTAAATCAGCCTATTCTGCAAACCTTCAAGGAAAAATCTGTGCCGCACAATTGGTCCGCCAGCTTTCAGGATTAGATCCTATCTCGACGACATTAAATAACACATGCTATTCTCTATCAACGCCAGATCAGGGGTTTTCGGTTTCCGGGGTTTATCGCAATAACGACGGGATATTTTCACCAGTCCCCGGATCAGGCGGAACGTCGCCAATCGGCCAGCCAATTAGCTCAAAAATAAGCGAGAGACATCAGGCTTTTGAGTGGTTTAACACTATTACTCGGGAGGCTTTTGGGTGACTTTCAGGCATCTTACAGTCTTAATCCTTTTGGTGTCTTGCCATGACCAATCTCTTCCATACGAAATCGTGGGAGACAGTATTTTAATGCCCCTTACAGATACGATGCCTGACGCCAAGCGCGGCAAAGACCTTTTCTCAAATCGAGGCGATGCGCATTGTGTCTTATGTCATATGCATGATGAGGCTCAGGTTGAATTCCAGGGAAATCTTGGGCCAGACTTGTCTGGTGTTGGTGAGCGTTTGACTCCGGGGCAAATACGACTGCGCATTGTTGATTATGAATTCATTAGGCCTGATACGACCATGCCATCATATTTTCGCACTCACAACTTAACTCAAGTCCGAAGCGATAAAATTGGTAAGACAGTGCTAAGCCCTCTTGAAATTGAAGACATAATTGCGTTTCTTAGTCACCATGCAGATTAACCGTCGACACATGATGAAATTGACTGGCGGGAGCGTGGCTTCCATCATCACTTTGCCGTCATTTGCGCTAGGAGAAACGCTGTCAATCGAAGACGAAATCTATTCATTGTTTGGTAATCGTGACGTGAAGTCAGGACGAGTAAAACTTAAATTACCGCCATTGGCAGAAAATGGTTACTTGGTTTCCCTTGAAGTCGAGGCTGAAAGCCCCATGACAGAAGATGATTATGTGAGACGAATTGCGATTTTCTCAGACCGTAATCCCATACCTCTAATTGGCAGTTTCAATTTCACGCCGCATTCAGGGCGAGCCCGATTTGCCAGCAAAATTCGTCTGGGCGGAACACAACATGTTCATGCAATTGCCGAGATGAGTGATGGACAACTCTTTGGATCGTCAAGCAAAATATTTGTCACACTTGCAGCCTGTATAGTTTTATAGCCATGCATACAATACGCTTATCCATTCCAAAAGATGTCAAACTTGGCGATATAATTGAACTTAAAGCCATGATCAGACATGACATGGAAAGTGGTTACCGACTTGATATTCAAGGCAATCCTATTCCGAGGCTTATTTTGAAGCATTTCGTTTGTAGCTTTGAAGGGAAAGAGATATTTAGCGCTGACTTTTATCCTGGCATATCTGCCAACCCATTGCTCAAATTTCATATGCGGGCAAAATCAAGCGGGACACTGACCTTTGAATGGACCGAACAAACCGGGAAAGTTTTTACGAAAACGGGTCAATTGGTTTTAACTGAATGAATCGAATTCTGGCGGGTGTAATTATATTCTGGCTGGCATCATGCACAGCAGATAAAGACATGTCCCCCAGATTTTCGATTGAACCCGGTAGCATTCAATCAGGATATGACTTTTTGACCGCTGAAACTCAGGACCAACAAACAGACGCGTTTTCGAATCCAGGTTGGCTTTGGGTTGAGAAAGGAGCAGAGCTGTTCAGAGACGACGCCGGTTCCAAGAGCTGCATTTCATGTCATACAGATCCTGACACAGAGTTTACAAATTTAGTCAGCCGATATCCTTTAGTTGATGATCAAGCTGGCCTCATCGGGGTTGAAAACCGAATAAATATCTGTCGAACTCAAAATCAAAATCAGATTCCATTCATGTATGAAAGTGACGAATTGCTCTCACTTACGACCTATCTAAAGTCCATATCCACGGGCCAAGTTATCGATTACAAGATGAGCCCAAAGCTCAGAAATCACTTTGAAAGCGGCCAACGATATTTTTATCGGCGGCGTGGTCAACTCAATTTGTCCTGTCATCAATGCCATGATAATAATTGGGGGGCAAAAATGCGTGGAGATGTTGTAAGTCAAGGGCATATCAATGGGTTTCCAGCCTACAGAAATGACTGGCAATCACTCGGGTCAGCACACAGACGGTTTGAAGCGTGCGATATCGGAGTTCGCGCAGAACCGCACCCTTTAGGTTCTAAGGTTTATCTTGAGCTCGAGGTATATTTAATGGCGCGTGGAAACGGTTTGAAAATAGAAACACCGGCAATGCGGCGGTAATCAATTCGGTGCCAAATTCATCGAAAAGGGAGAAAATATGAGCGAAAGATTGTTTCCAAAAGGTGCGACCATGGTATTTGGCGCGACAGGCGGTGTCGGTCAGGTCGTCGCCCGGGAGTTTGGTAGAGTTGGAAGCGATGTTGCAATAATGTATAGGTCAAAGACCGACCTATCAATATCTGTCGCCGAAGAGATTGAAAGCTTTGGACGAAAAACATCGCGCCATCAATGCGATGTGACCGATCTTGATGGCTTAAAAACGGCCATACAAAATGCTATAAGGATACATGGCCGCATTCATACTGTGGTCTGGGGCGCCGGGCCTCTGGCAGAACAAGTCTTTATTGCTGAGTCGACGCGCGAACAATGGCGTAA
>JAHDDC010000045.1:9118-23695 GCA_020629545.1 Hellea sp.
TAACAAAACAAGGGGTTTTCACGAAGGATTGGGTCGAAGACGTTCAGAAAAATCTCGCGCTAAAGCGCTGGGGGCAACCTGAGGAAATTGCATCTGCTGCGATATTTCTCGCCTCAAACAAGGCCGCTTATATTACAGGGCAACAAATAAATGTGTCTGGCGGGTATGGTCTTTGAGAGACCGCGTAGTGTTCGGGGGCTTTTTCTACGCATTTTTACATTTTTGAGCTCAATTTTCTTGAAATGCGTAGTATTTTAGCGCAAAATTGACGAAATTATTTCGGGAGAATTACTCATGGCGACAACCGCTGAATATGACATAGGGCCCTTTACCTTCCCCAGGGGATGGTTCGTAGTTGGGGAAGCCAGCGAGGCAACCAATAAGCCAGTATCACTTCGTTATTTTGGGCGCGACATGATCATGTATCGCGGTGCCAGCGGTAAAGTCGCAGTAATGGACGCCTATTGCCCCCACATGAAAACTCACCTGGCCAACAACACGACGTCCTATGTGGTTATGGACGGAAAGCAAGTTGATGGAGATGATATTCGTTGCCCTTATCATGGCTGGAAATTTGGCCCGGATGGTATGTGTAATGAAATTCCTTACTCACCTGCCCCGATTCCAAAAGCGGCAAAGATCAGAAGCTTTCCTGTAAAAGAATGGGGCGGTTTAATCTTAATCTGGCACGATGAAGAGGAAGGCGAGCCAGACTATGATCCCCATCCACTTCCAGAATGGGACGACAAAAAATGGGTAAATTGGAAAATTGACGATTTAGGGCAACTCGGCTGCCACTCTCAAGAAGTTATCGACAATATCACTGATAAAGCTCACCTCGAACCCATCCATGGGTCAATGAATATTCAGTATTTTGAGAATGAATATGACAATCATGTTGTTTGGCAGAGATTATTGGCCGGTCATAAGACTTTATCTGATGATCTATTACAGAACGATACTTGGTATACAGGGCCAGGCCTACTCATGAGCCGCATGGGTGGGTACTACAACTCTATCATGTTGGTCGCTCATACGCCTATTGAGGATGGATCTGTTCAAGCCTGGCATGCCCTCATGGTAGAACCGCCAAATTATCCGCCGTCTGAGGAAGATAAAGGGGCTATAGCTGCCTATCAAGAAGCCTCGCGTACAGCTTTGTATCAAGACTTTGATGTTTGGGCCAACAAGCAACCTTGCCTGCAGGTAATGCAGGTCGTCGGAGACGGTCCTTTCGGCAAAACCCGCCAGTGGTACAAACAATTCTATCATCCAAGAAAAGACGCAAAGAAATTTCAGGACGCTGTTAACGGTGTCTATGTCACGAAAGGGACAGCAAGAGACCCCTGGCCTGACGCTGCCGAATAGAAACGAACTGCAAGTCTTTCATTTAAGGATTTTATTCTCAGCCAAATGCAGGCATTAAATGCCATGCGTTTGGTTTTTGTTTGTTTATGCCTGATATTGGTTTCGTGTTCGGGGCGTTCGTCGGTTAGTCCGGAACGGGTAATCGAATACGCCAATATTCATGGATTTGATAATGTAGCTCATTGGGCTGATCAGCAGACTATCATTCTACCGGACAATCATTCGGCTTCACGTCATTTTTTAATTGCGTTTCCCGAAGGTATGAATGGCGGTACAAAGCCCTCCATATTTCAAATCAGTCCCAAAGAGTCTTCGGAATATAATAGGCCCGGAAAAGCCTATAAAATTTATATGAAGGACACAGATATTCACCAGGTTTTAGAAGGTGAGATCTTTATAGCATGCCTTGATAGAGGCGAGTTGACCTCTCTCCACTTAGTTCAAACAGCAGAAGTTTTGGATCACGTATTTGAAACTGACGGGATTAAGCCTTTGGGCGCACACCTTGAAGACAAAACAACTACCTTTCGGCTTTGGGCCCCAACAGCAAAATTAGTCAATGTTCAAATTTACAACGAACAGCTCATGCCCGTTCGTAAACTTGAAATGGAAAAGAGCCGGAAAACCGGTGTTTGGTCTGTGTCCGATGCGGAACTGAATTCTGGTCAATATTATAGGTATAAGATGACCATTTTTCATCCAGCCAGCCGGAAGATTGAAACCTATGAAGTCACAGACCCCTATAGCTTTGGACTTTCCGCCAATAGTGAATTTTCACAAATTATCGACCTATCTGAACCTGATCTGGAGCCTGAAGGCTGGACGGGTCACAAACGCCCGAAGACTGGCGCATCACCGAAGGACATAATTTATCGGTTGCATGTCGGTGAGTATTCCGCCTTTGACGAAAGCCAACCGACTTCACTTCGTGGAAAGTTCAAGGCGCTGACAAATCGTGAAAGTCATTCAGTCAAACATCTAGAGGCCTTAGCGCAGGCTGGCGTTACAACTGTCAATATTTTGCCGATCTCTGACTTTGGTTCCGTCAACGAGATTCCGATGGAGCGATTTTCCCTAGACACCTCAATTGGAGAAGTTTGTGACGCGTATGAATTGGATTTAGATATATGCGCAACTGGACAGGCGGAAAATTTGATCTCGAGCGTGTATTTGTCAAATCTGGCTAGTGAAGACTTGGATAAAGTCCTGTCTTATGTGGCGAATAATGATGCATACGGTCAAGGCACTGATGCTTTACACTTGTTTGTTCCGGATGGAAGCTATTCCAGCAATGCCGATAATAGATCGCGAATTGTTGAAACGCGCGAAATGATTCAATCGCTTCATGAATTAGGATTACAGGTCATTATTGATTTACCCGTTCATTTTGGTGCAGACGTTGGACAGAATATAGGCTCGGTTTTAGACAAAACTGTTCCCCGTTATTACTTTGTGAGCGACCCGGTAACAGGCAATATCGTCCGCGGAAAAGACGGGCCTGAGATGGCAATAGATCGTAAGATGGCCCAAAAAATAATTTCGGACGCACGTGAGTTTTGGGCCCTGAACTATGGCATAGACGGCTTTAATCTGAGTCTATCAAATCAATGGCGAAATGTTTTAGAAGACGACCAAATCTCGGCGGATATGATTAATTCCGCTGTTCCCAACAAATCAATCAATTACTTGGAAAGTTATGGCAATTTATCATTGCGAACTTATTTGAATGATTCAGACACTGAGTTTCGTAAACGAAAACACATTAATGCTCAGGCGGCCTTAATGTTAACCCCTGGAATTCCACTTGTTCAATCTGGCACCGAATTTAACATTGAGAGTAATCGCAATGATCCGGACACTTGGCCATTTGCTATTACGGACTGGGTTGGTGACGAAATATTTGAGAGTCTCAAAGACTTTATCACTATAAGAAACTCTAGTCCTTTGTTTGTGCTGGAACAAAATGAACTTCAACAAAAACTGAATATTGAGATGGTAAATTCCGAGACACTTGTGATGACCCTGAATGATCAGTCCGAACTTTCAGAACTGCCCGATCTCGATCCTCGTTACGCTCAGATCATTGTCGTTTTCAACAAAAGTAAGGTCAGTCAAAAAATTCCAGTTAATGAAGCTGGAAAACTCCGGCTGCACCCAACGCAGGTCAATGGATCAGACCGCTTCGTCCGGCGAAGCCAGATCATGTTCAACCACGTGGTTGTTCCGCCGCATTCGACTGCCGTTTTTGTCAGGCCTCAATAATCTATAGCGATTTTACAAAACCTCAAATAACCCTGCGGCCCCCATGCCGCCACCCACGCACATGGTTGAGACCACATATTTGGCCCCGCGACGTTTCCCTTCGATCAATGCGTGGCCGACCATGCGAGCGCCGCTCATGCCAAACGGATGACCAATAGAAATTGCGCCGCCGTTCACGTTCAGGTTTTCATTCGGGATTCCCAATCTATCACGGCAATAGATAACCTGGACCGCGAAGGCTTCGTTGAGCTCCCAGAGACCAATATCGTCCATTTTGAGGCCATGTCGTTTAAGAAGTTTAGGAACGGCAAAGACAGGCCCAATGCCCATTTCATCCGGGTCACAGCCAGCAAACTCAATCCCTACAAATCGGCCCAGCGGCGTCAGCCCTTTTTGCTCAGCTACCTTGCTTCTCATGACCACAGCTGCGGACGCGCCATCGGAAAGCTGCGAAGCGTTGCCGGCCGTAATGTGATTACCCTCTTTGACGAATTGCCCGTCCTTCCAAACGGGTTTTAGGTCCGCCAAGCTCTCGGCCGTTGTGCCGGGGCGATTGCCTTCGTCTTTTTCCAAAGTCACGTCATGGGTTGATACTTCGCCAGTCTCCCTATTTTTTACCTTCATGGTTGACGCCAGAGGCACAATCTCATCATCAAACTTGCCGGCTTCTTGAGCAGCAGCCGTGCGGGCCTGACTTTGGGCGGCGTATTCGTCCTGCGCTTCGCGTGATATTTTATAGCGGTCTCCGACGATTTCCGCCGTCTCGATCATCTGGATATAGGCTTTGGGAGCAGCTTCGATAGCGGCCTGCGACACGGCCCGATAACTGTTCTTATGTTTGGTTTGTACAAGGCTAATCGACTCAACACCGCCGCCGACAACAATATCAGCATTACCTGTCATAATGGCCTGCGCAGCCAGGCCAATTGCCATCATCCCAGACGAGCATTGCCGATCAACGGTCGTTCCCGGCACGCTGCGCGGCAAGCCCGCCGTATAAGTGGCCAGTCGCCCGATATTATAGGCTTGCGAGCCCTGCTGCGCGGCACACCCCAGAATGACGTCATCAACCTCTGCACCCTCTATCCCGGCGCGGGCGACGGCATGCTTGACCGAATGACCCGCTAAAACGGGTGCTTCGGTGTCGTTAAAGGCACCGCGATAGGCTTTGCCAATGGGCGTTCTGGCTGTAGATACGATGAGTGCGTCGCGCATTTTAATTCCTTATGCTTGTCTAAGATTAATTGACGGGTCCCAATAGGCCGTCATGGCCGTGACTTTGCCCTCGTCGTTAAACTCGAATGTATCGATAACATCGATTTCCATTTTACCCATTGGCATATCGACATCGACCCCTTTGCTTTCTTGGGTTAGCCCCCCGACAAACACGGTAAAAGCAAATGCAGCACGATTTCCGGCGATCCGGGTCGGACCATTTTGCACGAGCGTAGAACCGCTTTTTACGGCGCCAGTGTAGAATTCCAATATTGCGGTCTTACCCTTTTTAGCCTCAGTTCCATAAGGATCTTCGACTGTTGCGTCTTCTGCATAAAGATCGGCAATTCCCTGCGCATCCTTGGCGTTAAAGCGGTCAAAATACGCCTGCACGGCATCGAGCATTTTTTGATTTTCCAAAACAGCCTCCTATGGATAGTATCGGCTAATCGTATCGACGACGCATGCTGGCTTTTCTTCACCTTCAATTTCAATAGTGACGCGCATGGTGGATTGATAGCCGCCCGGCACTTCTTTAATTTCAACGAATTCACCGCGACCGCGCACTTTTGCACCGGACTTAACGGGCGTGATAAAACGGGTTTTTTCCGTGCCGTAATTAATCCCCATTTTGAGACCTTTAACCTCAATGATTTCCGGCATAAGCTTGGCGGCCAGAGACAGCGTCAGATAACCATGAGCAATTGTCCCGCCAAAAGGGCTCATCTTCGCCTTTTCCTCATCCACATGAATCCATTGATGATCACCCGTGGCTTCCGCAAACTGATTGATCCGTTCCTGACTGATTTCCATCCAGTCCGATGGCCCGACTTTCAGGCCTTCCTTGCCCATTAATTCGCTTGCGCTCTCGAATGTTGTTTTGGTCATAATTAGTTCCCATCAAAGTTATAAATATGCGCATCAAGGCGATGCTTTATTGTAAATTCGTCATCGGTCATCTCTTTGAGCATAGTATCATGCTTAGCGTCAAATTCGGTGACTTGGTCTTGCCTCAGACTGGCTCCAATGCCGCGAAGAGCCCGCATACGTCCGCGCCAGCTTTTGCGGGTAAATGGTATCGCTTCATCATAGACAAACTTATCAACCAAATAACGCTCTTCCGGCATATATTCCGCAAATATGGGGACGGTTCCATCCCATCCCGCACCGCTCCATGTGGGACTAAACTTCAGCACCAATGCCTCAGATGCGGCCACGATTGGGTCCTCTTTGGGTAAAAACGAAAAAGAGCAAATTACGAGCTTTCCACCAGGCTTTAATACGCGGCGGATTTCAGCAATGGCGTTAGCATGATCGAAATACCACCAGCATTGCAATGCCGTAACCACATCAAACCTATGGTCTGGAGCATCAATATTTTTCGCTGCGCCAACAAAGAAATTGATATTTAGTCCAAGCTCTGATGCAATGCGTTTTGCGGCTTCGACTTGTCCTTGGGCCACATCACTCGCAGACACATGCGCACCTTGAGCTGCAAATTGACGGGCCAAAGCCCCTGTACCCGTACCGACATCCATGATGCTTTGTCCGTTCAGGCCAATGCCCAAACCTATTAGTTTGTCAAAAAAACTCTTCGGCGGATCAGGCCTAAAATTGGCATAATCGTCGGAGGTAAGACTCCAGTCCGCTGTCAGGTTTTTGTCGCTGGCCCCTACCATTTAAGCCCTTTGAGAACTCGTCGAAATGGTTTCACCCGTCATATAGGACGAGTAATCGCTGGCGAGGAAGACCATGACATTGGCCTGCTCCCAGACTTCACTGCCGCGTCCAAAAGCCTCTTTGGCTTCTAGCTCGGCTAGTAATTCCTTAGACGTAACTTTGTGTAAAAATGGATGCAGTGCTAGGCTCGGGGCGACAGCGTTGACGCGAACGCCAAATTCCGCGCCTTCTACGCCTGCACACCGCGTCAGCGCCATAACGCCGGCTTTGGCGGCGGCGTAATGGGCCTGCCCTTTCTGGGCGCGCCATCCAAGGACGGAGGCATTGTTCACGATCACGCCGCCGCCCTCGCCTTTTTCAAAAGAGTCGCGCATATACTGCATAGCAGCGCGGTTAATCCGAAAGCAGCCATTGAGCGAAACATCTAGAACAACATTCCACTGCTCATCCGTCATATCAACCAGATTAGCTGTACCCCCAAGCCCCGCATTATTGATGACCACATCAATACCTCCGAGGGCTGCCGATGCTGCTTTAATCAAACCATCAACATCCGCTTGTTGGGTGACGTTACAAATGGCATAGTCCGGACGCTGTCCGGTGTCAGCCTCCAGCGTATCTTGCGCCTTTTGAAGGCGACCTTCGTGAATATCAGAGATAAAAACTTGCGCGCCCTCTTCTATGCACTTTTTAGCGGCGGCAAAACCAATACCTGTGCCTGCGGCGGCCGTCACAACGACCCGCTTGCCTTTGAGTAATCCATGGCCCGGAACGTAATCGGGAATGTTTTTAAGATCCGCCATTAGGCCTCCGGTACTGTCTGGCCGCCGCGCGGTTCTTTGGGCATTCCCAATGCGCGCTCGGCGATTATATTACGCTGTATCTGGTTCGTGCCCGCATAAATCGTATCAGAACGCGAAAAGAGAAAGAGCTTATGAAGCATGGAAAACTCACCATCTTCCAAGATTTCCGCGTCTGCGCCCATCACGTCCATGGCTAACTCGCCGAGATCGCGATGCCAGGTCGCCCAGTAGATCTTGGACATATAGCCTTCTCGCGGCAGCTCACCCTTTTGCGCCGCTTCTAGTGTCCTGAGCGCAGTCATCCGCATGACCTTGAGACCGCAATAGGCTTTGGCGATACGTTGCCGGATGATAGGGTCTTCAGCAGAACCGTTTTTCTTGGCCAGTTTGACGATATTTTCAAACTCATTGGCGAATGTCATTTGCTGACCAAGGGTAGAGGCACCGCGTTCAAAACCGAGCAGCGCCATAGCGATTTTCCAACCTTCGCCCACGCCGCCAATCATATCATCTTTACCGCAGCGGGCCCCGTCAAAGAATACCTCGTTAAACTCGGCTGTACCTGATAGCTGTTTTATGGGGCGAATATCGATGCCCGGCTGGTCCAGTTTCATCAGCAAAAATACCAGACCATTGCGGCCAACTGAACCTTCTTGGGCCCGAGCAATCACGAAAATATAATCCGCATCCATGGCTAGAGACGTCCAGATTTTTTGACCATCGATGACCCATTCGTCACCGTCTAGGCGCGCTTTGGTTTTGATATTGGAGAGGTCAGACCCGGCATTAGGCTCACTATAACCTTGGCACCACAATTCTGTCCCGTTGAGTATTCCTGGCAGATATTTAGCCTTTTGCGTCTCACTACCATAGGCAATGAGCGTAGGGCCAAACAAAGTTTCACCGATATGGCCGTTTCGGCCAGGACCGCCGTGGCGCGCATATATTTCATTAAAGCGAACCAGTTCGTCGAGGCTCGCGCCTTTACCGCCATGTTCTTTCGGCCACCCGACGCCTATCCAGCCCGCCTCACCCATTCTTCGCTCCCAGGCAAAACGGAGCTCAGGCATGATATCTTCATCGCCCGGCGTAGCGCGATGGCGGAGTGGTTCAAAATCTCTGCAAAAGTTTTCGGACATCCAAGTGTCGAATTTATCGATGAGACCGCTCATGCCGCATCTCCAAATATAAGGTCGGCAATTCGGTTATAGTCCCTAGATGTGGAACCGAATATTGAACGATTAGCCCGCGCCCGTTTGAAAAAGAAATGCAGCGGATATTCCCAAGTAAACCCAATTCCGCCATGGAGCTGTATCGCGTCGCCCGCTATTTTGAAATATGCATCGCAGGCGACGGCCTTGGCAATCAATGCCGCTTCCGTTTTCTCCTCAGGTCCCGCAATCGCCGCCGCATAGGTGGCTGAGCGGGCTTCTTCGAGGGCGATAAACATATCAGCGCATTTGTGTTTATAGGCCTGAAAGCTGGCAATAGGCCGGCCAAATTGGGCGCGCTGCCCAGCATATTCCAAAGTGATATCGAGGCATTTCTGCGAACCGCCGATGCATTCGGCCGCCAAAACGATGAAAGATTGCTGTACGACCTGTTCTAGGCTCACCCGGTCTGTTTCTCCGATAATTGTAATATCATCGAGCGAAAGGTCTTTGATGGTAACCTTGGCAAGGTTTCGGGTTGAGTCCATGGTGGTTTGAGCCGTCATGCGGATATTGGGCGTTGTCGCATTAACCACGCCTAAAGATATCTTCCCATCTTTTTGAAAAGACAGGACAAAATGGCTAGCCACATTCCCATAAGCGACCATCCAGGTTTCACCGGAAAGGCTATTATCCTTGACGGTATAAGCATCAACGCCTTCCGTGTAGACGGGTGAAATTTGACCGCTTGCTATACGAGGCAAGTAAAGCTGTTTCGCTTGCTCTGTCCCAAGCTTTTGCAAAATGTCTACGCATATACCCCCCGACATTAAAAAGGGCGTTGCGACCAGACCAGCGCCTAATTCTTCCGCCACAACAACGCGTCCCAAATCACCCAGCCCTGCACCGTCATAGGCCTCATCAATGCCAACGCCGACCATGCCGAGCTCTGCGGATAAAGATTGCCACGCCGATTGATCAAATCCTGTCCCGGACTGATAAACATTCTCCGGCCCCTTTCCACCATCATACCATTCCTGCGCCCAGCCTCTGACGGCCTCGCGTATCATGTCGTGATCTTCAGTGAAGGGGAAAGGCATATTAGCTTCCGTAAACAGGCTGGGCGGGCGGAGCTTCGTCTATCAACTTGTCGATTACTGAGCCGACCTCATCAACGTCATAACGCGCGCCTTTGTCTTTCACTTTCCCAGTCTTCCAACCATTCGCAATAGAAAGCTTACCCCCAAAACTTTCGAAACAATGACCATTCACATGAGAAGATTGCCCGCTACAGAGATAGACGATCAGCGGCGCAACATTGGCGGGGTCGAATTTGTCAAAGCTGCCATCCTCGGGTACTTTCATCATCTCGGCAAAAACTTTCTCCGTCATGCCGGTACGTCCCTGTGGAGCAACTGCATTGGCAGTTATGCCGTATCGACCGAGCTCAGCCGCCTGATTAAGGGTAAGCGTTAAAATCCCTCCTTTTGCGGCAGCGTAGTTTGATTGGCCGACCGAGCCCTGGAGACCCGCGCCGGAGGATGTATTGATAATTCGCCCGCTAACCTCGTCGCCAGCTTTTGATTTTCCGCGCCAATATTTAGCTGCATGGGACGAGAGACAGAAATGTCCTTTAAGGTGCACATTTATAACTTGATCCCAATCTTCTTCCGTCAACGACGTAAACATCCGGTCTCTATTATTGCCAGCATTATTCACGATCGCATGGACATCTCCAAAACGGTCTAATGTCGCTTTGAATATTTCGCCAGCGCCTTCATAAGACGTGATATTACCAAGATTGAAGTCTGCCTTGCCACCCGCTGCGACTATGTCATCAACGGTTTGCTTTGCTGTCAGCGCATTTATGTCGACGACCATTACATTGGCGCCATTTTCGGCAAGTGCCAGAGAGTAGGCGCGACCCAGGCCGCCACCAGCCCCCGTTACAATAACTGTACGCCCCTCACAAAGTTTTGACATTAGAGCCTCTCAATGATTGTAACATTGGCAACACCGCCGCCCTCGCACATCGTCTGCAGACCATAACGCTCTTCACGGCGCTCTAGCTCATGCAGTAAGGTCGTCATCAGCTTCGTTCCTGTTGAGCCAAGCGGGTGTCCGAGTGCAATAGCGCCGCCATTCACATTGGTTTGTTCGTGACTAAAGCCTGTCTCTTTCATCCAAGCCATGGGAACCGGTGCAAATGCCTCGTTACATTCAGCAATAGCAATATCGGACGGCGTCATGCCCGCGCGTTTCAATGCACGCTTGGTGGCCGCAATCGGCCCCGTTAACATATAAATGGGATCATCCCCCATCACATCCAGATGATGGATACGTGCACGGGGTTTGAGATTGTAACGCTTAACAGCGTCTTCTGACGCGATTATCATGGCTGACGAACCGTCACATGTTTGAGACGCCACTCCCGCTGTAATCGCCCCTCCAGGCATCAACGTGTCAAGTTCAGCCATTTTTTCAAGACTGGTATCGCGGATAGTTTCGTCCTGCTCGAGGCCGTTAATGGGTGTGATTTCCCGGTCAAACCAGCCTTCGGCGCGAGCGTGTGCAGCCCGTTGATGAGACGCCAGAGAATATTCTTCAAGGTCACGCCGTGAGAAGCCCCAGTCCTTGGCGATCATTTCCGCGCCGTGAAACTGGCTGACTGGCTCTTTACCAAAGCGCTCCACCCAGCCCGGCGATGTATGAAATACATGGTCAAAACCCAATGTCTGACCGGCGATCATGGAAGCCCCGATTGGGATTTTGCTCATGGTCTGAACACCGCCCGCTAAGACGACATCCTGAGTTCCGCTCATAACGGCCTGTGCCGCGAAGTGAACGGCTTGTTGCGATGAACCGCACTGACGGTCAATTGTCACGCCGGGGACTGTCAGATCATACCCAGCCACGAGCCAGGCTGTGCGAGCGATATTCCCTGCAAGCGGACCGACTGTATCAAGACAACCAAAAACCACATCGTCATATTCGTCCTGCGGAATGTTATTGCGCTCAACAATCTCCTTTATGACATGAGCCCCCAGATCCGCGCCGTGAATGTCCTGCAAAGACCCGCGCCGCTTACCAGTCGGTGTCCGCACTGCATCGATAATATAAGCTTCTGCCATGACTTTCTCCTAAAACGTTGTTCCAGCTCCTAGAGGTTCGTCGCCCTCCAGCACCATTTCTTCTAATTTTTTCATATGGTAATTACGGTCTCCCCACTCACCGCACAAGGCCCAGGCCCGCTTCATAAATAAATGGAGGTCGACCTCAAATGTATAGCCCATACCGCCATGGACCTGAATAGCAGTCTCTGCAGCCAGCATCGCCGTGTCGATAGCAGCCACTTTCGCCGTATGTACCGCTCGTCCACCTTTTATGGCCGCCAGATGCACCATTGGGCGGGTAAACTCGATTTGTGTATAAACATTGGCCAGCTGATGTTTAATGGCCTGGAAAGAGCCAATAGGCTTGCCAAATTGATGCCGGTCTTTTGCGTAGTCGACGGACATATCCACCATGCGTTGCGATAAACCGATGAGTTGGGCGGCCGTGAGAACAGCGCCGTTTTCATGCCCGGTCCCCGTTCTAGGCGTGCCATTTGACGAACTATAAGTAAATTTCGCAACCGCTAACTTCCGCAAGGGGTCAATAGATTTAGCAGGATGTAGCGCAAATCTGTTAGGAGACCATGTGCCTTTCTCATACCATTGATCCCCAAACATCAATGCGTCGCTCTCAAGCCCCTCATGAATGTTTGGACGATATAGATTGGTGACAAAGGTTTTTACTTTTCCGTTAACGACGTCATCAGGCGGTATGGTTGCATCGATTAACTCGGGAACTGTTATTCCGGCCACTTCGACCAATGGCTCCGGTAATCCCGCATACCCCGCTGCCTCAGCAATTCCCGCCATAACGACCAATGGCTGCTCTAAACCGCCGTTTTCCTCTGGAGCCATAATACCAATCAATCCGAGCTCGGCAAATTTTGGCCACAGGTCCACTACCTCTTCACCCGCAGCCATGGCGCGCATGCGTTCGACCGTATTCTCGCCATCAAAGACGGCTTTTGCGGCGTCAATCAGATCTTGCTGGTCTTGTGTGAAACGGAAATCCATTAAATGATTCCCTTTGTTCTTTTCCGCTCACCCCAGCGAAGGCTGGGGTCCAGTCTGCGAAAATGGCCCGGCTGGGTTGATCTCAGGAAAACTGGATCCCAAATCAAGTTTGGGATGAGCGGGAAGGATATGTGATCTAAGACACTCATTTCCGCGGCAATCCCAAAACCCGCTCGGCCAAAATATTACGCTGAATTTCATTGGTGCCGGCATAGATTGGGCCAGCGAGGCTGAACAAATAACCATCAAGCCAGCGGCCATTATCAATCGCATCAAGGCCGGATTCTAGTTCCGCTTTCGCGCCCATGATCGTCATGGCTGTGCGGTGGAGGTGCCGGTCCATTTCTGACCAGAAGATTTTATTGGCACTAGCTTCGGAATTAACGCTAGCCCCGGCCTGAACCCGGGCAATGAGTTGATAGGTGGCGGCACAGAAACGCTCTGCATTCATCCATGCCTGCAAGACCTGCTCGCCGACACCGGATGAGAGACGGTCTTTGTGCTCACGGTATAGCCGAACAAGCCTCGCGGCCGCTTCCTGAAAGCGCGCTGGAGAGCGCAATAATAAGCCCCGCTCGAAACCGGCCGTCGCCATAGCCACGCCCCAACCCCCATGCTCTGGACCCAGCAGGTTTTCAACCGGCACCCTGACCTCATCAAAGAACAGCTCAGCAAATCCGGTTTCACCGTCAAGCTGCGCAATAGGTCTGCGTGTCAGGCCCGGGCTATCAAGGGGAACTAAAAGTTTAGATAGTCCTCTATGACGCTCACTGCCCGGCTCTGTTCGTACAAGCGCAAAACACCAATCAGCAAAAACAGCACGAGACGACCAAGTCTTCTGCCCTGACACCACGTAGTGATCGCCGTCTTTGATGGCTTTCGTTCGGATAGCTGCCATGTCAGATCCGGCTCCCGGTTCTGACCAGGCCTGCGCCCAAATTTCTTCGCCAGACGCCATGGGCGGCAGAAAACGTGCCTTTTGGGCATCTGTGCCATATTCCATAATAGTCGGCGCAAGGAGAAAGATACCGTTCTGACTAACCCGCAGCGGAGCATCTGCACGATAATATTCTTCTTCAAAAATCAGCCAATGGGTCAGATCGAGTCCGCGTCCGCCATATTCCGCGGGCCAGTTAACATTACCCCATTTATCCTTGGCAAGCACAGCTTCCCACGATCGGTGAAGCTCAAAACCTTCAGCCGTGTCCAAAGACGGCAGTCTTTCTTTGGGAGCCTTACGTTCAAGCCATTCGCGGATTTCAGCGCGAAAGGCTTTGTGTTCTGATGTGAACTCGATATCCAACTAGCTATTGTCCTTAAATTCCGCAGCCTTGCCCGTTTCAACAAAGGCGTCCCGGGACTTCTGGCTGTCCTCATGCATATACATCTCGAACGTAAAGCCCTGCTCCCACCGATAAGAAGCGTTAACATCAAAGGGTTCTATCCCGTTCAGCGCTTGCTTAGCGATGCGCAATGCATCCCGCGATTTGGCTGCCAGTGTTTTTGCATATTCCATAGCCGTGCCCACGAGTTCTTCCTTTGGGACGATTTTTTCGATGCCGCCCAATCGATAGGCTTCTTCGGCCGGGATTTTTCCGCCCGTCAGAAACGCTGCGCGGACTTTGGCGACCCCTAACATGCGCTGCAAATGAGCCGCGCCGCCCATGGCTCCTCGGTCAATTTCCGGCAGTGAAAAATAGGCATCATCGGATGCAATCACGATATCCGCTGCGCCGCACATGATCACGCCGCCGCCAATGATAAATTTATGCGCCGCAACAATCACAGGAATTTCGCATTGATGGATAGCTTCGCCAGTCAGATAATTACCCTTATTGACCTCAACGATGGCATTGGAATTGTGGGCTAGTTCTTTGATATCTACACCCGCACAAAATCCCTTACCCTCAGAGCGAATGACGATGACCTTTACATCAGGGTTCACGCCTAGTGCATTGATAACACGCGGTA
>JAHDDC010000136.1 GCA_020629545.1 Hellea sp.
GCTATAGCTGGGTGATTGCGGCTGTTTTTCTGGTGCTGGTCGCCATGCCCGTGGTTATGGGCCTGTTGGCCAAAGACCGGCAGCATAAATCCCAGGAAGAGCTCTCGGCTTTGGCGGCCATGCGGCACTGGACCCGGGGAGAAGTCGTCCGTGATCCCTATTTTTGGCTGATGTTGATGGGCATATTGGCACCGCCATTTATTGGCACGACCATTTTCTTTCATCAGATTTATCTGGTGGAGCTGCGCGAGTGGTCCATGCCGGTCTTTGCCTCGGCCTTTGCGGTCATGCCGATCACGACTATTACTTTCATCATGATTTCCGGGCCTTTAGTGGACCGATATTCGGCCGTTCGGCTTTTGCCCAGCTTTCTGATCCCTTTGGGGCTTTGCTGTTTTGTGTTGGGATTTTTTGAGGCCCAATGGTCAGCCTTTGTGTTCTTTGCGTTGTTGGGTGTGTCCTACGGTTTTTCATCGACATTGTTTGGGGCCATCTGGCCGGAACTTTACGGCACCAAACATCTGGGCGCGATCCGGGCCGTGACCGTGGCGTTGGCCGTGTTCGGAACCGCCGCCGGACCGGGCCTGACGGGTTGGCTCATTGATCAAGGCATATCCTTTCCTGGCCAGATCGTGGTCATGGGTATCTATTGCTTTATGGTTTTTGTGGTCATGATTTTCGTGTCGCGGGTTTTGCTAAAGCGACTTGCCTAATCCAGGCTGGCCAAAAATACCGCTGCACTATCCCGATAGGCCTGTTGTTTCTCGGGATGCATTTTATCCCATAGACGGTACATTTGCCCCATCCTTGGATTGCCGCGAAACTTGTCGGCGTGGCGGGCGAGGAAATCCCAATAAAGCGAATTAAACGGACAGGCGCCCTCACCGTATTTCTTTTTCACATCAAACTTACAGCCCTTGCAGTAATCGCTCATCTTGTTGATGTAGTTGCCGCTGGAAATATAGGGTTTGGAGCCAAGCACGCCGCCATCGCCGAACTGGCTCATGCCGAGCGTATTTGGAAGCTCCACCCACTCATAGGCATCGGCATAGACGGCCAGATACCATTCATGGACTTCGTGCGGGTCGACTCCTGCCAGCAGCGCGAAATTCCCCGTCACCATGAGGCGCTGAATATGGTGGGCGTAAGCCTCTTCTTTGGTTTGGGAAATAGCGGCTTTGAGGCAGGCCATATCCGTTTCGCCGCTCCAGTAAAATGACGGCAGCTTGCGCTTCGCGCCCAAATAATTTTCCGAAACATAGTCCGGCATTTTCAGCCAATAGATACCGCGCACATATTCCCGCCAGCCAATGATTTGTCGGATGAAGCCCTCGGCGGCATTGAGAGGTGCGTATCCGTCATGATATGACTGTGCCACACGGTGACAGACAGAGAGCGGGTCCAACAATCCGCAATTGATGTAGAGCGACAAGATGGAGTGATAGAGGAATTTCTCGTCCTTGAGCATGGCGTCTTGATAGTCGCCAAATTTTGGCAGCGCGTCCCGGATAAAGACATCGAGAGCCTTTTCGGCCTCGTTCCTTGTGACAGCGAACCAGAACGGCGTCAGATCCCCAAAGTTATCAGAGAACTTATCACCGACCAGATCCAGCACCTCTTGTGTGATCGCATCGGGCTTAACCTGATGCGGTTGCGGCATGAACAAATATGCCTTGGCCGGCTTGCGGTTCTCCGCATCGTAATTCCACTTGCCGCCTTCGGGCTGGTCGCCATTCATCAATAGCCCCGTCTTGCGGCGCATCTCCCGATAGAAATATTCCATACGAAGCTGTTTTCGGCCTTCTGCCCATTCTCGAAATTCTTGGTGCGTGGCGATGAAACGGTCATCCGTTAAAATCGCCAAAGGTATATCGTTTTCTGTTTGAAAATTTTTGAGGCTTTCAAGAACCCGCCATTCACCGGGTTCAGTCACGAAAATCTGCAAAGGGATGTGACGCTCGACGGCGCGCTTGAGCTCACCTTCAAAAGACCCGGAATTATTCTTATCGCTCAATGATACGTAATCAACAGTCCAACCTTCTCTGCGCAGCTCTTCTGCAAAATGGCGCATGGCCGAAAACAAAAAAGCGATCTTCTTTTTGTGATGAGGTACATAAGACGCCTCATCCACGACCTCGACCATGAGGACGATGTCTTCATCCTCATTGCCTTTCTTGAGCGCGGCAATATCCAGCGAGAGTTGGTCACCCAATATGAAAATGAGATTTGAAATGGCCTGATCCTTTTGGGATGTATACGCACCCATCCAAGACTTGGACTTTAAAGAATAAACTCACCCTGCATGACCTTCACAGCAGACCCGGACACGGTAATTGTAATGGGATCATGCGTGGTCGTGATATCAATTTTCGACAGCCGTCCTATGTCTTCGCCCTGTGTGAAGGATAGTGTTTGCGGCGCCTCCAATAAATCCGTCAGTAATGCAGCGAGCGTGGCAGACGCACTGCCCGTAGCCGGATCCTCGGGGATATTGTCGAGAGGCGCAAACATGCGGGAGTCTATTTTCCCCCCATCTCTGACATAAGCGAAAATCGCAAAGTCTAGACTGACCGGATATTTCTTTTGGCAATATTTAAACTGGCTGACATCGGTTTCAATATTTCGAAGCGCTTCGCGATCTGTCAGTTCAACTAAAGTGAATGGTAATCCCAGGCTGGCTTGCAAGGGTGGATGGGTATCTGTTTTAATGGCAGACACAGGCAATCCCATCGCTTTGGCGATGTCTAAAGGCTCAGGTCTGGCAAAGGTCTCGAGCGGATTGGACACGGTAAAAGACGCCCTATTCCCGTTGACCTCGCAGGGCACAGGCCCGATGCCCAACTCCAAAACCATGGACGCGTCATAGCCGAGCGCGCCCAGAGCAACGGCTGTTCCAATGGTGGGATGGCCAGCGAAATCCACTTCGGATGTCGGCGTGAAGATGCGCACTTTAGCCGAATTGGGTTTATCCTCCGGCGGATAAACAAATGTGACTTCAGAAAAATTAAACTCCGCTGCGATTTGCTGGAGTTTATCTTGTGGTAGTGCGCGCGCATCCGGGAAAACCGCCAGCTGATTTCCACCAAAAGGTATTTCAGTGAAAACATCATAGACGAGATAGTTGCTCGGCATTAAACATCCACCACCGGCACAAAGCCGCCCATGATGATCCGATTGCCGTCAAAAGGCATATCCCCCAAATCCGCATCGATGAAATCCTGATGTATGGCCTCGGTGACAGACTCTCTTTGTTCTTTGGACTCCCATTCGCACCAGGAAAACATCACCGTTTCGCCAGGCTCCAGTTTCACGGCCATAGGCATGGAGGTCAGCTTGCCGTCCGGAACCTCATCACCCCAACATTCCATGACCCGCTTTGCGCCGTGCTTTTTGAAAATCTCGGCACAGGTTTTTGCATAGGCGACAAATTCATCCTTTCGGGCCGTCTCAACAGCGTACATATAACCATCAATATACATCATATCTCCCTTTCTTATTCTGACTATCAAATTCGGAGCGCGCCGTCACGCTTGCGCCCTTCATTTTATTGGTGCTAGGCTCTCCGTAACATAAGGAGGGGAGTCTTATGCGAAACGCTTTGAAAATCGGCCTATTGGCCGGAGCGCTTGTTTTTGTCGGGTGCAAAGCCGGCGAAGAGACGTCGGGCGTCAATGCGGAAGCCATTCTGACAGCCGATAATTCCGGCTGGCGCTCTCATGGCAGAACCTATGATGAAAGCCGGTTTTCGCCTTTAGACAAAGTCAATGCCACCAATGTGGATAAGCTTGGACTCGCCTGGAGCTATAATCTTTCCTCAACACGCGGCATTGAGGTCACGCCCATCGTCCATGACGGCGTCATGTATGTCACATCCACCTGGAATGTGG
>JAHDDC010000137.1 GCA_020629545.1 Hellea sp.
ACTTTCAGGATGGCATCCTGAAGGGCCGAAGAAATGACAACCAGGCCCTCTTCCGTCTCTGCCCGAAGCTTTAAGCTCATTCACTGACCCGTTTTATTTTGGCTCCGCAATTGCCGAGCTTAATCTCGATATGTTCAAATCCGCGGTCCAGATGATAGACGCGGCCCACTGTAGTGGTGCCTTTAGCGGCAAGTCCCGCACTAATCAATGAGGCAGATGCCCGAAGATCCGTCGCCATAACCGGTGCCCCGTGCAATGACTTCACGCCCCGTACGATGGCCTCCCGGCCTGTGACGGTAATATTGGCTCCCATGCGCCCCAGTTCCGGACAGTGCATAAAGCGGTTCTCAAAAATATTTTCCCGTATAATCGAGACCCCGTCCGCTAGGGTCATCATGGCCATGAACTGTGCCTGCAAATCCGTAGGGAACCCCGGATAGGCTTGGGTTTCCATATCCACAGAGCGCAATCGCTCACCATTGCGCGTGATGATCACATGGTCTTTCTTAAGCTCTACATCCGCCCCTGACTGCGCAATCAAAGGCCAGAGAGACCCCAGATGGTCATGACGCAAATTACGGAGTGTAACCTTGCCACCAGCAGTTGCCGCCGCCAGCGCATATGTCCCGGCCTCAATCCGGTCCGGGACCACATTATGGGTCACACCGCCCAGTGACTTGACACCCTCAATTTCAATCTGCGAGCGGCCCGCCCCGCTGATTTTGGCGCCCATGGCATTGAGACATTCCGCCAGATCCACAATCTCAGGCTCTCTTGCGGCATTGTTGAGGATGGTCTTGCCCTTGGCCAGAACGGCCATCAACATTGTGTGTTCGGTCGCGCCGACACTGATAAACGGAAAGGTAATTTCCGCGCCGCGCAGCCCGTCTTTGGCATCGGCGATCACATAGCCTTCATCCAGCGTAATATGTGCGCCAAGCGCCTCCAGGGATTTCAAATGCAAATCTACCGGCCTTGCACCAATGGCACATCCGCCGGGCAAAGACACTTTCGCTTTGCCCGCCCGCGCAACGAGCGGGCCAAGGACATTAAACGTTGCGCGCATTTTACGAACCAGATCATAAGGCGCCGTCGTCGAGGACAGATTTTTAGCATGTAAGGTCATTTGAGACCCCGGCCCCTCTTCCACTTCGACACCCATATGGGCCAAAAGCTGCCCCATAAAACGCGTGTCGCGCAGACGGGGCATATTATTGAGCACGACTTTTTTATCGGTCAACAGACAGACCGCCTGCAGTTTAATGGCCGAGTTCTTCGCACCACTGATCTCTATATCGCCGTTTAATGGGTGGCCGCCCTCAATGACTATGGAGTCCATAATTTTAATTCCGTCTTGTTTGTCTGTTCATGGACTGATGGAAAATTTCGTCAGGACTATGACGATTCAGAGGCAGTGTCACCTTGATCTTTCGGCGTTTTGGTTTTCCGGGCCGCGGCTTTGCGACGCCTGAGATTAGCGCGCAAATTCTCAGCCAGACGTTCTTCACGTTTTTGACGGTCTGTTTTCTTTTCACTCAATGTCTTTTTCTTTCCTTTTGAGATATATCTCGAACAAGCTACCAAAAAGGAAGGCTAAACCTAATCCATAAAAGGTATACGCTACCTCTTTTATACTGCCAAACAGGACGAAAGCTATAAGGGAGATCGGAAACAAACCTGTAATGAGAGCAAGAATAAAGTTAAAACTTTTTCGATTCATTTCGAGTCCGCAACCGTCCTAAATCCAATATGATTAGTTGAGAAACTGGCCTCCTGACCTTGGCGGGCGGAGGCCCGGTAACGCTGACAGTAATTTTCCGCACAGAGAAATGACCCGCCTTTGATAACGTGAACAGGTTCACCCGTTGTGGCGCGGTAGGGCGTATCGGTCCATTCCCAGACATTGCCGATCATATCGTAAAGCCCGAAATCATTGGCCGGGAAACTACCCACAGGCGCGCGCAACTCGAAACCATCTTCGCTCAAATTTTCATAGGGGAACATGCCTTGCCAGCGATTGGCCTGTTCACGGCCCTCAGGCGTAAGTTGATTACCCCAGATATAATCCGTGTCAGATCCGCTCTTTGCTGCATATTCCCATTCGGCTTCCGTTGGTAAACGCCGCCCGGCCCATTTGGCATAGGCGCGCGCATCATTAAGCGTAACCTGAACAACGGGCTCTAAGTCTTTGTTTTTAATGGTGCTATCTGGCCCTTCCGGTGTGCGCCAATGGGCGCCATCGATAAACACCCACCTGCCAATCGAAAGAACAAAGACGGCGCCTCCAATACGATCTGACCCGGGCTGTGGACGCTCTGCATCGGTCACATATTGGGTGGCCTCGACAAATTCGGCGAATTGGGCATTGGTCACTTCGGTCGCATCGATATCAAAGCCGTCAACGCTAACTTTGCGGACAGGACGCTCCTCAGGATAAAACCTGTCAGACCCCATCGCGAAACTACCGGCCGGTATGGCGACAGTTCCGTCTTTCGAAACTGTGTTTTTACCCTCCCCGCAAGAAACGAGAGTAAATGCCAGCAATATCAGCGGGTTAAGGCGCAACCTTATAGCACCTCAAACAAACCGGCGGCCCCCATACCGCCGCCCACACACATGGTTGAGACCACATATTTGGCCCCGCGTCGTTTGCCTTCGATCAGCGCATGTCCGACCATACGCGCGCCGCTCATGCCGAAGGGATGGCCGATGGAGATGGCCCCACCATTGACATTGAGCAGCTCATTAGGAATGCCCAGACGATCCCGGCAATAGATGACCTGTACTGCGAAAGCTTCATTGAGCTCCCACAACCCAATATCATCCATTTTGAGACCGTGGCGATCCAGCAGTTTCGGCACCGCAAAGACGGGTCCAATCCCCATTTCATCTGGGTCGCAGCCGGCAAATTGAATGCCCATAAACCGACCTAAGGGTTCCAGCCCTTTTTGCTCGGCAATTTTGGATCGCATGACGACAGCCGCTGAGGCCCCATCGGAAAGCTGCGAAGCATTCCCTGCAGTGATGTGGTTGCCTTCTTTCACGAATTGTCCGTCTTTCCAGACAGGTTTCAATCCTGCCAGACTTTCCGCCGTGGTGCCGGGCCGGTTGCCCTCATCCTTTTCCAGGGTCACATCATGTTTGGAGATCTCGCCTGTCTCTTTGTTCTTGATGAGCATAGTCGACGGCAACGGGACAATCTCATCATCGAATTTCCCGGCTTCCTGCGCGGCCGCTGTCCGCGCCTGGCTTTGGGCTGCATATTCGTCTTGGGCCTCGCGGGAGACCTTGTAGCGGTCACCGACGATTTCCGCCGTTTCGATCATTTGGATATAGGCGTCGGGGACCACTTCTGTGGCGGCCTCTGAAACTGAACGATGCGAATTGCGGTGCTGGTTCTGAACCAGAGAAATACTCTCACAGCCACCGCCTACAACAATATCCGCATTCCCGGTCATGATATTTTGCGCGGCAATGGCGATGGCCATCATGCCCGAAGAACATTGCCGATCGACGGTTGTACCCGACACAGTGCGCGGCAGCCCCGCCGTATAGGTGGTCAAACGTCCCAGATTATAACCTTGCGTCCCCTGCTGCGCCGCGCAGCCAATGATGACATCATCAACCTCTGCGCCGTCTATTCCCGCGCGTGCCACCGCATATTTCACCGCATGTCCGGAAAGCACCGGGGCTTCTGTGTCATTAAACGCGCCCCGATATGCTTTGCCAATGGGCGTGCGGGCGGTGGATACGATAAGTGCGTCACGCATGTTCTACCCTTGCCTCAAATTCACGGTCGGGTCCCAATAGGCGGTCATGGCTGTGACTTTTCCGTCTTCGTTAAATTCAAAAGTATCGATGACATCGAT
>JAHDDC010000138.1:0-1948 GCA_020629545.1 Hellea sp.
CCTTATATGTCGGTGAAGTTTGACAGCCAATCCATCGAAGATCTGCCGTCTCCGAAGCCTTATCGCGAGGTTTATGTCAGCTCCCCTAAAGTCGAGGCCGTCCATCTTCGCTTCGGCCCCGTGGCGCGTGGCGGTTTAAGGTGGTCCGATCGACGTGATGATTTCCGGACAGAGGTACTCGGATTGGTCAAGGCTCAACAGGTGAAAAATTCGGTCATTGTTCCGGTTGGGTCAAAGGGCGGGTTTTTTCCTAAGCAATTGCCGCAAGGCGGAACGCGGGAAGCGTGGCTTGCTGAAGGTGTGTCCGCTTATAAAACCTTTATCTCAGGTGTTCTGGACATCACGGATAATTACAAAGGTAAGGGTACAGTTCCACCGGTCGATGTGGTCTGTTGGGATGAACCGGATCCCTATCTCGTTGTCGCGGCGGACAAAGGGACCGCGACCTTTTCAGATATCGCCAATGGCATTTCGCAAAGCTATGATTTTTGGCTGGATGACGCCTTCGCTTCCGGCGGATCAGCCGGATATGATCACAAAGTGATGGGCATTACGGCTCGAGGTGGCTGGGAGGCTGTGAAGCGGCACTTCCGCGAAATGGATAAGGATATTCAATCCGAAGACTTCTCGGTTATTGGTGTGGGAGACATGTCGGGCGACGTCTTTGGGAACGGTATGTTGCTGTCGAAGCACATAAAACTCATTGCGGCGTTTAACCACCTCGATATCTTTATCGATCCGAACCCGGATCCGGCAAAATCCTTCAAAGAGCGTCAGCGAATGTTCAAACTGCCGCGATCGACCTGGCAGGACTATAATAAAAAGCTGATTTCAAAAGGCGGGGGTGTCTTCTCCCGTTCTGAGAAATTCATCAAACTATCGCCTGAAATTCAGGCTATGACCGGCTTGACCAAGGATGAAGTGACACCTGAAGAGTTGATCCACCATCTTCTGAAGAGTGAGTGTGAACTTCTCTGGTTTGGTGGCATTGGGACCTATGTGAAGGCAGGCACGGAAAGCCATACGGATGTCGGCGACAAAACGAATGATGGATTGCGGGTCAACGCTAAACAGCTGCGTGCTAAGGTTATAGGAGAGGGCGCTAATCTGGGTATGACGCAAGCAGGTCGAATTGAGTTCGCCCTGGCAGGTGGCCGTTTAAATACAGATGCAATCGATAACTCTGCTGGAGTCGATAGCTCTGACAATGAGGTTAATATCAAGATTTTGTTGAGAGGGGCAATTGAGCAAAAGGCGCTGGCGACCAAAAATCGAAATAAGCTACTTGAGGACATGACTGAAAATGTCGCTGACTTGGTTTTACAGCACAATTATGACCAGACTGGCATGTTATCATTGGCAGAATTACGCGCACCTGTGGATCATAACGCCTATGAGCGGTTCATGACCGCATTAGAAAATCGTGGTCTGCTCGATCGCGGGGTTGAAGGGTTGCCCAGTAAAGAGGCTATGTTAAATCGTGCTGCGGTAAAGCAGGGCCTGACCCGTCCGGAAATTGCCGTTATCATGGCATATTCCAAGAATATTCTTTTTGACGATTTGATTGCGACCGATGTGGCTGATGATCCTTATATGGACAAAATGCTCGCGGCCTATTTCCCGGATAAACTACAAAAATTTAAAAAAGCCATGGCAACTCACAGGCTTCGACGAGAGATCATTATCTCACGATTGGTTAATAAAGTCGTTGATGTTTGTGGTCCAGTAGCTGTGATGCGCCTGCAAGAACAAACACAGGCTTCCATCGCAAATATCGCCAAGGCATTTGTGGTGGCTTATGAGGCTCTTAAAATCAATGAGCTTAGAGACGCCATTGAAAAACTGGATAACAAGGTCAATGCTCGGGCCCAAACTGAACTTCACCAAGAGATTGCGCGCGTCCTGATGAGAGTAATGGCCTGGTTGGTTCGGCGTGGTGAAAATGGAA
>JAHDDC010000138.1:2048-3863 GCA_020629545.1 Hellea sp.
ATGATTGTTTTTGATAATGATGCCGACCGCATGCGAATTATCACCCCTATATTACAAGCTTCAGCTGTCCCGACCGATGTCCATGAGCGCATGCTGCAGGCGAACTTTGATGCTGTCCTCGACTCTCGATATGCGATTGCAAATGACGTGGTCTGGTCGACTTTTATTCACCGCTTGAGCACCTTGAATGAAGATGACCTATTATCGGGGATTGCGCAAACTTATGCGGCGGCTGAGACATTCGGGACGACCTATACCTCCGGTGTTATTGTATTTGGGGGCGGTGACAGTAATTCTCTGCATGAGGACTTGTTGGAAGAATTAGAAAAACTTCCGAAAAAAGAAGATACAGGAATTTAGGCAGTTCGAAGCCCTGACTTATTTTTCCAAAACAAATTGTTTAGGCTGGTTTCCATTTCAACCGTTTGTGGGGGCACTCTTGCCCTGAACTGACAATCCGGTATTGTACGCAAAAACGCAGGCTAAAACACGAGTAAAAAACGGAGATCGATATGAGTTATGCAGGCACCTGGAACTTAACAATGCAAACCCCTATGGGGAATCGTGATGTCAGTGTCTCTTTGACTGAAGACGGTGGTGCGCTAACCGGCACAGCCTCTGCTGACGGGAATTCCAATGAAATTGGAAATGGACGTGTTGAGGGTGGTAAGGCCATGTTTGATGTGGATGTCACGAACCCGATGCCTTTAACGCTTTCTTTTGAACTTGAGGCCGACGGCGATAATATTTCCGGTAATTGCAAGCTCGGTATGTTTGGTAATGCGCCAGTTTCAGGCAGTAAGGCCTAAAGATTTGCGCAAATTGGGGTGATAAATATCCAAGAAATTTCCGACCGCTTCGAGATTCAAGATCTCTTGGCGCGCTATTGCCATGCCATTGATACTCAAAACTTCGAATTATTGGATGATATTTTTACTGAAGATGCCTTTATTGACTACACAGCCGTCGGTGGCGCTAAAGGAAACCTGGTAGAGACAAAGGCCTATCTCGAGCAGGCTCTTTCAAAATTTTCGGGCATGCAACATATGCTGGGGCTACCGCAGGTTTCAATTGACGGTGATACGGCGTCTGCAAGAACCATTTGTTTCAACCCTATGGTTTTACAAAAGGATGGGGCCCCGCATGTTTTTTTTGTCGGCATTTGGTATGTCGACAAGCTCGTGCGGACGGAAGTCGGGTGGCGAATCAAACACCGCGCTGAAGAGTTTTCCTATTTTCATAACTTCCCCAGTGACGTCTCGCCCGGAGAACCGAAATGATTATCGATAGTTGGATCCAGCATCCAACCCTTCGTCATATGCAGGACCCCATGTTTGAAAGTCTTCGGCGATGGAGTAAGGGAACAGTCCCTGACGCTGAGTTACCCGTCGCAGCAACGATTGCCGCTATGGATGCTGGCGGCATTGACAAAGCTCTGACATGTGCCTGGCAAGCTCCGCACCGTGATATGATTTCCAATGATGAAGTCGCCGGATTCGTGGCCCAATATCCTGACCGGCTCATTGGTGTCGGGTCCGTCGATATTTCCAAACCCATGGCTGCCGTGAAAGAAATACGCAGATGCGTTGAGGAATTGGGTTTTAAGGCGATCCGCGTGTTATCCTGGCTGTGTGAAGTGCCGCCGACAGACCGACGGTTTTACCCAGTGTATGTTGCCTGTTGCGAATTGAATGTACCGTTTTGCACCCAGATCGGACATACAGGCCCGCTAATGCCGTCCGAGGTCGGCCGTCCTATATATCTTGATCAAGTAGCCATTGATTTTCCTGATCTAAAAATCGTCGGCGGTCATAT
>JAHDDC010000139.1 GCA_020629545.1 Hellea sp.
CTTTGTCCGCGAAACGGTGATGCTGGCTGTGATAGTTGATCCATGTTTTCAGATCTCCTTGCATAGCAATAACGCAGTTGAGCATGACAAAGACCTGTCCGGGGATACGGAACTCGCCCGCGCGGTGTTGCAAAACGCGGTGCATGGGGCCAATACCAAGGTTGCAAATGAGCAGTGAAAGCGCTGCTGCGAAAAGCGCCCAACCTAAATAGCTCCATTTCAAAGAAAAGTTTTCAAGGCCAATGCCCAGACCTATGGCAACACCAAGGACAATCAGCCCTAAGGCAGGATAGATGAAGGCAGCAAAGGCGCTTCCAAAATTAAAGGTTTTCCACGTTTTCGGTATCGCAACAGAGCGTGGTATCGGCATAAATATCCCCTAAATCAGTCAATTGGTCGGCTAAGGCCATCAAGTTCCGATATGAGGGGCAAAAGCTGAACAGACAATTGAAATTTTTGTTATGTGCAGAAATATTTTTGAATAATGTTCAAGAGTTTTACGATCTGTATTACTCTGCACCTCCAAGATAGGGCTGGGCGTATCTATCAAAGGCAAATTTTGCTTTGGAGGCCCAATGCGTAAATATTCTCTTATATCGTTAACAGCTCTAATAATCGCTTCATGTGGTGGAAACTCCGGAGGTGGGGAAATTGTGAATTTGCCTCCATGCTTGACGAGTTCTTTGAATGTCAGCGTCTCAGAAAATGATGCAAGTTTCGTTTATGCGGCTACAGCTACGGATCCTGAAGGAAATGCTGTCACGATTAGTCTTCAGCCCTCGGGTGATGCGGCGCGTTTTGATTTTGACGAAAACAGTAACCAGCTGCGTTTTGCAGTATCGCCGGATTTCGAAAACCCGGAAGATGGCAATGGGGATAATGTTTACAATCTAACTTTCCGAGTAACTGACGGTAGTTTTTCACCGCTGGTCAATGTGAACATAACAGTGACAGATGTGAATGAAGCTCCCGAATTTACATCTGCAAGCACCACAAGCGCGGAAGAAAATACGTCTGATCCGGTTTATACAGCCGAGGCCAATGATCAGGATGGCAATACGCTCAGCTATAGCATTAGCGGCGGCCCGGATGCAGGGGCCTTTTCGATAGAGAGTGTCAGTGGGCAATTACGCTTCACCCCTGCCGCAGATTTCGAGCGGCCGAGCGATGATAACGCGGATAATGTATATGAATTGACGCTTGAGGTAAGCGATGGCGCGCTTACGGATGAGATTGATCTGTCTGTCGAAGTCACAAATATTGAGCAGAACATTCAGGTGCGGCGCGTGGCAAGCGGTCTGCGCCTTCCCGTCTATGTTGCGGGACTTCCGGATGGAACAAATCGCATAGTGATCTTGGAAAAGTTTGGACGCATGCGCTTGGTCAATCCGGATACAGGCGAAATCGGCGCAGTGGACTTCTTAGATATTCAGGGCGATATTTCAACGGATCGTGAACGCGGTCTACTGGGTGTGGCCTTCTCCCCGGACTTTCAAAATGACGGCGTATTTTATATTAACTGCACCAATTTGGCCGGTGATACAGAGATACGGAAATATACAACCTTCCCTGGGGAACTCGATCGCGCCGATCCGGCCAGTAAGGACGTGATACTGACAGTTGCCCAACCCGCGGCCAATCATAATGGCGGGTAGCTGGGTTTTACGCCGGACGGCTTGATGCTGATCCCCTTTGGCGATGGCGGGGATTTGAATACCTCGCAAAATGATAATTTGCTGTTGGGCAAGGTGGTACGTATCGATGTTAGCCATGATGACTTTCCAGCCGATGATTTGCGTGATTATGCCATTCCAGCAGGCAATACATTTGAAGCAAATCCCGCAGCGGGCTTACCCGAAATATATGCGAAAGGCCTGCGCAATCCTTTCCGCGCGAGCTTTGACCCGGTCAGCGGAGATTTAATCATTGCTGATGTGGGCGGGCAGCGCAAAGAAGAAATCAACCGTCTGCCTCTGGACGATAATAGTCGCAATTTCGGATGGCCTTTGGTGGAAGGTACCTTACCTCTACGCGGAACGCAGACGCCTGATTTGACGCTTCCGGTTTCAGAATATGATCACGGTGCTGGCGAGCGGCAGGGTGAGTCCATTATTGGCGGCTACGTCTATCGTGGTCCGGTTGAGGCGCTTCAGGACAGTTATATTTTCGGAGATTTCGTCAATGAGTTTTTCTGGTCAGTTCCGGTCAGAGATTTAGTCGACGGGCAAGTGCTCAGCTCTGATGCTTATAATATTCTGACAGATGATTTCGTCCCGGATGTGAGCGATTATAATCTGGTCTCAAGTTTTGGCGAAGATGAGCAAGGTAATATCTATATCGCGTCTTACTTCGGTGGCGAGATTTTTCGTATGGAAGCGGAATAAAGCTTTAGAGGATGGAGGGTAAGTCGAGGCCTTTCTCTCTCGCGCAATCCAGAGCAATGTCATATCCGGCATCTGCATGACGCATGACACCTGTTGCGGGGTCATTCCAGAGCACGCGTTCCAAGCGCCGCGCCGCATCATCTGTGCCGTCGGCTACGATGACAACACCACTATGTTGGGAAAAGCCCATGCCTACGCCCCCACCATGGTGCAAGCTAACCCAAGTCGCGCCTGAGGCCGTGTTAAGCAAAGCATTGAGCAACGGCCAGTCTGACACGGCGGAGCTCCCGTCTTTCATAGCTTCAGTTTCTCGGTTCGGGCTGGCAACGCTCCCGCTATCCAAATGATCGCGGCCGATGACGACTGGGGCTTTTAACTCGCCACTTTTAACCATTTCATTAAATGCTAGTCCGAGCCGGTGACGATCGCCGAGACCGACCCAGCATATACGCGCGGGCAGTCCTTGGAAAGAAATCCGCTCGCGCGACATGTCCAGCCAATTATGAAGATGGGTATCATCGGGCAGAAGCTCTTTGACCTTGGCGTCGGTTTTATAAATGTCTTCCGGGTCACCGGACAGTGCCGCCCAGCGGAACGGGCCAATACCGCGGCAAAAGAGCGGGCGGATATAGGCCGGGACAAAGCCCGGAAAATCGAACGCGTTTTCGAGGCCTTCATCAAGAGCGACCTGTCGGATGTTGTTGCCATAATCCAGTGTTGGCACACCTGCATTCCAAAAATCGAGCATGGCTTGAACTTGCACTTTCATAGAGGCGCGTGCAGCTTTCTCGACGGCTTTGGGATCAGATTTACGCTTTGCGAGCCAGTCGCTCATTGTCCATCCGATCGGCAAATAACCATTAACCGGATCATGAGCCGATGTTTGATCCGTGACCATATCCGGCTTAACGCCGCGTTTCACAAGCTCAGGGAAAATCTCCGCTGCATTTCCGAGAAGACCAACAGATTTTGCCTCACCGGCAGCTGTCCATTTATCAATGAGCGTTAAGGCCTCTTCCAGAGTTTCAGCCTTCTCATCCAGATATTTCGTGCGCAGGCGAAAGTCGATGCTTTCCGGATTACATTCTACGGCTAGACAAGACGCGCCGGCCATGACTGCAGCGAGTGGCTGTGCGCCGCCCATTCCGCCTAGGCCGCCCGTAAGTATCCATTTGCCTGACAGATCACCATTATAATGCTGACGTCCCGCCTCGACAAAGGTTTCATAAGTGCCCTGCACAATACCTTGCGTGCCGATATAGATCCATGATCCTGCAGTCATCTGGCCATACATCATCAGGCCTTTTTTATCGAGCTCATTAAAATGATCCCAATTGGCGTAATGGGGAACGAGGTTGGAATTGGCGATCAAAACACGTGGCGCGTCTTTATGGGTTTGAAATACGCCGACGGGTTTTCCGGATTGCACAAGTAGAGTTTGGTTTTCTTCTAAGTTTTTGAGACTGTCGCAAAT
>JAHDDC010000046.1 GCA_020629545.1 Hellea sp.
CGCTGGCAGCGAAGAGGTCAGGGGTTCGACTCCCCTAGGCTCCACCAAAAAATTACATCATTACGCGTGCTTCACAGCGGATCAATTTTACGGCATTATCACGTTAAGCCGCACACTCGGCCGTGTCGCGGGCGGCTTTGTCACGTTAATGCCTATTTTCGATCATTCCGCTAAGCACACGCGATGAAAACCTCCATCTATTCTCGCCATCGCTTCCATCCAGACGTCATCAAACGCGCTGTTTGGCTATATTTCCAATTTAATCTGAGCTTTCGCGATGTCGAGGAACTCATGATTGAGCGTGGTGTCGATGTTTCTTATGAAGCCATCCGCAGATGGGTCGATAAGTTTGGGTCAACTTATGCAAAGCGCATAAAGTGTAGATCCGAAAGCCCCTCTCCTGTTTGGCATTTGGACGAGGTCTATACAAAAATTAATGGCAAGATGGTTTACCTCTGGCGAGCTGTTGATGACGAGGGAACGGTTCTGGATGTTGTTGTTCAACGACGACGTAATACAAAAGCAGCCACACGTTTATTGCGGAAACTCCTAAAGAAACAAGACATCAAACCTACTCGAATTGTGATAGATAAGCTTGGCTCTTACGGAGCAGCACTCAAGATTTTTGGTATGAAACATCTTCAAGACGTTGGTGGCAGAAAGAACAATCGTGCAGAATGCTCTCACGTTCCAATACGTCGAAGAGAACGAAAATCACAAAAGTTTCGATCGATAAAGAACGCCCAAAAACTGCTCTCAGCCCACGGCCAAATTTATAATCTCTTCAACCATCGACGCCACCTCATATCCAGAAACACATTCCGAAAATTCAGACAGCAAGCCAATGCAAACTGGGATTCAGTGACGGCACCAGTTTGCGCTTAAGCAGACCTTATGAAGAAAAGTGCAGGTAATGTTGTTAACGTGACAAAGCCGTTCACACTTATGTGAACATTTGTTGTTTCGTTATTTGAAATCAAATGACTAAGAGCCAACTCAGCAAGCGATAGCGATTTTGTTGTGGGTTTCATTTTGGGAGAGACAAAGTTGACCTTTTTAGACACAAAAATGCGTAAAGAGATACGAAAAAATACTCCGAAACTACTTTCTGTCATTACAGGCGGTAAGATGGAGAAAAAGGAAAGTACTCGAAATGTCGAACTTTCTCTGGTCCAGCAGATAGCTTCTGGTGATCACGCCGCTATGAAGCAGGTTTACGAGCTTCATTCAGGGCCGTTATTTCATTTTGTCAAAAACTGGTTAGCTGATCCTCATGAAGCCTCCGACATCGTACATGAGACTATGCTGGAAGTCTGGAGACGGGCTGATCGCTTTCAGGGACGCTCTTCGTTAAAATCTTGGATTTTCTCTATCGCACGGAATAAATCCATTGATACAAATCGCAAATCATCTCGTATGTCATATACGGATGAAGTTCCAGAAACCGTGGATGATGGCCCGAACCCCGTTGAGATTTTGGAAGTTTCAGAAGATGCGGCAGCTGTTAAGGTTTGTATAACTAAGTTGAGTGACACGCACCAAAGAATGATACATCTGGCTTTCTATCAAGATCTCTCTTATCGAGAAATCTCTGAGATTGAAAACTGCCCGGTCGGGACCGTTAAAACGCGTATTCTTCACGCCAAAAAACTTTTGTTGAGAGAGTTGTCTTCTCTGCAATAACAATTCAGCAGTTTTTTTTGACATAAAATTGAACCAAAATAGACTCTGAGACGACATATTTGCGAGACCATAGGTTTTCCTTTGGTGTTTAAGTGATTTAACGTTAGGAAGCTACGCAATGACAAGTATCGAAGATAAAATTTCCTTGATGATACCAGCCTATTTACGCGGTGATTTAACAGATGTTGAGCGCCGTGAAGTAGAAATGGCTGCGGCAGCAAATGCGTCTGTAGCTGCAGATATAAAATTTCAAAAGAACTTGAAGTCTGGCCTTAAATCAGATGAGGATGGTTTCGCGCCCGGTGAGCTTGGCTGGGCCAAATTATCCAAAGCGATAAATCAAGAGGATGCTGCTCTAGAGAAAGTGGCTACTGAGCCTCGATTTTGGAAATATGCAACGGCAATATTGGCTGTCGCCACTATTGGACAAGCAGGTGTATTGGGGGCGGTAGCCTCTAAAGATGATGTCGCCGCCCAATATACAACTGTCTCGGAATTTCCGTCTCAAATATTTGCCACGTCTAAAGTAGGCTTTATTCCTGAGGTGACTGAAAGTCAGCTGACAGAGAGTTTATTGTTTGTTGATGCAACTATCGTGGCAGGTCCCAGTTCTTTGGGGCTCTATGAAGTGCAATTTGAATCTAAATCTGCCTGCATGCGTGCTCTAGACGTTTTTGAAACGCAGAAAAGTATTGTTGATACGTTTTCCGCCTGTGAATAGCGCTTAACCATTATGCAAAGTAGATGGCATAAGTCTGGTCTTGCGTTGGGTTTTATAGGGTGTCTTTTAGGCACGCCTTCGCTCGCGCAAGATAATAGTAACACGACCATCGCCCCTAGGTTATCGGGAGATTTACGTCTCCGCTATCAAGACACCAGGCTCGGTGACTTAACTCAAACTGGACAAGCTTTAACATTACGGTTTTTAGGAACAGTCGAAGCTGATATTTTTGATAAGACGTCCATCCTTGCCGAAGTCGAAGGCGTCACGGCGTTAATTGACAATTATAATGACGGTACAGGCCGTAACTTTTTATTGCCTTTCATTCCTGACCCTAAAGGCGTTGAGCTCAACCGCTTACAAGTCATCAGCGAAGCCATACCCAAAACCCGGCTCACCATAGGTCGTCAAAGGCTTGCTTTAGATGATTGGCGTTTTATTGGCGCTTTTCCATTTCGACAGAATAATCAAACCATTGAAGCCGTACGCATCGAAACAAAAGCGTTTGGACAAGGTATCTTGGATATCGGGTATTTTAACAAAGTGCGGCGTCCTTTGGGTGGCGATAATGTTAATGGCGTTTTTACGGGCGATTCTTTTTTTGCGAATTATAATCTTGCGACGCCCTTTGGCCGCATCTCTGCGTTTCACTATGCAACAGAGTTGGAGACTGGGCCCGTGGGCCCATTGCGTCATATTAACTCTTCGCAAACAACAGGCGCCCGTGTTCTGGGTCGCCGAGATTGGGACAACTTTACGCTTGTCTGGGAGGGATCTTATGCACGGCAAAGTGACTTCTCCGATAACCCGACTGACTATTCGGCTCATTATGGTCTAGCTGAAGTGACCTTAAAACCTACAAATTTCACATTTAAGTTTCGCGGAGAAATATTGGGAAGTGATAGCGGTCAGGCCGTTCAGACACCACTTGCCTCACTTCACAAGTTCCAAGGGTTTGCAGACCAGTTTCTACGCACCCCTAATGACGGCGTTAGAGATTACTCTGCTTTGGTTCAGTATAATTTCGGAACAATAGGGCCTTTTTCCGATGTTACCTCTTTTGCACGTCACCATTGGTTTGAAGCAGATACAAATGGCAGAAATTATGGCCGCGAGTTGAACCTATCACTCAAATCTAAAATAAATAGAGTTGGCCTTGCGTTAGAATATGCGGATTACAAAGCGCAAACCTTCTCAAGTGATACAAAAACTTTGTTTTTAACGACAGAAATATCATTTTAAAAATGAACCTTAGGGCCGTTTGAGACGACTTAAATGTATAACAATCAGGTATTATAATGGCTGCAAAATTTAAACTATCACTGTTAATCGGAAGCGTTTTATTAGCCGGGTGCGAAACTTATAATCTGGAACGTCCCCGCGAGAATTTGGAAACCCAAAGACAAACTGAGTTAATTAATCGCTCAGAAGTCATTGCCATTGTAAATTCCGTTGATCTTGCCGCCGATCTTGAACAAAAAGCGGCGCATTGGGGTTATGACTTAAAGCGTAAAGAAGTATTGGAAGGGTTAGATCTCTATCTTCTTACTTTTGACTGCCCGCCTGGTATCGACCCGCATGTCGCGAGTACGGAATTGGAGAGCTTGCAGCCTCTTTCTACTGTAGAGGCTAACCACAAATATGTTTTACAAAGCAGCATCCACGACTCATCGTTGATGAAATCTTTATCCCCTCGCAAATACGCAAATTCGCTTATTGAGTGGCCAGCAGCAGGCTGTGAAGCCATTGTTAATATTGGGATTATTGATGGAGGAGTTAACACAACAACTTTGAGTGCTGATAGCACCTTTAATATAGAATCTCGTAATTTTTTAGATGGTAACACTGGCACAGAAGCAGAGCGACATGGCACGGCTATTGCTGAGATTTTGGTAGGCGCAGGTCGCTTAAAAAATGCTACGCTATATAATGCTTCCGTTGTCAGTGTAGATAAAAATGGTGTTGAATATTCAGGCGTTGAACCCATGCTTAAAGCACTTGACTGGATGGTGCGTTCAGACGTACGTGTCGTGAATATCAGTCTTGCGGGGCCATATAACCGGACATTAGACCGCGGTATTCAGCGAGCTACTGATAAAGGTACGATCATTGTCGCGGCTGTTGGAAATAATGGCGCCCACTCCTCACCACTCTACCCCGCGGCTTTGAAGGATGTAATCGCAGCTACGGCTGTAGATAGCGATGCCAATATATATAACAAAGCTGTGCAAGGTCGGCACGTAGATGTTGCAGCGCCAGGCGTGGAAGTATTTGTCGGAGACGCTGAGACGGGCCGTTATGTATCTGGAACTTCAATCGCGGCACCATTCGTAGTAGCCAAAATTGCTTCAGACCCTCGCTATGCTGCTCTGAAAACAGCAAAAGATATTCGCAATCTCCTAACGACGGAAACGATTGACCTCGGAATTTCTGGGCCGGACCCTGTTTATGGCGCGGGGCTTATTAAGGCGAATAAAAACTGCCATCAATAAAACCTATTTTTCTTATTAAAATACAGACCCGGTTTGGCCGGGTTTTTTTATGCTTAAATATAATTAATTAATTTTGAACCCAATCTCTCGCCCGTACGACAGAGTTATGTAACGGCTGATCTGGGCATACCCTCCCTCCCCCCTTTGCTCGGGTCAGTCACCTACATAACCTAATAGCTAAACTGGAGAGACCCCATGGCTGACACGATAGACAAACAAAATTCCCAAAAGAAAAAAATGGCAGCTAAAGCTGCCCTCGCGGCGGCCATTGGTGCTGTCGCTTTATCAAGCGAAGCCAATGCGGCAGACGGTAACACTCAAATGGTAGATGTGGCTTCATTAAATAATGTGACTTCAGTGCGCCGCCTTCCAGATGGATCGTTAGAAGTTGTTTTGGATAATGGGCAAGTTATGACGCTTGCAGCTGATTCATTTGTTGAAAAATCTGGGCAAATATTTCTTACATCAGAAGCTGCCGCGCAGTTCACAGATGGGAATAATAATCTATTGCTCATAGGTGCTGGAATTGCTGCTGTTGCAGGGATTGCTGCGGCCTTAAGCGGTGGTGGAGATGATTTTGACCCTAACATTCCAACAGCTGGTCAAGATAACATTTCGGGCACAGAGGCTGCTGACACAATTGATGGTCTTGCAGGTGATGATAGCATTTTGGGTCTTGGCGGAAATGACAGACTCACGGGCTCTGAAGGAAATGATGTATTAGATGGCGGAACGGGTGACGATACACTCATTGGTAACGCGGGTTCAGATACATTGAGCGGCGGTGCGGGCGATGATGTCCTTCGCGGCGGCGGCGGCTCCGACAGAATTGATGGCGGCGCAGGCAATGACACAAATGATTTTTCTGACATTGGACTCGGCGTAACTGCAACAGTGAATGCTGACGGAACAGGTACAGCTGAATACGGAATGGTGACTGAAAACTTCACCGGTATTGAAAACCTCACGGGTACGGCTCAAGATGATGTTTTGGTTGCGACAGGTGCAGCTGCTAACGTTATTTCTGGCGGAGACGGCGATGACCTTATCGCCGGCGGCGGCGGTGTTGACGTCCTTGATGGCGGTGCGGGTAATGACACAAACTCATTCCAGGGTATTGGCGCGGACGTTACAGCATCTCTTGCAGATCAGACAGCCTCATATGGCATGGTCAGCGAGACGAAATTTAGAAAACCTAAGGGTCTGGAAACGACATACTTACGGGTGACATGAACAATAATGTCTTAGACGGTGCTGACGGAAACGACACACTCTTTGGCGGTGGTGGAGCGGATATGCTTTCAGGCGGCGCTGGCGATGACGTTCTAGCAGGCGGCGGCGGAGCTGATACCATTGATGGCGGCGAAGGCATCGACACGAACTCATTTGAAGGTATCGGCTTGGGTGTTACAGCCACAGTTAATGCTGACGGAACGGGTACAGCGTCATATGGCATGGTCGAGGAAAGCTTTACAGGCATCGAAAACCTCCGCGGCTCTGACAATGACGATGTTCTTATCGCTACAGGTGCAGCGGCAAATACCATTGAAGGCGGCGCAGGCGATGACTTGATTGCCGGCGGCGGTGGTGTCGATATTCTCGATGGCGGAGCAGGTAATGATACAAATTCATTCCAAGGAATTGGTCTGGGCGTTACAGCCAACCTTGGTACAGGCACAGCCTCTTACGGAATGGTTGAAGAGACATTCACAAACTTTGAGAACCTCCTCGGTTCAGACAATGATGACTCCTTACGCGGCGATGGCGGTGAAAACACTCTCCAAGGCGCGGCAGGCGATGACACTTTAATCTGGTCAGGCGGCAATGACGTCCTTGATGGCGGCGAAGGTTTCGATACGGCTGATTACGCAACATCTTCGGTGCCTGTTATCGTCGATTTGGACGAGAACGGAAATGGCACAGTAACACGTGATGTTGGTTTCTCTGTTGAGGTCATGAATGCAGATGTTGCTGACGATGCGGCATTTGTTGCAGCGGCTGAAGCGGGTAATCTCTACTTTAACGTCCACACAGAAGAGTTTGCTGGCGGTGAAATCCGTGGTCAACTTACTATATCATCGGACGAGACTGTTGAAGGTGTTCGCACAATCGTTCTGGATGGCGGCTTAGATGCGGCTCAGGAACCAAATGGAGCGTCTGACTCAGCAGCAACAGGAACGGGCCAAGTTACAATTACTGTCGATGCTGACGGAAATGCGACTTACAGCTCTACTCTTGATATCTCTGGTATCTCTCCATCCGAGCTCATTACATTGGGTAATGGCGCGCTATCAGCAATTCACTTACATAATGCACCTGCGGGTCAAAACGGTCCAGTCCTCCAAGACCTTATTGTTGACGCTGGCGGAGATGTTGAAGGAAACTCTGGCTTCACAACGACAGTCAGCATGGCTGAAGTTGCTGATGACGCAGCGTTTATCGCAGCGGCTGATGCCGGCAACCTCTACTTCAATGTTCATACGGCTGACTTCCCAGGCGGCGAAATTCGCGGTCAATTAGATACAGTTGTGTCCGACGAAACCGTTGACGGCGTTCGTACATTGGTTCTCTCTGCATCGCTTGATGCGTCGCAAGAGCCTAATGATGCATCTGATTCAGATGCGACAGGTTCCGCAACTGTTACAGTCGTGATTGATGCCGAAGGTAATGCAACTTACTCTTCAGACCTTGCCATTGAAGGTATCAATGTTGATGACCTTATCACATTGGGTAATGGCGCCCTGTCTGCAATCCACTTACACAATGCCCCATCAGGTCAAAATGGCCCTGTCCTTCAAGACATTATTGTCGATGCAGGCGGAACAACAACAGACTTTAGTGTTCTTGTTGAGACTGATGTCATTGCTGAAGTCACGGAAGTAGATCAGCTTATTAGCATCGAAAATGTTATTCTTTCTGATAATAATGATGTTGTTAATGCTGCAGCTGGCGACCAATCTATCGATGGCGGAGCTGGAAACGACACGCTCTTCGGTGGTGCTGGAAATGACACACTCACTGGCGGGGCTGGTGACGACGTAATCGCTGGCGGCGGCGGATTCGATACGCTTGATGGCGGCGAAGGCAATGATACCAACTCATTTTCAGATATCGGCGCGGATGTCACAGCAAGTCTCGAAGAGGGAACGGCTGAATATGGCATGATCAGCGAAACCTTTGAGAATTTCGAAAACCTTACAGGTGGTGCTGGCAATGACTCTTTAACTGGCGACATGAACGACAACTCGCTTGATGGCGGCGCAGGGAATGACGCTCTCATCGGCGGTGCAGGCAATGATACGCTTGTCGGTGGTGCGGGCGACGATGTCCTTGCAGGCGGCAGCGGTCAAGACTCGCTTGATGGCGGCGAAGGTAATGATACGGCGGACCACTCTGATATTGGTGTTGGTGTTACTGTAAACCTTGAAGAGGGGACTGCCGAATATGGAATGGTCTCCGAAACACTTACATCTATCGAGAACGTCACAGGTACTGCTCAAGATGACGTCCTAACAGGTGATGATGGCGATAATGTTCTCATTGGCGGCGAAGGTGACGATATCCTAACAGGAGACTCATATGGTGACGGCGACGCCATCACTATATCTGTTACGAATACATTAGGTGAGGGCGGAACGTTCTTAACCCCTGTCTTCTTTGGTTTCCATGACGGTGCTAACTTTGATCTTTATGATCGCGGAGGCGCAGTTTCAGAAGGCCTAGAACGCCTTGCTGAAGACGGAAACACAGCGGTCCTCGCATCCGAGTTTGCAGCAGCCGTAGGGCCAAATGCGACGCAAGGTGTGATTGCCGGTCTTGAGCAAGGACCACCGCCAATTGACCCTGGCGAAACAGCTATGTTCACGATTTCTGTCAATCCTGACGATGTTGGACAAGGGTTCTTTACTTGGGCGACAATGGTTATTCCTTCCAATGATGCTTTCCTAGCGTCACCGGGTAACCCGCTTACGGATCCGATTTTTAGTTCTGATGGAAGTTTCCTCGGCCCAATTGAAATTCTGCGCTTCGGTTCAGATGTTCTAGATGCCGGTACGGAAGTTAATACAGAACTTGATGCGGCTTTCTTGAACCAAATGGGTCCGAATACAGGTATCACTGAAAACGGTGTTGTCACGGTTCATCAGGGCTTTAACGGCTCCGAAGGTAATCCAGATGGCTCGCCAGTAAATATCTTTGGCGGAACAACAGCGGCTGGATCCGTAACAACGCTTGAAGGTGGTGACTTCACGGCCAATGGCGGTTCTGGACAAGTTCTTCGCATTCTTATCAATCAAGCTGAAATCACATCTAACGATACACTTGATGGTGGAGCGGGTAACGATACGCTTGATGGCGGTATCGGTAATGACCTTCTTATTGGTGGATCTGGAAATGATACATTGATTGGTGGATCTGGTGATGACGTCCTTCGAGGTGGGTCTGGTCAAGACAGTCTTGATGGTGGCCGTGGTATTGATACGGCAGACCATTCAGACATCGGTGTTGGCGTAACGGTCAACCTCGGTGCAGGCACAGCCAGCTATGGTATGGTTAGTGAGACTCTGACAAGCATTGAAAATGTTATTGGCTCAGCTCAAGACGACACAATTCGCGGCGATGGCGGCATTAACGTCATCGAAGCGGGTGCAGGTGATGACATCATCACTTGGACAGGCGGTGAAGACACGTATAATGGCGGTGAAGGCAACGACACTGTTGATTACACAAGCTCTTCAGTCCCTGTTGTTGTCGAACTTGATGAAAATGGTAACGGTACTGCTACACGTGAACTTGGTTTCTCTGTCGAAGTCACCGACGCTGAAGTTGCAGATGACGCTGTATTTGTTCAAGCGGCTCTGGATGGAAATTTGTATTTCAACATCCATACAGAAGAGTTTGGCGGCGGTGAAATCCGAGGTCAGCTATCTGTCACGACGGATGACACCGTTGATGGTGTTCGCACAATTGTTCTGGATGGCGGCCTAGATGCGGCTCAGGAACCAAATGGAGCGTCTGACTCAGATGCGACAGGTACTGGGCAGGTGACGATTACTGTCGATGCAGACGGAAATGCGACTTATAGCTCAACATTGGATGTTACAGGTATCTCAACATTTGAATTGACCCCTGTAGGGCCATTCTCGGCTATTCATCTTCATAATGCTCCTGCGGGCACAAATGGCGGAGTTGTTCAAGATTTCATCGTCGATGCAGGCGGAGATGTTAACGGCCTAGCGCTATCTCCAGAAGCAGATACAGGTGACGGAAACGTCTTTGACGAAGTCGTAGAAGTAGATACTTTGATCTCTATCGAGACCGTTATCGGTCAGGACGGCGCACCCATCACAACGGCTCCATCAGCTCCAATGGAGATGGCATCAGAAGCCGCTGTGTTGAAGTCTGCTGAAGTTGAAAATGCCCCGATCTTTGAGGCACCTGAAGCCCTTGTTGAGTTTGACTTTGCAGTTGACGCTTTAGCCTATGCTGACGTTTACGAAGCTGACTTTGCTGAATTTATTCCAGATATGTTTGAGATTGCTTAGGCCCCCATATGTATCTCAAACATTCGCATGCTCTTAAATGTCTCTCTTATTGAGAGCATGCGAAACTCCAGTCAGCCTCGCATTAATTTGCGGGGCTGATTTTTTGTTTTTTATTGAACCTAAATTCTCTCTCATACGACTTACATATGTAGGCCGCATTATGGGGCTGACGCCGCAATAGAGAGAGAATATTATGGCACGTAATAAACAAGATAAATCCCTTAAAAAAATAGGGTTGGCCAGTTGGTTTTTTGCAATGGGCCGTGAACTGCCAGGGTATTTTTTACCGATATTAGGCTTTAGCCTTGTCAGTAATATTTTGCTGCTCGTTTCCCCGCTTTATATGTTGCAGGTATATGACCGTATTTTGACCTCGGGGTCGAAAGATACACTCATTTGGATTACTATAATTTCTATTTTTCTACTGGCTATATACGCCGCTGCTGAAACGGGTCGCCGCCGTATTTGTTCATTAGCGTCCGAGGAACTTGAAGAAAAATTATCTGAGCGCGTTTTTGCTGAATTTGATGCGACACATGATGCAGGCGGGCGATTGACGAATGATTTGCGTGTCCTGTCACGCATTAGAGGTTTTTTTCAAAACCAAACGGTTCTTCCTTTTTTCGATCTGCCTTTCGCTCCGTTCTTTTTGCTTGTGATGTTTATGATTCATCCGATCATTGGCGCCTTAGGTTTAGGCGGTGGACTTCTCCTTTTAGGTGTCGCTATTTTTGCAGAAATATCTGCGCGGCGTACAAATGAAACAGCCTCTGCTGTTAACTCCGAGGCCTTTAATTTGGCCAGCGGTCTAAGCCGCCAACGCTCTGCAATTGTTGCAATGGGCCTTACACATAATGCCTTAGCCAAATGGCGTGACACCAAAGACACAGCCCGTAATTTAAACCTTAAAGCCGGCGCGAAGGAAACAGGGTTCTCATCTGTTACCAAAGCAGGGCGTCAAATGCTGCAAATTTTGATTTTGGGGGCAGGCGGCGCTTTGGCTATTACGCAACAAATTTCTCCTGGTGCGATTGTCGCGGGCTCTATTATCTTGGGACGTGCTCTTGGCCCGATTGATCAAATTGTTGGCAGTTGGCGCGGTATTGCCAGCGCACGTTCAGCTTGGAATCAAATTCAAGCAGCCATCGAAAATGATGAACCCAAGGCGGAATACACTCCTCTTCCTCGGCCTGAAGCGCAGCTAAAATTAGACCGCCTCTCAATCGCTGTTCCAGGCAGCCGTGAAGCCCTTATTCGTCCCTTTGGCTTTGAGGCCAATGGCGGCCAAATGATTGCCATTCTTGGCTCTAACGGATGCGGGAAAACCACGCTTTTGCAGACTATAGCAGGAGCATGGACACCACATTCTGGATCAGTTGTTTTGGGCGGAAGAAATCTTCATGCTTGGGCCAGCGAAGACCGCGGCCAATATGTAGGCTATGTTCCGCAAGATGTTGAACTTCTCCCTGGAACTGTTGGTGAAAATATATCTCGCATGACAGATTGTGAGCCTGAGGAAATTATTGAAGCTGCCCAAAAAGCAGGTGCGCATGATATGATTTTAAGCCTTCCCAAAGGCTATGAGACACCAGTTGGAACCGCTGGAATAGGAACCTTATCGGCAGGGCAAAGACAGCTTATTGGATTGGCCCGCGCTCTATTTGGCAACCCCGTTATGATATTGCTTGATGAGCCAACAGCTAATCTTGACCCAACAGCAGTATATCACGCGATTAGCAATCTAAATAAGGTTGCGCAATCTGGCGCAATTGTCCTGACAGCAACGCATGACCCTAAACTTATAGCCGCAACGCAATCTGTTTTAGTTGTCCGTCAAGGCGCAATTCTAACAGCTGATACGAAGCAATATATACAAGCTTCAAAACCTAAAGCCGCAAATGCAACGGCACAACCGCTACGGACTGTAGGAGTAAGCGCATGACCCGCAAAGTAACGACTTATAAGCCCTTAAAAGATAAAATTGTCTGGAAAATGGGCACCCTATGTATTCTCGGATTTGGCGGATTTATGCTTTGGGGCAGCATAGCGCCGCTCGAAGAAGGCGTCGCAGCCAGCGGACAAATTGTCGTCGAAGATAATCGTCAACTTGTGCAACATCTTGAAGGCGGAATTGTTAGCGAGATTAAAGTTCGTGAAGGGCAAATTGTTCAAAAAGGTGATGTGCTTGTTGTTTTGAAAAAGACAGCATCACTCTCTAATCGCGATCAAGTGGTTCAAGAATATGGCGCCTTGGCCGCCTCTGTCGCGAGGCTTAAAGCTTTGCAATCAGGCGCTGTTAAGCCCTCATTTTCTGCTTTGGACGCTCTGGATTTGGGTGATAGTGAACGTGCAGATATTATCAAACGAGAAACGGGATTATTCCACCAGCAACGCAAGTCCCTTTCCGCAGATATTGCTGTCCTCTCAGCGCGTATATCGGCTGCGAAGCAAACACAAATATCAAGAGAAAACCAAATTCTTATCGCTAAAACGGCTTTAGAGTCTGCGGTCGGAGAACTGGCTGTTATTCAAGATATGTTCTCGCAACAACTCGCACGCCGTGATCAGGTGACGTCTTCAGAAAGACTTGTTGCCACTCTACAGGGCGACATTGCACGGCTGCAAAGCCAAGGTGATGATGCCAAAGCATCAGAGCTCGATTTCAAAGCTCAAATCGCTCAAACACGGGCGCGTACAGCTAGGGAAAATGCCGCTAATCTATTATCGACAAGCGCAGAGCTTTTAGCGGCGGAAGAGCGGTTAAACTCAGCCCAAGATGTTTTGGATCGGTCTGTTATTTTCGCGCCTGTTTCTGGCGAAGTATTGAATATGGCCTTTTCAACCATTGGCGGCGTAGTGCGGTCGGGCGAAACCCTTATGGAGATTGTTCCGGATATTGGCGAAGTTACGGCATCTGTGCAAATCGCTGCAACGGACCGCTCATCAGTTTTCGAAGGTCAATTCGTAAGAACACAGTTTTCGTCTTATAAAGGGTGGCAAGCCCCGCGTCTTGAAGGCGAAATCATTGATGTTAGTGCAGATTTGAAAACGGATCCTGCGACATCAGTAAGTTATTACGAAGCGCGTATTCGTGTTCCAGCGTCCGAAATTGCAAAGACAACGAATGTCGATGTTATCCCTGGAATGCCCGTGGATGCCTTCATCTATTCAGGCAAAAGCCGCACGATGATGGACTACCTTTTGGAACCATTGGGAGAGTCGCTCTTCCGTGGCCTTCGGACATCATAATATTTTTCAACCGATACAGATAGTAAGAGAGATGTATCATGCTAAAATCAATCAAAAGAGTTAGCGGGGCCTGTTTATTGGCTGCCCTTATAACGGTCCCTGCAATGGCGCAAAATGTTTCGCCCTTAACCTCATCGTCACAAAGTTGTTTGAGATTTGAAGATGTCTTAAAACTTTCAGCCCAACGTGACCCCAGCGTTACGATTTCTAGGGCGCAGGAATCCGAAGCAGATGCCCAAATTAAGGATGCAAAATCGTTATTTCGGCCTCAAATCTCAGCTTTTGGCCGCTCTGGGTTCGGCGACACAGGTGTTGTCGATAGTAGTATATCAAATCAAATCGGCGTGCGAGCGTCTCAACGGGTTTTTGATTTTGGAGATTCCAAATATGCACAACAAGCCGCTACATTTGGATTTGAAGCGAGCGTTGAAGATACTCGGCAAGCAAAGCTATTAGCGGCACAGCGCACGGGTTTTTCTTATTTGGAATGGGTCGAAGCGGAGGAACAAATTGAGCTTACGAAGCGTCGGCGTGATTATTTTTCACAGCAATTATTTGCGGTAGAGAGCCTGCTCAGCCGCGGGGCGGCGACGCGCACAGAGAGAGCCTCAGTCGCCTCACAATTAGCGGATGCTGATGCTTTTGTGCTTGAGCTCAATTTTCGTAAAGAACAAGCTATCACTCAAATCCAAATTGATACGGGCACAACGGCTATGTTGTGTAATTCAAACTCAATGCAGGGCATTTTACAGCAGAGAATGGCGTGGCTTGAGAACCCAGAAACAGCGGCGCAAATTGCCTTGACCAAAAACCCTGGTATCAGCGCACTCAGTAAACGTGCCGATAGTTTGGAAGCTATCCGCAAGCGCGAAAAACGCAGCCGCTTACCTGTTATTGATGTGGTGGCTACTGGCTCTTATTCATCAATTGGTGGGTTTGATCAATTTGCCTTCAGAGATAGAATTGGCGTGGATGTGTCTGTTCCGCTTTATTCAGGTAATGCTATCGGTGCGCGTAACCAACGCGCCTCAGCCCGCCAAGCGATCGCACGGGGACGCGTTTTGGATGCTGAACGGCAATTACGAAAAGATGTCAGCATTGGTTATCGGCGTAGTCTATCCTTACAGTCTCAGCTCTTAAGTCGTCAGGATGTCGAAGAACAAACGCGATTACAATTTGAAGCCGCAGAGATTGAGCAGAAAGCAGGCGCTAAAACGCTTCGCGACCTCGTGGAAATCCGCCTTGAATATGAGCAAGCAGGCTTTCAAAGAATCCGAACGAAATATGACCTTATGCGCCAGCAATTGCAATTACTGACGCTAACAGCGAGTATTTTAAGTTAAGAGATCGGAATGCTATAAATAAGAGATTAGCTAATGTCTCTTTGGCGAAGTTTTTTGTTTTTTTCGAGACGAGTAAGATTGTCAAATTCATGCCGACAATGTGTTAGGGCTCCTTAGTAAGCTCAGTCGTAATATTTAAAATATATCGGCAATGATTATTTAAAGGCACGAATCTTGATCTATGGAAAAGAATTAGGAACCCCTGAATATTTACCTTTTCTGCAAAACGCTTGAATTGTTATTAGATAAAAATCGTATAAATTATTGATTTTACTGTGAAAAATGGTGCCCCCACACGGCACGATGCCGTATAGAATAACGATTTTAAAACAATAACTTAAGATTGTCAATTTTGAAAATGTAGCACGCCTGAATTTCAAATTGTAGCACAGTAAACTCTTTTCATTCAGAGTGATTTAGCTATTAGATTACGGGTAGTTGGTGAGCTCCTACTCACCAAACTCCTGGGGCTACTTATTAGAGAAAATTACATTTAAATATTGAGTGCTTTTATTCCACAACAGACGTGAGTCGATATAAACTCAAATTATGTTTTTTTTGAAAACAGGATAACATATCAGACTAAAAACATGTTATCTCCTAGATAACATTTTTGATTATCATGTTGTTGTTAGGATAGTGACCCAGTATACATATGTGGTTTATATCAAACGAGTTAGCTATGGAAAATACTCAAGAGTATTTTGAGTTGATCAGAATTTATGAAGATTACCAAAATCAAGTTTTAATTTTAAAGGCTTGGTCTGTAACTGTCGGGTTGACTGCTTTGCTTGCAGTCATTGCATCGCCAATTTCAAACGCTCACAAAAAACTTGGTGCCTTGATTGCGGGATTAATAGCGATCCCTTTTTGGTGGTTAGAAACAATGTGGAAAGCGTTTCAAAAAGCTTATGAACTGCGCTTGAGGGAGCTAGAAAGTTGTTTCATTCAAATAACTGAAAGCTGTTTAATGCCAAGTATTATGGCAAGCTGGCGTATTGGTTATGACAATATTGGTTTCATTGATTTTCTCGTTCTATCCATAAAGCCTCAGGTTTTTTTGCCTCACTTAATTCTACTTATTGCTGGGGTTTCAGGCTTTGTGTATTTTTCTAGGCCGTCCGACGTAGACTTGTTAACTTATGAAGGAGCTAAAAATGGGTAAGTTGAGTAAAACTATAATTGGGATATTAATTGTCTTTTCTCAATGTAGTACCGCGTTTGCAGCTTGTGAAAGCACTGACGGGTATTGGTCCGAAGAAAATAGGCTTCCTGCTTACGATGACTTGATGTCATTTTTCCAATGTAAGCCTTATGAAACTGTCGAAAAAATCTTGAATGACAGAAGCGCATGCAATTGGTTTTTGACGCGTTCACTTGAAAAAATATACGGATATAACGAGTTTACCCCCGAGCGTAGTGGGTGGAAAACCGCTAACCAGATTGCAACAATTGTCGAAAATTCTAGTGATTGGACTGCAATTGGACCAGCTTCGGACCAAGCAGCACTAATTTCTGCGGCAAAGTATGCAAAAGAAAATTATGCAGTAATTGCTACTTCTCGAGGATCTGTCCATGGTCATGTGGCTTTAGTATTGCCAGGACCACTGAAATATTCTGGATCGTGGAAACTTAAAGTTCCTAACTCTGCTAGCCAAAGACTAGATCATGTCAATAAATCCTACGCAGGATGTAAGCTCTCATGGGCTTGGTCCTCACCAGCCAATGTAAAATTATTTAGGCTAGAAAAACGTAAAAATCCTGTTACCGGCGGTTGGGAGTAGATTATTTGAATGTGTTTATTTGTCATTAAATTGACAAAGCGAAATGTGTAGGTGAGTTATTGACAATTAAATTTTTGTTAACCACTATATCGTGGTTGTCAAGAAGGGGAATGCAATGCTTGGGCGCACTACAAGATTACTTTGGGCCACAATCTTAGCCTGTCTGTATCCTAATCTTGCTTTTGGGCAATCCGTTGTAATTCCAGAGTGCAGCGCTTCGGGCATAACTGTGAATCTATCAGTATTGCAGGACTGTGACGACGAATATGGTTGGCGTCGTTTTCCGAATACTTTAGCCAAGTGCAAAATCAGTGAGGTTTCAACAGATATTGAACTTTCACTCTTAAAAACTCCAAAAGACTCACCTAGGCTTTCTGTTTGCTATTTTGAAAGCAGCGATAAACGCACACTTGTTGCAATGCGGCAGGGAGGTTTAACGCAAGCTATCGCAAGTATTAATCTGAAAAAAAGTGCGCAAAATCTTCAAATCGATGTAGTGTCAGGAAACCTAGAACAGAGTGCATCATCAGCAACTGATGAGAAAGAACTTTTGATTTCAACCCGGCAATTAACAGATCCTTGGATATCGTTTCCTACTGCGAAAAATGTTGGTGTTGTTGAAGGTATTAGCACAAGCGAATTACAGCTCACGATAAGAGAGGATGGACTCGAACGGACTGTCAGTTATTTGCCCGAACTGGATGTGAACGAAGTTACTGTTACTGGGTTTAACGGAGATGGCACCACTATAGATGGATTGACGGTAAACCAAAATGCGAATGACAACACACTGACTTGGAAACTTTCTGATAGTCCAGACTTAGAAACTATTCGAATTGAGTTAGTAAACGAATTTGGCGAACAGGCGGCACTAAATATACAGCTGTCCCGTCCTTTTTTCACGACTGATAACGACCTGATTTCCAAACAAATCAACCTTGCTTTGGTTACTAAAATTGCCGCTGATGAGTCATATCTCAAAGCGACAGGGCCTTGTATAGAAAAAAACGTAGATGGTCTTTGCGAAATCCACGCACTCGCTAACCGCCTATATGGCGAAGCCAAAATGGCAATTCCGTGCCGACATGGTTCTAGTTCGGATGACGCCTTGTGTAGTGATGAAGCTCAAGCGGCAACGCGAAATATGCTATTGGCGGACATAGCTTATCGACAACAACTTATACAATGGAACTTACCCTTTTCCGGAGGATATGCTGCACTGACGCCAACAACACCTCATCATGAGCGTGTACGTATGCAGGCGCTTGCCGATCAGATGCAAGAGCTTACAGAGGCAATCGAGGCTCTGGAAGATCGCTATTACGAGGCCACTGTTGATAGCCAACAGACCGATATTAGACGCGTCTATGAGCTAGGGCAGGATATAGCGCGTCAAATTGATGCTGAAAGCGGCGAACTTCGTCGTGTCTATGAGACAATCGATATTGACGATTTCGAAACACAGCAGGCATCGATTCTTGTGGAGATAAAGGCTTACCAAGCCCGATTGAAAGAACTAGAAGCACAACAAGACTCTTTACAAAGTCAAGCTGCAAACCTCACACGCGCTGGTTTGGCAGCGGCTAGTGGTATTCCGCTCGATCAGATCGAAGCGGCCGCAAGCGGAGATCTGCAAAAGCTTGCAGAGAATTATATTACGGCTGAATTAACCACCGTTGGCAACGATTTGATTGCCTCGTCTGAGGCCGCAAAAGCTATCGCGGAACAGGTAGGTAAAGTGGAAGCTGCGGTAAAAGTGTTCAAGGATGTAGAGCGAGATGTGGGAAGAATTGAGTTAGCTATAAGAGGAGACAGAGACGCGATTAGAGACCTTGCCCGTGAGTATGGTTCTGATGAGTTCAATGACTTCCTTAAAGAAGCTGAAGAACTGGAAACAACGGTTAACGACGTTGTGGCTCTAACACGGTCAATGGATCGCCAGCGCGCATTGGACTTTTTGGCTGAGACCGTACTAACTGAAGAACAAAGAGCTGAAATTAAGCAAATATCTGACGACCTAAAGCCCATAGAGCGGGTGTTCGAAGCAGCTTATGTCAAAGTCATGGAGAAAGGTTTTGAACGTGCTTTAGTTGATGAATTTGAAATACAGCTTGGCAGAGCAGTGTCGGCTGCAAAGCCCGATGGAGATGAAATAAAGCGAATGCGGCAAGAGCTGAAAAATCTTCACAGGACAGAAATCGATTTGCTTGAGGATCCATATTTTGCAAGGCAAGCTGTTCTCGCAATATCCAAAATGGATAAGCGTGATTATAATATTATAGCTGCCGTTCTGACACTCGACCCTTATTTTCTAGTTAATGTAAGTGAAATTCAAAATATTTTAAATGCAGTGGATGATGGCGACCGAACCCGCGTGGAGTCTGAACTGCGGCGCATAGGGAGTCGTAACGGGCGTTTCGTTGAAAGACGCAATGGAGCCATTTGCTTTAAAAAAGACCCGGAAAATCGCTGCATCAGCTTCGAAAAAGTTCAAAAAGTTTTCACGCGAAAATACGCTAGTAATCTGAAGTTCACAAAAGACCAGATGAAAGATTTTTTAGATGGTCATATTGATGATTTGAGCGATGATGGCGTGATGCTTTTATACCTGGCTAAGGACGGAGCGGGCGGTGTTGGTAAAAATCTAGGTACCTTTTTTGAGAATAGTGAAAATCGCTTGAAGCGGGCTTGGGACGGTGTCGATTTTAGCCACAGTTTATTTGTAAATAATAATGTTCAAGGCCAACGAGGCTTCACCGAGGCTGAGGTCCTCGTTATAGAATCTCTTACTGCTGCGAAAATTAGAAGGCAATTACCAGGGGAGCCGGTTCCCTTGCCTAACTCCACAGCGTCTAGGCAACTCCCTCCTGCGCCGGATCCGCTAGATTTCACGGGTGGCGGTCCTGACCCAGCAACCAATATGGCAATGCAAGCCGCATTGAATTACGCTGTCCCTGGTGCTGGAATTGCACTTCAACTAGGGCAAACATGGGCCTCAATGGATGCTAATCGAGAATTACATGAAGATTACCAAAAACGTTTAGTGTCGGCAATCCGGGAACAAGATCAGCTAGTTCGTTCTAAACAGCTGGCGACACGCCGTGCTGCCCTTGCAAAACTGGAGTATGACCGCGCCGTCGCTATTCGTGATGCAGGTCGACGCCAATTAGAGAAATTCGATTTGGCGATTGCGACATCAATGGATCGGAGAACGTTTCTGCGTGAGAAAATGAATCTTTATCGTCCGCATTTTTATTATTTGGCTGAAGCGCTGAGAGAACGTTTCGAGGCTTTCGATCGATCACTTAGTGATTGGTCCACGGGACGAGCAGAAGGAGGCTTGCTCAATCAGCGCATATTGGACGATCCAAGAAATATTCGTTTGGCGCTCGACTCCGAAATTCAGCTATTCAACTGGCTGAACCGTAGCATAGAAAGCACACGCTCAAGTCCATTCGTGCTAAACAGGCACTGGCAACAAATGATGGAAATGGTAAATAAATATTGTGACGATTATTCATGTAAGCCGGGCGATGGTCGCTTAGGCCAAATCGCAACATCGGAAGAGCTTTTCCTATATGGAGACATAAAGGGGCAAGCTGAAAAGCAAGCTTTTTTGGAATGGAGAGACGACCGCAATGCCAGTGGTGATTTCTCTGAGTTCATTTCTATATCTCCAGGTGACCTCACAGTGCCGAAAGATGCATTGAACATCCGACTACTCGAAGTGTCGATAGTCCCCTACAATAAACGAGGAAGAGCGCTATCTGGGAATAGGGTTAATCTGACTCATCCTGGCATTTCACAACTGACTGTAAGAGATAGAGATGATCCCGCTCAAAAAGTAAATATTCGTCATCAGCTATCGATGAAACGGGCACTTGCTCCTAATCGCAAAGAAGCTCCCAATATTGATGAACTGCGGCGGCGCTTTCAATCGCAAGTCGACAGAAGCTCTCTTCTAAGCCTTAAAGAATTTGAAGGCTATGGTTTATATTCAAACTATCTCTTAGAAATAATCAATGGACCGGGTGTGCAAAAAATAGATAATTTTGGGCTCCATTTTACATATATTTATACCGACCCTCTAAATATTTATAGTGAGCAAGATTTTTTCGAGAAGGCAGAATCCTCCTGCAACGGAGATGCGAACCCTGAAGAAACGTGGACTGGAGCGTTTTGCAACAGATCGGCCATACTTACTTATCGACCTTTACTGCTAAATGAGGCGGGAGAATTGCGATGCTCAGATGCGTCTGAAGCCATAACAATTGAAATTGCAGATAGTGAAAGTGTCGATGCATATCGAAAAATAGGCGCATTGGATGTTCCGGGGGACCAATGTTTTAAGGTCGAGCGAGGGAAGATGATGACTGAAAAATTGGGGCAAGGAACCCTCGAAGATCCAGCTAATATGGCCATAGACACTGCAGCTCTTAGAAAAGAAAATTTATGCACTGAAGCCGAGATCACTCTACGAAGTGCATTTGGAATGACTTCCGGCAGATGTTATGCGGGAGGCATTGCACCATGACTTCTAACAACTTATTGGGCTTTATTTTAGTCGTTTTATTTATGGTTCTGGGCAACCCCTTTAGCAGTGGTCAGCATGCTATTGCGCAGGAGGCTCAATCAGCTCAGATATATAAAGGGGCTATTCCCATTAGACGAGACAGTATTGGGCCAGTCGAGCTTTCACCGGAAGTGCTTGTTTATCCCGGCGAGGCCATAACGGTCGTTCCATCAGGCAGTGCAAATGTTAACCAACACAATTACGAAAAAAGGCGCTGCAAATATTTCGGAATGAAATGTTGGTATGAAAAAAGATCGCGCACTCAAATTAAAAATGCTAATCAGTTCGAAATTGAAATTGGCCTCTTTAATGAAAGCGGAAGTCGATCTGGGGATTTGATTGTCATACCTAAAGGCGGATCGGTTACGTTGGAAAACCCCCTTGGTGGAACTTTTATCCAGCCGTTGCATATTCGTACATTCATCAAAACGTATAACGGTGGAAATATAGATCGTAGTACCTGCAATCGTCGTCCGAAATATTGTAGTTCGGGAGAACTACGGCTGTCAGTTACCACGAGTGCAGATGATAGGCGGATCGCTTTGGCATCAATTCTCGATGGTTACGACGCCACTAGCGTACCCGCCTTACAAATTATGTCGAGAAATTTCATTGACCCTATTCTTTTGGAGGATTCTTCGCGCAAACTCCAAATTCAATCTATGTTAGCAGAGCGATTGCCAGTTTGGGTTTCGAAGGCGCCACGTGGTAATCAGGCATCACTCGTCGATTTGATCGAATATGCATTGCCCTTAACGGCTAATAAAAAAAACCGGACGATTTTGATAGATGCACGCATGGCATCTTTCGGCAAATCCGGAAATTATGACCAGCTTGAAGCGGTTGCTGCTCAGGCAGTACAAGATAGATCGGCCGCGTGTAAGCCAGATGACTGCAGTGTAAAGGCTGCTGGAGAACTAGTTACTGCTCTTAAAAATCTTGCTACAGCAAAAACAGAAGGTTCTGCGCGAAATCGACTTTCCGACATTACCGCATCTGTGGCAATGCTACAAAAAGGACTGAGCGTTCTTGAAGGTGCCTTACAGGGCAAGCCCATAGCTGAGAATAAAGACTCAATAAAAGAGATATCAGATATCTATCAAAGCCTATCTGACAAGTTGATGTTGATCCGCACTCCTGCAGAAATTGATCTCGCTGTTCAGAGTATGAAGCGCTCAGTTTGCTTACAAACTATCTATACCTCTGAGGTGGCTGGAGACACCTCATCATCAGGGAGTGTTTTTAACGTTGAGGCACTTTGCCCTCAATTGGATTGATGAGTTCCTAGCTTCTGTAGGCTTTGTCACGTTAACTGCATTGAACCAGTATTTCCGTAATTTGGGATTTTAGGGGCACATCGATGTCGTAGCTAAGTTCCATTCTAAGTTTGCGTGATGTCTGAACTTGCGGAGTGTGTTTCTTGAGATGAGGTGACGTCGATGGTTGAAGAGGTTGTAGATCTGAGCGTGGGTCGAAAGCAGTTTTTGGGCTTGATGGACTGATCTGAATTTCTGTGATTTTCGTTCTCTTCTTCTGATGGGGACATGTGAACATTCCGCGCGGTTGTTCTTCCGACCACCAACGTCTTGCAAGTGTTTTAGGCCTAAGAGTTTGAGGGCAGCTCCATAAGATCCAAGCCTATCAGTCACAATCCGTTTTGGTTTTATGCCTTGGTTTTTAAGGAGCTTGCGGAGCAATCGAGTGGCCGCCTTGGTGTTGCGGCGGTGCTGAATGACGACATCCAATACCGTTCCTTCGTCATCAACCGCTCGCCAAAGATAA
>JAHDDC010000140.1:0-2324 GCA_020629545.1 Hellea sp.
TCCGGTGGACGTCAAATCCCGTGCCTGTTGCAATATAACGGCCTTCGCCCAGCATATTTCGCGCTTTCTCCAAATCTTCCGGATAGGTTATTTTGAAGGTCTTTTCATCGCCGTCAACTGTTGCGATGGACAGTCCTGCATTTTTTGCCAGAGCAATATCGTCGGCAAAATCTGCGTCAGCCGGCATTTTCTGATAATGCGGCCAGATATCTTGATATCTAAATCCTTGCGGGGTCTGAACCCGGCGCATATCAGAGCGAGGCAGGTCGTCACCGATGTGTCCATCGAACGCTTTAACGGCGTCGACCATCGGTAACACTGGAACCACGGCCTGAGCCGATCCAAGGGCGTCGATGATGTTAGTGACCACGTCTGTGGACACAAATGGGCGGGCCGCGTCGTGGATCAGCAAATAATCCGGTTGCAAGTCTTCGAGCGTTGCCATACCCGCGCGCACAGATTGACAGCGCGTCGCGCCACCTGTGACTGTTACAATTGTCCCGTCAAAGCCTGATATGGCGTCTTCAAGCCAAGAATCGCCCTCTGCATGCACAATGACATAGGCGCGGGTCTGCGGATAAGCGGCCTTGAGGTTGTCTAATGTATGGCGCAGAACGGATTTTCCGCCCAAATCCGCATATTGCTTAGGTTTTTTGCCCTTAAAACGTGCGCCTTTTCCTGCGGCGACCAATATTTGTGCAACGATTGTCAATTTGCCTCGTTTCGCGTGATGAATTATTGTGCGATCTTTGGATTCATCTCAAAGGAATAGCGCATGACAAACAAGATTACCATTGGCAACTACGCGCTGACTTCGCGTGTTTTGGCCGCGCCCATGTCGGGCGTGACCGATTTGCCGTTTCGTCGGGTCTTGCAGAGATTTGGCCCGGGACTGGTGGTCTCGGAAATGGTTGCCAGCGAAACACTGCTAAAAGGCGATAAAGAGACAGAAGCCCGCGCTGCAGGCAAGGGCGATATTGATCCCCTTGTGATACAACTTGTTGGGCGTGAGCCGGAATGGATGGCAAAGGGCGCTGAAATGGCCGAGGCGGCCGGAGCGGATATCATTGACATCAATATGGGGTGTCCGGCTCGTAAGGTGACAACAGGTTTGTCCGGTTCTGCTCTTATGAAAGATCCAGGCCGGGCGGCGGATATCGTCAACGCGGTGGTTGAAGCGGCTAATAAGCCTGTCACTTTGAAAATGCGCCTTGGCTGGGATGATGATTTGTTGAACGCACCGGAGATTGGTCAAATGGCCGAGAAGGCCGGAGTTGAAATGCTGGTTGTTCATGGTCGAACGCGCTGTCAGTTTTACAAAGGACATGCAAATTGGGCGGCGGTTTCTGCAACAAAAGAGGCTGTCACTATTCCCGTATTCGTAAACGGCGATATCTCGACGGCCGATGATGCCGAAATGGCTTTGGCGCAATCTGGTTGTGATGGCGTCATGCTGGGGCGCAGCCTGGTCGGGCGCCCTTGGAGTACGCTAAGTGTGAGATCGCGTATTGACGGCGACGATGTGCCTTTGCCCAGCAATGATGAAAAAGCAAAAATTGCGATTCATCATTACAATGACACGTTGGATTTTTACGGTGAGGGCAAGGGCTTGCGGGTCGCGCGTAAACATCTGGCGGGGTATGTGGAACATTCAGATTACACGGGTGATAAAGACGCTCTCAAATCTAAAATCTGTCAAAGCCTTGATCCAGAAGAGGTTCGGAGCTTGTTAACAGAGACATTTTCCAACAGCCGTGTGTTGGCCGCATGATGGAGCTGGGCCAAATTGCGGAAGATCTGCCGATGCCGGTGTTACTGTTCGATGACAACCCCTTAAGCTTGGGTTGGCTGAATTTATCGGGGCAATTTTGGCTGGGATCCTCCTTAAAATCCTTATCGGGAAAGTCCGTGACTGAGCTCTTTCACAATACGGAAGAACTGTCAGAAATTGTCGAGAAAACCCAAATTAACATGTCGCCCGTTCAAAAATCCGATCTTATCCTCAAGCCCAAAAGCCGTGATGAGACGCGTTGTGACGTCAGTAGTTTTATTCATGGCGGTGGGATCGGACTTTGTTTTCAAATTCACGGACGGCAAACGCTGTCTGAGAATGTTTTCAGTGATGGTGCTTCAGCGCTAGGTCGATTACTGGCCCATGAAATTAAAAATCCGCTAGCCGGTATTCGAGGTGCGGCTCAATTGCTCCGCGATGACATCTCCAATGAAGAGGGGCGGTCTCTTTTGGATCTGATCGAGTCTGAAATCGGGCGCATAAAACGATTAGCTGAACGTATGGAAAGGCTTGGGGATGAGCTGCCAAGTGA
>JAHDDC010000140.1:2424-3774 GCA_020629545.1 Hellea sp.
CTTCCCGTTCATAAAGGATCCTCTCCATGAAATACGAAGTTTTACTTGCCGAAGATGATGACAGTATCCGTCTCGTTTTATCCAAAGCTCTCTCCCGTGCGGGGCATAATGTGCGTGCGACAGATAATCCGGACACGCTCAAAAAATGGGCTGTCGGCGGTACAGGAGATATCATCCTAACGGATGTTATGATGGGCGGACGTGAAGTGTTTGAGACCTTGCCTGAGCTAATGGAGGCGCGCCCGGAAATCCCTGTGATTGTGATCAGCGGAAACAATACCGTCAATACGGCGATCAAAACCGGTCAGCATAAAGTCTTCGAATATATCCCAAAGCCTTTTGACCTGGATGATGTCGTCCAGGCCGTAGGGCGCGCAGGGCAAAGCGTCAATCCGAGAAAGAACAGGCTGAGTGCGGAATTGGGGAAGCTCCCGATGATTGGGCGGTCGACGGCCATGCAACCCATTTACCGTGCGATCTCGCGTTTCGCGTCGGGGAATTTGCCCGTTTTAATCAATGGTTCGGTTGGGACAGGTAAGGATGTCGTTGCTAAACTTTTGCACGATGGTGGTCCACGAAAAGACCGACCCTTTTTGCGATTAAAAGACTTTTCAAATCTGTCTCTTACCCTGCAGAAGGTCAATGGCGGGGATATTTATATCGATGAAATTGCCGGGCTTTCACCGGAACAGCAGGACGCGCTTCTGGCATTGATGACGGAAAGTGAAAACATACCAGCCGCTCAAAGACCGCGGGTAATTTCCGCAACGCGTAAGGATCTCCGGGATCTCTCTCAAGAAGGTGATTTCAGAGATGATCTGCTTTTTAGAATCAACGTGGCGGAGATAAGATTACCTGATCTTTCCGAGCGCGACGGCGATGTGACTGAGTTAGCGGAGTATTTTTTATCTCAAGAAGTTGGGGGGACTACCCGTCGTTTTCAGGCGGACGCTCTCGATATGCTAAAACGACATAAGTGGATAGGAAATGTCCGTGAATTGGAAAACCTAGTCCGTCGCTTATCGCTTTTATACTCGGATGATGTCATCACCGTTGAAATGGTGTCGCATGAATTGGCCAAAGATATCCCGACTGAACGCCGTAAGGAAGAAGCCGATCATCTTGAGGCTATGCTTTCAGATGCGTGTCGGCAGACTTTGGCAACCACGCCAGAAGGCGCAGAAATCACGCCCCATCAGATCGCTTTGGCCTGGGTGGAAAAGCCACTTATCACTGAAGCCCTACGTCTTACCGGAGGCAATAAAGCGAAAGCCGCCGATATATTAGGTATTCATCGTAACACACTGAGAACCAAGATAAGGGCCTTGAGCATATCGTAGGGGTAGACTT
>JAHDDC010000141.1 GCA_020629545.1 Hellea sp.
TAACCGGTATCGATGGCGAACTGGAATGGGTCCGAAGCGGTGATCTCAATCTCGCTTTTTACCTGCCTTATAAATATATGGTGATTCCGGACTCATTGAACTCCATCGTTGATCCCGATATCATCGACGAATATTAGTCGTCTTTAGCAAATAAAATGACGGTTAGCGGGGCGCGCGTTTTGCCAAAATGCGCTGCAGGGTCCGTCTATGCATATTGAGACGTCTTGCCGTCTCAGAAACATTCTTGCCACACAGTTCATAGACCCGCTGAATATGTTCCCAGCGAACGCGATCCGCGGACATTGGATTTTCCGGCGGCTCGGGACGTTCGCCCTCGCCCGCGAGAAGCGCTTTGCAGACATCATCGGCATCCGCCGGTTTAGCCAGATAATCCACCGCTCCCAATTTAACCGCGTGTACGGCTGTGGCCAAATTTCCGTAACCGGTCAGCATGACCATTTTGCAGTCTTCGCGGGCTTGATGCAGGGCATCAATCACGGAGAGACCATTACCATCTTCCAGGCGCATATCCACAACCGCGAAAGCAGGCGGATCAGATTTGACCTTGGCCATGGCTTCGGCAACGGACTCGACAGTCGTGACATGAAAGCCGCGATGTTCCATGGCCCGTCCCAGACGATTCCGGAAGGGTCCGTCATCATCCAATATCATCAAGGTTGCGTCTTCAGGGAGATCGTATTCCGTCGGCATGTTTGAGTCCTTACGGGTTTAAAGTGTGACAGTTATATAACAACTCTTACGCAAAAAACCAGAACAACGATCAAAATTTAGGTAGATGTGCCTAATATAGCGCCAATGGGCCAAATAATTGAAACCCTTGCGCCGCCCTCTGTCTTATTGGCAAAACGAACTTTTGCGCCAGTGCGCTCTAAAAGAGTCTTGGATATAAATAAGCCCAAACCAAGACCGCCAGCGCGTTTTTTTTCAGGTCGCGCCGTTACATAAGGCTCTCCCAAACGGTCACGCACCGCGGCATCAAAACCTGGGCCATCGTCAACAATTGTCAAACTGATATCCTGAGACGACCAATTACCGATTAATACGACTTCGGTCTCGGCAAAGCTCACGGCATTTTCAATCAGGTTTTTAAGGGCATAAACCAATTCGGCCCGCCTCTGTATGATTGGCGGGTCGCCCTCACCGGCCAGTTCCACATCAATGCTGACACCGGATTTAATACCATCATAAGGCTCGCAGGCTTCGTCGAGCAGAATCTCATAGGAGAGATTATCATGATAGAGATCGCCCGCATCTCCGCGTTTGGAGAGTTGTTTTAATATGTCCCGGCAACGCTCGGTTTGCGATAACAGCAAATCCAGGTCTTCGGCCATATGTGTGCCGTCTTTGACCTCACGTTTGAGCTCTTTCGCCGTCAGGCGAATAGTGGCCAGCGGCGTGCCAAGTTCATGGGCCGCTGCCGCCGCCATACCCCCCAGCGCCGACAGTTTTTGCTCATGGGCGAGAACGGCTTCGGTCGCCCGTAATGCCTCTGACATTCGCCGGCTTTCCCGGGCCGAACGCCAGGCATACAGCGCCGTAAAAAACATGCCGACGATCAGAGCTGACCACGCCCCCATACGGAACATAAAGGGCAGTTCAAATCCGGACTCGCTCCAAGGCAAGGGTCTAAAATCATAGACCATAAATAAAGAGACGCTGGCGGCCATGCCGCCTAAAATGGCTAGAACCGGCCGGGACAGGGTTGTGGCACTGGTCACCACGGGCGCCATGAAAAGCAGCGCGAAAGGATTATTCATCCCCCCGGTCAACCACAAAAGCGCGGCGAGTTGCACGAGATCAAACCCTAATTGCGCCAAAGCTTCGAGATCCGCGACCCGGCGGTCCAAAGGCAGCATGAAGGTCACCGCCAAATTTATCATCACCGATAGGCCGATCATGGCAAAACACTCGGGCAATGGCAGTTGATAACCCAGGCCGAAAGCCACCAAAAGAATGGCGGCCGTTTGCCCGGCAATGGCCATCCAGCGCAAAAGCACCAGCGTCGAACGTCTCAGACGCCCGGAAACAGAAGTGGCATAATTCCTTCCGGCTCCCGGCTCCATAAATGGAAATAATGTCGCGCGGGTTTTCTCAAATATAGACATGGCGGCAGCTTTGCGTCATGAGACCTTCCAAGATGAGCCTCAAGCCTAAAGCAAAGATAGGGTTTTTCAATGGTCATGCGAATAATTCGAGCCTTGGCAATTTTTCTCACCCTGATGTTTGGGGTTGTTCCCACCTTTGCCCAAGATGACTCGGTCGGGCGTTCCGGTGAAGTTGTCAGCTCAGGCAACGCCGATATTGGCGGCTCCTTTACGCTTACCAACCAATTCGGCGAACAGGTCACAGCCGAGGATATTAAAGGCAAGCCGCATATTATTTATTTCGGATTTGCCTATTGCCCGGATGTCTGCCCCCTGGACCTGCAAAGATTAGGCGCCGCTCTGGCAAAAGCGGACCCAGACGGCGACACTTTCCGACCCGTTTTTATCACGATTGATCCGGAACGAGACACAGTGGAACAATTGAAACTCTATGCCGCCAGCAATAGTTTCCCAAAAAACCTGATTGCTTTGACGGGGTCGCAAGGCGCGATTGACGAGGCCAAGGCCGGTTATAAGGTCTATGCCCAAAAGGTCGTCGATACGGACAGTACAGCCGGCTACCGGTTTGATCATTCCAATCTGATTTATTTCATGGACCGTGACGGTAATTTTATCGAGTTTTTCTCGGCCCAGCAAAGCGTGGATTTTATCGCGGGGCGCCTGTCCGCGCATGCAGATCGCGGCAGCAACCTGAAACGCTATATCCTCGTTGCCTGTATCGTCTTTTTGAGCCTGGTCTTTATCCTGCTCGGCCGCATGGGCCGCAATGCCATCAAAGGCGGCGAAGAGGAAACAGGCTAATCCGCAATATAATGCTCAAATGAGATATTCATCTCTCTGAGCAGGTTATCTAAAGCCTCGTTTTTGAGCGCCAATGTCACATCATCGGTGAACGCATTTGACGCGGCAAAGTCTTCAGATGACAGCCCTTCGGTTTCAGGGATTTCTTCTTCATATTGCGCCACGGACGCGTCGGCGATGGACTCGCCCAAACCAAAATATTCTGTAAAATAAATGGGGCGCTGCGGCCTCATACTGATCTGAAACTTTCCGCCATCATCAATAAAGGCGGAATAGGCGTCAATCAGGTTCTGCGCCTGATCTTTTTGGTAATCAGATTTCGCCAGAGTTTTTGCAAACAAGGCCGACCCCTTCATAGCCTGTTTGGATTCCTCGACGGTTAACCCCTGTTCCTCTGCCATTTGCGTGAACATACGGTCCCCTAATCCGCGGTCGGTTACTGAAAACTGACCAAACTGGATGGCGGGTAAATTCTCTTTCTGAGAACCGTTGTCATCAAAACGTCCCTCAAAAATATCCGTAAAATTGGATATATTATTGACCTCATAGGCCAGGTTAAATTCCACTGCATCTGAGATGCTCAACCGGGCACCGTCTTCCGCAACAGATTTGTTAATTTTGTCATATGAGGTCTGAGAGCTGACCGAAATCGTGACATCTTCATATCCGAATGGATCCAACATCGTATGGATAGGGTTATATTTGACAATCTCATTGTCTGCATTTGTACCCGGTTGGGGTTTCTTGGCCACATAAATCTGAGGCACATCAATCCGCCGTGTAAACTGATTTCCGCGTATATCCGAGTGTCGGACCGTGGCCTGATCGACACGGATAATATCGATCT
>JAHDDC010000047.1 GCA_020629545.1 Hellea sp.
GTACCGGTTCAGCGACATTCAATGCAACGATTGTCGAGAAACCGTTCTATGATCCCAAGAAGAAAATTGCGATAACAGCTTCCTCTTGACGGTAACAAAAATTGCTCATTGTCGGGGCCGGTTCCGTCGCGAATAATCTGGTTCGCGCCTACAACATCATGTTTCCGAATATTACCACGATTGAGGTCTGGAACCGCACAAGCCGGGGCGAAAAAATTCTGAAGACATAACCATCTTTAAAAATGGCGGCGGCGCCCATCTCGATCTCATGACCGCCCATTGTATATTGAACGCCTTGGACTAGCTCTGCATCGTCCAGCCGCCGACGCCCATTGCGGCCTGACGGACGGCTTCGGATAGCGTTGGATGCGCATGACAAATACGGGCAATGTCTTCGGCGGAGGCTTTAAACTCCATCGCTACGCACATTTCCTGTATCATTTCACCGACCATAGGGCCGATCATATGCGCGCCGAGAATTTCGTCGGTTTCGGCGTGGGCCAGAATTTTGACAAAGCCGTCCGTTTCATGATTGGCTTTGGCGCGGCTATTGGCCATGAAGCTAAACTTACCAGCTTTGTAGGGTATTCCTGCGTCTTTAAGTTCTTGTTCTGTTTGCCCTACAGCCGCCATTTCCGGCTTGGTATAGACAACGCCCGGGACTGTATCATAATTTACATGACCGGGTTTGCCGGCAATTAACTCAGCCACGGCAACCCCGTCTTCTTCGGCTTTATGCGCGAGCATAGGGCCATGAATGCAATCCCCAACCGCCCAGATACCCGGAACATTGGTTTTAAAATGATGGGTTTCGATAAAGCCATGTTTGTCTGTTGAAACCCCAGCTTTGTCCAGTCCCAGGCCGTTGGTGAATGGACGTCGTCCAATCGAGACCAAAACAACATCTGTGTCAAATGTTGTCGCGTCACCGCCTTTGGAAGGTTCCATCGTGACCTTTAGCTTTGACTTTAGTTTTTCAACGCCTGTTACTTTGTGGCCCGTATGAAATTTCATGCCCTGTTTTTTCAGGATGCGTTTTCCGGTCTTCTGAACTTCGGCATCCATGCCCGGAAGGATGTGATCAAGATATTCAACAACGATAACTTCCGATCCAAGACGTCGCCAAACAGATCCAAGCTCGAGGCCGATAACACCGCCCCCTATGACAACCATTTTGCCAGGGACTTTGGAAAGCTCGAGCGCGCCTGTCGACGAAACAATACGCTCTTCATCAATCTCGATACCCGGCAAGGTCGCAACTTCGGACCCCGTTGCGATAACAATATTTTTGGTTTTGATTGTCTTGCCGTCAACATCAACTGTACCAGCATCCACGATCTTGCCGAAGCCTTCTATATGATCGACTTTGTTTTTCTTAAACAGATAGGCAATGCCTTGGGTGAGCTGCGTTACCGTCTTGTCTTTGGACGCCATCATGTCGGGAAGATTGAGTTTGACTGTTGCCTCTATGCCCAGGCCTGCAAAGTCTTTTTCAGCGGCTTCATAAAGTTCGGTTGCGTGTAGCAATGCCTTGGACGGAATACAGCCAACATTAAGGCAGGTTCCCCCAAGGGTTTTTCGTGTTTCGACACAAGCAACTTTTAGCCCCAGCTGACCGGCCCGAATAGCGCAGTTATAGCCCGCTGGACCACCGCCAATTATCACTAAATCATAAGTCTCTGACATGAAAAATCCTCGCGCAAATATTTCGGCTTCCCCTTACGCGCGAGGGTTCAATTGGTCAATGCGTAAGCACAAGTCGCCTTACAAAACCCGCATTTGATACACCAATCTCTTGAAGCAGTCTCAATTAGAAAAGGCTGATGTTGGAATTTCACGACTGAACTTGATTCTCTCTAAAACTATTGTCGATAATTCTTAAATCAGAAATTCGGTTAAACCGTTCATTTCCGTACTCCGTCAATTAAAAATTTTAAATGCCCGGCATTTGTATACTTTATCTCGCTAACTTGGCTTGATATCATGGCCATCTGTTCCTCCTCATAAGAGCAATGATAACACATTGTTGGCCCCAAATCTTCTAGTCCAATAGCCGAAATACTAAACTCTGAAGTCAAAGCAAATGTTTTGCGATAAGCATCGAAGTCATTTGTATTTGCTGCAACTGTTTCTAAAAGCTTTAAGTGCCTGGTGAAAAGCATAATGGTTCGAATACATTGCTCAACAAATATCTCTATTGAAATTGCCCGTGGATCGTAACATTTAGAACGAGTCTTAGCTCTTTCAATAAATTCATAACTGGACTTCAAAATATATTTTTCAAAATTTTCTATACCTATTTGCTTACATATCATTTCGTGGTGAACCAGAACGTGCTCAAGTTCGAGTTCTGCTTTATTCACCATATCACGAGTTCTAAAGCTACGAGGAATAGCCCTCATGCAATCCTTTGTCGTTAACGGCCAATCAAAGTTTAACTCAAAAAAGCGACCCTTTTTATCTCTAATTTCGCGAACTCTATTTGTTACCTCATTTTCAAATTCATGAGGAAATGACCCAGTCGATTGATACATGTCTTTGACATGGTTTCGGCATTTTTCTCGGTCACCAACCGAAATGAACTTTCCAGCTCCGTCGTTATTGACAGGCGGTTGGTAATAGAATTTTGAGAAAGGCTCACATGTGACATATGGATCTAACAAAATTTGATCCTCTGACATATGCCTAACAAATAAATTACGCGAAAGTTTTTGTTTTCTTCCCGCATCTACTGGCGATTGTGAGTATATATGGTATGTTTCAATTTCGTTTGAGAAACATAATTTTTGTGGGGGCAAATTTTGTTCCACTCCCAAGCTTTCTAAAGCTGCTAAACGCATAGCAGAGGATATCTCAGACTCTTCATCCTCTGATATGGGATGATTAATGATAACCGGATTTTCGCAGGAGGACATTTCAGCAATATTCCACAACCGCTTCTTGGTACTTTGCTTTGACCACTCCTTGGTACTTGAACAACCGAATAGCGAACAGCACACCATCACACTGAGTGCGGCCGCAGATAAGGGTCTTATTCGAGATTTTATATTCATGTCTCGTTACATTACTCGAGAAGATACCACTTGGACAGTAATCCAATATAATCGAATTATTTAAGCAGTTTTCACTAGTCGCGCGCCTAACCATGCAGCGGGAATAAAGCACAGAATGGAGGCAATCGATACCCATAAAGGCTGCGGTATCGCGACGGCATTGAGAATCCCCATAAGCATGAGTATTCCGCCAACGACAATTGCAGGCCAGAATTTGATCCTTGTCACTAGAGTTGAAACAAACCCGCCAACGAAACTCCCTAAAACATAACTTAATATCACCATTAGATATGCCGATGTCGGTAGACTGGCTGCCCAGGTCTTAAAAGCTTCCATGTCGTTCATTGATACCCCTTCTGGCATAGGGTGCATCATGGAGGATAGTTGTTGGATCAGCGTGATAACAGCGATGCCGGCAATGACTCCGGCGATGATGGCGAGTATTTTTCGAAGCATCATGAAAAGAGAATTCCTTTTCTAACTTGGTGCCGCGTAACCCAGACCTCGGCTATCCCCAAGACTATCACGACAACGGGCATTATCCAGAATCCATCTCCGCTAGCGGCGCGGGCTTCTGATGTTGTGATTGGCCAGACAAAGCTAAGAATGGCTGCTATTAGCGAGAGGGTGAATATTGGAGCTGCCGCTTTCTTTCGAAATAGAAACAATAAGGCCGCGACGAGCCCGCTCCAAACCGCGATCGCGTAAGCTGAAACCGCCCAGACTGGATATTGATCGCGAATGGCCAACATGGCCTCGCCATAGCTAGCAGCATAAGCCGCATCATCCAGAGTTCGGTCGATATAATAGAAGTAACAGCCTATTAGGTTCCAGCCTAAAAACGCTAAACCGATGCCCCAAAACCAAAGAGGTGGTTTTGATTTATGAGACATAATGCTCTCCTAATTCAAATAGCCTTTTGCAGTTTTTTTCTGGGCGAACCAAATCAGGAAAACCGCAACAATAATAATCAGAACCGTCAAGATTTTATCACTTGTTCCTACTAGGTTGAACGATCCAGACATAAATCCCCAGATATTTTGAACCACAACGCCTAGCAGCGATATGATAAACAGGATTTTTGACCAGGACTTTCTGAGTAATAAGCCAATACATCCTAACAGCCCGCCAAATACAGCAATTGCGAAAGCACCGGTCGCCCAAGCTGGTCTGGTCGCCATAACATCGGCATATTCCTGGCCGTAGGATTCGACCAAAGCTTCAACCGGCATCATGGTCATTCCCAAATAGGCCATAACACCCATTAAGTTCCAAAGCAGTGCGAGTATGGATATAACCCAAAACAACGCCGGTGGTTTGATTCTCTCAGACATAATTTCTCTCCCCTTATTATGTTAGGAGGAGATTATAGCTATTCCGAGGCCTCTCGTAAAGCGGGCGGATATTCTGAACTTAAATGTCGAGTAAAAGCCGCTCTGGATCTTCCAAGCATTCTTTGACCCGTACCAGGAATGTTACGGCTTCTTTGCCGTCGACAATGCGGTGATCATAAGAAAGCGCCAGATACATCATCGGGCGAATTACGATTTGATCATCTACTACGACCGGGCGCTTTTCGATTTTATGCATACCTAAAATACCGGATTGCGGCGGGTTCAAAATAGGTGAGCTCATCAATGATCCATATACGCCGCCATTCGACACTGTGAATGTTCCGCCGCTCATATCGGCCATGGAAAGTTGGCCTTCTCGGGCTTTTGCGGCCAGCGCCGACAAGCCTTTTTCGATCCCGCCAAGCGATAGAGTGTCACAATCACGAAGGACGGGAACAACCAGACCTTTTGGCGTTCCTACGGCCACACTGATATCGTAGTAATTTTTGTAGATGATATCAGTCCCATCAATTTCCGCATTGACAGCCGGGACATCTTTAAGCGCTTGAACACAGGCCTTAATGAAAAAGCTCATAAAACCAAGCTTGATATCATGCTTCTTGATAAAAACTTCTTTGTATTTTTTCCGAAGCTCCATAATTTCCGACATGTCGGCTTCGTTGTAAGTTGTCAGCATGGCCGCAGTGTTCTGCGCATCTTTTAGTCGTCGGGCGATAGTCTGGCGTATACGGGACATACGCACGCGTTCTTCGCGTGGATGGTCAGCTCTTGGTGTTTTCGGAGCCGCTGGAACCGCCGATGGAGCCGCAGCAGGCACGGGTGCAGCCGCCGGAGTTGCCTTCGCCGAGCCGATAGCTTTCATGGCGTCCGCCTTGGTAATCCGTCCGTCTTTTCCGGTCCCGGTGATAAGCTTTGCATCAAGATTATGCTCTACAATAATTCGCTGAGCTGCTGGCATGGCGATTGGCTCTGAACCACCGGGCGTCGACATTGCATTTGTTTGCGCCGCGGCGGGGGCCGATGTCGAAACTGAAGCCGAGTTTCCATCACTGGCTCCAACGTTTAAGACAGCGAGCGTATCACCAATCTTTGCTGTTTCACCAACCCCAATTAGAATTTTGCCAAGCATTCCCGACTCTGGCGCAACCAGTTCCTGAGCCGCTTTATCAGTTTCAAGTTCGACAAGTGGCTCGTCTTTGGCAACGGCTTCGCCGGGCTGTTTCATCCAGTTTGCAACGGTTACTTCTGAAACGCTCTCCCCGACATTAGGAACGTCAATGTTTATAGGTGTAGCTGCTGATTCGGCTTTAGCCGCCGGAGCAGCTTTGGCTTTAGGGGCGGGTGTTGCCTTCGCTGCGGACGCGCCGCCGGCTGATAAGCGTGCGATTAATGCGCCAACCGCGGCGTTTTCACCTTCAGCGACAACAATCTCAGATAAAACTCCATCTTCGGGCGCAACAAGCTCTTGTGCCGCTTTATCTGTTTCCAGCTCGACGATAGCTTCATCCTTCTTGACCGCATCGCCGACTTTTTTAAACCAAGTGGCGATCGTCACTTCAGAAACGCTTTCCCCTACATTTGGTACAGTTATATCTGTCATGTTGTAACTCTATTTTTCGAAGGCACCGTCAAGGATAGCCTGCTGTTCTTTTTTGTGTTTAACCGAAATTCCAGTTGCAGTCGAGGCTGCAGCCGGACGACCAATATAACGCGCACGCGTTTGCTTTGCCCCAATTTCGATCAGGGTTTCTTCTAAAAGTGGATTGATGAAAGCCCACCCACCCATATTTTTTGGTTCTTCTTGGCACCAAACAAAATCCGCGTTTTTAAATCGGGCGAGTTCGATTGCCATGGCATCATCTGGATAAGGATAGAATTGTTCGATACGAAGAAGATATGTATCGGTGATGCCCAATTTTTCGCGTTCTGCAAACAGGTCGAAATAAATTTTTCCGGAACAGATAATCACTTTTTTGATTTTGTTGTCCGAAGCCAGTTTTATTTTTGTTGTTTCCGGCTTGTATTGTGCGTCGTCCCAAAGCACACGGTGGAACCATGTTCCTTCTCCCATTTCATCAAGCGTCGATACGCATAATGGGTGGCGAAGCAGACTTTTCGGACTCATATTTATAAGAGGTTTACGCACTCGACGGTGTATTTGTCGGCGCAAAGCATGGAAGTAATTGGCCGGCGTGGTGATGTTCGTGACTTGCATATTGTCTTCTGCACACATTTGCAGATAACGCTCCAGGCGTGCTGAAGAATGCTCTGGACCCTGACCTTCATATCCGTGCGGTAACAGCATAACCAGACCCGACATTCGCAGCCATTTTTGCTCCGCTGAACTAATAAACTGGTCAACCATCACCTGGGCACCATTTGCAAAGTCACCGAACTGGGCTTCCCATATTGTGAGGGCATGCGGAGCTGCGGTTGAGAAACCGTATTCAAAACCTAACACAGCCTCTTCCGACAAATGCGAATTCATGACTTGGTAATATTCTTGATTGTCAGAAAGGTTATTAAGCGGCGCGTATTTTGTACCATCGACCTGATCAATGAAATTAGATTGGCGCTGGGAAAATGTACCGCGTTCACTATCTTGCCCTGAAAGACGGACAGGATGACCTTCGAGTACGAGCGTCCCGAAGGCGAGATGTTCCGCCAGGCCCCAGTCAATATTCTCGCCGGCACTGATTTTTTCGCCGCGAGCGCCGATAATACGTTTGAGCGTTCGGTGTATGTTAAATCCATCAGGGATTTTTGTAATCTTTTCCCCAATGCTTTTCAGTGTACTGACATCAACAGAGGTGTCGCCGGTACGTTTGCCTTTTCCGCGACGTTCTATGCCTTGCCAGACACCTCCGAGCCAATCGGGTTCTTGAGTTTCAAAATCTTTCGCCAAATCAAATTCGCTATCAAGATAGGCGTAAAATTCCTCGACCCATTTGGTATAGTCGCCTTCGGATATTGTCCCATTGGCTTTCAAGCGATCAGCATAAATGCGCGCAGCAGAAGGCAAACTCCTGATCACATTATACATGATGGGTTGTGTGAAAGATGGGTCATCGCCCTCATTATGGCCGTAACGGCGATAACATATAATATCGAGAACAACGTCTTTGCCGAATTTCTGGCGGTATTCAGTGGCCACCCGCGCCGCGTAAACTACCGCTTCAGGATCGTTTGCATTGACGTGAAAAACAGGGGCTTCGACCATGAACGCCACATCTGAACAATATTGTCCTGACCGATATTCATCAGGTGTCGTCGTGAAGCCGATCTGATTATTGACAACAACATGTATTGTGCCACCCGTCCGATAACCTTTCAGCTGAGACATCTGAAAGGCTTCCATCACGACGCCTTGGCCTGCAAATGCGCTATCTCCGTGAAGGATAACGGCCATAACCTGTTCAGGATTTGCTGATTTATAGGTTCCTGAGGCCATTTGTTGCTTTGCGCGGGTTTTACCCATCACGACCGGAGCGACAACCTCAAGATGCGACGGATTTGGGGCAAGTGACAAATGCACACTATTGCCATCAAACTCCCGATCGTCTGATACGCCAAGATGATATTTAACATCCCCGGAGCCGTAATCTTCTCCGCCCTCTGCAACGCCGCCCAGAAACTCATAGAAAATTGCTGAATAAGGCTTTTGCATGACAGCCGCCATCACATTGAGACGTCCGCGATGAGGCATGCCAAAATTAATGTCTTTTAGGCCCAGCTGGCCGCCGCGTTTAATGATCTGTTCAAGCGCGGGTAACAGCGCTTCGGCTCCGTCAATACCAAAGCGCTTTGTTCCTGGATATCGTTTGTGCAAAAGCTGTTCAAAACTCTCGCCCTCGATAAGCTTTTTGAGGATGGATTTTCGGCCTTCCGGGGTAAAGGATATTTCTTTGTCTGGGCCTTCAATGCGTTGCTGTATCCAGGACTTTTCTTCCGGATTTGATACATGCATGAACTGAACGCCGAAAGTGGAACAGTAAGTTCGTTCCATGATTTCAATGATTTGCCGAAGGCTGGCCGTTTCCATTCCCATAACCCCATCTATGAAAATGGGGTGATCTAAATCGGCTTCTGTGAAACCGTAACTCGTATATTCAAGTTCCGGGTGGCGCTTCTTTTCATGAAGCCCGAGCGGGTCCAAATCCGCGATCCGATGGCCTCGCATACGATAAGCCCGAATTAACATAAGAGCTCGAAGGGAGTCTTTTGTCGCTCGGCGAACTTCCTCTTCAGAAGCTCCGGTCATCTTCCCTTTGATTTTGGCCTCGACTTTTGGCTCTTCGGGCCAATCACCTGTTAAGGCGGAGGTAATCTCATCCGTCGGTTGTGCGGGCCAATCTGGCCGTTTCCAGATTGGACCATCCGCGTTCTTCTTAGCGTTTCCGGGATCATCACCCAATGACCGAAAATAGTCCTGCCAGCTTTCATCAACGCTGGAGGGGTTCGTCATATATTTTGCGAGCATCTGCTCTAAATATGCTGCATTCCCACCGTCCAGATACATCTGGTCGAGAAATGCCTGATTTTGATCAGAACGGGTTTTGTCGGACATCGTTTTTCCTTGTCGTCCCCGAATTTCTTAGCCCTTTAGAAGGTCCATCATTGTAACACCTAGCTTGGCAGGGCTATCTGACACGCGAATTCCGGCTTTTTCCATGGCAGAAATTTTGTCTTCGGCCCCACCTTTACCACCAGACACAATGGCGCCTGCATGGCCCATTGTTCGCCCTGGGGGCGCCGTGCGACCAGCGATAAACCCAACCATAGGCTTTTTAATGCCTTTCTTGGCCATATGGGCAACATATTCTGCAGCTTCTTCTTCAGCTGACCCTCCAATTTCGCCAATCATGATGATTTGCTTGGTATCGTCATCATTTAAGAATAGCTCAAGGCAATCAATAAAGTTGGTGCCATTAATCGGATCGCCGCCAATACCAATCGCGGTCGTTTGACCCAATCCAACCTGGGTTGTTTGAAATACAGCTTCATAGGTTAGGGTGCCCGATCGCGAAACTACTCCGCAGCTTCCTTTTTTGAATATTTTGCCGGGCATGATGCCAATCTTACATTCGTCTGGAGTTAAAACTCCGGGGCAATTCGGTCCGATAAGGCGAGATTTCGACCCAACCAGTGCACGTTTTACGGGAATCATATCTCGTACGGGTATGCCCTCGGTAATAGCAATAATCAGCTCCATCTCCGCATCGATCGCTTCGAGGATAGAGTCGGCCGCGAAGGGAGGAGGCACATACACAACCGATGCAGTCGCCCCAGTTGCGTGTTTAGCCTCATGAACTGTGTTAAAATTTGGCAGCCCTATATGTGTGGTTCCGCCCTTGCCTGGCGTTACACCAGCAACACATTGGGTACCATAGGCGATAGCTTGTTCTGTATGAAATGTACCGGTTTTACCCGTCATCCCCTGAGTGATTACTTTGGTATCTTTGTTGATTAATACTGACATCGACTTAGCCCTGCTTATCGAGAATTTTTTGAATTGTATCGGCCTTGAGGTCATCAACAGATGCGTCAATTCCCATGTCGTTCGCGATTTTTACCACGTCAACTTCGAGCATTTTTCCGAGCGAAGACTTGGTGTGGTTGGTATTGCCAATTGCGGCGACGATTTTTTGCGCAGCATCGTCCAAATCATCCGCGGCGATAACGTTCAGGCCGGAATTATTGATGATCTCTTTGCCTTTTTCGACATTTGTACCTTCAAGACGGACAACAAGTGGTACCTTAAGGCCCACATCTTTAACGGCTTGAACAACTCCGTTCGCGATCACGTCACACTTCATAATGCCGCCAAAAATATTGACTAAAATACCTTCGACATTGGGGTCTGATGTAATAATCTTAAAAGCCGCGGTAACTTTTTCAGTTGTTGCGCCGCCGCCCACATCAAGGAAATTTGCCGGTTCTTTTCCGTAAAGCTTGATGATATCCATGGTGGACATAGCAAGGCCGGCTCCGTTGACCATACATCCAATGTTGCCATCAAGGGCTACATAAGACAGGTCGTATTTTCCGGCTTCGATCTCTTTTGCATCTTCTTCAGTTTCGTCTCGCAAAGCTTCAATGTCTGGATGGCGGAATAAAGCATTTTCGTCAAAGCTGATTTTTGCATCCAGGCAATGTAAGCGTTGATCTTCGGTGACAATCAACGGGTTAATCTCCAACATGCTCATATCTTTGGATAGAAATCCATTATAAAGCGTTCGGCCCAACTTTGCAGCCTGTTTTGCCAAGTCGCCGGATAGATTAAGCGCACGGGCCAAAGTTCGCCCGTGATGCGGCATAAATCCCGTTGCGGGATCTACGTCAAAGTTAATGACTTTCTCAGGCGTGTCATGAGCAACCTCTTCGATATCCATTCCGCCTTCGGTTGAAGCAATAAATGAGACACGCGAGGTTTCTCGGTTGATGATAATGGAGAGATAAAATTCTTTTTCGATGTCGGAACCGTCTTCAATGTAAAGGCGATTAACTTGTTTCCCTCCATCGCCGGTTTGCGCCGTTACCAGATGAGCGCCAAGCATTTGTTGAGCGTTCTCAACAACTTCGTCAACAGACCAAGCTAGACGAACTCCGCCTTTCTCTCCTGCGCTATCTTCGAGAAAAGTTCCTTTTCCTCGTCCTCCAGCGTGAATCTGGGATTTGACAACCCAAAGTGGGCCCCCAAGTTCTTCAGCGGCTGCCTTGGCCTCTGATGCTTTGAAAATTGCAATGCCCTTTGAGACAGGCGCGCCGATTTCTTTTAGGACAGCTTTGCCCTGATATTCGTGTATATTCATGAGTGCTTTCCGTCAGTTTCCTTGACCCGTGCGGCAGATTCCTCTGCATTGGAAATAAGAGGGCCCTCTATAATGGCGGTCGCGAATTTCCGCAACTATTAAACCGGAATTATTCGTTTCACGCGAAATTGATTGCTCATCTGGTGTTCATGTGCGTACATTCATTGATAATTATATAATGACCCTCTATTCTTATCGCAAATACCGAAAGGATATTCCGATGCGCCCCACCCGAATTTTAGCCGCGACCGTTTCATCTTTGGCACTTGTTCTTGTTGCCTGTGGGGGCGGGAGTAGTAGTAGTTCGTCACCCGTTCAAACTTTACCGCCGCCACCACCTCCTCCTCCAAGCGGACCAACATGGGAACCGGGTGTTTTCGAATCATCAGCCAGCTTTAAAAGTCAGTGCCAAACGCCTCGGGCCGGAACAAATGACCAGGCAGGTTCAACACTCATCGAGAAGCACTGGCTACGATCATGGAGTAATGAGACATATTTGTGGTATGATGAAATTACTGACATTGACCCGGCAAATGCGAATTATCCGCGGGCGCTGGATTATTTTGAAATACTGAAGACAGAAGCCACGACGGCATCAGGTGCTCCGAAGGATAAGTTTCATTTCACTTATGACACTGAAGAATACCAACAGCTAGTTAATAGCGGGGCATCAGCCGGGTATGGCGCCAGAACCCGAATTTTGGACGGTACTGCGCCTGATCGGCAAATTGTCATTGCATATGTAGAGGCCGGCTCTCCTGCCGCAAATGCCGGTTTGAGACGCGGAACGGAAATCTTAGAGGTTGATGGTGCCGTCGTTGCCGACGGAAGCGCCGCGACACTGAATGCGGGACTGTTTCCGGCATCGGAAGGCGAAACGCATAGTTTCGTCGTAAGACATGTCGGAGAAACAACCACCGAAACAATAACTATGACATCGGATATTGTCGCTTCGACCCCGGTTCATACGACGCGGACAAGGACCCTGACCAATGGGGACACCGTTGGATACATGTTGTTTAATACTTTTGGAACATCCATTGCCGAGGAAGGCCTCGTTAATGGGATAACGGATTTTGTTAACGCTGGCGTGGACCATTTGGTTTTGGACCTCCGCTATAACGGTGGTGGTTTCCTCGATATCTCGGCAGAACTTGGTTACATGATCGCAGGCCCCGATAATACGGCCGATAAGGTGTATGAAACTATTGTTTTTAATGACAAGCACCCAACCTTTAATCCGGTTACAGGTCAGCGCCTAACCCCAACTCCATTTTATAACACGGCTCAGGGTTTCTCAGTCGACTCGGGAACGGGATTGCCCAATTTAGGCCTCGACACTGTTTATGTTTTGTCATCATCCAGTACATGTTCGGCGAGTGAATCGCTTGTTAATTCCTTCGAGGGCATTGATGTCAATGTTGTGCTGATCGGAACGACAACTTGCGGAAAACCTTACGGTTTTTACGCGACAGATAATTGCGGAACTACCTATTTCACGATTCAGTTCCGCGGTGAAAATGATAAAGGATTTGGTGATTATTCAGATGGGTTTTCGCCGTCAGAAGGAAGTGCGACAACTGGTGAACCCATTGATGGGTGTATTGTTTTAGATGACTTTTCAAATGAACTGGGTAATCCTCAAGAGGCCATGTATGATGCCGCTTTGACCCATTTGGAAACGGGCTCTTGCCCCGTGGCAGCTTCTGTAACATCTAAACCCTCTGGATTTGTGAACTATGAAAAGCCTGTCAGCTTTGAAGATGGAAATCTGAAGGAAGATCCGCGGATAAAGATCAGAGATATGATCGAGAATGGTTGGATTATTAATCAGTAGCCTGATCAATTATCGACGGAATGAGAAGGACAATCAATGCGGATAAATTTGATAGCTGGCGCGTTCCTATTGGCCGCCGGCTGCGCTAGCGTGGATTATTCGGACGCAAAACCTGGAGTTATCGCTAAATCCGATAGGGAAGCCCGACCAGTAATAAGTGCATTGTTGTCAGAAATCTTGAACCGTCGATATGTGCAGCTCACGCGCGATGTCCTGACGAAAGAAAGTCGATTGATTATAGAGCCGAAAGCTGAAGGATTTGATCCCTATGGCAATCCGGCGAGCGGGCGTTTGTTAGGTCGTCCTGATCATTTTACGCTTTTGGCCGTCAACGGCGCTTGTGTGTTACGGCATGAAAAAACTGGCGAATATTATCCGGTTGAAGGTCTGAAGTGTAAGCCCCTTTAGCCTCCCAAAAAAACGTTCCACATTAATCTTCCCGGCAGAAATGACAGAAGCCCAGGAATGAGTAGCGCGCCAAAGAACAAGCCTTTCACGGCTTTCTCATGTTTCTTTATATTACCTTTGCGAACGTAGTAAAAAAGCTCCCAAATCGCATAGAAAGTAAGTGGAACAAAGAGATGGATAAAGCTATAATTGTCGCCATTAAGGCCTTTAATAAACAATGAAGTAATTGCCGCTAACGCCATTGCTAAAACAAATATTCGGCCGATGACTTTGTGACTAGGCGTTCCCTTTTTTCGCATCAACATTGCAATTCCCAACCCCAAGGCCAGAAAAGCAAATGCCGTATGTGCAATAATGGCGGGCTTTGCCGAAAAGAATATGTCTAAATTCATATTTGATCTCCTTCTTCACATAGAAAACAGACATAGGTCATTCGTAAAAGCTTAACTTCGCGAAGCGCCTTCTTGATACGTAAAACGGCGTCAGATACATTTCACGCGACGTCAACGGAGACAAAATTGTCCAATAGAATTCAAAAAATCGCTCTATCAGGCATTGGTATCGGTTTAATTTCCGGCATAATTCTATCTATTTTAGGGCCATATCGTACGACTGAGTTTCCTTATTTTGTGCGACTAATTTACTGGACGTCTCTTTCGTTTGTTGGTGCTCTTGGTGCGGGATTGTTTTTACCTCTAGTCAGAAAAACTGGCGGAAACCCGAGCGCAATACAAACAGCGATTGGCCAGTCAATAACAGCTTCAATCCTTGTTACGATATGCCTTGTTATCCTCAATATCTATCGATCGGATAAAATGTCTTTTCTGCAAGTCTTGATTTTATTTGGGTTCGTGTGGGTTATTGCTATCGTGATTTCTGCTATCGCGCATATGGCCGAGCGATCGATGAACTCAAATCTTCAAGGTTCTTCACGTCCGGCTATTTTCGACAGATTAAAGCCGCAATACCGCAATGCTCAAATTTATGCTCTAACCGCGGAGGATCACTATGTTCGTGTGTTCACGTCCAATGGCGAAGATCTCATACTAATGCGTTTGTCCGACGCTATCAAAGAGGTCGGGAGTATAAATGGGTTGACCGTCCATCGGTCATGGTGGGTTGCTGAAGCTGGTATAAAGTCAATCCAACGGTCAGGTGGTAAAATACAACTGGAACTTCATAACGGGAGGATCGCCCCCGTGAGTCGCAGTCAAAATAAAAAGGTCCGAGAAGCTGGCTGGGCTTAAGGTCGATCCTGACCATAGGCCCAACAATTGACGTCGCCAAATGGTGGTAGGTTTGAAATATGATATCTACGAGTTGACCCTAACGCTTCTGCCGTCTTGATGCTCGCTATATTATCTTCCGCGATAACATGAATAACCTTTGCCCAGCCTAATTCTTTGAAAGCATAATCCACACAAGCTGCGCCGGCCTCTTTTGCATATCCCTTGCGCCAGTGATCGCGGTGGATTGTCCAGCCTATTTCAGGCTCCGGCCAACCTGCTGGATTCCAATGACCAACCCTGCCGACCCAAGCACCAGTTGATTTCTCAATGACGGAATAAAAACTATAGCCCCAAATTTTCTGATGTCCGATGACCGTCGCCATATGGCGCCAAGCCGCACCTTCGCACATGGGCGCGCCGCCGATGTGAGTCATGGTTTTATCGTCTGAGAAACAATCTGCCCAAGCCGCAAAATCGGCTTGCGGATCGACGTCTCGTAGGATTAATCTTTCAGTTTCCATTCGAAGTGTCATAACTATTTTACAATTCTCAAAAATGGCGGGTTATGTTTCCCGGGTGAAACTTCAGGTATATAAGGCTCTTCCGCCAGCTCCGGCAAGTCGTCTTCTATATGCCTTACGTTGGGTGTATAGGGTTTCTTTGTCTTAAAGCCCGCTTTTGATTTAAATGACGAGCGGGGTTTGGAGCTAGTCTCAGACTCTGTCTTAGTTTTTGTCTTGTCTGTTTTGGCTTTTTTCTTAAGCGCCGCCATCACCCGTTTTTGTGAGAATGAAAGTGCGTCCGCGGGCCTGCCTTTTTCTGGATCCTGAAACGCCGACCCAAATTTATCGAGCCGATCTTGCACGCTCTCGGAAAACTCTTCTTCCCAATCGGTCAACTGTCCGGATTCCGCTAACTGACGCGATAAACGTTCGAGCTTTCTTAGAGCATTACGCGCAGACCGAGCTTTAGCCTTCGCCCACTTTTCTCGCTGTTTTTGCATCGCAGCATCGCGGGCGGCCTGTTCTTCCTGCCAAACTTTCTTGTCATAGTTGCTCATAGCAATGCGAACATAACATGAACAAATCTAGTCGTCTATAGCGCCCATATAAAGATCTAGCATCGCTTCTTGTTCCGCGCGCTCATGAGCTTCAAGCTTGCGCAAGGACAGAACTTTCCGGATTGTTTTTGTATCGAAACCAAATGATTTGGCCTCGGCAAAAACTTCTCGAATATCCGCTGCGAGTTCAGCTTTTTCTGCCTCTAGACGCTCGACACGGGCAATGGTTTGTTTCAGTTTTTCGCGGGTCGCTTGACCCATGCTTTCAGCGCTATCCATGATCTGACCTGTTTTTTAAAATTTCGGGTAAACATAAAAACTCTTGCGACGCTGCACAATGAAATCAGAAGGATTGTTGTGGATGGAATTCTATCTTATGAAATATTGCAAAGGGTCAGCATAACAACCGGGGGGATCGCATGAACAGATTTTTAAAAGTCTTGGGGACGTTGAGCATTTTGGCTCTTATCGCCGCTGGTATCTATATTTTTGGTATTTTGGTTCCGTCTACGGATGCAAAAATGAACCCTGTCGTAGAACATGCGCCGTACAAAATATCCTCATCCAGCCAAGCCTTCCATGATTCACTGATTATTGCGGACCTGCATGGAGACGCACTCCTATGGAGACGTAATCCCGAACAACACCACAAACGCGGCCATATCGACATCCCGCGTTTGCGGGCAGGTGGCGTTGACATTCAAATTTTCAGCTCAGTCACCAAGTCTCCTCGAGGCCTCAATTTTGATGGGAATGCGGCAGATGCGCCGGACGATGTAAAACTCCTCGCCATGGCTCAACTCTGGCCCGTTCGAACATGGAACTCCATTTATGAACGTGCTGCGTTTCAGGCCCAAAGGTTACAAAAAATTGAGTCCCGATCAAAAAACAATCTGGTCATCGCCCGAACAAAAGCAGACTTGAACCAAGAGGCGGGAACGATAGTTGGCGTTCTTGCAACTGAAGGCTCTCATCCGCTAGAGAGCGATTTAGATAATATCCAAAATCTATATGACGAAGGATATAGAATGATGGGATTGCAACACTTCTTCGACAATGCGCTTGGAGGCTCGTTGCACGGAAAACAGAAAGGGGGGCTTACGGACTTTGGCCGGGAAGCCGTAAGAAAAATGCGCGATATGGATATTATTATCGATGTGGCTCATTCATCTGAAAAAGTCGTACGTGATGTTCTCGCAATGTCAAATGAGCCCGTAATTATTTCGCACGGAGGGATCGCCGGTCGTCATTGCCCTAAATCTGTGAACCGCAATATGCCGGATGAAATTCTTATTGAGATTGGCCGCCGCGGCGGATTATTGGGAATTGGCTATTTCGATGGCGCCATTTGTGACATAAGCCCTGCCGGAATTGCAGATACCATTATAGCTGCCATAAATCTTATGGGTGTTGATGCCGTAGCTCTGGGCTCTGACTTTGACGGTACCGTAAAGACCACGCTCGATACGTCAGAAATCGCGATCATAACTCATGAATTACGAAAACGCGATTTATCCGATGCCGCGATCCGGAAAGTTATGGGAGAAAATGTGAAACGATTTTTGGAAAAAAATCTTCCAGATTAAAGAACTTCACCTTCGAGATAGTTTTCCATGACAGCAAGCCGGTCGTTAATGGCTTTCATGGCTGGGTAGATTTCATTTGCCTTGCGATAAACCTCCAGCGCTTCATCTTGGCGGTTTAAATTTTCTAGCAGATTGCCCATTGTCCACAACGCATAGAAATGCCGAGGTTCAATCACCAGAGCTTTTGTAATTTCGACCACTGCGCGGTCATAGTCTTTTTGTTCAAAGGCCAATCGGCCTGAACGAGACCAGCCTTCGGCATAATCAGGCATCAGAGTTGTCACGTGGTCATAGAGGCGACGCGCCAATTCATTGTCGTTTTTTTTATCTGATGCTGTCGCACGGCGCAGTACCAGGTCAATACTCGCCGATCCGGAGTCTAACCAAAGCGCCCAAATTTCTTCAGCGATTAGATTGGCTGTGCTCTCGTCGTCTTCATCTTTTAGCTTCGCAAACAAATCGTCTAGCCGGGCGGCTTTCTCGGCTTGAGGTGGAAGGTGCGAGTAGTCTTTGTTAGGAGCGAGCGTCTCTTCATTCCCAAGTTCGCTTTCATCAGTGATAATATCACTATTATCATCCAGTTCCTCGTTCTCCGGATTGTCTTCGGGCTTCGGTTCGATGAATTCTGGAAGATCCAGTTCTGGAATTTTATCCTCTAATAAATCATCAGGCACCTGCGCCAAAGATACCCCATTTACGGCTAGGGCAAAAGCGGTACATCCGATAATTGTTTTCCAAAATTCGATTGTCATAGGTCCAGATACACTGACGCCCCCGACCAGCGTTGGCAAGGGGCGACATACAGTCAGCGCGTAAACAACGCGTGAACGCTTCCCAGTTTAGCCTTGGCGGGCCTTAAAACGGGGGTCTGTTTTATTAATAACGTAAAGACGACCTTTGCGGCGCACAACTTGGCAGTCGCGATGGCGTTTCTTAAGAGATTTTAAAGAACTACGGACTTTCATGGCCTGAGATTTCCTAAACTATAATTTTCAAAGTGCGCCTAATATGAGGATGATTCCTAAAAGTCAATCGAAAAGCTGCTCGCAAATAGCGCCGCAAAACGCCCGAGTTTATGGGGTATGTACTCCTCTCTTTACGGCAGCTCGCCAAGGCCTTACATTCATTGCTATGCTTCGTCAGTCTCTTTCTACAGCCGCCTTGACGGCTATCCTTGCGGTTGGCGCCTGTGCAACCCAATCTCAATCTGCAAATTCGGCACAGCCGGAAGGCACATCTAGAACATCAGCCCCAGCTCTACGTTCGGCCAGTACAGTTTCGGCACCTCATGTCATGAGTACTGCGGCAGCATCCGTACCAGCTACAATAACGCCGCGGCCCGTTCTGACACGCGACCAGAAATTTTCGAACTGGAAAGAAGATTTCGTCAATCGCGCCATTGCCCGCGGTCACAATGCCAATGTCGTTCGTGCTTTAATTCTCCCGGCCAAAATAAATGATAAGGCACTCGATCGAGACTCAAAACAACCTGAATTTACCAAACCCATTTGGTCTTATGTTGATGGAGCTGCATCCGCCGATCGTCTCAACAAAGGCAAAGCTAAACTAGCCGAGAACGTGTCATTGTTTAATTCGGTTGAGAACCGCTACAAAGTCAGTCGCAATTACCTGACTGCTATTTGGGGCCTTGAAAGCGCCTATGGCAAAATTATGGGTAATCATAATATTGTCGACGCTCTCGCAACATTTGCCCATGACGGCCGACGGAAGGAATTTGGCGAAAATCAACTCTTTGCCATTCTCGACATGATTAAACGCGGCGATATTCGCCAGGATCAACTCAAAGGGAGCTGGGCTGGCGCCATGGGCATGACACAATTTATTCCGGCAACCATGCGGGACTATGCTGTTGATTTTGACGGCAATCGTAATATCGACCTCAGAGGCTCCAAGGCAGATGCGCTTGGCTCTGCGGCGCATTATCTATCGCGCCATGGCTGGAAATGGGGCGAACCTGCCATGACAGAGATTTCTCTGCCTGCGGGATTTGACTATTCACTGGCTGGCGGCGAAAAACGGTCCGTTAGCGAATGGGAGGCGCTTGGCGTTAAACCCATTGGGGGACAAATTTGGTCAGCGGCAGCGCGAAATCTGGACGGAAAACTGCTGATCCCAGCCGGACATAAAGGCCCGAAGTTTCTGACCTTCAAAAATTTTGACGTCATCAAAAAATACAATAATTCCACCAGCTACGCGATGGGCATCACAAAATTGGCCGAAACTTTTCAAGGGCGCCGCGTTATCACAACGCCGTGGCCGCGCGGCGATAAACAAATATCTTTTACGCAGAAAAAGCAGCTTCAATCACGGCTGACCGCTCTGGGGTATGACACAAAAGGCGTTGACGGACAAATTGGACCCAATTCACGACGCGCCATACGGGCTTGGCAAAAAGCCAATGGTCTGGTAGCCGACGGCTATGTTAACCTACCCGTCTGGAACAAAATTATGGGACGGTAAAAATTGATATCAGGACCATCAAGAAATCATATGAGCATCCCCTATATGATCCGAGCCGGACTAGTCCCCGTATAGAATATAATGAAGCAACTCATCTATATTCTGATTTCGGGGTTCCTCTTGACGATGTCACCAATGGCCGAAGCCCTCCCACAAAGCGGCGGGCAATTTCTTATCGAATTCAACACCTCCGCCGCCGAATCTAACATGTGGCGCGCGGTGAACGATGGCGTCATGGGCGGACGATCGTCAGGTGGCCCAATGCTCAAAAATTCCAACCTTGTTTTTGAAGGTGTGATTAATACAAACGGTGGTGGCTTCTCTTCCGTCAGACGGCCCGTCCAAGGTCGCGAGATCGCGGGTGCATTGATGGCACGCATGCGTGTGAAATCAGATGGCCGCGCGTATAAGCTGACATTCAGAACGAATATTACCTATTGGGGACGCCGTATCTCCTTTCAGCAGGATATTCCGAAATCAGAAGCTGGCACTTGGCAGACAGTCGACATCCCTCTTACCAATATGAGAGCTTCGTTATTTGGACGGACAATATCCGGCGCCCGTTTTGTGCCGGGCGATGCCGTCGAAATGGGAATAATTCTGGCTGACGGCCAAGACGGGCCTTTTCGCATTGAGGTCGAATGGATTGGTTTAGAATAGAATAGCGAGATCCTCAAACCGAACAAACTATGAACGAGAATACAGTTTTTCGCCTTTAGCACTACCCTCGATCTTTGACGCGGTAAACGAATTTATGTCCGCTCCAATCTGCGTCTAGAGCGGCGACTTTGACATCAACAAGGCCGATGTCTTGCCCTGCTTTCATCACTTCAAACTTCCCAATCTCTGACGGTATGTCTGAGCTTTTCTTCGGCCAGCTCACCCAAAGCGTGCCATCCATCTTAAGTTTGGGTTTCGCTCGGGCAAGCGCGGCGCTCAGCGCCTCGGTTGAACTGGCAAATATATGGATGAAATTGACGGTCATTTCAGGGGAAATAACGATTTCTGTATCATCCGGCCAGACATCAAAAAAAGCTATATAATCTTGCGGCGCGCCTATAACCCAAATCGTATCACCGGGTTTGATACCAAGTTTTTTCGAAAGGGGTGTTTTCGAATAGCCTGAACTCGATTTAGTCATTTCTCCGACGCTATTTTGCCAGAGCTTTGCGTACCGACTGATAAAACGCTGTGCGTTCCCCGCGCTCGCCGTCTTTTTGGCCTGTGGCGGTGGTCCAGTTTCCGTTCGACGCGATCACGAGCTGATTGGCAGGATCGATAAAGATACCCTGCCCGAAAATGCCCATGGCCTCAAACGTGCCGTCGCCATTGGGCCACCACTGATAGCCATATCCTTGGCCGTCATATTTGGTTTCGTAAAGCACGCTTGTGGCGTCCGCGAACCAACCATCCGGCACAACGCTCTGGCCGTTGATCACGCCATCTTCGAGGACAAACTGCCCAAAGCGCGCAAAATCCCGCGTGGCGGCTTGTATACAACAGCCGCTAATTTCTTCTCCGTCTGGTGACAGAAGCCAAGTGCCTTTGGCCTCCATGCCATACGGTACCCAGACTTTCTCTGATAAATAGGTTGCGAGATCTTTGCCCGTGGCTTCACGCACCAAAACGCCAATCATATTGGTCTCGCCGGACGAGTAGTTCCAGACCTCGCCGGCCGGATGAGCGCGCGGCAGTTTACGCATATAGGTCACCAAAGAAGACAGTCCATCCTCTGGCTCTTGGACATTGAACAACGCGACGTCAGATGTCGGATCGCTATAGTCCTCGATCCACCGCACGCCGGAACTCATGGTCAGAATCTGGCGGATATTAACATCATCATAGGCCGAGCCTTTCAGACCCGGGATATAATCAGAGACCTTGTCATCCAGACTTTTTATGTGACCGTCTTTAATAGCCGCTCCAACCAGAGTGGAAGTGAAGGATTTTGCCACACTGAAACTGGTCCAGCGACCTTTGGGACCAAACTCCAGACCATATTGCTCATGGCGCAGTTTTCCGTTTTGCAAGATTACCACAGACGCCACATTATTTTCAGAGATATAGCGGTCGATTTCGGCCTTCATACCCACAGATAAAGGCTCGCCCTCTGGCAGCTCACGGACCTTATCGCCAGCGGCAATAGTTCGGTTATCGACGATCATCGGCAAATGATCCAGCATGCGAAAGCCCGCATTGCGCTCGGCCTGGGTCCAGAACAAGACATCCGGTTCCGTATTGATGTTCTTGGCGAAACGGCGCCAGTCCGGACCTATAGCTGCCCAAATGATAAGACCTATCCCGATTAACAGCCCAAGGCCGATCAATAGTTTCCGCATATCATTTCCCCTGTTTGTTGGGTTCATCTTAAGCGGGCTTTGCCGTTTTGCAAAGCTATGTCGATTTATCCTTTTGCGGGTGCATCTCAATTTGCGCGCCGTGGGCTTTCGCAGGCTCAAGCTTATATATTTCGTCCCCGTTATGAACAATGCGTAGAGATATAGCATTCACGTCGTTTTGCCCGGAAACTTTAATCCGGGTACCTGCCATCTTGTCGATATTAAGCCTTTCATATTGTTCGCGGCGTTTTCCTGGCGCGTCGGCTCCTAGAATAATCTCGGCTATACCCACAGCTCCATTAGGATGAGTATCTGGTCCCGCGGCCGGAATGCGGATCTCACGGTCCGATAAATCCTCGATCAAGAACGGAAGGCCCATCGTCTTGGTGCTGCCAAGATACCATTTTGCTATTTTGCCGTCGGGTCGCGTCCTGTCAAACTCCTGATGACCCAAATGTTCAAACCCTGCTTGCGACCAATTCTCAAGCGTCGCCGCAATATCATTGGTTCCGACGCACCAATCGACAATACCGCTCCCGCGACTTATCCAGCGTAGCAGGCGCCAATACATGTCGGTTTTCTGCTCTGCTGACCGCTCGATCAGGCCGAGCCGAGCGGCCATTCGAATAAGAGGACGCGCTATTCCAGGCTTTAAAGCCAGCAATTCCAAATAAGTCCCATCGGCAAAAGATATCAGCGCATTTTCCGTCCGTGCATGAGAACCACCGCGCGTAACGTGGAAGCCCAGCTCGGTATAATCCGCTATGG
>JAHDDC010000048.1 GCA_020629545.1 Hellea sp.
ATCAGCTAACCGGTACGATCAAAAATAAATTCCTTCTGCACTATAACTTCCCGCCGTATTCTGTCGGTGAAGCTGGCCGTATGGGCGGAACGTCTCGCCGCGAAACTGGTCACGGTAAGCTGGCTTGGCGCGCGCTTCAGGCTGTCCTGCCAAGTGCCGATGATTTCCCTTATACTATCCGTCTTGTATCTGAGATCATGGAATCAAACGGCTCTTCATCTATGGCGACCGTTTGTGGATGTTCACTGGCGATGATGGACGCCGGTGTGCCGATCAAGCGTCCGGTCTCTGGTATTGCTATGGGCCTGATTAAGGACGAAGAAGGCGTCGCTGTTCTGTCTGATATTCTTGGGGATGAAGATCATCTTGGGGATATGGACTTTAAAGTCGCCGGGACGTCAGAAGGTATCACATCGTTACAGATGGATATCAAAATCGCCGGTATTGACGAAGAGATCATGCAACAGGCTTTGGCCCAAGCCAAGGACGGCCGTCATCACATCCTTGATGAGATGAACAAAGCGCTTGAGGAAGCCCGTGATGATGTCGGTGAATTTGCACCGCGTATCGAAACCATGAAAATCCCGGTTGATAAAATTCGTGACGTTATTGGTTCTGGCGGTAAGGTTATCCGCGAAATCGTTGATACAACAGGCGCTCGCGTTTCTGTTGAAGATGATGGTTCGATCAAGATTGCGTCGAATGATCAAGCCTCTATCAAGGCCGCCAAAGACTGGATCCACAGCCTAACGGCTGAGCCGGAAGTTGGCGTGATCTACAAAGGTAAAGTCGTCAAAGTCGTCGATTTTGGAGCCTTTGTGAACTTCTTTGGCAAGAAAGATGGCCTCGTGCATGTGTCTCAGATCGCCAAAGAACGCGTTAATCACCCATCTGATTATCTGAAAGAGGGTCAGGAAGTCTATGTGAAGCTCATGGGCTTTGATGATCGGGGTAAAGTGCGCCTGAACATGAAATATGTCAATCAGGACACGGGCGAAGAATATCCGCGCGAAGAATCTGAGGGTTCGGATGAGAAAAAATCCGACGCGAAGAAAAAGCCGCGCCGCAGCCGTCGCCGCAGAAAGTCTAACGAAGAAGAATAGACTCAAAAGACGATTAGAAGATGTTAAGCCCGGACTTGTTTCCGGGCTTTTTTCATGGCTTTAAAGCCGTTTTACGCTTTTCCTTTGACGTTCTGAAAAGCCAGCTGAATTATCACATATACGGTTGACGCCCATAATACCCCAACAACATTTGGGAGCATGTCCCTGAGGCGACAGTGACCACCATGAAAAGTGATTTGCACAATCTCCATCAAAAATGAAACGGCTAGAACCAAAGCTGCGGCTCTGATTATCGAATGTTTTTCAAACGACCACACACAGGACAAAAATAGTAAACCATACACCGCAATATGTCTGAAGTTACTGAACGAGTGCCGTAAGAGTTCAAATGAGGATGAAAGCTCACACCCCGTATATGCAAACTGTCCTTCAGACTCCGCCATTACGGCAATCAAAATTGCATTTGCGATGATGAAGAATGGAAGCCATTTTAGGTTTTTCATTAAACATTCCAGTCCGGACTATAATTGGCTGGTTTCTAATTGTCCCAATACGCTGTTTGAAACAATCTAATCTAAAAATTTAAAACCATAATTTTACCGATTTACCTTTTAGAATGTCCGTCCAATCGAACCCTATCGCGCCAACTCTGTAAGCGGTTTGCTTGTTCTTGTGACAAAATGGGCAACAACTCGGCCTCGAGTTCTCGATAATGAAGAAGAATGTCTGATCTGGCATTTGCTTTAGTGTCCTGGATGTCTTGTCCCGTTTCTTCAAGAATAGGCAAGAGTTTTGCGCGCTGTACTTCACTTTCAGGTTCAATGACATCCATCACAATCTGTGCGAAGCCAGCTTCACTTAAGAAATTATTGTATTTGGCCAAACGGGACTGGACGACCCTTCCAGTAATAGCTGCACCTAAAACCATGCCCACAAACAAGGTCAGTAAGAGAAGAGTTAGGGGTTTCATCATTGATCGTTGAGGCATGTTGTTCTCCTACAGAATAGGTACATTGCGGGTGTTAGGCCTCGCAGATTTGGGCCAACGCCTTGATCCAGATGCTGGCATTTATTACGATGACTGTTACAACGAGGATCGCGACAACTATATCGATATCATTCTCACCGGAGACGAAGCGTCTGTACGTAACGTGACCTTTGTCGAAATTCCCGCTCCTGAAGGTGGGTACAGCGCCTTCTTCAACCCAGGGGGCCCCGGACCGGAACCCTTTGATGGAGTGCGCTATACAGCCCCAGGTCCTGCAGACCTGGAACCTGTGATCATTGCTCTGGATGATCCCATGCGTGTTAGCCGTTCTGCCCGATAATTATGGCCTTTGATTTCTCATGACAGATAAAGCCATATGACCAGCATTCAATGCGTAAGCGTCTGAGTGCAGTTCGTTTCGTCTGATTTGGGAATTCGCGGATTGGCTGGAATGAGTGTGAAGACGGTTGGGTGCGTCTAATTAAGACCGTGTTATCCCTAACCAATTCTAAATCCACTCTTTTTGATTTCTGTAACAAAGCGGGAAAACCCGACCAAAAAACATTAAATTTGAAGAAAAAACACCTTTTTCATGTCAAATTTCGGGGCAATATTCACGATTATTACAAGTATATGCTTCAATCAATACTTGATTAGTTGTGAAATTAATCCCTATTTAAGGAAACTAAAATCAAATAGTAATCAATAATAACTTCAATTAATAAGTATAAAGCTTCATTAACTATAGTCTAAATTAACTTTATATTTAATTGCATCTTCCAAAATACACATGAAGCGAAAGGGCCGGGCTAAATAAGGACCTTCGCTAGTCCCAGGGATGTCCCGGGGGTGTGGTGAAAATGGAGGGGGCTATGGCCTTTACAGAAGTAGAAGTACAGGAAGCGGAAGCCGCCGTTCAAGATGGCGCCTCGAGCGAAGATTTATTTCGCCTGGGATTGATATATTCAACGGATGTTGAAGATCGAGGCCCGGATTTTATTGCGGCCCATAAATGGTTCAATCTAGCCGCTATGCTGGGATCAATACCGGCAAAAGCTTACAGAGAAGAACTGATTTTTGAAATGAGTTCAGATGATGTAACGCAGGCCCAAAGACTGGCCCGCGATTGGCTCAAGAAAAATCGTCACTTAATCGGCCAAGGCCAGCAAGACGCCGCGGCTTAACCGCTCGGCTTACCAGTTCTCTGCCAGTTCCGCCCGTTAGGGCGAAATCAGGGTTGTTCCGCCATTATTGGCGCCAAACTGATAAGACAAGTTGAAATCAACTGGCAGAACACCGCGAACACTTTGCACAAATCCACCAATTTCCGCCAAGCGGGTCTTTGGCACAAAGATAATATCGCCGCGACGAAGCTGAATGACGTCATTATAGTGCGGAATACGATTCAGCCCATGCCCGATATTGACCGTCCTCATCATCATACCGCCATGCGGGGCTCTGCGCAGAACGGCGATCTGATTAGTTTTCGCGCTGTCCCGTAAACCACCCGCCATGAAAATAGCTTCAATCGCGCCGATTGGCCCTGGCAAGGTATAAGTGCCAGATTGACCTACTTCCCCGCCAACATAGATTTGTTGTGGTCCATAAGCTCTTGGCGTTACCGTCACCGTCGGATCTCGTAATTGTTTGGCGAGGTGGGCTTTCAGTTCTTCCTGAACCCGCGCCATGGGCTTCCCGGCCGCCATTATCGGAGCAGCCATTGGCATAACAATCCGTCCATCAGGTCCGACAGTCAGCGTGCGGGATAATTCCGGTGCACTCGCAACAACGATATCAATCTGATCGCCGGGATATAAAGTATAGACTGGTTCATACTCGATCCATTGCTGAAATTGAGGCATCATGATCGGCATATGCCGCGCTGGCTGATTACCATTGATCCGGTCCCAAAATGATACCTTTTCCGCTGATCTTGGACGCTTCATTTTGCGGTTCGATTTACGTTTATTAACGATAGGTTGACGTGGTGCTTGGCGTAAATTGGGTGGTTTTCTTAACGACTTGGGCGCGAAATAGCCTTTGGGAGCGCTCTTTGGAGCTCCAAAGTGATTCGTTTTGAAGGGGTGATTCGCGTGATTCGGGGCCTGACAGCCCCCTAAAATCAGGGCTGAAACCCCTATAATGCCTATAAAAGCGCGTGTTTTAGGTCTTATTTTCATAAATTCAGCCTTGGGAGGTGCGATTTCTTTGTTTTTTGAAGTGTTAACAAGAATGGATAACGAAAAATTAAAATTTACAGCGTCCATTCCGTATTAACTATTTTTGTTAAGGAATTCGCATGGCGCGACAGACACATTCAGGTTACGGATCTGACCCGGCAATTGGAGACATGACGGTTGGCGATTATGCCAATGGAATGCCTAATATTCGCTTGGGAGAAATGTTTCGATCATTCGGTCGCCAATTACCCTGGATGTTGATTTTATTTGTAATTGGTGCCATTCCAGCCTGGTATTTTACAAAAGACATTAAACGGACCTATGAAGGTGTCGGCAGTCTATTAGTTCAGCCTGGTGAAGAGCATCTATATTCACCGATCACAGGCCAACAAGGCAATGGCATTGTCCAAGGCCCCGATTCAATTACAAATGCTGAAATCGCGATTATGAAGAACAATACGGTGATTGAGCAAGTGATCGGCGAAATGGTCTCTAAGTATGGCGAAAGTCGATTTGATCAAGCCGCTTTTGAGAAAATCAATAAAGCGCGGCGATCTGGTGATGCGGTGTCCCTCGCGAATGCGAGAGTCGACCTGCACAAGTCGATTGAACAAGCCTTTTGGGTTACACCGCGACCCAAAACCGGTGTCATTGATGTTGGATATAAACATGAAGATGGCGAAATCGCAGTTGAAACACTCAATGCTTTTATCAGTGCGTATAAATCTTATCGGCGAACCATGTTTGTGGAGGGCGCAGCTGAAGTGTTCTCAAAGCGCCGTGTCGCGACCGAGGAACAGCTGAATGAGGTCGAGGCAAATATTCAGCGTTTTTTGAAAAAGAATGGAATCTCAGATTTTGATTCAGAGCGCGGCGGTGCGACGGCACGAACTGAAGCCCTGAGAGCGGAACTTAATACGACTCGCAGCCAAATGGCAGAGGCAGAGGCCGGACTGGCTGCGGTCGAGGATCAGCTTCGCAATACGCCCGCGCAGATCGATCTTTATGTCGATGATCGCGGGTCGCAACGTGTGGCGCAAGCCGAGCTTGAGCTTAAACAGCTATTGGCCAAATACTTGCCGGGAAGCGACCCTGTGCGGGCCAAAGAAGCCGAGATAATGGAACTGCAGTCCCTGCAACGTGCGAATGAAGGACGTCCGATCGGAGGACGCCGAGTTGGGCCCAACGCCACGCATCAAGCACTAATGACGCAGTATAATCAATTGCGCGCCTCTGCTGATTCTTACAGAGAAAAAGAATTTACGCTGCAGCAGCTTTTGGGTTCGGCGGACTCCAAAGTGAAAAAACTCCAGCAATTATCGCCCGATTACAACAATTTGTTGAGGAAGCGCGAAACTCTGGATCAGCGTCTGAAGGGCTATACGAACAAAGAGCAGGAAGCGCTTGTTAATCAAGAGCAGGCGGAAGCCAATAGTGAAAATGTCAAAGTTATTTCCTATGCAACATTGCCCCGCAAGGGACGCAATATGAGTAAGATCATGTTTGCGTTGATTATGGTCGGCTGGGGCTTTACATTATTTATGTTTGCGCTTTTACGGGTCTTTCTTGATCCCAAACTTTATACAGATCCGACGCGGCGTGTTCGCGGTCGCCGCGCTACGGATGATTTTGAGTATAGTGACTATGGCCGGGACATGCCGATGCGTCCCCCTGCGCAGCCTTACGTACCGGAACCTGTCCCGATGCAACCTGCGGCCGCGCAATACCAACCGGCTTTTCAAGATCCATACGCTCAACCGGCGTCCTTTGCCGCTGTCCCCTATGCAGCCGGTGGGGCTGCTTATGATATGAGTTATGGGCAAAATCCTAATCCTTATGCACAGCCGAGTGTTGAGCCTCACCCGCCGATGACCGGTGACCTTCCGAGTTCCGAGATGGACTAGGCATCTCGGGCTTTTAATGACGTGATTGAGTTGGCTTGTATCCATATCCGGCCCACAGATTGAGCTGCCGGCGTTTTCCGCTGCCGAGATCAATATCCAAAGGCTCCAGGGGCACAAGGCGTTCAAAATCCTCTGCGATGGCTTTTTGGTATTTTTCGTCATTATAGTAATTGACCAGTAAAACAGGCTCACGGCCTGCGGGCAGGGGCTTTGTTAGCTCTGCATGGTTTTCAGGATGAGTTTTGAACATCCACATATACATGGGCGCGCTGTCGCCTAACTTATAATAATTCAGCGCATAAAAATGTAGCCGTTTGTCGAAAGCTATGGCTCTGAAAGCCTGACCACCATGTCCGCTACTGAAACGTGCGTTTAGAACGTCGACCGTGGCAGGCCAGGCACGAACCCTTTTGACGTCATTGGCCCGGCCGAGTTCATTCACCCAGATGGGATTCATATATATAATGCCTGCCAAGAGACAGATGAAACTTTGACCTATAACCCCATAGCTAAGCCAGGGCCTTAACTTCGGCCAATATTTGACAGCGAAATGAGCCGTCAAAATCGAGGCCGCCACATAGCTAGTGACAGCCCAATTTGCATTGGCACGGGAAATCAGGGCTTGCCCCATAATCACGATAAGAGGGGTGCAGGCAAATATAATGAGTAACAAAGCCGGAGGATTGAGACGTTTTTGCAAACCCGTAAGAACCGCCAGTAAAAACAATATAAAAGTCACCGGACCGAATACCGCTAGCTGGCTGAGAAAAAACTCAATCAATTGTTCAATATGGATTGACGGACCGTCTTGCATATTCGCATTGGCGGCGGTATGGCTGAGAGTCGCAAATTCATTGTTCAGATTCCAGATCATATTGGGCGTAAGCAGCGCCAAGATGATAATGCCTATGACCAGACCTTTAAGATTTAACAAGGCGCGGCGCGAGGGCATATCAAAAATTATCGCGCACATCAGTCCGGGTATGAAAAACAACATCGCATATTTGCACAAGAGTCCAAGCCCGATGGCTAACCCTAGCTGTAATGTCCGCATCCAGCTGGGTCTACGTCTCAAATGTACCCATGCATTCAGAGCTACGGCCCAACACAGCAATAGAGGGACATCCGTGCTGACAATTGCCGATGATAACCAAACGGCTGGCATCAGAATGAATATTGAGGCAGCCCAAAACCCGGTTGCGCCCGAAAATAAAATTCGGCCTGTTCGGTAAATTATATAAGCGGTTATGGTATGGAGCAGGGGCGACGATAAGCGGACGGCCCACTCGGAATCCCCAAATAGGGAGGTTGTTGCCGCTATAACAACCGCAATGCCTGGCGGTTTGGTAAAATATCCCCAATCCAATGCTTTTGACCACGCCCAATACTGGGCTTCATCGCCGTGCAAGTTATAGGGGGACAGAAGCAGAAGGCCTATTCGAACTAAAAGAAGGCCTCCCAGTAAAATGAGGATTTGGGCGTGATAACTCGGCGAATCTAAATGCGCCTGATTATCATTGAAGGCTGGCAATTAGCTGGTCTTTTCGTGAAACTGTCCGTATTTACGGAAGCGCTCCAAATAGGATGGAACCACTGACTCGATAGTTTCGAGATCAACACCGATGTCATTGAAGCTTTTAGCATCTGGATCGACAACATTGTCTATTTTCAGATTTGCAACCTGATCGCGGGTTAAAAACGGGTCTACTAAGGGCAAAGCGCCCGTAATTTCACCTACCATTCCTAGCGCGCTGGCACCCATCCACGGAACAGGTAATAAAAAACGATTCCGATCAGTTGCATCAAGTATAAATTTTAATAGTTCCTTGAAACTATAAACCCGAGGTCCACCTAATTCAAAAGTATCGCCCGTTGTTCCTTTGCTGAGAAGCTTGGCTATCGCTTCAGCAACGTCGCCGACATAGACAGGCTGAAATTTTGTGTCCCCGCCAATAAGAGGTAAGGCAGGTGCCATTGTCGCCATTTTGGCAAACCTGTTAAAGAAGTCATCTTCCGGGCCAAACATGATAGATGGACGAACAATATCGGCGCTTGGAACGTTGTCACGAATAATGGCCTCTGCTTCGCCTTTTGTCCGCGAATAATCGCTCTTTGCATTAATATCAGCGCCAATAGCTGAAACCTGTACCAAGTTCGTCACGCCAGCCATTTTTGCCGCTTCGCCAATATTCTCCGCGCCGCCAATGTGAACGCCCTCGAACTTCTGTCGTCCTTTGGGAAATAAAATGCTGACCAGATTGACGATCGCATCGGATCCTGCGCAGGCCCGAACAACAGAGTTTTTAAATCGGACATTGGCCTGCATAAGCTGTACTTGTCCGACATTTCCTATCACGCGCAATTCTTGAGCGGTATGAGGCCGACGAACAGGCACTCTGACGCGCCAGCCATCTTTTACAAGGGCCCGAACAACATGTTTCCCTAGAAAACCAGAACCGCCAAATACGGTGACCAATCCTTTTGTCATATAAAATAGCCTCGATATTTGCGCTCGGATTACGCGTTTTGTTGAGCGAAGTCTATGCTTTTTAAGGCGGCTCAGAGCCTAATTACAAATTCAAAAATTAAACTTTAAAATGATTACGCTTTTTTCACTTCTTTTGCGTAGAGCCAAAATTTTAAAATCATAAGCTTGGTGGGGCATTATGCATCAAATTGTATTTTCAGGTTTTATACATAAAAACGTCGACAAAACGATCAGGGTCAAAACGGCAACCCGACTGCGGGAAATTTGCGAACAGGACAACATAACCGGACTCTTTATGTATATGGATGGAAATTTGATTAGTATTTTAGAAGGGGCAGAATCTGACGTCAGAAACCTGTTCGTCAAATTTAATCAACACCCTCGCGTCACCGGTGTCACGATTTTACATGAAGGCCAAATAGATGTGCGGGGCTTTCAGGATTTAAAAATGGGTTTCAACAAAAATGATGGATTGGCTACCCTACCTGAAGCGTTTTCTTTGTCTGTAAATTCGATGGCAGCCGTCATTCCACGAGAGGTCGGACTTTGGGTGAAGTCGCTGACGGATTCGTTTGCGCGCGTCAATAAACTTACCTAACACTATTCGGATTTCGCCTGGCCTTCACGCCGCGGATCAGCCCCGCCTATATAGCTGCCATCGGCATTCCGCTGAATAATATGCAGGCCGCTGATCTCGCCTTTACTGCGGACGACTTTGTGGCCCCGGGTTTCCAATTCCAAAATTATATTTTCATCTAGCTTGTTTTCTTCCAGACGGATTGAACCGTTTCGCGCTATCACATTAGGTAGTTCAATGGCCTCCTGCGGGTTAAGCCCCCAATCAATCATGCCCACAATTGTTTTGGCTGTATAAGCAATTATCGAACTTCCGCCCGGAGAGCCTGTCGTAAAAGCAAATTTTCCATCCGGGCCAAATGCTATCATGGGGGCCATGGAAGAGCGCGGGCGCTTGCCCGGCGCCGGGGCATTAGCGATCGCGATCCCATCAGCGTCATGGGTTTTAAACGAAAAATCTGTGAGTTGATTATTGAGCATAAATCCGGCCGCCATGCGCTGGGAGCCAAATACACTTTCAACAGTTGTCGTCATGGAGATGGTCAAACCGTCTTTATCGACTATGGTAAAATGGGATGTACCTGGGCTATCGGGCGTCGCGTCTTTACCCCGGACGAATCCGGCCGGATCACCAGCGCTGACATCTGACATTGCCGTGTCCATTGCGATTAGCGCAGCGCGGGATTTCAGATAGTCTTTATCGAGCATAGCCTGTGTCGGAACTGTCACGAAATCATCATCTGCCACATATTTATCGCGGTCTGCATAAGCCAGAAAACTGGCTTCGGAAAAAGCGTGCCAGCCATCAGCGCTATTTCCAAGTGCTTTCATATCAAAATTTTCGAGCGTGCCCAGGATCGATAAAACCGCAATGCCGCCCGATGATGGAGGAAGCGCGCCGCACAATGTATAACCCCGGTAAGGACCGCACAATGCCGGTTCTTTTTGCGCTTGATAGGCGTTCATGTCGGCCAAACTCAGCGTTCCCGGTAGCGGATCCTGTCTGACGACGTCTATGATGGCATTGGCAATGGGTGGCTCCAGCAAAGCCCGAGGGTTTTGTTGCAAGGCGCGCAAAGTGGACGCATAAGGTTTATTGTCACGGATAAACCCGGCTTCATGGGGCGTCCCATCGTCTTTGAAAAAATATTCTTTGACGGTGTCCTGTGATCCAAACCCGAAATTTTTCGCCCGTGCTATCAGTCCAGCCATACGCGGGCTGATAGCAAAGCCGTCATCTGCGAGCTTTATCGCCGGCAGAAATGATTTATCCCAATCCAGCTTGCCATAATCTTGGTGCGCGAGATTAAGCATCACCATGGCGCCGGGAACGCCTGTTGAGCGCCCAGAGGTTATGCCTGCCAGTCGTCGTAAGGGTTCGCCGTTTTCATCTTTGAACAGTTCCGGCGTAATATTGGATGGGGCTGTTTCCCGGCCATTATAGAACCAAACTTCGCCTGATTTATTGTCATAAACAATCATAAAAGCGCCGCCTCCGATGCCTGAACTTTGAGGCTCAACGAGTCCAAGAACGGTTTGCACAGCAATCGCGGCGTCCACGGCCGACCCTCCCGCGCGCAATATTTCAAGTCCCGCATCAACGGCATGGGGGTTAGCTGCGGCGACCATTCCCGGGGCAACGGCTTGAGTTGTTGTAATTTTAGGTGTTGAAGACAATTTATCGGTTTTGGCTGTATTCGTTTTGGCTCGGCAACCGCCGATCGCCAGCAAAGCTGTGATCGAGACCATCAAGGTAATTCCGGAAAGTGCTTTCATTTATTTTCTCACAGGTTATTTCACCCCTATGACGAACTCTATTATAGATGTCGGTGGGCTCAAAATCGGTAACGCTTATGACGAAAAGGTCAAGACCGGTGTAACCGTAATATTGCCGGATCAGCCCGCGACCTGTGCCGTTGATGTTCGGGGCGGCGGTCCCGGAACGCGAGAAACCGATACATTACAGGACGGGGGATTGATTGAAAAAGTTCATGCAATTGTTCTATCCGGCGGATCGGTTTACGGACTCGCCGCAGCGGATGGCGTGGCCTCTTGGCTTGGGGCGCGGGGGATAGGCTACGCCCCTGGACCTGCGCCTATTCCCGTTTCTCCGATCGTTCCATCCGCGATTTTGTTTGATAATGTGAATGGCGGCGACAAAAACTGGGGCGAGACACCGCCCTTTAGAGCGCTTGGAATTGAGGCGGTAGCGACAGCGGGGACTTTGATGAGGTCTGGGGCTGAAGGCGCCGGATATGGCGCAACAGCCGGTATTTATCCCGGAGGCCTTGGGAGCGCCTCAGAGCGCATGGGTGACATTACTGTGGGCGCAATCATTGCCGCGAATCCCGTCGGATCACCTTATATGCCAGGGACGCAGTGTTTCTGGGCCTGGCCCTTTGAACGGGAGCAAGAGTTTGGCGGCAGAAAACCTCCGACTGATTATGCCTATCAAGATCCTACAGATACCAAACTGGCTTTTTTAAAGGAGGCGGGACAATCAACAGTGATTGGCGCGGTTGCAGTCAGCGCTGCCCTGACACAAAAACAGCTCAAACGGGTCGCCATCATGGCACAAGATGGCATTGCACTGGCGGTACAGCCCTCTCATACGCCGCTTGATGGGGATAGTATTTTTGCCATTTCCACCGGGTCAGCACCCTGTGAAAGCCCTCTGCAGCTCGCCGAGATTGGTGCCGCCGCCGCTCGGTGCGTCGCCCGTGCCTTATCGCGCGGCGTTTATGAGGCGCGAATCAAAGCATGATTTCCGACATCAAAGACATTCATCATGAAAAGCTTGTCGCGATGAACAGCCAATTTGTACATTGGTTGTCACCGCTGGATGCTCCTCGGCTGTATTGGTTGCTCGAACGCGCAGATTATGCTCGGCAGATTCACGACGGGGCCGGCATGCTCATTGCCTATCCCAGTGACGTTGACTATCCGGATCATAAAAATATCAAATGGCTCAGCAATCATTTAGATAAGTTTTATTATATTGACAGGATCATTATTGACGAGGCTAAGCAGGGAAATGGCCTCGGGCAAATATTATATGATGATGTTGAAGATCATGCGCGGCAGAATGGGTTTAAGTGGATAGCGTGTGAAGTGAATACTCGACCTAACAATCCAGGGTCACATAGATTTCATCTTAACAGGGGATATGATGTCATGGGTGATGCGGATTATCCCGCCTTTGACGCCGCCCTGCGTTATTATAAAAAAGAGCTCTAGAGCCTCATGCTCTAAATCCGAGTGGTAGAGGCGGGGTTACGTTCCAGAGCTTTTCCGACGCGTTTGGGCCGGAGCTCAAAGTTGCCGCCGCAATTCGGACAGATATGATTAAGGGCGCCTTCAACGCAATTTGGGCAAAAGGTACACTCAAACGAACAAATATAGGCCGGGTCGGACGGACCGAGGTCACAATCACAATGTTCGCAATTGGGACGCATTTCCAGCATTAGATCGCGCAGTTATCGATCAGGCGAACGCCTTCGCAATGCGCGGCGATCAATAATCGTTTTGGCCCGTCAATCTTTCCCGACTTGACCAGTTCCAGACTGTCCGCGCAGGCGACGCTGACATAATCAATACTCGAAAACCCGGCATCCAGAAGGGCTTGTGACGCATCCCGGGTTGCGATGTCGATGTCTGCGCCTGAGCGCATGGCCTCTGCGCATCTGAACATGATTGTGTTGAGCATTCGGGCTTTTTTCAAACCCTCTGGATTGAAATATTGATTTCGAGACGACAGAGCCAATCCTTCATCGTCCCGCGCAATCGGCGCGCCAACAATACTGATTGGCATATCAAGGTCTGCCACGAGCCTGCGAATTGTCGCGAGTTGCTGATAGTCTTTCTCGCCAAATATGGCGATGTCTGGGGCAACGCGGTTAAGGAGTTTAGTTACGACCAGAGCCACGCCGTCAAAAAAGGTCGGACGGTGATCTGTTTCAAGGTTTTCGGCTACTCCGCCGACTTTAATGTGCGTCGCGTGGTGAGCGTTATACATCGAGTTTTTTCGCGGAATGTAAACCATGTCACACCCGGCCGTCGCCAGTTTCGCGACATCGGCCTCTTCAGTACGCGGATAGCTCTCAAAATCTTCGCCGGGGGCAAATTGTGTCGGATTGACAAAAATACTCACGACGACCTTTGAGGCTTTTTTCTTAGCCAGGCGTACAAGGGATAAATGCCCTTCATGTAAAGCCCCCATGGTCGGCACGAAAGCAATGGTTTCGCCGCCGCCTCGCCATTCCCAGATTTGTCCTCTAAGATCAGCCTGCGTACGAATAATATGCGGAGTTGTCATAATTCTGCTTTATGGCAAAAAATTTGCCCCGTCTATCCGCCAGGCGCAATCACGAGGCAGCCACTAGCAAGATTTGCGTATTTTTGACAAATGACATGCGCATTTTTGGCTGAAAGCCCAGTTAACCGGGCTCGGTGAAGGGTTTGGCCATAACGTTCAAACGGGGATATGAACTTTTCCGCGCCGCGAAATTCTGGACCGCCAGTTTGCAGTAAAGAGACCAGTTGTTCCTCTGCGTTTTTTGGGGACCCAAATGCGCCGAGCTGCACGCTCCATTTCTTGCCGGTCTTGGGAAGTTTTATATCGTCAATGCCGTGCGAAACGGTCACGATTTTTCCGCCTCGGCCGCGAAGTTGCAGTGCAGAAGCAACCGCCAGAACCGGGTCTTTTGTCTTGGGCGGGGGCATTGTTTTTACGGTGATGGGGGGGCGGGATTCAACCGGACTAACCCCAAGGGTTTTAAATCCTTTCTCTACCAGATCTTTCATATGCTGGTCGCGCGATTTACCACTGGCACCGCCCAAAACAACGGCGATAACCCGTCGCCCGTCGCGCTGTGCCGAGATAATCAAATTATATCCCGATGCCCGCGTATATCCGGTTTTGAATCCATCAACGCCGTTTAGCCAGTGCAGCAGGCTGTTTGTGTTCTTTTTGGTATGGCCCTTCCAGGTGAACTCTTTCTGTCCAAGATAATGATAATATCGACGATGGTTATTCAATATAGCCATTGCCATTTTGGCCATGTCCCGGGCTGATGTTTTTTGGTCAGGATGCGGTAATCCGCTTGCCGTTTTGAACGTCGTTGATTGCATGCCCAGTTCGAGTGCTTTGGCATTCATCTTGACAGCAAATAATGCCTCGGTGCCCGCGAGTCGCTCGGCAAGCAAAACGGCGACGTCATTGGCACTTCTCACGGCGACAGCCTGAATGGCCTGCTCGACGGTGATTGATTGACCTCGCGTGAGTCCCAAACCCACTGGCGGCGTGCGTGCGGCGGTGCTTGATGTTATCAATTTCTCATCGAGCTTGAGCTCACCACGATTAATAGCATCGAATACCAGATATAATGTCATGACCTTGGTTAGCGACGCCGGGTAGCGTAATTCGTCGATTTGCCGCGCATGTATGATTTCCAGCGAATCTGCGTCGACGACAATCGACGCATATCGGCCCTGTGTTTCAGCCCATGCTGGCGGGTTCACGATGCAAAGACATGCAAACAACCCCAGAAATATGGAAAAAATACACCGCATAAGGCCTTAATCGTGGTAGAGATACGCGTTGGAAAATACCGGAAATAGGGTTACTCAAAGGTTAATTTTTATGGGATCAGGCGGCTTCATGACACAATCAAACGCTTATTATTTCAGGCGAAGTGCCCGCGCCGCGCTTCTGGTCTTAATGGGCGTGATTAGCGGATGTACCCTAAGCGAATCTGAGACCACCCAGATCAAAACAATAGAGGCCGCTTCGACCGCCTGCGCGGCCGAGTTAGTGGTGCTGGGTATTGGACAAGATGCCGGCGCGCCGCAAATTGGCAATCCGAATGACCCGGCCTGGGCTGATCCGTCACAACGGCTTCTGGCAACATCGCTTGGCCTTATCGATCACGAGAATCAAAAGCGCTATATGTTTGAGGCAACACCGGATATTCGCGAACAGGTCCAATTTTTGGATGAAACCTTTCCCGGCAAACCAGATAATCAGAAGGGTGGTTTGGGCCTAGACGGGATTTTCCTGACCCATGCCCATATCGGACATTATGCGGGCTTGATGTTTCTGGGACGTGAGTCGGCGGGGACAAAAAATGTTCCTGTTTATGTTTTGCCGAGAATGGGGGAGTTTTTGTCGTCAAATGGCCCTTGGAGCCAACTTGCTGACCTTGAAAATATTGAGCTTAAGCCACTTGAAGATCCATTTTCTTTTGACGCGCCAGTCGAGCTATCCGGCAATATTAGCGTGGCGGCTTTCAAAGTCCCGCACCGCGACGAATTTTCTGAAACCGCCGGCTATGTTATTACCGGACCCCAAAAGTCAGTGTTGTTCATTCCGGATATTGACGGATGGGCTGAATGGGAAAATCTCGAAGGCCCGGATTGGGTTATTCACAGCGATGACATAGTCATCCGGGAATTTGTCCGTCAGGTCGACTACGCATTTGTTGATGCAACATTCTATGACGATAATGAACTTCCGGGCCGGGATATGAGCCAAATTCCGCATCCCAGAGTCACAGAGACCATGGACATGATCGACGCCGCAAAAGATGAAACCTTGCGAGAAAAAATTCGTTTCATTCACTTAAATCATACCAATCCGCTCAGGAACAAAGACTCAGATGCTTATAAAACCCTGACCACCCGAGGTTACAAAATGGCGCGTCGCGGTGATCGGATGTGTTTATAGTCCCCTGAAATTTTAACGAAAACTGCAGGGAAGCTCTTTAAATGCTCTTAGAGACATCCTAGGTTATAGCGAATGTTTGATATCAATCTAATTTCCATGGCAGGTGAACCCGGCGGTCCGGACCGTGAAGATGGCGGCACCGAACGCGGTGTGGCGATCAAAACCAAACCAAAAACCAAAAAGCCGTCAATGTATCGCGTTTTACTGATGAATGACGACTACACGCCAATGGAATTTGTCGTGTCGATCTTGATCGGAATTTTCAATAAATCTCCGGAAGAGGCGACGCGTGTCATGCTGAATGTCCATCAGACCGGGATCGGGACATGCGGAATCTATACATTTGAAATCGCAGAAACCAAAGTCGCGCAGGTCATGGATGCGGCTAAACGCAATCAACATCCGCTGCAATGTACGCTTGAAAAGGTATAATGCGGGCATTGCGTTACACATATGATCGTTCAGGGATAACGCGCTTAATCGCTAAACGATCTATGAATATTGCGAAAAATTCATGGGATTTGCATATTGAATTGTCTGAACGGCTTCCCAAATATTAACTCAGACCCATTAAACTATGGCTGCCCAAAGCGGAAAAAGGATAACATAATATGGCCTCATTTTCTCCGGTTCTAGAAGAAACAATCCACCGTGCGCTGACCTATGCCAGTGACCGCAAACATGAACTGGCCACGCTGGAGCACCTTTTGCTTGCGCTTCTGGACGACAAGGACGCTGCAGCGGTCATAAAGGCCTGCGATGTCGACGCGGAAAGCCTGCGAACAGACATCACCCAATATCTTGATGATGATCTCGAAAGCCTGGTGGTGGAAGAATTTGAAGAAAGCCGCCCAACGGCGGGATTTCACCGGGTCATTCAGCGCGCCGTTATTCATGTTCAGTCATCAGGCCGCGAAGAAGTTACCGGTGCTAATGCGCTGGTGGCCTTGTTTGCCGAGCGCGAAAGCCACGCCGTCTATTTCCTCCAAGAGCGGGATATGACCCGATATGATGCGGTTAATTATATCAGCCATGGTATCGCCAAGAGCGGTGAAAACTCTGTTTCCAAGCCGATTTCCGGCGCCAATAGTGAAACAGGCGAGCCGGGCGCGGATGATCCAAAATCCAAAGATCCACTCGAAGCCTATTGCGTCGATCTTAATCAAAAGGCCCGCGACGGTGATATTGATCCGCTGATCGGGCGCGATGAAGAAGTCGAGCGCTGTATCATGGTGCTGTCGCGCAGACGGAAAAACAATCCATTGCTGGTTGGTGATCCGGGCGTTGGTAAAACAGCCATCGCCGAAGGTATTGCGCGGCGCATTATAAATGAGGAAGTGCCCGAGGTCCTGGAAAATGCGATCATTTATTCTCTGGATATGGGTGCGCTCCTTGCCGGGACCCGTTATCGCGGTGATTTCGAGGAACGCCTCAAGGCCGTCATGACACGCATGCAGGAAGTCGAAGGGGCTGTACTCTTTATCGACGAAATCCACACCATCATAGGCGCTGGCGCAACATCCGGCGGCGCAATGGATGCGTCCAACCTGCTGAAGCCTGCTCTGCAAAGCGGTAAATTACGCTGTATGGGATCCACAACCTATAAGGAATATCGTCAGCATTTTGAAAAAGACCGGGCTTTATCGCGCCGCTTTTTGAAAGTTGATGTCTCAGAACCAACCAGCGATGATGCGGTCAAAATCCTGATGGGTCTGAAATCCTATTTCGAAGAGTTCCACAAAATTAAATACACGAATGAAGCCATTGAGCAGGCCGTGACTTTGGCTGTGCGTCATATCACAGACCGCAAACTGCCCGACAAAGCTATTGATGTGATTGACGAGGCCGGGGCGCGTGAACGCCTTAAGCCGGAAGGCAAGCGCAAGAAAACCATTGGCGTAAAGGAAATCGAATATGTGATTGCTAAAATTGCACGCATACCGCCCAAATCCTTGTCGCGCGATGATGCCAAGTCGCTCAAATCTCTGGAAGCAGATCTTAAGCGTGTCGTTTTTGGACAGGATACAGCCATTGAACAGGTCGCGGCTGCCGTGAAGCTGGCAAGAGCTGGCCTGCGTGAACCGAATAAGCCCATCGGGTCTTACCTTTTTGCCGGTCCGACGGGTGTTGGTAAAACCGAAGTGGCTCGGCAGCTCGCCATGACTCAAGGGTTGGAGCTTCTGCGCTTTGATATGAGTGAATATATGGAACGCCATACGGTCTCACGTCTTATTGGTGCGCCTCCAGGTTATGTTGGCTATGATCAGGGCGGATTGCTCACGGATCAGGTTAATCAGAACCCGCATTCTATTCTGCTGCTCGACGAGATCGAGAAAGCCCATCCGGATATTTATAATATCCTGTTGCAAATTATGGATAATGGCACGCTGACCGATACAAATGGCCGGACAGTCGATTTCCGCAATGTAATCATTATCATGACAACCAATGCGGGCGCTGCTGCGGCGACCAAGTCATCTATCGGATTTGGGCGTGGTCTGAAAACAGATGCCTCTGATGAAGCGATCAAAAATCTGTTTGCGCCGGAATTCAGAAACCGTCTTGATGCTGTGATCGCGTTTTCCGCGCTGGAAAAAGATACGATTTCCCGTGTTGTTGATAAATTCATCATTCAGCTCGAAGCGCAGCTGTCGGAACGCAAGATCATGTTTGAGCTCTCCAAAGGGGCCAATAATTGGATTGCGGAAAAAGGTTATGATCCGGCTTATGGCGCGAGGCCTCTGGCGAGGGTCCTTCAGGAATATGTCAAAAAGCCGCTCGCGGATGAGATATTATTTGGCAAGCTTAAAAATGGCGGCCTGGTCAAAGTCGGCGTGAATAAGAAGAAGGACGAACTTACCTTCAAAATTCTCGGTCCGGCCCAGCTCAAGATCGAAGGCCGCAAAGGCGGGAAGGGGCTCCCGGCTCCCAAGCCTACAGAAGACGCATAAGTCGCTAAGCGATGCATAAAAATATCCCGGCTCACACTTAATTGGGCCGGGATTTTTTGTGCCTAATGTTTCGGTTTTAAGGCCCAAACGGCGAAAAGAGCCATCAAGGCAGGCACGGTCTGTATCAGTATAATATGCTTGGATGCCGTCATCGCGCCGTAGATACCGGCAATAACGACACAGATCAGAAAGAAGGTCGCTACATTTCGTTTCCACTCTGTATTGCTTATAAACAATAATGCCCAGAGGAGTCCGGCCGCCAGAAATCCGTTATATAGTCCCTGATTGGCCGCCAGCACGGTTGTTTCCGGAAAAATTTCAGCGGGCAAAGATTTAAAAACCTTCGGGCCGCGGCTCTCCCAAAGAAACATTTCAAAAACTAGAATATAGCTATGAATAAGCGCCACAAGGCTGATCAGGATTTTACTTATCGTGTGCATTTAGTGTTCGCTCTGCGTTTTCACGGAATATAGCTGAAAAAATCAACCTTACCACCGTTTAACTTGATATAACGACATTTGTCGTATATATATCGTTTTTCAATAAATATTGTTGACAGATAGAAATTTATAATTTATCGATAAACAATAATTAAGGAGAGACAAATGCGTAAACATCAATCATCCCGGGGTAAGATCCTGCTGGCGTCCGCGATTATGATCACTGGATTTGGGGCCGCTCAGGCCCATGAAATCAAAATTGATATTGATACTGATGAGGTCACTCGAACATATGAGCTTTCTGGTTTTGATGGCATTGACGTGTCGGGTGTTTACGAGCTCGATATCACGGTAGGCGAGGACTATAGTATAGAGCTTTCCGGTGACGAGGCCGAGATGGATAATGTCGATATCCGCGTTGAAAGCGGAATCCTCTATATGGGCAGCAAGAAAAAATGGAAGAAGAAGAACCGTCACGGAATTGACGCGGTTATCATGCTTCCAAGCCTTAATGACTTAGAAGTTTCGGGCGTGGCGTCCGCTGATATTGAAGGTGTTGATGCCGAGTCTTTTGAGCTGGACGTATCAGGCGTAGCAGAGGTTGATATAGAGGGTACATGCGGATCACTTGACGCCCATGTATCTGGCGTCGGTGAGCTCGACGCAGAAGATTTGATTTGTGATAATGTTGAAGTGCACCTGTCCGGAGTCGGTGAAGTATCGGTTTACGCGGATGAATTTGCCGACATTACGGCCTCAGGGATGGGAGAAGTCGATGTTTACGGCGGTCCGGAAAGAGTCAAAAAGGATAAATCATTTTTCACATCTATCGATATCCACGATTAGGGCCTTTGTGAGTAACGAGCCACGCTCGATATAGTTTGCCCGTCGGCGTGAGAACACGCCGACCCTTCGCGCCTCCGCTGTACCCTTCCAGGCGGAGGCGTTTTTTATGCGCTTACGCCGTGTGATATCCGATGCAGATATCAACCTCATCGGCCGAGCCGAGTATGACGGGGACGCGTTGATGAATGTGCTCAGGCTCTATGTCGAGGATTCGCATAGTGTCGGTAAAGGCTTTGCCACCGGCCTGCTCAACCAGGAAGCCCATAGGGTTGGCTTCGTACATGAGCCGTAATTTACCCGCCTTATTGGGGTCTTTCTTGTCCCAAGGATAGGTGAATATACCGCCGCGACATAAAATACGGTGAACATCACCAACCATGGCAGCAACCCAGCGCATATTGAAGTTTTTCTGGCGCGGCCCAGTCTCACCCGCGAGCAAATCAGCGATATAATTTTGCATGGGCTTGGCCCAGTGCCGTTGATTACTGGCATTAATGGCAAATTCTTTCGTTGCCTTTGGAATTTGAACCTTTGCATTATACAGCATGAATATGCCCTTATTTTGGTCGAGCATATACATTTGCGTGCCGTGTCCGGTCGTCAGAGTCAGTATTACTGAGGGGCCGTATAAAACGTAACCAGCGGCAACCTGCTCATGACCGGGCCGCAGAAAATTGCGATCCTCTACCCTTCCATTCTCATCGGCGCGGTAGACCGAGAAAATCGTCCCGACCAAGCTGTTAATGTCGATATTTGAAGAGCCATCCAGCGGGTCAAACAGGACCAGATATTCTCCGACATCCGAGCAGCCGACACAATTTTCTTCTTCTTCACTGGCAATGCCGCGCACAAGGCCAGATCCAGCCAGTGACTCCTTGAGCATATCATTGGAAATGACGTCGAGCTTCTTTTGATCTTCACCCTGCACGTTTTCGGCGCCGGCCAGACCCAAAATATCATTCATCGGTCCGTGATGCAGAAGCTTGGCGATATCATGACAGGTCGCCGTGATATTGCTTATCAAGCCGATCAGGCTCTCTGGCGTTTTTTGGGTCTTCAGGTGTTCAGTCAGTGTGGTCATGGGGGTCATCTATGTCATAATTCCTAATTTTTTATGCGTTTCGCCGTGCTTCGTAGAGGGCAATGCCGGCGGCTGTTGCAACATTCAGACTCTCGGCCTGACCGGGAATGGCTGAACTCATCATTGGGATACGGGCGAGCTGATCGCAATTATCCCTTACGCGGGGACGAAGGCCCGGGCCCTCTGCGCCCATAACAATGACTCGTTTACCGCCGCCCGCCAAAGCCTGGGATAAATCAAGAGACGTCTCGCCGGCCAGCCCCGTAGAAAACCAACCCGTTTTGGAGAGATCCTGCAATGTGTTCGCGATATTTGTTACCAGACAGACCGGAATAGTCTCCAGACATCCGACGGCGACCTTGGCGGCAGCGCCCGAAAGAGGCGGTGCGTGCCGGTCCTGCATAACAAGAGCGCTGATACCAAATGCCGAGCACAACCGCAGCATTGCGCCAACGTTGTGGGGATCGGTAATCTGATCCAATATCAAGATCAGGGCGTCGTCATCGGCCTGCGCGGCAATATCAGAAATATCAGGCCATTCTAGCGGCGCCGCGCGAAGCGCAACCCCTTGATGCACGGCTCCTTTGGGCAACATACGGTCAATTTCCGAGGGCAAGGCGAAACGCGGCGATGGTGATTTTGCCCCAAACTCCAATCTTTCGCTCATTTTCTGGGTTATAACGATGTCGTGAATGGTTCTTTTCGGGTTGGATAAGGCAGCTTTGGCGGCATGAAACCCCCAAATCCAGCCTGCACCCCCTTCGCGGCCTTTGCCAGACGGACGCGGGCGACGACTTTGTGTGTCCCCGGGCTTGCGGGGCGCTGAAACCGCCCGAATAGGGCGCATTCCTTGCGAGCGACGGGGGCGAGGGGCCTTACCGCCTGATTTTTCAGAGCTTTTAGCGCCTTTTTTAGCAAATCGCCTATTGCGTGTGTCGCTTGACATCCCTATATAGCCTCAAATTTTACTGGATACTCTCTATCGATGCCGCCGCTATACACCATAGGGGAGCACTTGATAGAGCGTTTTTTGTTGGAGGCAACATAAATAAAGCTGACTTGATAGTTTTTAAAGAGGAGGGGTGGCCGAGTGGTTAAAGGCGCCAGACTGTAAATCTGGTCTCATTGAGTACGTTGGTTCGAATCCAACCCCCTCCACCACTTGCAGACTTTGTAGATGGCGTGGCGCCGACACGTAAAAACACGGCGGGCGTTGTGTAGTGGTAAGACCTCAGCCTTCCAAGCTGATGACGCGAGTTCGATTCTCGCCGCCCGCTCCAACTTCTGAATGCTCTTATATATAGAGTATTCAAAAACCGGCCAATTGGCCAAAACTGAAACCGACCCGAGGATTGCCCAACGGTCATAACTTGAAAGAGTTGAAAATGGCTAAAGAGAAGTTTGAGCGTAATAAGCCGCACGCGAATATTGGTACGA
>JAHDDC010000049.1 GCA_020629545.1 Hellea sp.
GGCGGGAAGTTATAGTGCAGAAGGAATTTATTTTTGATCGTACCGGTTAGCTGATCAACGAATTGCTCATCATCAGACGTTCCGAGCGTTGCGACACACAAAGCTTGTGTTTCGCCCCGTGTGAACAATGCTGAACCATGAGTACGCGGAAGCGGACCGGCTTCTGAAACGATCTGGCGGACTTCGTCAACTTTACGACCATCGATCCGCTTGCCGGTTTTAATAACGGATGAGCGAACAATACCGGCCTCAAGTGACTTAAAGACATCCCCGAATACGGCGTATGGCATTCCGTCCGGATTTTCATCTGTTGCACCGAGATCTTCCCAAGCCGCAGTCTTGGCCTCGCGAATGGCGTCCTGGCGTTCCATTTTATCTGTAAACTTATAAGCGGCTTTGACGGCTTTCTCAGCGTGCTTTTTAACCGCTTTCTTTTCAGCAGAGTAATCCGGCGCCTCATAATCCCAAGGCGTTTTCGCAGATTGTTCAGCCAGCTTAATAATAGCTTCAATAACAGGCTGGCAGCTTTCATGGGCAAACATAACCGCGCCGAGCATTTGTTCTTCGGTGAGTTCTTTCGCTTCACTTTCAACCATCATGACAGCGTCTTGTGTGCCGGCAACAACTAGATCAAGTTCGCTATCTTCCATTTCAGAAATTGTCGGATTCAGGACATAATCACCATCGATCAAGCCAACTCGCGATGCCGCGATCGGACCCATAAATGGCAGACCGGAAATGGTCAGCGCCGCAGAGGCTGCAATCATGCCAAGTACATCGGGTTCATTTTCCAAATCATGTTGCAAGACTGTAATGACGACCTGGACTTCGTTCTTAAATCCTTTGGCAAATAACGGACGGATTGGACGGTCGGTTAGGCGGGCAATCAACGTTTCGCGTTCCGTCGGACGACCTTCTCGTTTAAAGTAACCACCCGGAATTTTACCGGCGGCATAAAACTTTTCCATATAATTGACAGTCAGCGGGAAGAAGTCCTGCCCGGGGCGCGGCGATGAGGCCGCACAAACTGTCGCGAGTAATACTGTTTCACCATATGTTGCAAGTACCGCACCATCGGCTTGGCGGGCCATCCCGCCGGTTTCAAGGGTCAGGGTGCGCCCTGCCCAATCGAGTTCTACTGTTTTTTTATCAAACATATCGTACATACTTTCGTTTCATCTGGCCCAGTTCTATCTTAAGGGCCACGTACATGTGCTTTGCGCCAAATGCGCAAAAGGCCACCCCCATGGCGGCCTTTTTAAGTTTGGAACGGCCTAGCGGCGCAGTCCCAGTTTTTTGATGAGGTCCTGATATCGGCCTTCATCCTTCTTTTTCAGATAATCCAGCAAGCGGCGGCGCTGTGTCACCATGGACAACAAACCACGGCGTGAGTGATTATCTTTGTGATTGGTTTTAAAATGTTCTGTCAAATTAACGATCCGTTCTGTCAGGATGGCAACTTGAACTTCGGGTGAACCTGTATCGCCCGGCTTACGGGCATGTTCAGCAACTAACGCAGCTTTGCGCTTAGGGGTAATCGACATCATGTTCTCCATGTTTTTACAAATTAAATACACGCTTTGGCAAAATTTCGCCGCCGCGCCTGTGGCAAAGCGCAATCGCAGTGTCATTCATCACAGCCAATATCCAGCTAGGGGTTTCCCCGTCATCGGATTGGTCTTGGGATAAAGACGAGGCTATTGCACGTCCGTGTTTCAGATCTATGGCTTCATTTTCTGTCACAATCATAACCGGGATGTCGTCCAGCACAGATTGAACAGGCCTGAGGGCCTCTAAAACGCCGCCCCTATGACAGAGTTTTTCCAGATCGTCCAGAGAAAAAGCATTCGCCTCATCAAACCCGCCAACACGGGTTCTGCGTAACAGGCTCACATAACCGCAAGCCCCGAGCTCGGCGGCAAGATCTCTCGCCAGTGACCGGACATAGGTCCCCTTCCCGCAGGTCATTTGAAAGCTTGCCGTTTCCGCCGAATAATCCGTGAGCTTCAAGGCGAAAATCTCGACAGGCCGGGACTTAAGCTCCACATCCCCGCCGCCGCGCATCAGATCATAAGCGCGCTTACCATCAACTTTAATCGCCGAGTATTTGGGCGGCACTTGCTCGATACGGCCTCTAAACAAACCGAGTACGTCTTCAATGGCCGCCTGAGACGGCCTGACATCAGAGGTCGCGATGACTTCGCCTTCGGCATCAAGCGTATCCCGGCTCTCGCCCCAGGTAATGGTGAATATATAGTCTTTATCCGCGTCCATTGTGAACGGCACGGTTTTGGTCGCATCCCCCAGCGCAATCGGCAGAATGCCAGATGCGAGCGGATCCAGCGTTCCGCCATGTCCGGCTTTTTGCGCCGTAAAAAGCCAGCGCACTTTGCCCACAGATTGGGTCGATGTCATGCCAAGCGGCTTATCAAAAACCACCCATCCATGCACGGGATTACCTTTTCTTTTGCGCGGCATATCTGAAATTTCGGATTGATTTGCGAGAGCCTGAATTCTACAGTTATTCCAGTCTTAGACAAGTGGAGTATAATTTTTAGAAGCGATCTTTGAATTTCGTCAGGCTAGATCGCCCCAAAAGCCAAAGAGACAGATGACCATTTAATGCAAAGGCATATACCATGTTAAAGAAATCGATAGCCGCTTCGACTTTATTTTTGATGTCGTGCGCGTCAACAGATCTGGGGCCCCGCGATGTTAATCATGTCATCAAAGATGCTTACTCAGATGAGGCTGATCTCGATTTTATGGCCCGCAAAACCGAAAGACGGCTCAAAAATTCACCCGCCATTATTAGAAATCCGGAGCTTAACAGCTATCTGACAAATATGGTCAACAAAGTTGCCGGGGAGTATACGGGGCAGTTACGTATTTATACGATTGAAGCGCCTGTGTTTAATGCCGGCATCTATCCTAATGGTGCCATGTTCATCTATTCCGGATTAATGCTGAGGGCCGAGAACGAGGCGGAGCTTGCCATGGTGCTCGGACATGAATTCGGCCATTTCAGAGAACAGCATGTTCTGGAGCGCAAAGCGGCCCAAAAAAACGCACAGTTAGGCCGCGGCATTTTTAGCGTCGCAACTCGCGGCCTTGGTGATCCTCTAGGATCGTCTGTGATTATGTCGCAATTTTCGAACTTCAATCAAAAACAAGAATTCGAGGCAGATGAGGTCGGTATAGAGCGCTTGGTCGGAACTGGGTATTCCCCGCATCATGCTATCAATCTATGGAAAAACCTGTCCGCTGAGAAGAACGCATCAACAAAGCCTAAAAGCAAAAAATCAAAGTCATCGGTCTACAGCACGCATCCGGCTCCAGCTGAAAGAATTGCCAAGCTTGAATCACAGGTCAGCGACCTACCGCGAACCGACAGGATTGAACGCGAAAAATATCGCGCGGTTATTCGGCCCTTTCTCCGTCGCTGGCTTGCGGCTGAGCTCCTGACCAAAGACTATGGATCGACATTATTTCTTATCAATAGGCTGGGTCAAAACGGTGAAGATCTGGGCGTTTTAAAATTTAGTGAGGGCCAGCTTTACCTGCTCCGAAATAGCGATGGTGACAAGGAAAGAGCGCTCGCAGCTTTCAAAGAAGCTTCACAATATAGCGACGCCCCGGCCTCAACCCAAATGGCAATTTCGCGTTTATCCCAATAGGCAAATCACCGGATTAATCCGGCGGGAATTCGACAACTAAAAAACTGTCTTGAGTGGAATTAATCCCCCTCCCTCAGGCTGAATCGCAATCATTCGGCCTGATTGAATAGGCTCTTTACGAAACCCGTATTTTCTGATTGAATAAATCTGTAATATAAATGGGGAGATATTTCATGAAAAAACTACTTTTAACTTCATTCGTCGTAACATTCGCGGTCGGCTGTGCATCCAATAGCAAACCTGTCGAATTGAGCGCCGAACAATATGACCAGGTTGCAAAAGCTGTGGCGGCAGAACAAGGAACAGTAACCGCGGCAGAAGCCGGAACGTTTGATTGCGACATGCTTTATAAGAATTATGACGTCGCCATGGAAAATAATGCGCCAAAGAAGAAAAAGAAGAAATTTGGTTTAGGGAGCATCGCAAAAATCGCCGGGTCCGGAATAGGGTCATCTGTTGCACTAATGACCGGAGCTGACTTAGGGACACTTAAAACCGTCGTGGATGCGGAACAGGCCGTCAATGCCGTCAACACAGTTACAACAGTCAATGAAAGCATGGATACTTTAACCAGCGCTACCAAAGTCATCGACATTAATCGCTCGGCTTATAAGTTAGCGATGCAAAACGGTTGCGAAGTTTCAAAACTGGATAAGATAACCAAAAAATACGGCGAACAAAATTAATCCAAATCCCGTTTAACCTCGGGACTATTAAATAATTTATTCATGTCTGTGGCCGCATCAAAACTGGTGTCGGCCACAAATTTTAGGGCGGGCGTTGATTTCATTTCCATATAGTGGCCAAGGCGACCGCGTAGAAATTTCGAGCAGCGATTAAGCGCCGCGATCAGCTTGTCATTGTCGCCGCCGCCCAAGGGGGCCGCATAAACGACCGCATGTTTTAAATCTGGCGATGAGCGAACTTCAGAAATCGTTACGGACACACCTTGAAGATCGGGATCACGCAAATGTTCTCGCGCAAGTATTTCAGCGAGTGCGCGCCGGATCAATTCGCCGGCTTTCAATTGTCTTTGTGATGGGGGTTTTTGACGGCCCATATTTCTATCCTTTGCCCGGCTATCGGGTCTGCGTGCATGTAAGGGCGAATGTCGATGAATTCAAGCCGTTAGGCTTCCGTGTCTAAAAACTCACTTAAGAGATCCGCGTAACCATCCCCGCGCGTCCAATAGGGCGTTATCTGTATCAGGGTCGTGAACACCCCTTGATCAATCAGAATCTTGGGCGGCGTCGAACCATGACGAAGATCATGATATTGCAACCAAAATGTAAAATGCTGCGCGATCCGGCCAGCCAAGGCGCCCTTTTCGCCCTCTGCAAATTTGAGAAAACCACCGTCTTCAAGATCAGAAATCAAAGAAAAAGCCGTTTGTTCTTTAAGGGCCAGTATACGCGCGAACCGCGCTCTCAGTTCCGGCATGCGTAACAGAATTTCAGACATATTCCGATAAAAAAAGCGAAAGTCATAAATCTCTTCAAAGATAATGTAGAGATAAACCCAATTGTCTTTCAGGCTAAGCGGTTCGTTGATTGGGCCAGTCAAAATGAGCCGGATCTCTTCTTCGAAATCATCAAAGAGAGCGCCGATAATTTCCGGCTTACCTTTGTAATGGTAATAGAGATTACCGGGGCTGATCTCCATGACCGACGCGACATCCACCGCGCTAATCTGCGCTTCTCCCTCGTTATTAAAAAGCTCTAATGCGGTTTTTAATATGCGGGTTTTGGTTTTTGACCTCTCCGCCACAACAGGTTTTAGGACTTCTTTGTCGTGCGTTTGGTTGTTGCCGTTTTGCGAGCCGGTTTTTGGCTGGCCTTAAGCAAGACAATGATTTGATCGAGCTTGGCATCCATCGCATCCATACGGGCTTCAAGGGCAGAGATGTCTTCAGCTGCCTCATCCCCTTTGGAGAGTCGTGAACGCATTTTCTTGATCCTTTCATCCAGATCAAAATTGGGTACGCCGGCTTTTTTCATCATATCCTTGGACTTTGAGGAAACAGCTGTTTCGATAAACTCGCCCTTCATTACAAGTTCGTCGAACACTTTGCTTGTGCTACCGGTGACATCTTTTAAGGCTTCCTGAGCTTCGGAGAACGCCCGACCATAAGCGCCAATTCCAGCCAGCCAGATACGGCGGGCCGTTTCGCTATTAGAGCGTTTATCGTCTGTGTCCTGTGGTGATTTATCAGATTTCTTTTTGGCCATAATTACCTCCTAGAAATGTGCGTATGACGCCGTAACTGACGGGAGCTGCACGGGCTCAAAATCGGGCAAAGGTACTTCGGGTTCATTGAAAAACACACGGAGTTCATGAATAAATTCTTCCCGGCGCGTCAGCATAAACAAATGACCAGCGCCTTTGAACTCGTGATATTTGGAGTTCTTCAGGACCGCATGAATCATCTTGCCATTCACGGGGCGTACGATGTGATCATTATCGCCCATCAGGATAAGCGTTGGAACTTTGATCCGGCGCAGAAATGGCAGGCTCGACCAACCGGCCATTGCGCCGAGCTGATAAAGATAACCCTTCATACTGGGCGGGATCATATTGATCGAAAAATCATTCACGGCGCTCGTCGCGTCGCCATAAAGCGTTTCGAAATTCTTGGTCAAAAAGTCTTTGTCCATATAGCGCTTTGGCGACATCATTTTCGCCAAGGCTTTGGGGTTTCCGGGCACCATAGTCACGCCGGTTGATGTGGCGCATAAAACCAGATGTCTCACCATATCCTGACACTGCCAGGCAAATTGCTGCGCAGGCCCACCGCCCCAGGATACGCCTAATACATCAACCTCTTTATACCCGTTTTTCTGAAGGATGGTTTTGGCAGCATTCGCAATCCACCACGGACGATAGGGAAATTTCGGATCCGGAGAACCGCCAACGCCCGGCATATCAAAAGTGATAATATCCCTGCCCGTAAAACTGTCGGCAAAAGTTTGAGCTATTTCCAGATTGGCGCCAATTCCATTAAAAAACAATAGCGGCGTCCGCTTGCCTTCGCCTTTATCTATACCTTGCCAGATCGCTGTGCGTAGCTGCTGGTTGCCGATTTTCGAGAAGAAAATGCGCGGCAAATTTGGATGAAAATCCGTCATATAATTCCCTGATCCTAAGATCACTTATGGTTTTATTATATAGGAAGCGCCTTAACGCTTCCCAAATTTTAAGCTGTGTTTTGTTTAGGTAAACACATAGGTTCCGGGGGCTTTGGATTGCGGCGGGTAAGCTTTGATCCCCAGAGAACGCGGCGATTTTTTCATTTCGCCAGACCGTACAGAGAGCCACTCATCCCAACGCGGCCACCAAGACCCTTCAATTTGCGCCGCTCCGCCAACCCATTCATCTGCTTTCTCCGGAAATTCCGCATTATTGAAATATTTTGCTTTCGGATTGCCCGGCGGGTTTAAGAGCGACTGAATGTGACCACTGCTGGAAAGCACAAAATCAATCTCGCCGCCGAACAGATGGACATTTCTGTAACAGGCTTTCCACGGCGTAATATGATCCGTGACACCGGCGACCATGAAGCCATCCTGGGTGACGGCTTTCAAATCCACAATATGCCCCATAAACTCGACCATTGACTCGGGCCGGAAGCGCTTGTCCTGGAAAATATCCAGATAGTCCGAATGGAGCTGCGCTGGTAGATTTGTCGTATCATTATTCCAATATAGGACATCAAATGGCGGCGGATCTTCTCCGAGCAGGTAGTTATTGACGACATAATTCCAGATCAGATCATTAGGCCGCATCCAGGCAAATGATCTTGCCAGCTCATCACCGGATAAAATGCCTTTCTTGGCGCTGTGTTTCCGCGCCGCTTCAATCGCGCCATCGGTTACAAAAAGACCAACTTCGCTATCGGATTTTTTACCGTCCAGCACGCAGACCATAAGCGAGTAGGCATTGACTCGGTTATCTCCGCGGGCCGCCAGTTCAGATAGAAAGAGTGCCGTTGTGATCCCGCCAGAACACGCGCCAGACACATTAATGCGGGCTGACTTTGAGACTTTCTTGACGACATCAGTTGCATCAATCAAAGCCTGCACGTAATTTGCCAGTCCCCAATGGGCGTGTTGCCGGGTGGGATTGCGCCAGGACACAGCGAAGACTTGATAGCCGCGGGATACCAAAAACCGGATAATGGATTTATTGGGCGCAAGATCATTGGCGTAAAACTTATTGATCTGCGGCGGGATGATCATAATCGGAATTTTGTAAACCTCATCCGTTGTTGGCTGATACTGGATCAGCTCAAGCATCTCATCTCTGTAAACAACCGCGCCTTTAGAATTGGCAATATTTTCTCCCACTTTAAATGGACGCCCATCCACCTGGCTTGGCATGCCGCCATTATTGCGCAGATCTTCATATGCGTTTTTCATACCCCGGAGAACGGATTGCCCGCCTGTCTCGTAAAGTTTTTTCATCGCGGCCGGATTACCTAGCAGCGTATTGGTTGGCGCAAGACTATCGATAATGATATCCAGCATGAAATTAGCGCGAACTTTATCGGGCTCTGTTGCCCCGCTATCTTCGATCCAGCCTTTGAGTTCTTTACGCATTGCAAGCCAGCTTTGCAGCCCGCGCTTGTAAATGGGGTTCTTTTCCCAAGTCTCATCCTTGAAGCGGCGGTCACGTCGATCCGGTTCCAGCTCAGAGTTTCCTTTGGCGATTTCAACGAGTTCCTTGCCATATTGCCCTAAATGTTTGGCAAAGGGTTTGGGTTGTTTAGCGGCAGTTTTGACCAGGATCCCAAGAGACTTTACAAAATCCGATCGCCTCAAGCCAACTAACGTATTGATCGCAGTCGTAGTTTCCGCAGCCTTCTTACCGATTTTGTCTGGTGATTGCGCCATTATTATCCTCCCACGTTTTCGGTGATACTAACCTGCAATCCCCTGAAAGGGCAAGTCAGCGAGTTTTGGGTGTTACAAATAAAAAAGGCGTGAACCGAAATTCACGCCGAATAAGAAATATTATGCCGCGTTCTAAGCTGCTTTTTCTGTTTTGTCGGTTTTCATTTTCGCTTTGGTTTTAGCGGAAACGGAAGCTTTCTTACCAAGAGCTACAATTTTTTTGTTCAAGGCTTTAATCTCGGCTTCTAGCTCTTCAACCCGATCATTCGCGGAAGCTGGCAACACGGATTTGAGCTGCTCGGCACGATCTTCAAATCGCTCAGAGACTTTTTCCTGAGTGGCTTTGAAAACAACACCGGCTTTAGCTTCGAGATCTTCACCGCGCTCAACGAGTTGATCAAACAATCCGTCAGTCGAGGTCTTGACCTGGCCCCAACGCTTTTGCGCGCGTTCAAAGGCAGCGCCATAGAGACCAACATATGCCAATGCGCCTTTACGAGCGATGGCGCGAGCCTGGGAAATGCGTGTTTCTGTTGTTTCAACAGCCTTTGTCGCTGTCTTTGTTGTTTTTTGGGCCGCTTTTTTGGCGGTTGTCTTAGCTTTTGCCATGGTGTTATCCTTTTGATATGCGCCTTAAAATAATGATCGGCGTCCTTGAATATCGGTTTAGGGATGAAAATTAGAAACCGCACCCTAATCTCTGAAAATCGTGACTGAGATCGTGATTTGACCTAGCGCTGTCAGGCGAAATAGACTGGTCTCGTGATAGGGACGACCTGAAATGGCGATTGAAATGACGAATCTACACTGTCTAATGGCTGGCCTGATACTCGCCGCCAGTGCTTTACCGACCCAAGCATGGGCAGGATCCAAGAAAAAAACTTTAAAAATCGAAAGCGTACCCACCGGCGCGCGGATCGTTCTTTATCGCGTGCCAAGGGCCGTCGTTTATAAGGATTGCACCACGCCTTGCGAATTGGTGATAAAATCCAATAAAGAATATATGCTGATGGGGGAGATGTCTGATGGTAGTGCCCAGCGACTACCCGCCATTTTTGTTAAAGATAAATTCGGAACCGATCAATCAGGCGGAATTCATGTCAGCTTCAACACAAATGACGCGAGCCAGACTGTATATAGTCAAATATTTAGCGAAGCCGCTCCTGACAGAACCTTAAAGCCCGGCGCAAATGGTCCAAAACCGATCCATCGCATGCCGCAACCAGCGCCTGCAAATGCACAGAAAAGCGGACATTGTAAAATGAAATTCGATGTCACGGACCGCGGCCTCGTCACCAATATTCGCATAAAGTCCTGTACAGACCCAGTATTTTACCGAGCCTCGCTAGAATCCGTTGCAGGATTTAAATATGAGGCGCAACAGATCTTAGATAAGGGTCAAATGGTGAATGTTTATACGCGGGACGTCGAAACCAAGGTTTCCTATCGCTTACTGAATGATAACGGTGATATTATTCCGGAATGATAGCTATTCGGCTATCCCCTTAAGCAGCCGAGCTTTTCGCGGCGCGCGTGTTTCTTCCCCGAGCCAGATACCGAAAAACAAATGCCGAAACTCGGGATAATCGACTGAGCACGACATTTCGCCATTATAATAAAATTTAGCCGTTGTTGGCCCTTCGCTAACGGCAATAATCTGATCCCCTTTATCAACATCAGGGAAGCATTTTTGAAAAAGAGGCTCGAGTTCGGCAAATTCGGCTTTGTCCTTGCGGGCGAACCGAGCCATTTCATGGATTCCTGCGCCTGAGATTTGTTCACTCGAAAATTTCATTCGATAATCAAGAGCCAGCGCGAAAGGCGCTTCCATGCTGAACTGCTCTTCGGTCGTACACAATGACGCGTCATACAGTTTGAATATGGCTTTCTTATATGTGGCTTTGCCCAAAGGCTGAAGATCCAGATTTTGCATAGGCGCCGAAAGACATGACGCCAGAATTAATCCAAGAAAAGAATTGAGCATGACTGTAACTCCGTAAGCCTGCATTCACTGTAGGCAAGATTTATGACCATAATCTGAAAGATTAGTATTCTGCATCGTCTTTTAGCAGTTCAGACTGCCTTAAACGTTTTCCTCCCGCGAACTCGAAAGTCCGCAGGAGGATCTCAACCTCGCCAGAGTTCATCGCATTGCGGCTTACTCTTTGTTTCATCTGATTTGACAAGGGGAGGGGGATCAGATGGCTCGGTTTTGAGTTCTATATTTTAACTACGCGACGCGATTTACTTTGGATCACGCGGTGACAAAATAATCCTCTTATTGATCTAATTTCTGCGCTCTTCCGTAAATAAGAGCATGATATCTGCTCAAAAATCAAATATAGTCCCGATTAACACGGTCAGACATGGAAAGGTCAGACGTAGAATGTCGGTGCGAACGCAACCCAGCGATGCCGTAGGCAACGGTCCGGAATTCTGGGCCGAGCAGATGCGGTTGATCGCAGATGATCGAGATCGCGAGGCGTTTCAGACACTGTTTGACTATTATGCGCCGCGGGTGAAATCGTTCATTTTAAAATCAGGCCTAAGCCACACAATATGCGAGGAAGTTGCCCAAGAGACATTATTGACGGTTTGGCGAAAAGCCGAACAATTCAATCCGGCCCTGGCCTCCGCATCAACCTGGATTTATACGATTGCGAGAAATAAGAAAATCGATCGCCTAAGACGCGATTCACGTCCGCTGCCAGATGCCAATGATCCAACCTTTGCGGGTCCAGGTGAAATTTCGCCTGAGGCGGCCGTCTGGCATTCAATCAATGCCGAGAAAGTTCATGCCGCCCTGAATCAGTTACCGGACGATCAAAAGGACGTACTATTTATGGCATTTATAGAAGAAAATGCCCACGCCAAGATATCTGAAAATCTGGGAATACCTTTGGGGACGGTGAAATCCAGGATCAGACTAGGCCTAGGAAAACTTAAAACTCTACTCGCGGATCAACGCGGAGACTTCACATGACCCCTATCAATTATCATCCGACAGATGACGCATTGAGTAAATATGTGGCGGGCCAATATGATACGGCCTTTAGCCTCGTGCTCGCGACACATGTCAGCCAATGTGTAAAATGCCAAAACACTGTCGCGCTTCAACAGGAAGTGAGCGGCGCGGCGCTAAGCGAAGCCAAACCGGTTAAAATGGAAATGGGAGCTCTTGATCTTTTGGAGCGTGCCGAAACCGAAACCCGGCCCATTGAAAACGTTAAAACGATGATCCCAAAAGTCAGAAGTAAAATTTTTGGTATCGATGTTCCGGCCATTCTCAGCCGTTATCTTGATGGTGATCTGGATTCTATTAAATGGCAGCGCCTTTCACCCAGTCTCAAGCAGCATATTCTCCTTGTAAACGGAAAAGCCAGTGCCCGTTTGTTATGGATGGCTCCGGGTAAAGCTGTCCCGGCTCATGGCCATAGCGGCGAAGAAATGACGATGATTTTAAGCGGCGGCTATTATGATGGTGACGAAGCCTATACGCAGGGCGATCTACATTTTGCCGATCACAAAACACCCCATGTACCGGTCGCAATGGATGACGGTCCATGTTTGGTCATTTCAGCCTTGGATAGCCCGCTGATTTTCAGCAATGCCATTCCGAAATTGCTTCAGCCGTTTTTTAAAATGTAGGCAAGCCCTATATTGCATCCGGCCGGATGGGTGCGATCCAAACCGCGATAGCCGCAACCAGTTTTAACAAACACGGTATGGCCGCATAGGTCAGCGCCAACGCCCTAAGGGCGTTCTCTGAGTTATCGGCGCCTGGAACAAAGCCGCCCACCCCAATGAGGGCGAGCGCAATTCCAGCCCCCACAGCAAATGAGAATTTGGTGATAAAGCCCCATATTCCAAAAGTGAACGAACCCCCTGCCCCAGAACTTGCGAGTTCATCCGAGAGGAGTGCCGGGAGCAATGTCATATCGGCTCCTAGTGCGATGCCTGATAAGACGCATATCACATAAAACTGCCAGATATCTCCTGTCCCTAAAAACGCCGCCAGAATAAAAGCCGGAGCGACCAATATCATGCCAATCATGAGAACCCGTTTGGCCGGTTGCCGGGCGGCCAGATAGCCCCAAAACGGAGCCGCTAAAGCCGCGCTCAGGAAAAACAATAAGAGCATGGGGCCTGCGTGGACCTCGGTTCCCAATCGGTCTTCAACATAAAACAGGAACAATGTGGATGTGATCCCGGTTGGCAGAGAGTTTAAAAACCCGATTCCCATCAACCAGCGCAAATTAGGGTTTTTCAGTAAATGCCAGAACCGGCTCGCATCCGTTAATTGCGTGCTGGCAAATTTCCAGACCGGACTCGAGAACCCCATCGCGATTAGCAAGACGCCTAGGAATAATAAACTATAGACCCAGTAACCGCCTTTATCACCAAACTGACTGGCCAGAATAACCGGCGCAACACACGCCGCAGAGATCCCGATCAAAACGGAGGCTTCGCGCCAGGCAGCAATACGGGCATGCGACACCCCTGAGCTTTCCGCCATTTCAAGCCCTGTTGAGTAAAAGATGATCTGAAGTCCGCTAAACCCGGTAAAGACAAGCGCAAGTGACATCGCAAACCAGACCGGCAAAGCGAATAGAGGCTCAGGCGTAAACAGGCATAACATGCCTATGCCGAATAGCGCCGCAAACCCCATCACCAAGCTCTGCGCCCGGCTTTGAAACTTTGTGATGAGCCATCCCAGCGCCGGGTCCTGCACAAAATCAAAAAGACGTAGAGTGACGAGAATACTCGCCATCACGCCCAGATCCAGACCTTGAAGCTCTCCGTAAACTTTGGGGGTATGAATATATATCGGCGGCCCTGCAAAGGCAATCACCGCCCCGATTAACGCGTAACGCCACAGGCCAAAGGCGAGCGGCGTCTTAGATAAAGTATCAGAAGTCATAATCCGGTCTTTATGGTATTTACGACGCCCTGTCCTGACCGGATCAGTTTGGATTAACTGACGACTTCATAATCTATGCCCCCAATAAAGGATAGCTGGCTTCGACTTTATACAGATTGCCGCCGCTTTTGCGCCGCCAGCTTGAATATAGAAGAAATTGATCAACCAAAAAGGGTCGGGTTTTAAATCCGCTCTGGCGGTGTTTAAATTTAGCAATGCGCGTCACATCAGGATTAGCCCCGAAATAAGCCAGGGTCACATGGGGCGTATATTCCCGCCGTTCCAGTTCAAGGCCAGCCCGAAGCGCGGCGGTTTTGACGGATTTGTGTAAGTGGCTTAGCGATTCACTCGCGTCAACGCCGGCCCAGATAGAGCGAGGCTCTGAGCGCCCAAAATGACCAATACCCGTCAATGACAATTCAAACGAGCTTTGCCGAATTTTGGCCAGCTCTGTATCGAGGATTTCGGCAGTTTCGCCGTCAACATCACCAAAAAACCCCAGGGTCACATGGAGTTTCTCTGGATCTGACCAACGCGCACCCGCAACGCCTTTTTGAATTTTTGTCAAATCACGAATAATATTTTCTGTTGGCCGGATGGCGGCAAAGAGTCTGTATGTTTCCATAATGATTGCGGCCCCATTATGTGCCGACTGATTATTTAAAATATGCCCTAAGGACAGGGCGAGCGATAGATTTTTTGAATTCGGGCCGCTTGCCGTTCCATATCTTTGGTCCAGATAATGTCATGCGCGTCAATATTCTCTTTGAGCTGATCCATCGTGGTCGCGCCAATAATGTTGGACGTCACAAATTCACGGCTTTCCACAAATTTAAGCGCAAATTGTGTGGGGGTTATCCCGAGTTCACGAGCTGTATTATTGGCATCTTCAATCGCTTCCAATCCGCCGGGACCTTCATAACGGCCAAGGAAGCCGCCAAAGAGTTGTTTGCGGGATTTATCCGGCAGAGCACCACCGTCATATTTTCCTGTCAAATAGCCTTGGGCGAGTGGTGAATAGGCCAGAAGGCCAACGTCTTCACGCATGGCAATTTCGGCATTCGCGTAATCATAACGCCGAGACACAAGGCTGTAGACATGTTGGTTAGAGACCATACGGGGCCACCCGCGCGCTTCCGCGATCGCCAAAAATTTCATAACGGCCCAAGGATATTCGTTTGACACGCCGATATGACGGATATTGCCTTTTTCGACATGACGGTTCAGACTTTCCATAATGTCCTCAAGCGGCTCCATGTCTGAGGCGTCATAATCTTGATAAGAATGAAACCCAAATCCCGGAATAGCGCGGTCTGGCCAATGCAGTTGATAAAGGTCGATGTAATCGGTTTGGAGACGGCGCAGGGATTTTTCAACGGCTTCATCAATTTGCGCGCGTGTATGACGCGGCTCCTCGCCTTTATCACGGCACCAAGTCATCTGGGACCGGCCGGTAATTTTTGTTGCCAAGATAAAGTCGTCACGCCGTCCGCGGGCCTTAATCCAGCTGCCTATATACTCCTCGGTTCGTCCTTGGGTTTTGGGGTCTCCCGGAACCGGATACATTTCCGCCGTATCGATGAAGTTTATGCCCCGACTGATGGCGTAATCCAGCTGTTCATGAGCTTCGGTTTCGGTATTTTGATTGCCCCATGTCATCGTGCCGAGGCAGACTGATGTGACTTTAATATCAGTACGCCCGAGTTGTCTGAGTTCCATATGAATGCCTGATAAATGTCGCGGTGAAAATATTTTGTAATTGTTAGGGTTTTACCCTATATTGAAGAGGTATTAGTCATTGCAAGGAGTTTTTATGACCAATCGTTCACCACATGTCGTGGGTGCAGGTGAAACCGATATTGGCCTGCGCAATTTCATGCTCGGCACATATCGTTATATGGCCGCAGCCATGGCTGTCACCGCTGGCGTAGCGTATTTTGGCGGACAGATGATCCAGGCCAATCCGCAAATCGCGGGCATTCTCAGCAGTCCCTTTATGCTTCTGGGCTTTGTCATTGCGATCCCGTTTTTGTTTGGCGGCGTTGCGCGTAAAATTCACACAATGAGCCTCGGCGGCATGCATGCCTTCCTGTTTGGTTTTTCAGCCTTTTTAGGTGTCTTTATGTCAATGGTTACGATTTTCGTTCCCGGAATGATTATCGCGAAGATTTTCTTCATGACCGTCGCAATGTTCGCAGCGCTGAGCCTGTTTGGATATTCGACAGAGCGTAACCTTTCAACATTCATCAAATACGCTTTCGCAGCGTTTTTAGGGTATGTTGCCATCAATATATTGGGTGCATTCTTCCCAGCTCTACGTCCGACCGGCACGCTAGACATCATTATCAATGTTGTCGCCCTGGCCGCGATCGCCATGATCACAGCCTGGGAAACACAAATGCTGAAGCGCACATATTATTCCGTTGCTGGAAATACGGCGATGGCCAATAAGATGTCAGCCTTCGGCGCGGCCAGTCTTTTGCTCGCATTTGTGAATATGTTCAATATTCTGCTGAGCCTGTTTGGCGGCGGCGAATAAGCAACCCCCGATATCAAATGACGAACCCGCGCTTTTGAGTGCGGGTTTTTTTATGGGTCCAATTATCTGACTTGAAATTTCTTCTTATCGAAAACTCTTAAAACAGTTTTCAAATCATGGCCGCGTTTCAAAATCAATCCGCCAGGCGCGATCACGCTGAACTGACCCTGACGATTTTTGAGCGCGGGCGTTTTCTCGATTCGGTAGAGCGCATGTTCGCTGGCTTTGCGGTAAATACTGAAAATGGCGCGGTCCGATAGAAAGTCCATCGCATAATCTTTCCAGTGGCCCTGGCTGACCATGCGGCCATAAACACCCAAAATCTGTCCAAGTTCAATCCGATCAAAGGCGACTTGGCTCGCTTTGCGCACTTCGCTGGATGTCAGACGCGGCGGCATATTGATTATATTTGAGCTCATATTACCTATTTTTAGCTGTTTTATTTGACTGTGCAACCAATCTTAGCCGAAATTAAGACCTGAGTCATAATTTGCCCCAAAATGGTCACAATTGGGTCTTTTTGTGGCCTTTTCTACCTAGCATATAGTAATTGTTAGCGAAGGCAGCGTCCCCTGCTTTTCCCAGCCAGCCCCCCGCAAATGGGGACGCGCCTTCCTAATTCCCACGTTTCCGCACTTCCCACGTGCGCGCGAATTAACCCCGTCGTTTCCTAGCCCGAACGACGGGGTATAATTTTATCAAAAACACGACTCTTCACTTTCTGCTCTGAACTTGGTATATAGTAACGATGTGGCGGCTTTTAACATATTTGGCTTTTACGCTATTTTTATGCGGAACATGGGCGATGGCCACGGACATGTCAGAAAGCGATCTGCGTTCCAAACTGCTTGACGGACAATATGATTTGGCGATTTCGCAGGGCGAGAGCCTGGGAACAGCCGGAGGGCTCAGCCTTGCCGCTGAGTCGATCTCGGCCAAAGTCATGCTGGGTTATGTAGACAAACCTCGGGATCACGCCAAGCGCGCGAGAAAACTCGCTGCGAAAGCCCTGGAACTTGATGCAAATTCGCAAAATGCTCTTGTTCAATACGCCCTGGCCTATGGGTTTGAAACACAGTCCAGTAGCCCGTTTCGCGCTTGGCGAAAAAAACTTCCGCAAAAGACTCTGATGGCAATCATTGATGTGCGCGAGAAGTATCCAGAAGACCCAAGAGGCGATGCTCTGCTGGGTGCCTGGCATTTGGGGATTGTGCGAAAAGCCGGTGAAAAGCGCGCGCAAAATATGTTCATGGCAAGCGAACAGTCCGGAATCGCCCATTACGAAGCCGCCCTGTCCCGGGCGCCTCATGACATCATCATATTGAGTAATTTTTCGGCCGTGCTTTTAACCATCGACGCTGAGCGTCATCAGGACAAAGCCCGGCAACTATTGGAGCGGATTTATAATTCCTCTGCCAAAAACGCTGTGGAAGTTGATGTGAAATCCCGAATGGATCAGTTTCGCAATCATCTTGACGATCCTAAAACGCTTATGATGCTGGCGGAAAATCTTTTGGACGGCGAACGGGTCAATGACTTGCCGGCTGATAGCGATCAATAGATTCGCTTTATTGCGTCACCCATACAATCCGCGCAATCCATTCAATCTCTTTGCGGGTAAAGCTAAGATCGTCATAATCAGCATTGAGTGATTTCAGATCTATTCTTGTCGTGGTTTTACGCGCTAATTCCTTGGCCATAATTTCGCCCTCACGGGTTTTCACGACGACACGGTCCCCTTTACGGATCGTCTCATTGGGGGCCACGATTACGCGATCACCGTCCCGAAAAACAGGGAACATGCTGTCACCCTGAATTTCAAGGGCATAGACATTGCTGTCAATATCGCCCGGCATACGTACTTCATCCCAGCCCTCTCCGACGGGATAGCCGCTATCGTCAAACAGTCCCCCCTCACCCGCCTGAGCAAGTCCGATCACAGGTACGAGCGGACCCCGGGCGCGGCGCGCAACTGCCATCGCCGCAAAGTCCTCAAAACTCAGGCCAGCCACTGATAATATCTTAGACACGCTTTCCGTTGAGGGCCAGCGCGGTTTTCCGCTCGCGCCCATGCGTTTGGATTTATTGAAACTGGTCGGATCAAGACCAGCTTGGCGGGCCAGACCGGAAGGCGATGTCGACAGGGCTTTGGCCAGACGGTCAATGCCGCCCCAGATTTCGTCATGTGAAAACATGCTGTGCTGCTAGGAATATTTGCCTAGACTGTCAAGAACAGGTTTAGCTGTCCAGCGTTTCAATTGTCAGATTACCATTTGTGAAAACACAGACCCGGTCCGCGATGCCCATCGCCTTTCGCGCGAGCACTTCGGCATCTTTTTCGTATTCATCCATAGCGAGCGCCGCGGACAAGGCGAAGTTCCCGCCAGAACCGATAGCTGTTATACCAGAGCCGCTTTCCAGCTTATCGGGCTCTACAACATCTCCGTTCCCCGTCAGCACATAGGTCTCGGACGCGTCGGCCACAATCATCATGGCCTGTAGCTGCCGTAAATACTTATCAGTTCGCCAGTCCTTGGCAAGCTCCACACAGGCCCGCGCGAGTTGCGTTGGATATTGTTCGAGCTTGGCCTCGAGACGTTCTAACAGGGCAAAGGCGTCGGCCGTTGCTCCGGCAAACCCCGTAATCACACGCCCGCCGGCAATCCTTCGGACCTTCCGGGCCCCGGATTTCATGACCGTGTTTCCGGCGCTGACCTGACCATCTCCGATCACAACAACTTTGCCGTTTTTGCGAACAGATAATATAGTCGTTCCGCGCCACTGGCTGGCATCCGCGTAATCGTGGTGCATCGTCATTCTCCTCATTCAAATAGAAAGTGGGGCCCGCAACGAAAAGTTTCAAGTGAATTTATGAAATTGGTTTAGCAGAGCGGAGATTGTGGGAACAGCGACGATATTGTAGACGCTTTTTGTACTCGAATCCGATCTCGATCGACATTAAAAAAGATGGGTTCATAGCGCATAATTTCACTTGCAATTCATAATTTTTGGCCTAAATGGCGTTTTGACGATAAAGCGAGCTACAGCGAGCCCTGAACAAGTCAGAGCTTTTCAACACTGAAAAGCCTCATTGAATGGGAAATCTGTCAGCCGTCTCTGTCCCACAGAGCAATAGCCGCCGGTAACGTCTTGGTTTTTGGTTTTTCGCGCGCTTCATGCCCGCGTCCTGAGGATTGAGATCGCGCTATGGCTCTGAAGATCCATCGCATATCCCGAGAGATAATTGGCCAGCGCTCACAACTGGGCCAAACCTTTCTGTCATGGGATCTGCAGGACTTTATGGCCTCTATTGCTGAATTCTCTAGTGAGGTGCGGGCCTAGCCCGCCTGACCCAATCACGGGCCGCTCTGATAGCATTGGCGGCCCCGACTTCAACTCACTAAGAGACAATTTTATGAAATCCTTATCCGTTTTACGGGCCGGGGTTTCCGAGATACCGGCAAACCCTTTATCCGTATCCGAGCACCCTCACGGTCTACCGACCTTTTGCTCCATTGATGAACTCCTGAACCTGTATCAAGGGGATGATCACATTTATCTGATTTACCCGGAAAAAATTCGGAAGGCCGCGCGGCTATTCCTGAACGGCTTTCACGGCCGCTCTCTATATGCCGTCAAGTCCAATCCGCATCCATCCGTCATTGCTCTGTTATGGGAAGCCGGAATCCGCCAATTCGATGTAGCTTCCCTGCGCGAAGTAGAGTTCATGGCCACCCATTACCCCGAAGCCGAGCTTTATCTTATGCATCCGGTCAAGTCACGTGGCTTGATTGCTCGGGCTTATGGGCTGGGCGTGCGCAATTTTGTTTTTGATTGCGAGGAAGAGCTGATCAAGATCCGTGATTGCACCCGTGAAGCGCCCGATCTGAACTTGTTCCTGCGACTGTCAGTTCCGAAGGGCGCCGCCGCCTTGCCTTTAGCGGGAAAATTTGGTGCGGAATTCGAGACTGCGGTTCCACTTCTCAAACAGGCACGCCCGCTTTGCGCCAGACTCGGTGTCAGCTTTCATGTGGGTTCGCAATGCATGACCCCTGAGAGTTATGATAAAGCCATTAGCTTTGCCGCAGGAGCCGTCAACGAAGCGGGCGTAAATCTAGACGCCATTGACGTGGGCGGGGGGTTCCCGGTTTGCTATCCGGGCATGGATATGCCCCTGCTTACGGTCTTTTTCGATGTCATCCACAAAAGCCTAATCACACACGGTTTCGGCCATTGCGACTGGTTGGCAGAACCAGGGCGAGCTTTATGTGCTGAAGGGGGAAGCACGCTCGCACGGGTAGAACTTCGTAAAGGCAATGACCTCTATCTAAATGACGGCGTGTTTGGCTCGCTGTTTGATGCCGGTCACTTTCGCTGGAATTACCCCCTTACGCTGCACCGCAACCGACCTCCCTCACCCATGGACATGCTGAACGGATTTCGCCTGTTCGGGCCGACCTGTGATTCCATGGACGTGATGGAAGGCCCATATCATCTGCCCGCAGATACAGCCGAAGGCGACTGGATCGAATTTGCCCATTTGGGCGCTTATGGCTTCTCCATGGCAACCGGATTTAACGGATTTTGCTCAAACACTTTTGTCGCGATCGAGGACTAAATCATGACGACACCCCAAAACTCCAAGGCCGAACTGCTCTCAAAACCTATCGAGCATTTCGACATTACCCAAATCGACGCCCGCCCCATCATTAAGGCCATGGGTAAAATGTCATTCTCAAGCCGTGATCTGGGCCGGGCTTGTGACATTTTTAAAACCGCTGTGTCTGATCCGAATTGCTCGATCATTCTGACCTTGGCGGGCTCCACATCGGCGGGAGGCTGTATGGATGTCTATCGCGATTTGGTGCGCTATAATATGGTCGACGCTATTGTCTCCACCGGTGCTTCTATCGTCGATATGGATTTCTTTGAAGCTCTCGGGTTCAAACACTATCAGGCGGCAGGGCCCGTAAATGATAATGTGCTGCGCGAGCATTATATCGACCGGATTTACGACACTTATATTGACGAAGAAGAGCTCCAGCATTGCGATCACGTTATTTACGAGATTGCCAATTCTCTGGAGCGCCGCCCTTACTCGTCACGGGAATTTATCTGTGAAATGGGCCGCTGGCTTAAAACCAATGCCAAGAAAAAAGATAGCCTCATTGAGACCTGTTATGATCATGATGTGCCAATTTTTGTGCCAGCTTTCTCTGATTGTTCGGCTGGGTTTGGCCTCGTCAAACATCAGGTGGAAAACCCCGGCAATTATATGTCGATCGACAGTGTGGCCGATTTCCGCGAACTCACTGATATTAAAATCGATGCGGGTTCAACCGGGCTTTTAATGGTCGGCGGCGGCGTGCCGAAAAACTTTGTTCAAGATACGGTGGTCTGCGCTGAAATTTTAGGGGTCGAAGCTGAAATGCACAAATATGCCGTGCAGATTACAGTGGCCGATGTCCGAGATGGTGCCTGCTCAAGCTCGACCCTGCAAGAAGCGGCGAGCTGGGGCAAGGTCCAAACCGCCCTGGAACAAATGGTTTTTGCGGAAGCCTCCACCGTCATTCCGCTTTTGGCTTCAGATGCTTATCACTCCGGCGTGTGGAAAGACCGCCCGCGCCGTGAATTTGCGTCCTTGTTCGAGACAGCGTCGTGAGCGCGCCCTTTGCACTTCTGCCGCCCGAACAAGGGTTTCTAGGCCTGCCAAAGGAACTGGCCAGAAGCTATAATGACGCCGGTGCGGTCATTATTCCGTTCGGGCTCGAGGCCTCTGTCTCTTATGGCGGCGGAACGGAGCTGGGCCCTATTGCCATGCTAAATGCCTCCCATGAAGTGGAGCTGTTTGACGAAGAATTTTGGTGCGAACCGGTCAGCCAGTACGGCGTGGTCACCGCTCGCGAACCCGTCATTGATAGCAGCTCCATCGAAAACGCCTTGCATATGCTGGCCATCCGGACAGGGCTGGTATTGGCAGACAGGAAATTTCCTTTGGTGTTTGGCGGCGAGCATTCCATTACGCCGGGAGCCATTCGCCCGTTTTTGATGAAATATTCGGATTTGATTATCCTGCATTTCGACGCCCACGCCGATCTGCGTGACGGATATGAGGGGGAGCATTTCTCACATGCTTCCGCCATTCGCCGCGTGCTCGACAACCCCAAAGTTGAGATTATCTCAGTCGGTATTCGCAATATATCTAAAGAAGAAATTCCATTTTTGTCTGAGAATAAACATCGGATCACTATTCATTGGGGCAAGGATCGCAAGAGCTGGAACTATGACGAAATCGTTGCGCCCCTGAAAGATCGACCCATCTATCTAACCTTTGATCTGGATGGGTTTGACAGCTCACTCATGCCTGCGACCGGAACGCCAGAGCCCGGCGGCGTCTTCTGGGAGGACGCGATGGGGATAATTTCCAGAGCCGCAAAAATTGGAAAAATTGTGGGCGCCGACATCAATGAACTGGCCCCCATAGACGGTTTTCACGCCCCAGATTTTCTGGCTTCCAAACTGGCTTATAAAATACTAAACTACGCACTGGCCAAGCCTGAAACAGGCGGCCTTACATCAACGGCGTTTAATGGAGGACA
>JAHDDC010000142.1 GCA_020629545.1 Hellea sp.
TCGGCCATAGCAACCTCTACATCCTCATTAACGATGACATAGTCATATTCAGCCCAATGGCTGATTTCGGCCTCCGACTTGCTCATGCGTTTGGCGATAACTTCATCCGAGTCAGAGGCACGAGACCGCAGGCGTTTTTCCAACTCCTGCATGCCGGGTGGCAGAATGAAAATTTTGATCAGATCCCCAGACGCCGCCTGTGTCAGCTGCTGTGCCCCTTGCCAGTCAATATCAAAAATGATGTCTTTGCCCTGCTCTAATGACTCCTCGACGGGACCGCGCGGCGTGCCGTAATAATTGTCAAAGACTTTGGCATGTTCGAGAAACTCGCCGTCTTCGATCATGTTGGAAAATTCGGTCTTGTCGACGAAGTAATAGTCGCGACCATCGACCTCACCCGGTCGGGGTCGACGGGTCGTCGCGGAGACGGACATGGACATGTTTTTGTTTTCTGACAGCAATTGCCGAGTCAGTGTCGTCTTGCCCGCACCGGAGGGAGAAGACAATACAATCATCAATCCGCGACGCTGGGTCTTCATTTTGGCGAAATCCATTTAATTGCCCTATTGCTGTTTCGCGGCAGCTGCCCGCTTGCGCTGACGCTCTATCTTGCGCCAGTTTTTCACATTATCATTATGTTCGGAAAGCGTCTTGGCAAAGACATGCCCGCCCGTTCCGTCCGCCACAAAATAGATATATGGGGTATCTGCCGGATTGAGCACAGCCGCAATGGCCTCCTTGCCCGGGTTACAGATCGGGGTCTTGGGAAGGCCGAACATCTGATAGGTATTCCAATCTGTGACCCGATTTATTTCTGACACTCGAATACCTCGACCTAACGGTTCACCGCCGGTCTCACCATATATTATGGTCGGGTCGGATTGCAGCTTAATACCTTTTTTGAGGCGGTTAACAAACACGCCAGCCACGACATCGCGTTCGGATGTAATGCCTGTTTCTTTCTCAACAATAGAGGCCAGGATGAGGGCTTCGTATTTGGTATTGAAAGGCAGGTCTTTGGCGCGACCATCCCAAAGTTCATCAAGCACATCGGCTTGAGCTTTCTTCATTTTGGCCACAAGTTCAGAGCGTTTCATACCGCGCGGGGTCATATAGGTTTCCGGCAGCAAACTCCCTTCGGCGGGGATATCTGGATTATCATTCTCCAGAGTCTCGATCTTGGCCATGGCTCGCATGATCTGGGCACTGGTCAAGCCTTCCGGTGCGGTGAACGGATAAAGGATAGCATTGCCTTCTTGCAGGACTTTGACGATGTCCCGCATGCTCGATTTAGCCGGGATTTCGAACTCTCCGGCTTTCAGCGAGCTTCCGACTTCATCCATGCGAACGAGCAGTTTGAACATATCGGCATTGTCAATCATGCCTTCTTTCTTCAATAGACTGGCAATCTTTGAAGCACCGGCGCCTTGCGGAACTGTAAAGACTTTATCTTCGGCCAGAGGTCCGTCGATCGTGAACTGATATTGGACATAATTCCAGCCAATAAGGGCGACGCCTGCCAGAAATGTCAGCAAACCCATGACGCCCACAAAAGCTAATGCACTTTTGTTCTTTTTGCCTAATTTTTTGCGAACGTCTGCCGCCGCTTCGTCACCCTGTTGCGATGTCGTCGTCTTGCGCCGGGCCATTACGCCTGAGGCGCCTTGGCGAAAATGAGGGCGGCATTGGTGCCGCCAAAACCAAAGGAATTGGACATGACTGCATTGCAGTTAATAGGTTTGGCTTCATGTGGGACCAAGTCAATCTCAGTCTCCAATGAGGGATTATCCAGATTGATTGTTGGCGGAGCCACCTGATCCTTCAATGCCATAATCGCCAGAATAGCCTCAAGCGCACCCGCCGCCCCCAGAAGATGCCCTGTCATGGATTTTGTCGCTGACATTTTAACATTTTTACTGTGCTCACCGAACAATCTCTCAACGGCCATCACTTCCAGTTCATCACCTAATGGCGTCGACGTACCGTGGGCATTAACATAGCCGATATCAGTGATATCGAGACCGGAGTCGTTGAGTGCAGCTTTCATAGCCCGGTATCCACCCTCACCTTCTGGTGCAGGGCTGGTAATATGATGAGCGTCACCTGACATACCGTAGCCTTTAAACTCGGCATAAATGGTGGCGCCGCGCGCTTTGGCATGCTCATATTCTTCAAGAACAACGGCGCCTGCCCCCTCACCCATCAAAAACCCATCACGGTCTTTGTCATAGGGGCGAGAAGCCCGCTCGGGCTCATCATTGAAATTTGTCGTCATGGCGCGGCAGGCTATAAATCCAGCCAGACCTAAACGGCATATGGACGACTCGGAGCCGCCCGCAATCATGACATCAGCATCGCCACGCTGAATCAGGCGGGCTGCGTCACCGATGGCATGAGCACCTGTCGCACAGGCCGTCACGACACTGTGGTTTGGGCCTTTAAACCCATGGCGAATTGAAATCTGACCAGCCGCCAGATTGATCAACATGCCGGGAATAATAAAAGGTGAAATTTTCTTTGGCCGACCGCCGCCTTTATCAAGACCGTCCAGTAAGAGTGACCCTTCGTAAGTTGTCTTGAGGCCGCCGACACCTGATCCGTACAGTACGCCGGTGCGTTCCCGAGCTTCGTTCTCATCTTCACTCGGATGCCATCCAGAATCGTTAATGGCTTCATCAGATGCAGCAATGGCGTATAAAATGAATTCGTCTATGCGACGTCTTTCTTTGGCAGACATCACCGCATCAGGATCAAATGTACCGGGAATATCAGGTCCGCCGCCGCCTTCTCCATCAAGTTTGGGGATCATGGCCGCGACTTTGCATTTCAGATCATCGGTCCTGAAATGTTCGATTTTGCCGGCACCTGATATACCGGACTTGACGTTTTCCCAGGCTACGGGAACGCCGCAACCGACGGGTGAGACAAGACCCATGCCTGTAACTACTACCCGCCGCATTGCAATACTATCTGACCTCTTAGCCGGCCATTTCAGAGATGTGCTTTACAGCGTCACCAACTGTCTGAATATGCTCGGCAGCATCATCCGGAATTTCAATGTCAAATTCTTCTTCGAAAGCCATAACAAGCTCAACTGTATCCAGGCTGTCAGCGCCCAGATCGTCAATAAAGTGAGCCTTTTCAGTGACTTTATCTTCGTCCACATCCAGATGCTCAACGACCATCTTTTTTACGCGGTCCAAAATATCTGACATATTTACTTCCTTTTTAAGGCCGCAATTGCGGCGGTTTCAGGCCCGGAACATGGGGTTTATTTACCCCGATTCAAGCCCTTTTTGCTTTCCGGCGCGGCGTCTAACACACATGATGTGTGATGACTAGCCCGTATTAACGTTAAATGATAGTGTTCTTTTCGGCGCGAAATCACCCTAAATCATTGCCATTCCGCCGTTCACATGCAGGGTCTGCCCCGTTACATAAGCCGCTTCTTCGCTGGCCAAAAAGGCCACCGCATTGGCAATATCCTCGCCGTTACCGAGCGCCCCGGCTGGGATTTTACCTAAAATAGCCTCTTTGACGGCGTCCGGCAGGACATCGGTCATCGGGGACGCGATAAAACCCGGCGCGACGCAATTTACGGTCACGCCACGGCTCGCCACTTCTTGAGCCAATGATTTGGAAAATCCGATCATTCCCGCCTTTGAAGCCGCGTAATTGGATTGTCCGGGGTTACCTGTAACGCC
>JAHDDC010000143.1 GCA_020629545.1 Hellea sp.
AATATGGGTCGTCATGCGTAAACTCCTTATGTTGAGTTTCAGATAACGTGTTGCGAGTTTGCCGATAAGACAGCCCTTTTTGAAATAATTGTGCAGGAATCGAGAACATTGCCACGTAAGTTGATTTGAAGTCTCCAAAACTATTGCTAAAGAGTTTCCATGTGGACACTCTGTATTAGACCCCTTTTGTCAATTTTTCTTCTGCTCTCTTCAGCCGTTTTCCTTCTGTCCTGCCAGGGCAATGAAAGCCGAGACGTCCCGATTTTTGATCCTTTGGTTCACACCTGGCCCCATGATTTGGTGGACATCGAACCTGATCCGGCCATTCGCTATGGAATACTGGATAATGGTCTGCGCTATGCGCTCAGCCAAAATAGCCTGCCGGAAAAGGAAGCGGCCATACGGTTTTGGATCAAGGCCGGGGCTCGCCATGAATTGGATGACGAACTCGGCGTGGCGCATTTCCTGGAGCATATGGCCTTTAACGGCTCAGAAAACATCCCCGAAGGTGAGTTGATCAAGGATCTGGAAAGGCTTGGCCTTAAATTCGGCGCGGACAGCAATGCCTCGACCTCATTTTCGCGAACCATTTATAAGCTCAACCTGCCTAATGTGGATACAGAAACGGTGGATTATGGGCTGCGGGTCTTGCGGGAAATGTCCGACAAATTATTGATCGAGGCGGATGCTGTTGAGCGGGAGCGCGGCGTGGTTATGGCCGAGGAAAACCGCTCCAATAATGTGTTTCGCGCCGCCCAAAGAGCCTCCAATAAGTTCTTCTATGAAGATGCCTTCATGACCAAGCGACCGACTATAGGGACCCCGGAATCCCTCAAGGTTCTGTCGGCAGAACAACTCCGCGAGTTTTATGATAATCATTACCGCCCCGAACGCGCATTTTTGGTCATGGTGGGTGACTTTAATCTGGACGATATCGAAGCCAAAATTAGGTCAACTTTTGCAGACTGGCACCCCGACGGTGAGGCCCCGCCTGAAATTGACTTACGTAAGGAAAAAATGCGGGACAGGGGCGTGGAGGCCAATGTTTATAAATCCCCAGAAATCAGCGACAATCTGGTGATGATGTCAGCAACCGATTCTACATCCTCGGCATATAATCTGAAAAAATACGAGAAGACTTTCAGGGAGTCGATTGCAACCTCAATTGTCAATCGACGTTTGGCCAAGAAGGTTCTTGATCCGGACTCGCCGGTCAGGTCCGCGCGTATTCTTTATTATGTCCGCCACGCCGGAGACCAGAGAATTGCTCGGGCCACCCCCAAAGATAAAGACTGGCAGGCCGCCATTGAAATATTGAACGCGGAGATCAAGTCGGCGCTGGAGTACGGGTTTCAAGAGGTCGAATATGAAGAGGTTCTCGCAGATATGCGCAGGGCCACAAGGGATGCGGCCAATAATATCGATAAGCGGAAATCCATCCAGATCGCCGAGGGCATATTAAGCAGTTTCTCTGGCGGCCGGGTCAATGTTTCGCCGGAAACGGCTTTAGAGCAATTCGAAGCGTACGCCAAAGCGACGACCTTGGAAGATATTGAACAAGAGTTCATTCGCATGTTCTCAGATTTCGAACCGCTGATATGGCTGCAGGGCAAAGGATATGAGGAGGTTTCAAACGAAGAAGTTATTGCCGCTTTTAAAGCCTCGGACGAAAAAGATGCGGGTGCACCGGAGGTTCGAGAGAAAAAGACTTTTGCCTATACGGATTTTGGACCCGCGGGAAAAACCATAGAAGGGTCTTACCGTGAGGATTTCGAAATCGAGAGCTTGGTGTTTGACAATAATGTCCGGCTTCATCTCAAAAAGACAGATTTCAAAACCGATTGGGTAAATATCGTAGTCAATATCGGAGAGGGGACGCTGATTGTTCCGACCGAAAACCGTGAAATTATTGCGCTTGGCAGCTTATATGAACTTGGCGGGTTTGAAGCGCATCCCGTGACGGACCTTAAGGAAATTTTCGCCGGAAAGAAAATTAATACCCGTTTGAGTATGGGCTCTGAAAAACTGGCTTTCTCATCGGCCCTAAATCCAGAAGACCTGCTTTCGCAATTACAGGTCTGGACAGCCATGACGACAGCGCCGGGTTATAGAGAGGGTTGGAAAACCAAATTCGATCAAGGCCGGAAAGCCTATTTCCAAACAAAAGATTCTACCCCGGGCGGCGTTGCGCGCCAGCATGTAGGTAAGATCTGGGCGGATAATGATCCACGCCTTGGCGTCTTACCCCTGGAACGTTATCTGGGCGCTCAGCCCGAAGACTTTAAACAATACTTCCATGAAGGCCTGCAAAACGGGGCTATCGAAATTGGCATTGTCGGTGATTTTGATCGGGACCAGATTGTCGCCGATGTGGCCAAAACCTTTGGTGCGCTCGATCAACGGCGACCGGAATTTCGAACCTTCGATAATTTAATTCGCAACTTTCCAAAGCCGGACCGCGTTGAACTTTTCCATAAAGGCAAAACCAATGAAGGGGCCTTTTATATGGCCTGGCCGATTGCCGGTGAGTGGGATCATTTGAAAGGCCAGGAATATGAATTTATCCGGCGGATTTTACAAAACCGCATGATTGAAACCGTCCGCGAAAATCTCGGCCTATCCTACTCGCCGTCCATAGGCGCTAATTATCCGGAATCCTATAGCGGCTATGGCTATGTGTCCGCTGCGGTGACCATGGATCCCAAAGATTTTACTGCCTTTGAAAAGGCTGCCAAAACCCTGGTCGCCGACATGCGGTCAGGCAATATCACGGCCGATGAGGTGGACCGTGTCCGCCAACCCGCTTTGGAAAAATTTGAACGCACGCGCAAAGAGAACAGCACCTGGGTCGGGCGTGTGGCAAGCGCATATTCTCGTCCTGAAGAATTTGACCGATTAAATGCCATGGAGGCGTTTTTGGACACAGTTTCTCACGAGCAATTAAACCTTGCCGTCCAAACCCTGTTTGACCCGGATACGCTTCATATTGTGTCCATTCGAGCTGAGGAAGCGGTTCAGTAAAACCAGGGTCTGTCTCACGACATCCTAGCAATGGATGACCATTCGCCGTTTTTGGGTTCCCGCACAGGGTAGTCAGGTGATCAAAGATTTTTCTTGAGAACTATTCGACTGCTGGGGTTTTTTCTTTAAACTTGCAGATGGGCTCTATCACGCAATTAAAGCATTTGGGTTTGCGGGCGACACAGACATAGCGTCCGTGCAGGATCAGCCAGTGATGGGCATGGAGGGCGTATTCTTCGGGTGTCACTTTGAGCAGGTTGAGCTCCACTTCCAGCGGGTTTTTCCCGGGGGCCATACCCGTTCTATTGGAGACCCGAAAAATATGGGTGTCGACGGCCATGGTCGGTTGACGGTAGGCTTCGTTTAACACCACATTGGCGGTCTTGCGGCCCACCCCCGGTAGTTTTTCCAGGTCTTCGCGATTATCGGGCACGACCGAGTTGAAGTCATCGATGAGCATTTGTGAGAGCTTGATCACATTGGCGGCTTTGGTGCGGTAAAGGCCGATGGTTTTGACCATGTCGCGCACTTTGTCTTCGCCCAAGGCTACCATTTTTTCCGGTGTGTCTGCAGCTTCGAATAAAGCCTTGGTCGCTTTATTCACACCTACATCTGTGGCCTGGGCTGACAAGGCCACGGCGACAACCAGCGTATAAGG
>JAHDDC010000144.1:0-2233 GCA_020629545.1 Hellea sp.
GAACGCGGCAGTGAATGGACGCGGCGTCTGGATATTGCCCGGCTCAATCATTTAAGTCGGCTGGGACTTGCCGAAAAGATCTCCAGCTATCAGTGGCGGCTTGATCCGGATTTTGAGCGCGTCTTACGGTCCATGGGCGAGCGGGGCGATATCATCCGGACTTACCAAAAGGCACTGACGGCACTTGGTGTAGAGCGCCCAAGCTGGGGCAATCGGATTTATGATCCGCTCAAAGAAAACGCCGAGCCAACAATGGGCAAAATTCTCGCCGTGGGTGTCCGTGATGATGTGAATGACAAGGCCTATATGGTGGTTGATAGCAGTAACGGTCAGGCGCTTTACGTGAATATGGGAGGAGCGGATAATATTACGGATATTCAATCGGGGGATGTTGTTTTTATCGAGCCTGTATCCGTCAGGCCCAAACAATCCGATCTGACCATTGCGGAGATAGCCGCAAGGCGGGGGCAGAGTTACAGCCCGGCCTTTCACGCTAGCGATGACCCGAGCGCCAGTCCGGAATATATACAGGCCCATGTGAGACGGCTGGAAGCTTTGCGGCGGGCCGGGCATGTCAAACGCAATAAGGACGGGAGCTGGAAACTTCCGGATGATTATCTCAAGCGCGCCGAGAGTTTTGAGCGTCAAAGACAGAAAAATAATCCGGTCCGGCTTCGCCAGCTCACACGCGGTTCCTTACAGATTTACTCTCAGACTATGGGGCGCACCTGGCTGGATGAAGAAATAGCTCATCCGTCGGGACTGGTGAGCGATAAAGGATTTGGGCGGGAGATCAATGCGGCCCTTAAAAAACGTCTGGCGTTTTTGGTCAAAGAGAGGTTGATCTTAAATCCTGATGCGCCGGTCACGGATAAGGTTTTGGCCGCGCTTGAGCGGCGGGATTTGGAGAACGCGGCCAAGCAACTCTCCAAGGACATCGGCAAAGCTTACGCGGAAATGCCGGGCGCGGGCCGGGTCGAAGGAGTTGTCCGGGATCACATCGACCGGCCCAGCGGAAAATTCGCAATCCTTGAAAAGGCCAAAGAATTTACCCTCGTGCCCTGGCGAGATGTTTTGGAGCAGAGGCGGGGCATGGAAATCAGCGGTCAGATCAGAAACGGACAGATAAACTGGCAGCTTGGACGCAAGCGCGGACTAGAGATCAACTGATCTTAAATTTGGCAAAGAACGATTGAATGGATGATAGGCACGAAGGAAATAGAAATGACTGACAAGACACCAAGCGGGTTAAAAACATTACGCACTTTAGCGTCACGGCGAATTTTTGAAATCAGGGGCCAGCGGGTTATTCTGGACGCTGATATTGCTGAGTTTTTCGGGCGCAGCACAAAGGCCATTAATCAGCAGCGCAGCCGCAATAAGGATCATTTTCCGGACCATTATGCGTTCCAGCTCACGAAAGATGAATGGGCCGGCTTGACGTCACAAAATGTGACCTCAAGTGAACATGGTGGGCGGCGTCATCCGCCCTGGGCATTTACCGAACATGGATTTGCCATGCTTTGCACGCGCTTGCGGGGTGAACAGGCCGCTCAGATATCCAAAATAATCATCGATACATTTGTGAGCTACCGAAAAGGGACCTTGCCGCGCGAGAGACTGGTCCATGGCGATAAGAGCGGCCAGCGCCGACGACGCCTGCAGGACGCCATCTATCAACATATGGAAATCTTGCTACAGATGGATCTGCCGACCGGTGAGAATACCTCAACCGATTTAAAGGAACTGACGGCCAAAGCCGTTAACCGGGTTAAAGCCGTTCTGGATGCCCCGTTTTTAAAGAATGAGCACATTACCGCCGAGATTGGAAAGCTCCAAGCCGAGACGGCGAAGCTATATGCCGATGCCCAAAAGGCCAACGCAGAAACAGCCAACATTTGGGCGGACACATTCCATAAGCGCTTGCAGATCATAAGACAGCTTCGGGAGATGGCGGTTCAGCTGGAACGCGACGAAGTTATGGAGAGTTTGGACCTGACATTTGGGAAAGACGGCCAGCGGTTACTGGAATAGCGTCTTGAGGTCACATTATGTGACTTCAAGAAGGTCGGATGCGTACTGTGGGGGCATAGCGGACGAAAGCGAACTATCCATATAAACCGAATTTAGCGCTAAGCCGGGTTCCTTAAGCCAGTAAAAATTATCCCGATTATCAAGATTTCGGCTATCAACTCGCGCACAATCATCTCAGGGATTGCAGTATTTGCGATGA
>JAHDDC010000144.1:2333-3654 GCA_020629545.1 Hellea sp.
CCAAGGCTCTTCGAATATGGGCGCGAAAACATAGAGCACCGCCCAAGCCAATAACAAAACCGTTACGAGTAAAGATTGCGCGACTAACACCCACCCGATCAACCCCAACCACGTAAAGACATAAACCGGGTTCCGGCTTCTCGAAAACCAGCCTGTTGTCACAAGTCCGCGTTTTTCACCGAATGCATTTCGCCATCCCATTTGAAATGTAATCCTGAACGCCATGCCAAACCCTATGAGGATCAACAGGCTACCAAACGCATATAACCAAACTAAACTCTTCTGTTCGGGCGGCTCAAAAACAAAAACAGTCAGTGCTATTAACGGATAGAGAAAAAGCCGAAACAGACCGAGAAAGGTTTTATGCTGCCAGCTCAGTTTACTAGGCGGCGGGAAGAATTGAAAATCATCTCGCAGTCCCGCCATAGCGGACAGCACAAAAATGGCCGATATGCCTGAAATGGAAAGACTGAAAGCCAGCCAGTGCGCCCATGATGGTACATCAAGCATCTTCCGCCTCTCCTAAATCCAGCGGCGGGTTTGTTGGCAATAGGCTGTGTAGGCCTCGCCAAATTGACCTGTCAAAACCTCTTCCTCAGGCTTGATCTGTAAATATGTGATTATGGCTACAAAGACGACAGGGCCGATGAAAGCTGCCAAATTTCCCGAAAGGAAAGCACCGGCTATCAGGAGCATCGCTAATGCAAGATACATAGGATTTCGGGAAATACGGTAAAGGCCTGTTGTAACGAGCTTTGAGACTGTTTCAGGTTTGTGTGGATTGACGGTTGTCCGAGCTTTCACGAAAGCGGCGACGGCCATAAGAAGAAGTAGAATACCTGCTAGGCCAATGACGTAAGCCGGAATCTTCAGAATGGAACTGTCATAACTTAAGCTTGGCAAGTAATGAGCGACGAGCATAGCCAGCGCGCCGCATAGGAAAAATTGAAGGACGGGCGGTATGCGGAGTTTCATGACGATTTCTCCGAATTAGGAATGTCACAAACAGGAACTGATTTTAATTCCGCACGTGCCTGCGTGATGATTGAAACGGCTGATTTCATGAACAATGTGGCCAAGAGCGCAGCCACGACAAGGTCTGGCCAGGCTGAACCTGTGGCCGCAACCAACCCTCCAGCGGCAATGACGCCGACATTTCCAATGGCATCATTGCGCGAACACAGCCAGACGGACCGGACGTTGCTATCCCCATCCCGCCACCGCATTAATATCGCAAGGCTCGTCAAATTTGCGGCGAGTGCCAAAGCCCCTACAAGACCCATGGTAGAGGCTTCCGGCGTGCCGCCATTCACAACACGAA
>JAHDDC010000145.1 GCA_020629545.1 Hellea sp.
ACGAAAGCCTGCGCCGTCAGCTCGCCGAGAGCATGGAACAGGTCATCGTCGGTCTGGCTGGTGGTTATGACGCCATCGTTGCACCTGATACAACATCTCACAAAAACTATATGCCACGCGTCGCTGCCAAGCTCGACGTACAGCAGATCAGTTCTGTGACAGGTGTCGAGAGCGCTGACACATTTGTACGTCCTATTTATGCTGGTAACGCCATGGCGACCGTCCAATCAACGGACAGCAAAAAAGTCGTAACGGTCAGAACCACTGCTTTTGAAAGTGCTGGCGAAGGCGGGTCTGCCTCCGTTGAAACCATTGGCGATCCATCTGGCCCGTTCAAAGCTGAATTTATCGGCGAAGAGCTGACCGTCTCTGATCGGCCAGAGCTGACAGACGCCAAGATCGTGATCTCTGGTGGTCGCGGTATGGGTAACGGCGAAAACTTCGCCATGATCGATGCCATTGCTGACAAGCTTGGCGCAGCCGTTGGCGCCTCTCGCGCTGCTGTCGATGCGGGCTTTGTGCCCAACGATTATCAGGTTGGCCAAACCGGTAAGGCTGTCGCCCCTGAACTTTACATTGCCGTTGGCATCTCTGGTGCTATCCAGCACCTGGCCGGTATGAAAGACAGTAAAGTCATCGTCGCCATCAACAAAGACGAAGAAGCCCCGATCTTCCAGGTCGCCGATTACGGCCTGGTCGCTGACCTGTTCAAGGCCCTGCCTGAGTTGGAAGCCGAATTGGGGAAAGCTGGTTACTAGGCCCACTCTCACCCGTCATTGCCGGATTTATTCCGGCAATCCACACTTGACGCATGAAGATGGATTACCGGAACACGTCCGGTAATGACGGAATAGGGAAATTCATAAAACCCGGCCTTTTGGTCGGGTTTTTTTCGAACTCCAGGATATGGAGTTGCTTGTCATTGGTAACTGCTAGACGTCTTTTATCACGTTTATAGGCCATTAATGGAAACATGTCCTTTGAACTCCCAATAACAGAGTCCCGATTTGGAGCCGACACGCCCTCAACCTTATAATCGATCTGTCCTGTCACTAGATTAACAATAGAAATTTCACCATTCAGGTTTAATACATGGCTAGAGCTTAAAGGATAAATCATTCCCATTAAGATATCTGTTTCTACTCTTCTTAGGATTTTATTCGTCTTAATATCGACCAAATCCAACGAGCCCTCTCCAGGGTTAGCTTCAAGATTTGTTGTATAAATACAAATTGTTTTACTATCGATAAAACATGCCGTGGGTATCCGATACCAGCCATCATTGTCATGTTCCATCAACTGAAACCATCTCAACTCATCACCCTTATCGGCATAGGAAACATCAGAAAGAAGATTGCTGACTGAAAAGAGACGAGAGAGTTCGACAGGATGCCATTGCCAACCCAGATTTATAAAATGCTGCGAGTCCGGAGACATAACAAATCTCGAAAAGAAGAAATCTTCAGGCTCACGATTTGAATTTACCCCTAGCCGCTGTCCTGAATGAAACTCCTCGACTTCAAGAACGTTATATTGGTCGGGGCAATAAACTAACAGTGGCGGTTGCCCTTTGCGCTCTAAAAAACTCACAGGAAATTCAAAGGACCGCGAACAATAGTAAGATCGATTAATCTCTCTTATCGCCTTTAGATCTTCAAGAAGGAGCCCCTTGGTCCCAAAAGTCTCAAATATAACAGCATATTTTGAACATGAAGACATAATTATTCCGTCAAAGGGAAAACCGCTGTAACCTATTCGAGGATCAGATACATTACCGTCAAAGTCGATGAGTACATGTCCGCCCACAATATCAATGAGTTGATCCCCATACCAAGACAGAGACTTAAGCGGATAATTAAGCTCTACTTTATAATGATTTTTGAGCATAATCTTTTATAGATCATTTCCAAATCATCACGCAATAGAACATATTTGAACGGTTGCCCCCACCCCCATTCCCCGCTAAACACCGCGCCTATGAATTGGCTTACCAAACTCACGCGCCCCGGCGTCAAAGGCATGTTCTCCAAAAAGGACAGCCCGGATAATCTCTGGATCAAATGTCCTAAATCCGGCGAGATGGTCTTTTCTAATGATCTTGAGGGATTGCAGCATGTGACGCCCGCTGGGCACCATCTACGCATCGGGCCGCAGCTCCGCTTTGCCTACACCTTTGACGACGGCAAGTTCGACACGGTCGCCATCCCCGATGTCAAGCAAGACCCGCTCAAGTTCAAAGACGACAAGAAATATACGGACCGACTGAAAGCCGCCCGCTCGAAAACCGGGCAGGATGATGCCATGGCCATCGGTGTGGGCAAAATCCAAGGCATCGAAACCGTGGTCCTCGTCCAGAACTTCGCGTTTATGGGTGGCTCTCTCGGCATGGCCGCTGGCGAAGGCTTCATCACCGCCGCGCTCGAAGCCAAGAAACGCAAATTGCCTCTTGTCGCCTTTACCGCCGCCGGTGGGGCCCGCATGCAAGAAGGGGCTTTGTCCCTCATGCAAATGCCCCGCACGACGGTGGCCATACAGGAACTGCGCGAAGCGGGCCTGCCTTATATTGTCGTGCTTTGCGATCCAACCACAGGCGGTGTCACCGCCAGCTACGCTATGCTGGGCGATATTCACCTGGCCGAGCCGGGCGCGCTAATCTGTTTTGCCGGCCCCCGCGTGATCGAAGACACGATCCGGGAAAAACTGCCTGAGGGCTTCCAGCGCGCCGAATTTCTGGAAGAAAAAGGCATGGTCGACAAAGTCGTTCACCGCAAAGACATGCGCGATACCTTATCTAGCCTCCTATCCGTTCTGACGGGTAAGGAAAAGGCTGCGTAAAAATTTATGACTGACAAAGTCCAATTGGCGCTGGATGAGCTGACCCGGCTTCATCCCAAAAAAATTGACCTGGGACTGGAACGCATTGAGCGCGTCTTAAAACGCCTCGGCAATCCGCATCAACTTCTACCGCCGACGGTCCACATAGCCGGAACCAATGGCAAAGGCTCTACCGTAGCCTTTCTGCGGGCCATGGCCGAAGCCGAAGGCCTTAAAGCCCATGTCTACACATCGCCACATTTGGTGCATTTTAGAGAACGCATCGTCGTCGCCTCTAAGGAAATTGATGATGACAATCTGGTGGATGTCCTCACCCGCGTGCGCGAGGCCAATGGCGGCGAGCCCCTCTCCTTTTTTGAAGCCACAACGGCGGCCGCCTTTCTGGCCTTTAGCGAAACCCCGGCAGATATCTGCATTATCGAAGTGGGGCTGGGCGGGCGATATGACGCCACTAATGTGCTCGACATGCCGGCGGCTGTCGGCATTACGCCCATCGCCTTGGACCATGCTGAGTTTCTGGGGCGCGATATCGCCGGGATCGCGCGGGAAAAATCAGGCATTTTCAAATTTAACGGTGTCGGCTTTCAAGGGCCGCAAACAGATCTGGTCGAAGCCGTCATCGAAGCCGAAGCCAATAAGATGAATTTACAGCTCTCCCAATGGGGACGGGATTTCCGCGCTTATAAACAAACGGGTGGCCTCGTCT
>JAHDDC010000146.1 GCA_020629545.1 Hellea sp.
TATGAGCGCAGGCCGCCTAAGTCAATAAGCCCCGCGCAATAAGGCCGCATTGTTTTCATGTGTTCAGACGCTATATGAGCTTAATGGAATACACGGCTCAGCTCGATAAATGGACAGCGATAAGGCGCGGCCTCAAAGGGCAATGTCCGAAATGTGGTGAGGCGAAGCTGTTTAAAGCTTATCTCAAACCCGTTGAGACCTGCGCCTCTTGCGGCGAAAATTGGGAAAACGTGCGCGCGGATGATGGTCCTGCTTGGGCCTCTATGCTGATCGCAGGCCATGTGCTTGCGCCGTTTTTCTATTTCATCACCTTCCGCACAGAGCTGCCGGATTGGCTTAGAACTTTGGCTCTTGTCGTAGTGGGCGTAGCGATGTGTTTGCTCGCCCTGCCGCGAATGAAAGGGCTTTTTATGGCCTGGATTTGGTACACAGGCGCGCCGACGAGTTGAAATTGGGTAATTTTAAATTACTCTTCAAAAGGGCGAAAACTTGTGCTACTCTTTCGTTGATAAGGGGTCGCGCCATGAAGCATTTTACAACAATTTTATTAGTTTTTTTCACAGGCATAATGTTCAATGCATGTGACACTATACCTAAATTTAACAATAACCCACCTCCGCCTGCTGACTTTTATAGTGCCGGTCGCGTTCATTTAGCTGTCAGCCCTGCTCAGCCTTGGTATGAAATCCGTGATAAGTTTCGGCCTAACTTTAGTGTCAAATCCGCAGATGAATTGAAAAATGATGTTCTACCTATCGTCTCAAAAGAATTATCAGCAGAGCAAGTCGCGTCTGCCACGCGCTTGGGAATTAGCTTAGGCGGTAAATCTATCGATAAATCTGCTGTTAGTAATACGGTGAGAAATGTTACCGAAGATGGAACTTCGACTTCCACAACCACAGAGACTTTCGACAGAACAGAAGCGTTAGCGTCTGGAACGGTTCCCGAAGTGGCGCCAGGAACTGGCGCGAGTGCTCAAATCATCCCTGCCAGTAGTTTAAATATTGCAGATGCCCTAGGTCTGAGTGTGGACCCTCTACTTCGTACGGACGCTCAAAACGCACTATTCTTTCATATCCAATCTCTCAATACGGCGCTTGACGGTAATATTGCTGGCCCTGATCAGACACCATATCTTATCAAGGCACAAATATCTGTGCAGCCCTTTGCCAGAGATATCCCATATGATGTTTATACAGAAATTTTCATTGAGTCTGATAGAAAATCTACAGGTCTTCAGAATGAACTTAGAATTGTTCCTTTACTCGTCAGTGACAATGTTCAAAGGTCGTCAGAACGCAATCTTGCAAATGCTGCACGGCAACTCGAAGCAAGTGTAGATGCTTTAATTGCAGGAAAAGGTATCGGAATTGGGCGTAATCAGATTCGCCAACAATTACGGGATTTGCAAGCTTATGAATTGAATACCGCATTCATGGTCGGACAGAATGATAGGACTAGCTTTACAGTTAGAATGGGTGCCCCCAAATCTCCTAGTGGGCGTTTTCAAATGTCGGCAAGAACATATACGGCGACATTTCTGGTTATAGAGGGGTCTGAGTCTAAGAATCCTGAAGGTTCTGAGAATGAGTCTGAAGAAAATAAGATGCTTAATGTATCCAGAACTTCAAATAGTACAGCATCAAACTTGATAGTTAACCAGTTCTCTTACATGAGAGACGCAACAACCGGAGAGCGGATAGATGCGTTTTCTAACGACAGGCGCGAAGATGAAGCTGAGAGAATTGTAATTTTAGCGACGCCATACTTGCACGGCGAGGACTGTGTAAGATTAATGCGACATAACTTATTAGACAATGTTTCACTTGCCGGTTTGAGTGAGTGCCCCAAACCCAAAACTATTGGATCTTGTCTAGATTCAAAAAAACAACCTACTAATAAATGTTTGGCTTGGAAAAGCACATCCGCGCAAAATGGACATGCCTTGGCTTTCCTTAAATATCGTTTTGGTATTGATCCAAATGATAATTCTGAGCTCTATCAATTAACACGAGATTTCTTCCAAGCGAATAAGAGTACAAAAATAGAAATCCCAATTTTCAAGCCAACATTTACGCCTCCACCCAATCAAACGGCTATCTTAACGGATAGTGGGGGGCAGAGCTCAACAGTGTTACTTTCGGGCGCTAAGGGCATTAACCATCCAGACTCCCCATTGAGGGCGAAGCTGCATTTTTACAAAAAAGATACAAATATTGCATGTGATGCACAGTTGGCAGCAAATGACAGCGAAAAGAAAGGTCCTATATTTGCATCTAATAATGGAAGTTCTAACGCATCAGGGATGGTGACCTTCACATTTCCCAGTCCGGTTGCTTTGGGTCTATTACCTAAGGAACATCATAACCCCTGTTTGGAAATCATATCTCCTCTGTCAGAGTTTTACCCAACTATCCTCAACAAATCCAAACTGCCTGCCCAAAACAAACTCTTTGCGGTTCAAGTGCTTCCGGCACTGGTGGGGATTGACGATAAACAGACAGCCAAAGCTCGGGTGGTGATTACGACGAAACCTTGTAACCCCAAATTGGAATGTCCTAAGGTGAGCGATTATCTTTTGACAATGTCAGATTACCCTATTGCGTCGGTTAAAAAATCAGGTGTCGCAGAGACGACAAACTTTGATAAAGCCAAAAACGCCCTCGTAATGAGCGCGGGAGCCGACTATGAATTAACATTTGAAAATGTTTTGGATGGAGCTACCGCAAACATTACTGTTATCGCTCGAGGCGCTACAAAAAAACCTGTTAACGCTAAAGTTCAAATTGAGAAAAAAGAAATAAAATTTAAGGCTACGCCAAAAGCGGCCTCTAAATAGAAACTTTCAAGAAGCCATGAAGTATATGGCGCGTGTTAAATTTTAAGAATATACGCGTAGCCCTAAAATAATTGTGGCCAAGCCGCAAACGCTTGACGCCGCGTGCCTTCTAATTCATATGCACTTTCTCATCAAGACCAACTGAGGGACAGGCCCAGTGATGTTGGAGCAACCTTGTTTTTAACAGTTGGTGCTAAATCCTGCGGTTCAGACCGGAAGATGATAATGGCTTTAGGCCACACTGTCTTTCCCGCATGATTGGCTCCGCAAATGGAGAGTGGCTATGCCGCGCGATATCAAAGTGAGTTTGGGCGATAACGTCTTACAACGCGGATGCGTGCTGAAAGATGATGTCGTGATGGGACGGCTTTATGGAAATCCTGATGGCCCCGTCATTGTCGTGATGGGCGGGATTTCCGCTTCGCGCTTTATCGCCGATGCAGAAGTAAAGACTGATCGCAATAATGGACGCGGTTGGTGGTCAACATTGGTGCGCGAAGGCGGACCGATTGACCTCACAAAATTCCAAGTGCTCGGCATGGATTTCGCCCCAGCGGTGGAAAGTGATAATCGGCCTGACTGTATCACAACCCATGACCAAGCCGCGCGGCTCAAAAAGCTATTAGATTCGCAAGGCATTTCCAAAGTTGCCGCGATTATCGGGAGTTCTTATGGCGG
>JAHDDC010000147.1 GCA_020629545.1 Hellea sp.
GAGGCGTCCGATAATCATATGTTAAAGCCGCAATTGGCTGAGGATATTGTGATTTAACGTTTGGCTGGTACGGACCGTGCCAAATTCAAATGGAATTGCCATCTATTCAAAATTCGGGCTCTATACCGACGGAGTGTTGCGTTATATCTTGGGGCAGGAGGATCCTGTGGAACTGCTCACAAAATTTGCCTGGGGGGCGCTGGCGCTCATCCATCTCATGCCGTCTGTGCCTCTTTTCAGGCCGAAAATGATTGAAACGCTTTACGGGGTGGAACCCTCCGGCGATATTGGAGTTTTACTCACCCATCGGTCCGGGCTCTTCTTGGCCATTCTTGTAACGTCTGTTTTTGCCCTGTTAAGCGTCGAGGCCCGCAGGCTGGCGAGCGTTGTTCTGGCCGTGAGCATGATCAGTTTTCTTATCCTCTATGTCAGGGCCGGCTTGCCCGTCGGCCCGCTAAAAAAGATTGCCATCGCCGATGCCATAGACCTTGTGCCGCTGGCCTTTGTGATCTGGCAGGCCTGGTTCGTAAAATAGGAAATTAAGCGACGGGGAATTCACGGGGCGCAATGGAACCCCCGTCAGAAAAGGCCTTTAGATTTCAAACGTTAAAATTTGGTATTTGCTTGAAAAATAATGTTTCAACGCTCGCTGAAGCGTTGGGGGTATGACGTGCACATTTACCCGACGCATATAGATGTCTAAAGAGGGATAAGTAACAAAGAGATCCCCATTGCGGCAAAGGCGAAGCCAAACGGTCGCGGATTTACGCCTTTCTTGATACGAATTTTCTCCTTTGGCCCAAACAAAAGGATGGCTGACAAAACCAGGAATGAAATACCAGCAGCGTTCATTTCGACCTCACTATCATTTTTTTTCAAGGTAGCATGTTTCATGCTTAAGCAATCGGGTCTTGATAACGCAAGCGCATAATAGCCTTTAATATCGGCGTTGATTCTGTCGTCTATTTTACATGTAGGTAAAAAATACTTTACATTACGCTTCATCATCTATATGTAAAAAATAGTTTACATTTTGATGTGGAGAGACATTATGAGCCCCAAGGCCAGATTGACCTTTTCGGTTTTGATTATATTGATTTTAGCCCCGCTTTATTTTTTGCACCGGGCCTTTGATGGGACCAGTTTGGCCGTTGAGACAGGTGGTCAGCTCGGAAGTATCTATATCCGCCTCATTATCTTTATGGTGGTGGCGATTGTAATTGCCCAGATAGTTCGGGCTATTCTGGCGCGGTTTTTTCCGGTCATCGGAATGCCAGGCGATGAGCCCGATGAGATAGAGGAAGACGAACGGGACCAACATATAGAGGCGCGTGGCGACCGCATTGGCTATTATGTGTTAAGCTTCGGTCTTATTCTGATGCTGGTGCAGTTTTGTCTGAGCGACATCTATCCTGGAGGTGAATGGTGGAATGTGGCCACACTGGACCGGCCTATTGAATGGGCTGTGGGAGTTACCATTTTTATGTTGATCTCGGAAATCGCTAAATGGGCCAGCATGGCCATTCAGTATCGGTTCTAGCCATGGGCGGAAAAAAAACCCGGATCACCAATCGGATCAAAGAGATTCGGCAGATGAGCAAAACCCTGACCCAATCAGAGCTGGCCAAAAAGGTCGGGGCCACCCGTCAAACCATTATCGCCATAGAGGCGCAGAAATATGCGCCCTCTTTGGAGTTGGCCTTTCGCATTGCCTATATCCTGGGTGAGCCTCTGGAAGAGGTTTTCATCTTTGACCCGAGCAAAATGGAGTCGAATTAGAGATCTCTGGACTTCATTTATGGATCACGCTAGAGTGGGATTATGAAATTGAAACTTATCTTATCCCTTCTTTGTTCTGTCACGCTCATGTCTTGCGGCAATGGCTATGATGCCGAGCTTGAAGCGGCGACTGTTGGAAAGGACGCCAATGTCAGTTTCCATATGGTTCATTCTGCGTCTGATGATCGGGCGACATTGGCGGCTGCCCTTGAAAAAGGTGTGACACGCCCTGGGACGATAGTGCGCCCCTATCCGGAATTCGGTACCAGCCTTATCATTGAAGAGCGAACAGAGATAGATCAGGACTGCCTGAAAAGCGTCAAAGCCGGGCAACATCCAGATACAAATATGCCGATCCTTAATTTCCGGTTTGATGACAGGTGTACGAAATTATTTGGAAAACTGACATCGCAGAATGTCGGCAAACGATTTGCGGTTGTTATCGATGACGTCATCGTCACGGCTCCAAATATCAGAACAGCAATAACGGGCGGATCAGGTTTCATTGAAGGCGGTTTTACCGAAGAGGGTGTCCGCGAACTGGCCTATATAATTAACCGCTCTAACCGACAGCGGCGCAAAGCCAAGTCACAATAGAGCTCCCGATCCGGGAAATACGGCGGTTGGTTTTAATGTGTCTAACTGAAGGGAAAAGGCATCAAATAACGCCCACTCGGTAAACCGGCTCAAATCCTCCGTCAAACCCTCCAGCTGTCTCAAGTGCCTCATACATTTCGTCGGATACAAAAAACTGTGTTACCAAAGAGCTACCATGTTGGAACCAAATTGAGTTTCCACAAAGCTTTTCATTTGAAACATAGTAGTCATAAGGTTCCGTCAAATTTGGAATAGGGTCTTCTTTGTGGACAAGAAAGCGACGTCCAAAACTATATCTCCGACGATCCTCCGGAACGTCGGTCTTAATGACATTACTTTTTTCAAAATCCAAAGCATTCAGATTAGTACAGATATTTAGGGCAAAATATTCGTTCTCAGAGATCTCGCCGTCTGACCCTTTTATCTGGACCGGAAAATATTGATGCGTTTTTGGTTCAAAGCTTTCAATTAAATCCGCAATCTCAGTTGAAATTAGAATTCCGATATCGCTGTTCAGTATCGGCCTTAACTCGCGAACGGGGATTGACGTCAATAACTCAAAAACCTCATTCGGGATTGGAAATTTATATCCTTCCGTGAAATTGATTTTAGACATTGTGGTTTCCAGGTTTAATACCTGCATCCCGAAATCCTTTCGAACCCTATCAAAGAGCCGTTTGGAGTTTTCCGTCACCTGTATCCTAAAGTTCTGCCGCTCATTGTATGCAGATTGTACGATATATGGCATCTCTAATTCACCTTCTTTTTTGCGCTTTGCGGACGCCTGTTTGGCACTCGGCGTTGCTCTTTTTGACTTTGTTCTTGGTTATTTGTGTTAAATCCTGCCCCCATCGCATGGAGCTTTGTTAAGGGGTAAAACTTAAAACCCGGTGAAGGTTGGATGGGTTAAATTTGTATGTCCTTGTAGGGTGCATAGAGGCGCCCCTTCGAGACGCCGCGAGGCGGCTCCTCAGGGTGAGGTGCGAAATGCACCATAACCATGTTGGCGGCAGACATGTGTTGAAAAGGCGTGGTGCATTTCGCAGGCTCTATGCACCCTACATTACTCAATAAGAAAAAATTCCTATTTTTTCTTGTAAGTCTTTTTTGACCCCTGTATTTAAGGGGCAGCTTTGCAAA
>JAHDDC010000050.1 GCA_020629545.1 Hellea sp.
GTCGCAAATATGACGCGATCATGAAAATGCCCACGCGTTCTGCTCGCTGGTTTTATATTTGCCCGTATTCGAGTGGGTTTCAGGGCCCTCTGAAGGTTTTGACGTTGAGTAGTCATGTCAATTTGATTAAACCCGGCTGCAACGGTGATCGATAGCTCAGTAACTTCACCGCCGTTGGAAAGAATTTCGGATAGTAGTTGGTAAAGAGCTTGTGAATTTCTTGCGCTGTTTCCAATGTAAGGATCTAGAACATCTAACTTGAATTTCTGCCCAGCCAAAACCGAAAACATATCTTTGTAATCGCGACGCTTGCCGGTCCGATAAAACCAGGCTTCTGTGTTCACGGTGCGTTGTTCGAGATCACGACTGTCAAGGGCGGAGTGTTTTTCCAATGATGTCAGCCAGTCCGGCGGTGGGTTTCCGCCGTGATCTAACAAATACATATTCGTCTGGAATAGACCAGCATTTAAAGGCATGCTGTTACCAGCGGATGTAACATAGCTGTATAGTTTTCCACCTTTGACGATGAAAATTCGCGTGTGTTTCGCCAACTCTGATGCGTCTGAGGATTTAATGCGAATATCAATACGCCCTTGATCATGAAAGGGCCGCAAATGGAGTAAAAACTCGCGATCCAATGTGGATAATTTATCATCGTCTAAGGGGTGTTTTGGCGTGTAAAAACGGAGTTTTAAGTTCGAGTTTCGTTCCATTGACTCACGTAGAGCCCGCATAGTGTCTTTCATGCGTTCACGATCAGACCCACCATTGATAGAGGGCACATTCAGCCCCAAAACCTCGGCGCCCTGCACCCAATCAGGGATTGATCTATCCGCGAGATCTGGCCTCAGGATTGCCTCCTCGTCCACGAAATCGGGCCTATCGATTTTATTTTTTAAGATATCAGATAGCCAGATATAGGTATCTTCCCGTTTAAACCGGTCCCAGAAAATTTGATTAGAATAGGAGTTTAAGCATTTTGAACAGCTTGACACACAATGGGGGCAATCCAAGATCTCAAGAGCTTTCTCTATCAGCTTTTGAGCCGAAAGATGCGGTTCTTGGGTTAGACGCCTTACATAGCCTGCCCCGCCTGCGACATTATCATACATGATAATCCGAACCCCTGTATCAGAAATTTCCGAGACCGCTGATATATCCCGGCTGTCGGTCCCCAAGCAATCAATGGCTGCTAGTCTAAGAGCCTCGGTTAATGTACGCAGAATATCCATTTGGTAGTCTCGGACGCTATTATATCTGGAAATGTCTGTCGGTTCTGGAAAGCGTGTCGTGAGTTCAAACGCTCTCACATCCGTTCGGAATATATGAGCCAGGTCCGTTGGATATGATAGTGTTTCATTGCTACAATACTGACCGTCTCTGGGGCGTCTATGTTTGTGTTGAACTTGATTTCCGGGATTAAATTGTGACTGGCCAGGCGCGGCTATTGCATATTGGCAGTAGCCGCATCGAAAATATCCGGCTCTATTTTCTCCGCGATTCACGACAAATAATCGACCGGGTTGTATCGCGCTATTGTCAGGGAACGCCGGCGCGAAAAATGTCCGAATATTCTCGAACGCGGTATCATTAAACTCCCGATAACCCGCCTGGGTTAAAAGCCGGGCCTCTTCAATTGCCGGCGTTATGACGCGGGCTGACCCTGGGTCGCGTCCTTCACCAAGTGTTGTCAGGAAGCCTGTAGGCTCTATGAATGCCCTGGTGCGTTCGCCAGCGATAGCTGGAGAACTACATTGCGGGCAAAGCTGATGCGCATCAAAATTATGTCTATCTTTTTCGATATGCGGGTGCCCGCAATCGGGGCAAATTCGGTAGTATCGGGTGGGCATATATTGCTCTGGTCTTCGAACAATTCCATCACTCTTCCAAACCATTCCCCCGGCAATAACTTCGGCCCCCGGTGCATATTCTCTAATTCCCAGCGCGGCATCACGGGATAATTGAATTGAACTGTCGTCTCCCCGATCTCCTTGAATATTTCTCGTAACATTCAACGTCACAGAATGCACAGGGAAACTATAGGTGGGGATTATGGCGTAGCGAGACAGGCAATCCACAATAAATTGTTTCATGAGTTTCCCTTGCTCACGGATTAATCGCGCCTGTGTGAAGGCTAAACGCTGTCGATTCGCGGGATCACAGGTGTTTAGGTCAATCGCTGCGGCCTCACGGTCGAGCTCTTGATATTCATAGGCAATAATAGAAATGAAATTCTTGTATTTTTTGTTTACCTCCTCCCTGAGCGCCAATCCAGACATAGAAATATGACGGATGTTAGAAGGAATTGTTTCCCGCATGCTGCTCGCAATCTCTATGCTATCCTGCCCTGCTCCTGATGCGAGGAAACTTTCAAAGCCCTGGATATGACGTACTTCTTCTGCTTTTGGCAAACCATTAGGAAACAAATGCTCTAATCGGGGAGCGCCGGTCATATTCGCGTCTAATATCCTTGCAAAATACTCACCGAGGATTAATGAAATTTGATGGCGTGAGAAGAATGTTGCATTTTCTAGTGCCAGATATGGAACCGCAGGAACGTCATTGTAGTATTCGCGTAAATTTCCAAAAACTGACTGGTCATATCGCGTATTGCGGGCGACCATCAGAGAGACAGGTGCGGCTTGGGCCCGGCGTCCGGCCCTGCCGGCCCGCTGTTGGTAATTAGCGATACCTGGCGGCACGTTCCGGCACAGAACAGCCTCCAGATCACCGAGGTCAACCCCCATCTCCATTGTCGTGGTACAACTCAAAAGATTGACTTCGCCTCGCTTAAACATTTCCTCTAATTCGGCTCTGGTTTGATTTCCGATCGCTGCCGTATGCTCCCGGGAAATGATGGAGAGCGGCGGCTCAGTGAGATCTCGTGTATATTGCCTTGCGTAATGATTTTCATGTCTAAAGTTTTCGCGACGGTCAACGCCGAACCGGATCAGATCACCCTTGCACCGATAAGATGGACATTTCCCTCCCAGTTCCAGAAAGGAGCGCGTACCACAGGTGTCACACTTGAAGTGTTTTGATTGATCCCCAGTCTCGAATTGCAACACCGCAGGATCGATCGCCCACCCATTCCCTAATGTTTTCAAAAACGCTACCCTTCGGGAACTCAGAAAATCAAAAAGTTTTTGGATTGCATCCGCTAGTTCCCTGCGATCAGCCGACACTATGTTTTGTAATATTTGAAAACAGGCATTTGTATGGCTCTCACTGGCTGGCACCAAGGCTCGAACATTTTTAGATTTCGATTGTTTTGTGACTGAAAAGGCACGGGTTTTCTGGGCATGATTTCGCCCCCATATCTTTTCGTCAGTCAGGTCCAGCCGACCATCCATATCTGTGATGGCCCGGCCTTTTCTTATCGTATCCAAAATTGAAATAACGAACTCTTTCGCTGCCCGTTTATCAAGAGGCAAGGATTGTATCACAATATCTGTCGCCCCTTGTATTACGGACTCCGGATAACTCACTTTTGCGAGCCCCATGCCTTCGAGTGATGCCCGCAATACTGACCGGGAGGTAAACTCGCCAATGATCATGGATTCAATCTTCTGCACGACTTGTCTTTTACGCTTAGGCTTGCCAACAAAGTCCTGCAGGAGCTGATAATCGTTCTTTCTGAGATATTGATAAACGTCCTCTGAAAGTTCCTCAGCATAGGCGGGCTCACCCTCTTTTTGCAAACAATTCAGCAGCGCATTCCGAAAACTCATTTCGGAAGACGTTCTTTCAAAAAATGGAGCAAAAAAGGCTGCATCTTGACGGCTATCAGAGAAAACTAAAAGATTGCGAGCGCCGCTACTTTTATTTTCAGAAGGAGATAGCTTTTCCGGCATAGCTTCAATCAAGCTTTGGCCGACGACCGCTGCCAAAGGCTCGTTGGCCACGGAAATAGGGGTCAAAGGTTCGCTATATCGGGCAGGCCTGTAGCCGCAGCCCGGACATGTTTTTACAAAACTTTCCTCATCCAGCTCGACAAGTTCCAATGCTAAAGCGTCAGTATCGTCTTCGCCCAGGATTTGACCGGTGTCGGGATGAATATGCATCGTGATGGTTTCGTTACCAGTTGCATCGTCCGCGTCGTCATCGAACTCAATAGCAGCCGTCCCTGAACGCGTGAGGCGCAACACCGTTCTTGTCATATCCGCGGCCTGTTTTAAAGGTTCCACGGACAATCCCGCCTGTTCGAAGCCCTCCAGGAACGGTTCGCCACAATTTCGGCACGCCAAGACTTTAAAACGCTGTTTTTCATGATCCTCATCAAAGGGTCTCGGACTACCAATTCGTGCGGCCCTCCAATTTTCGGCATTGTCTTTATCAAGTTCAACAGTGATCCCCTCAATACCTGAGGTTGCAAGGTGGTAACGCGCAGGCAGCAATGGAAAGGCTCCGGGTGTCGATGGCAGGGCATAAAGGCAAAGCTGGATAATACCGGCTAGACCGTCGGCACTTTCTTTTTCGGCCCCGAAAACATCTCTGCGCAATTCATCGTATAAGAAAGATCCCGATTGCAGCTTCTTCGCCAGGTCTCTAACCTGAACCAGTTGGCCGAGTTTCTCACAAAATTGATCCCCAATGTGAGCCGTTTCGTCTAACGCAAAAAACGCCAAATCATCAGAAATTGCATCATTCCATTCCTGGATTTTGCGAATATTAGAAATATCTTGCCGGAAAATTTCGACTGCATCTTGACCGAGCTGCGCCCATTGGCTTGCGTCGAATTTTATGTCCTTTGGGGATTGGCTAAAACTCGTATGTAATCTCCGCTTGGAAGTTATGACACAGTCCGCTCCCCTAAACTCTTCGCCAAATAGGTTGGCAGCAAATTGACTGAGCTCATCAGCTTTTGCTGGGTCCAAAGACGCTGACGTTCCAACACTTCGTATTTTTCCTTGCGGTACGCTCAAATAGGTTTTGAGCTTTCTCAAAAGGAATGCCACCTCAATGGCTTGCGCCCCCGCATAGGTGTGAACTTCATCGAGAACCAACCATTTCAGGTCCGCGTTGTTCAATAGCTGTCTATTTCTAGGCAGCAAAAGAATGTGTTCTAACATTGCGTAGTTGGTTACTAGTATATCCGGCGGTGTTGCCAGCATCTTACTCCGGCTTAATAGCCAGTTTCGAGAGACAGGCTTATTCCCAAAAATATCTTCATAGCTTGGTGAATTCCGGAGCTCAGACGCCAACACAGCTCTGGTTGCAGACGCTTTGACCTGCCCAGTGAACCGGCCAAGAGTAAGTCCCGGATCATCGAGGTCTTTGAAAAGCAAACGCGCAATTCTGTTAACTTGATCATTAGCAAGCGCATTGAGCGGGTAAACGAGTATAGCTTTTACCCCAGGTTCCGCCCCGTCTTGCTTCGCTTTTAAGAGCGAGTCGATCATTGGAAATAAGAAACACTCCGTCTTCCCGGATCCCGTTCCGGTTGCGACCAGAAAGTTTCCAGTTTCAAGAACAGATGCCTCTTGATGTTTGTGAAGGGGCCGCTCCAATATAGAACGGCTATCCGGGTCATCGAGCATCTTTAACCACGTTTTTTCCAGTATTCCGGTTTCAACTAGTGTCTTTAGTGATGCTCCTTTTTCAAAATCCGGGAGCGCTTCGACGAATGGTCCATCGACCAGCTTTAACGACGGATCATTCAACAATTCCCTGATTTTAGCATTAAGTTCAGGAGCATGGGTATCCGATACCCCGGCAGAACTGGCAATGAACCGCGATAATGTGTTTTCAATTTTTTCTTTAATTTCAATCGGATTCAAATCGGACAATTTATGGGTTCCTTTTAACAATATCCCAAAGCAGGAGATAGAAGCTAAAAACCTCTAAACCAGCTTCGATACAGAGGGCCAAGCAATTTGTGATTTTCGCTTCATCGATGGATGTCGCCGATGACAACTGTGCTATGAATTCTTTTGCAAGACCATTTCTACTAGCTTTGGCAAAAGCCGATAATAATTTTACCGTATCCTGCAAGGAATCCTCATAAGTTGTAAAAATCTCTTCAGGCCATAGAATAACGTCAATGGGAATATTGCGTAGGCTAGTCGGCAATCTCAGGAGTGTTTCAAATTGCGATGGCGCGAAGTCTTCTCCAAAGCCTAAGTCGCTCATTCGTAATAAAAACTGCTTTATAGCCTTGGTATAATGATCGGGGGTTAAAAGGCCAAAATTTCCGCTACCCTCTAGTGGGCCGCGGAACAAATCCTCGAAGCGTTTAAATTCAAATCCCCTAAGGTTCCCCCCGTTTTGCGCAACAATAGCAAAATTTGAATATGCAGCGGCAATGTGATGATCTAAAAGTTTGTCTTTTGTGGCTTGCTGGAGCGAGTGGTTTCTCAACTCAAAAAGATGTCTGAATGATTTTTCGGCTAAGTCTTCTGAGTATGCGGGAAAGGCCACGAAAGCATGGTTGGGAAAGCTAAATATATCTGGAATTTCTGAAGGAATTTTTTTGCCGAAATCGACAACGTTTCCGGTAATTGAAGATTCGTAGAGTTTTAATAATTGGCTTTGATGTCTTGAAGATTGAGCAAGGCGTTTTATCTCTGAGTCGTAAATGTTACCAATAGTGTCCTGCAATTGCCGTGATGAGGATTGGTGCATTTTAACATTTAACCATTCGCCCATGCGTGTAAGGTGATTCAAAGGGATGTCCTGCGACTCACTAACGTCAAGCATGCCGATAACGCAACGGCCTCCTTCGTCATCAGTAAGATTAAAGGTCTCACCATCGCTGTTTACTGTTGCCTTTAAAACACAAACCAACGGTAAGCCTGTATATTTCGTCCTGTCGAACCTGATTGAAGCCGCTAAACTTGGCTGTACTATCTCGATACTTATCCACGGCGGCAATGTCATCGGAGAAGGGCGGTGAGAGAATGATGTCGTATAGGACTGGGTAGTCCCGCTTATGTCTTGGAACTCTAAGACCAAGTAATCTATGGGTGTGTTCAACATTAAAGAACATGAAATTGACCGTGTACGATTTTTTAACTCAAAAGCTTGCGGTGAAAGAGAACGTTTCACACGCAACCACGGTATTTTCATATCGTGCATAAGCACATTTATGTCTGGATTTTTGCCCTGTGTCAGAAATTCAGATAGCCTAATTGTATACATTCGGCCATTTTTAAATGGCCTTTCCTCGATCCGTCCTCCGATCTCCAGTTTTGCCTCTTTATTTTGGCAGTGAAGAACAACGTAATCATCATTGAATTTAGGGCCAACTTCAATCTCTGAACCCGGCAAAAGATTATGCTTATCGCCTCTGTCAAAAAAGTACTCTATTCGATCGATCGTATTCGGCCAGATCAAAGTCTGACGTTTCTTACCAAGTTTCAAGAAAAGTGTGGCGTAATCTGACGTGAAGGAGTCATCTAATCTGGCGCCATGTTCCTGAAGAATGACGCCTTCACATTTGTTAAGTTCGAAATTGGTAAGTGGAGAAACACCTGTTTCAAATTGCAAAAACCTATCTTCGTAAATATGACTCACGAAGGGCAGGAACAGATATCTAGACCTTTGCAACACTCGGCCATTTTTAGCAACTTTCAAGGTGACATTGACAAATAAAGCTTCCTCAGATGGAGCGATGAAATCTCGCAAATTTAAAGTCTCTGTGAGCTTCTCATCAAAGGCTATTTCCATTCCCGTAATATCGTTGACTTCGACCCAACACTTAGTTTGTAACTGCGTTGTTTCAATTTGAATCTCGCTATCGCGCGCTAACACTTTGATATGGTTATCTGGTAATTGTAGGGGAAGGGAGCCGATTACTCTTGATTTTATTCTGGGCCTAACATTTACCATTCCCAAGGAGCTATCGCTAAAGAGGATTTCTTCACCACGATGTGAAAGCACTTTTTCGAGAACATGCAGTGCTCCGCGTTGTTGAGATTGGAATTGGTTCAACGAAAATTGCGATTGTGACACTAAGACGACATTACTCTCATTGAGGCTGAACTGCCCTGTTTGTCGGCTTTCTAGTGTGGAAATGTGATGACCAGTCTCTGCTGAGAACACTAAAATATCCGAGAGAGCTCTGAATAGTGACACTTCAGCGTCAGCACTTTCATGCATAACAATCAAGTTTTTCGGCCACGGGCTGGGTAAAGGCCATTTTTGGCGCGCTCGAAGTCGGCGAGGTTGGGCCTCGATATTTTGAACTGGATCCCTATACCGTAACAAATAAGTTCCGGCATGTTGCGGCATGACAGCGAATAGGCGTTCGTTCCATACCAAATGTGGAATAAACGTAATCTTTGAAATACTAGATTGAACGGACTTCCAGTCATTGACCCGCTCATGAAATGCGGCCTCAAAGGAATTCCTGGCAGGTTGGCCTCTGCGACAACGAATAAAAATCGTAGCATAATATGCTTGGAAATCCGCCAACAATACTAATTGTGCGCGAGGATTGAATGTAAGATATCGTGCGGCGGCGTCTTCCCAAGTGTTTAACTCTTCGGTATTTTCAAGGCTGGGTAAGCAACCGTTAATCCGTTCACTATTCCAAAATGTTCTGATAACGGGATCAAATTGATATTTTGACACTCCAGCCTGAGATATGAAAGTATCTACTGCACGTTTTCCAGTAGCGTAACAAAGAAAAAAACGATCACAAATCTCCCTAAAGTTTAATGCAATCTGACGCCGATCAAGCTGGGATTCTAATGGTATATTCAGCCCTTCAGAAACCAATGGCCAAACTTTATGCGTTCCATCTTCGCCATAATTCTCAGATAATATATAGCAGATTGACCAAACAGATACTAATGGAAATAATTTCTGAAGACGCAAAAACCTTTCTGGTTTCCAACTTGTAAACTGTCGCACTTGCTGGATAGTTTCTTGAATCTCATCATCAGAAAGCTCTACGTGGCATAGAAACGGAGAAGTCAGTCCTTCGGAGACTTCACGATTAAACCATTTTTCTCTATCTCTCAGTTCCATAGAGATCTTCCAATAAAGTGAGCCTTGGAAAACCCAAGATTGCGCTTTATAGAAATTATCGAAGTATTGCAACTTAAAACAGGCCAGACTCACTTCGTTTCATCAATATTCGATACAATAAATAGCTTTCGGGCAAGGCGACCCTTGAAGTTTTCGTATTCGGCTGATCAACAATGTCCTTTGTAGCTTTATAAAATTGGAACAAAACAACAAACGACGCTCGTTCACAAAAACAGTCTGTAAACGAATACTTTTTGCTAATGAATAGCATCTGAACATGTTCATAGTTTGAAAATGCCTTTGTCAGATGGCCAACTCTGAAAGTAATATCGCTACGCCGCCGTTGATCTTTTCACAGACCTAACAAGCTCCACTATTTTAGAAGAGTCGTTATCGTCAAAGACGCCTCCTAATCCACCAGAGTTGAAATGGGTGAAAGGAGAGTCGTAAAGCTGCGCCGGATCGACGACACCGTTATTCGTCAGTGCGGAGATAATCATGTCTACGAACTCAATTTGATCAGAGCTAAAGTCATTTTTTCGAATGAATTCCGCAAATACCTTTGCAGCAGAATTACGATCAAGACCGATTAGTCGTCTAACAAACAGCCCAAGACCACCTTCACTCTTTATGTGCAGAGAGGCTTCATCTGAATAGAGATTGTTCTCGGCCAGAATAGTCTCAAGCGAGCGGATATCCGTCTCAGTCAATTGTGCATTTGTATAGATTTTCTGAATTGAGATATGGTTGAGATGCTCTTTGAGAAAGTGCTGCGCTTTGGCTTTAAATCTCTTTTTATCGAAAGACTGTTCAACCGGAACAATATCGATTTCTGTCGAATCCCCCAGCTCATCTTCGAAGTCAGAGTACACAATATTGCGTTTCGTTTTATCGATAAGACGGACTAGCCCCCGGAGTTTGCGGCGCGCAATTTCAAGGATTTCAGGAATAACGTCTTCCCAATAGCCCTCGGTCTGAATGTCTAGAATGAGTTCCAACTCGCGTTTAACGACAGGAATATCTTTAAGCTCTAGGGCAGACGCAATGTCCGTTATCTTACGTCTGTAGTTTTCCAGCCCGATGCTTTCCGTCAGAATGGCCGCTTGGGCACGCAAGATCAGCAGATCAAACCGCTTGGCATCTATATCATGATCAATAGCAGCAGTCGGTAATCCTGCAATATGTTCCCGCAAGTTCTGTTGATCGTCGAGGCTGAGACGCCGCCAATCCTCCCTGTTTACGAAACTCTCTACATAACGCCGCTTTGGTCTAACAATAAAGTTCTCAAGTGGCATAGACGCAACTTCGCCATGTAAATGGTCTGCTAAAGCATCGCGCAGATTGACTTTTTCTTCATCCGCGCCCTCATATGGCTCTTGTTCTAGCTCAGAAACTTCTAAATCCGGATTTTCGTCTAATAGAGCCAATACATCTAAACGCGCGAGAAATAGGCTCTCTCCTAGAGATTTAGATGGCGTTGTTTCTGCTTGTTCCGGGTTTTCACTAAAGAACTCGAAGTTCTGGCAATAATCAAAAACGAGGAAATGAGACTTATCATTGCCGGGGCCGAAAAGATCGGGGCGAAGCCGTGTTCCCCGCCCTAACATCTGCCAAAACTTGGTTTTAGACCGTACAACTTTGAAAAAGACAAGATTAACGACATCCGGTACATCAATCCCTGTATCAAGCATATCCACTGAAATAGCGATCTGTGGCGCTTTATCTACAACGCCAAAATCATCGATCAAGGTCTGGGCGTAATTGACCGTATAGTCTATCTTTCTCGCGTAATGCCCTGCTTTGAGATGTGGATAATTGGCATCAAACCTCTGTTTAATGAAATCTGAGTGGAGATTATTCTTCGCAAAGATAATGGTCTTTCCGAGCGTTTCTCCATTATTGACGTAGATACCGCTCCGCATAAGTGTCTCTAAAACCTTATCCACCGTATCCTTGTTAAAGAGGCGCTTATTGATCTCGGCAGCGCTTATCTCATCCGGCGGAGCTTCACCCTCATCCCACTCCAACTCGTCCCAGTGTTCTTTCTCTTCTTCCGAAAGATCATCATATTTTAGACCGCCCCGCATTATCTTAAGCGGCACAGAAATCGCCTTTGGCGGCACAAGGAAGCCATCTTGAACGGCATCTTGCAGATCATAGGCATCAGTTGGAACGCCGCGCTGTAGCCCGAATAGATTATACGTATTGCGGTCAATCTCGTCTTTCGGCGTTGCCGTCAGACCAACTAATAGACTGTCGAAATAGTCAAAGATCGCACCATATTTCTTATATATTGATCTATGTGCCTCATCCACAATGATCAGATCAAAATGCCCCGGCCCAAAGGTGACCAGACGGCTATCCTGCTCATCCCGGGCGTTTTCAATCAGTCCCATCATTGTGGGATAAGTTGATAAATAGACCCGGCCTACAGCATCTTTGTCTTTTAACAGGTTTACCGGGGAACTGGCAGGTAAATGCTCTTTAAAAGCATCTGTTGCCTGTTTCACCAGAGCGCGGCGGTCGGCCAAGAAAAGTACTCTTTTGACCCATCCCGCTTTCATAAGGACATCTACAAGAGAAATAGACGTTCGTGTTTTGCCGGACCCTGTGGCCATGACCAAGAGCGCGCGTCTTTGACGATCTGTTTCAAACCTTTCGCAAATCCGGCGAATGGCGCGTTCCTGATAATAACGGCCGGAAATGTCCGGATTGATCTTAATCTCGCTGGTCGGTTTTCGGCTCTTCCGGCGATTAATGAGCGTTGAAAGCTCATCTTTCTTCAAAAAGCCGGAGATCGGACGCGGCGGATAATAAGCGTCGTCCCAGATTTGATGCTCATATCCATTTGTGCAGAACATGATCGGACGTTGGCCGAATTTAGCCTCTAATGCATCGGCATAGAGCTCGGCTTGCCGCTCTCCGGATTTCATATCTTTAAGGCTGCGTTTCGCCTCGACGACAGCTAACGGCTTTCCATCATCACCCCAAAGGACATAATCGACATATCCGACTCCGGCATCATTGCGCATGCCTTCAATTTCATATTCTTCGACATTTTCGCCTTTAGGATCCCAGCCTGCCTCTTCGAGCAGGATATCAATTAAGTCCGTTCGGGTCTGCGCCTCGTTATAATCATGACGATCTGCGACAAGACTGTTGGCGGACTTAATCGCCGCAATCTCGGCCATGAGGCGCTTAATCTCTGCATCTTTGGCTTTGGCATCCGCTTCGGATTGTACTGCGCGTTCTTCGGCTTTTTTGCGGGCCTCAACCTGTTCCAGCCATTTATCTGCCGCCTGTTGCAGTGCGGAAAGCTTCTGGGTGGAGACTTTGGCGTGGCGCGGCAAAGCATCCGCCCTAAACTGGACATTTGCCGGAGGGCCGGAACGTGAGTAATTCCGCGCGAGCCAATAGGTGATATGATGCAGCTCCCTGAGAGAAGCGACAGCCTTGCTCTCGGCGATCTTCCCGGCATTGTGGACGGCCTTATTACCGTTATTCTTAATCAAATAGGCTTTTTGCGCGATCCCGCCCGCCAGTCGCCGGAAAGAGCTTTCGCCGATCATTGCCGCGAGAGTGTTTTCATAGGGCCGGTTCAGATTACGCTCATGACCATAGAGCCAGTGCATGATCTGCTCGAGCGCAAACCGCGCCTGAAAACACGCCGCGCGCGGATCATTTAAGGCATAGTCTTCGGCCTTAACCGCCTGCGCATAAATAGCAGGCCATTCAGACTGGATATGCGCGAATTGGCTCATATGATCTTATATTTCCGATAAATCGTGACACAACTGGAAATTTAGTCGGAAGATAAGCGATGAAAGAATGATCCGCATCACAACTCCCCGCGAAACGCGCGTTGCTGGAGGGAGGCGAAGAGGGTTTGAGCCCTTTCAGTGCATTTATTTTGGTTTCCGATACTTTCGTCCAATTTCATCATTTTCTCCAAAAAATCATGTTGGACTTTCTTGGGCGGAGTAATGATTTTAAGATCATTCAAATCCTTCTTATTTAATTGCGGAACTGAGGAACCAGAAGCAATTTCCAAAAGATCAAATGTTTTAAACCACGCAAATAGATAAGACGATAATATCGAATTATCTAAAGGGGCAACACCCATCAAATTTGGATCAAGTGCACTTGGGCGACTTAAAATTCGCTTTTTGTTTGTTCCGATTGCACCACCTCGCTTCGGAAATACAATTGAGTTAGATGGACATGTACCAGCTTTGCTGCCTCCTGACTCCGACCATAGCTTTGCTTTCACTATTTTCGTTTCGTTTCCCACGGTATTGAAGTCTGAGACCTTTAACGAAAAATATCCGCCAGACTGTCCGCGAAATTCTTCAGATGCGGGAAGAGTATTGCCAGAATAAAACTGACAAACGGAACCCATATCTGAGAATCCGAATCCTTTGGTGTCCCTTTTAGGATCACCAAACATGTCATAAAAAATGGATCGGCCGAGGGTGTTAAGTTTATCGAGTGCGGCCTGTCGCTTTTTGACGATGGCATCCGCTTGATCGAGAATGGCCGCAATGCGCTTTTGTTCCGCTAGCGGGGGGAGCGGGATTTTGGCTCCAGTAAGCATTCCTAGTTTTATATACTTGATTATCCCCCCTATACTCATTTCACGTAGACGCTCTACATAGCCATCCATAAAGTAGTATAGATATCTTGTATCAATCACTGATTCATCAGCGGTTATCACATAGGTTCTTTGGTAAGCATCAAATTTTCCATTATAGTGCTTAACATTTAAATCCCCGTTTCCGGCTATCAATATAGCATTCTCATCAAACGAATAGCTATCAATTTCGAGCGGTTTTCTGGCACACGTAAAAAATGGGTAACGCCCTCCTTGTACTGCCGCATTTGCATCTAGGCGACCAGTTTTTATGTCTGCATAGTCGCCCAGTTCAATTAAATTCACTTCAGCATCTCCTCGAGCGCGTCTAGGCCTTCGGCGATATCTTTTTCCAATTCACGGAGTTGGGCGATGATCACTTTTGGCGGATCATATTCCACCTGTTCATAAACAATTTCTTTGTAGCGATTAAGCGAGAGGTCATAACCGTTCTTCGCCAGTTCCGCTTTGGGAACAGTAAAGCTTTGCGCTGTGCGCGGATTATCCCGCTCACCCTTTTCTCGCTCTGCCCACCGCGCCAGAATATCCGGCAGATTATTCTTGCTATGCTCTTCGTCGGTTAATGCCGAGCTCGGTCTTACACCTAGCTTGCTTTCATCAAGATTTGCTGTCCGTTTCGCATCCAATGAATATCCGTCGGCTTCCATGTCGTAAAACCAGACTTCATCCGTGCCGCCGCTATCTGTTTTTGTGAACATCAGAATGGCGGTCGAAACCCCAGCATAAGGCTGAAAAACGCCTGACGGCATTTTGATCACAGCGTCGAGCTTATGCTCTTCGACCAGAATTTGCCGCAAACTTTTATGCGCTTTGGAAGAGCCGAACAGAACGCCATCCGGAACGATCACTGCCGCGCGTCCGCCGATCTGCATTAGGCGCAAAAATAAAGCGAGGAAGAGCAGCTCTGTCTTTTTCGTTTTCACGACTTGCTGCAAATCCTTGGCGCAGCTTTCATAATCTAGGCTTCCGGCAAAGGGCGGGTTGGCAAGGATAAGGGAATAGCGCCCTTCATCTCTCTCCGTTTCTTCGGCCAGACTATCGCGATAGGTGATATTGGCATTCTCTACGCCGTGGAGCACCATATTCATCGAGCCGATACGCAGCATTGTCCGGTCAAAATCAAAGCCGCTAAACATGTCCGAGTTGAAATGCTCTCGCGTTACCTCATCAAAAAGAATATTTTTGTGATGATCGAGAACATATTCACTCGCGGAAACCAAAAACCCGCATGTCCCTGATGCCGGGTCGCAAATCAGATCAGACGGGCGCGGAGCGGTCAACGCCACCATAAGATCGATAATATGGCGTGGGGTTCGGAATTGTCCGTTCTGCCCGGCGCTCGCGATTTTGCCGAGCATATACTCATAAATATCGCCTTTGGTATCGCGGCGCTCCATGGGCAGAGTGTCGATCATATCCATGGCTTTGGACAAGAGCTGCGGTGTCGGAATGCCGAAACGCGCATCTTTCATATGTGTGGCGTGGGAGCTTCCGTCACTGGCTTGATCGCGCAGAAACGGGAAAACAAAATTGTCCATGATCTTGAACGCTTTGTCGGGATGCATATCCCGCATGACCGACCAACGCATATCCCGATAAGCGACCGTTATAAACTCTTGCGGATTTTCCGGGTCAGGAACACCTTCGACATAGTTGCCATCCGGGAAGATCACTCGGGTAGGCTCAGCACCTGTGTGCTGGGCCTGTTTATCCGCTAAGGCTTGCAGCTCATCCAAGCGACGAATGAATAGTAGATAGGTGATCTGTTCGATAACGGAAAGCGGGTTAGATACTCCACCACTCCAAAACGCATTCCACAACGCATCGACCTGCGCCTTAAAATCACCAGTTACCATAAAGCTCCTCCGGCTTTCTGATTAGCCATGGCGAGTTGATTTGCAAGGGAATTGGTCGTTTACCTTACCTTTCTTAGGGCCCATCTATGGTGGAGATAAAATCCTCCCATTTTGATCTATCCATCCGCCCTGACCACCATTCTTCATAGCTTTCATTTTGTATGGTTTTTGTAAGCGCCTTTCCCTTGGCTTCAGCCTTTTTAAGTCCGCCGGACTGATATACGAAACCAGGAAGCCAATCTAAATCAACGTTGTGCAAGAAAGCGTATCTTAATACGTGTGCATATGTGGCTCTTGTTTGTTTACTTAAATAAGTTTCTGGTACCAACATTCTGAGGCAAATATCAAAGGGGCATTTAGATAGATGTCGAAATTGAAATACCTCTTTAGCGGCGTGACGCAAGTCGTGGATACGGAGAAGATTCTCATCCCCCGATTTGTTAGTCTTATTTTCTGAACTATAAATCCATCTTCGAGAATACTCATATCCACACAACATAAGTCGATTTTGTTTCGAGTGGTAATGTGATCCCGATATTTTAAAAATTTCTTTTGAATAATTATTGTATTTCTTTGAGGCCTTACTCCATGTCTTAGGGTCTGTAATATCTAAATTGGGCTTCAAATATTCTAATATTGGATTCATATCACGCTTTCATTCTGGTTATTTAATTTCGTCTATATGGTATAAATTAGCTCATGTCTAATTTATGCTAAAAATAAGAAATTAAAAAACTGCTCGTTATCTATCATGAGTGTTTGACAAATGTGCCCAATTTCACCTTGCGTATTTCAGCGCAAAATAGACCTAAAACACATTTAAAGACCCATTCAAGGCCATTTAAGCGTCATTTTTCTCAAAAAGCGAAAGAACTTTTTATAGCAAACAGAGACAGTCGGCCCGCTTCCTAATTTGAATAGGCATCTGCATTTATTTCAAAATTATGGAGCAAACTATGAAAATAGAACCCGAAGCACTCTACACTGAAAAAGATTTAGCCAAACTACTTCAGTTGTCAGTCAAATGCCTACAAGCCCAGAGATATAGGGGCGATGGAATACCCTTTATCAAGATCAACCGCGCCGTCAGATATCGTGGATCTGATATTGAAGAGTACCTAAGTCAGAACACTGTTACGTCGACAGCGCAACGGCAAACATAAGGCCCTTGTATAAGTCCCTTAAGCTTATCCAACACCCTTATCCCATACCCCTTCAATACTCACCTGATAGGCTGATTGGTTAATTTAAGTTTATTCCCGCCAAACTCTTCCAACCCATAAAAGGAGTTAATATGACCCATATTGTAAGAGATACCCCTGAGGCTTTCTGTAAGTTTGCCGATCTAGAGAACGATAAAAATCATTCAGAGTATAGGCAATTTATTCGGAATATCTCTCAAGATATTCTATCGAATGGACTTAGAAATAGAAACTGTGTGAACGCTCTAAATGAATTCATAGGAAGGAAACATACTCTTGATTATCTCAGGGTTTGTAATGGACATGTTAGAAAGAAATTCTTTTCAACTGTACAAGAAGTATTTCTAAATTTCTACAAATCGGAAATAGAGAAGCCTGATACTTACTTTTATCAATTCACGATTATTTGTGAGAGTATGACTGTGAACTTATTATCTCCGAAACCCAACCTTCCTAAAATTCGGGAAAGAGTGCGCAGTCCATTCAGAAAGTATGAGCTGGAAGGTTTAGGAATGATCGAGTTCGATCTTATTCGAAACTATGGCAAGGAAAAGAAGCGCGTCTTATCATTCCATTTCCATGGTATCTTACGCTCTAAAAAGAAGCTCAGCATTAAGAAACTTAAGTCATCTATCACCCGTTTCCGCTCAACAATCTCACCTCGCGCAATCGATGTTAAACTCCTTTCTATTGGAGAGAAACACTTTCTGAGGTCACAGTCTTACTTTTTCAAACCTGTAGGGTCTGGGAAACTACGATGTAATAAATCCAAGAAGCTTTCCGATATTGATTTGGAACGTTGCGAAAGGCTACGAATATTTGAAACTAATTCTCTTATGACGGTTACAGATTTACTTATTGGCTTTGGTAAGGATGGCAATCGAATGAAAAGAGAAATTAGTAAGTCCATGACCGAGTGGTCGCGAGAAAATGGTGGTGTTGGAGTCCGGGCTTGCTTTCAAGAGGATACCAAAAAAGTGTGGAGGAAGATCAGAAAAGAATTAGGTTTATCCCATTATGATGACGTAAATATCATTAGAAGACGATAAGCCTAATCCCTTTGCCTACTGACCGTCGCAATCTGAAGAACCAGATATTGGATTCTCAAAAAGCTGTCCGATCGGAATGCCTAGCGCCTGCGCAATTCTATCAACAACTTCAATGGAAGGATTGCGCAAGCCTCTTTCGATATCTGAAATATATGTTCTATTCGTGTCAGAGAGGTGCCCTAACGCCTCTTGACTTAAATCCTTGGAACGCCTGATCCGACGAACGTTTTTTCCTAAACGTATCTTGATATCCATGAATTGGATTTGTGATTTTGTCGGATATCAGTCTACATGCTATAAGTTTCTATTTGTCGCCTATCGACGACTATGATATATGGGCTTATACTTAAACGGAACTCATCTCATTATGAAAATTAGCCCTTGTCTATTCTTGTTGTCATTACTGCCAATCTCTTTACCCGCCGCCGCTTCGCCCGAAGCAAGTTTCATCAAAGAGACGAATTCCGCTAAAGTTTGCTTTGAAGATGTTTCTAAAATTATTGAACTTGCTGAGGCTGATGACAATAAAATCGCCGAAGACGTTTATGTTGATGCGAAATCTCTTTTCAATACGTGCATGGAACAAGCCAATGCACTTGCAGAAAAATATAGTTATTTCTTTGAAGGAAGCAGTCGAAAGGCCGATTTGGCTTTTTACGAGCTATACGACTCAGCCATGAAGAGTGAATACAAGATCGATAACTCGCGAGTAGAATTAAGTCGTTTAACGGTAACCCCAAAAGTGATCGCTGTAGAAAGTGACCCCCAGATTCAAGAAATAATTGGTAGACGTTCAGTGGAAATCGAGCGCGGTTTTATGTTGCAAATATTTGGAGAATAAAATGCACACTAGATCTATTTGCTGTGCATCAGTTATTGCATTGTGGCTCGTTAGTTCATGCTCAAAAATTGACGAAAAATTGCAAAGCGAAGTTGCAAATTACCATTCATGTATAAATGCACCCGAAAGTGTGCTGTCGACATATAAGCTGGCCAATGAACAGGATAGCCCTGCGATTTATTTATCTGAGGTCAACCTTGATAAGTTTGATGAAAGCACATGGTATCTTCGGAACAAACAATTCTTCGATGATGCATTTGTATCCTGGGGTCTTGAAAACTGGAAAACTCTTTCAAGCTTAGAAAATTGCGACCCCATCTTAAATAAAATGGAAAATGACTTTCCCAAAGCACAGGAGGTTTTGCAGCTTCGGGAGTACCGATCCTATTTACGAGAAACTTATACCCAACACGCGAATGAACAGAATCTAGACGCCAACCTATCTCTCGGATTGATCGTGTACGATGCGCGTGATTGCCTTTGGCTGGAAGAGTACCCACAAGTCTTTATATCGGTTGAAAGTTATGAAGCGCCATTAGCTCCTTCTGACATTACCGTCGAGCATTTGTATCCGGCAAATTTTACTGTTCCTTGGGACGGGTCTACCTTTAACGACGATGGAACGTTCTTACTCGGCAGACCTATTAACGAGCCGAATTCGTCAACCTGTCTGGAAACGTATTCGAAATTAGACTCTGATTGGATTGAGCATGCTCTAGATGGAGATGTTGAGCTTCCACTTATAAGTTTTCAAGATCATCAAGCATTTCTTGAACTGATGTCTACCACCACGAAAACCGTGAAGACCTATAATGGTATCGTGGACGAGGAACTTAACATAATTAAACGTAAAAATGGCACTGTTCCAGAAAAATCAAGTTACGTTAAGCTAATAATCTACCGAATTAATAACGGCTATTTAACAGATTATATTTCCAAAGATCATCTAGAGGGACAGCTTCAACGATGTCTAGGTGAAGAAGTGAAAACTTGGTTTAATGAGATAAAGGAACAAACTCTTTATTCGTTTCCTCCTTTGTGTACTGAATTAAATGCTCTGTGCGAAAAAGAAGTCGACCCTTCATTATATTCTGAGTTTTGTCCGGCCCTGGAAGAAAAACTAAGTTTGCCAAAAGAAAACTGAGTCAAAATACTTTACCTTGAAATCTCTAAAAAGTGTGATAATATAACTATGCATCGCGATTAGATGCACTTTTCATACATGGAGATATTTATGAGTAAACCGTCCTCAGGCGGGCCTAAAGTTGTGCCTGATAACAAATCAAAGCTTAGCGTTTTAGAGAAGGCCAATCTAAAGCGAAACGATCAAATACGAACCCTTTGTCAAAGATCGCAAATATTTATTTCATTTGACCTAGCGACGAAAGATAATGCCTTTCTAGAAGGGCTTTTGAATAAGGTGCGGGACAACGATGTGTCCAAACACACTAACTCGCTTGTAAATGCTGAAGGCCAATTAAGCCATAATGGCGTTCAAATAGAATGGTGGGTCAATATTGATGACAGTGACGGTGATTATCTCGCTGATTCAGAACTCATATTACAAATTGCTGATTAAGCGGAAAATGGAGGGCATGACCCCTCCATTTTTATTTCTTCGACTTTATTGATATGCTTTGAGCAGCTCTTCTTACTGGGTCATCCATTATGTGAGAATAACGTTCGGTTGTTCTTGATTGCTTATGCCCTAGAAACTTTCCGATAATAGGAAGAGGCACACCATCATTAACCAATATACTCGCTGCCGTATGTCTCAGGTCGTGAATTCTTACATCACTAAGCCCCGCTGCTGTCCTGACCTTACGCCAGACTTTAGATATATTGGTAATGGGTACGTCTTTAACTGGACTAGGAAATAGATATTTCGATCCCAGAGACAACTTAATTTGCCGTTGAATTATCGGTAACGCCTCTTTGTTCAAATAGATTTTCTTCGAGCCGGTCTTACTATCAGGTAGGTTGATCTGACTTGACTTCAAATCAACCCATGCCGTTTCGCAATTCACAATCTCGTTCCTTCGCGCCCCTGTTAAGACGAGCAATCGCAAAGCGTTAGCTACGCCTTGAGTAACTTGGTGAGCAGAGACCATCTCATCCAAGACCTTGAACAAAGTTGTAAGCTCTCCTTTGCTCAAATATCTTTCTCGACTTTTTTCCTTATACTTTTTCACATGACGGCAAGGATTACTATTTAATTCGCGAACACCCCAAGACTCAGACAAATTCATCAGCCTTGAAAGAAGTGCCAGCAATCTGTTGGCTCTATATGGCTTGTCTTGGAGAGTCTGCAGAAATGCCTCAATATCGCTTTTAGTAATTTCCTTCGCGCGCCTGCGCCCAAATTCATCGAGTAGGTAATTTTTCCACATTGCTTTATATTCGGCCTGAGTATTAGGCTTGAGAGCAACGAAATCACGCTCCACGAAACGCTCCCACACTTCCTTAAGCGATGATTGGCGGCGAAGTTGCATTTTTTGAGCCTGAGGGCTGCTCCCTGACGCGACTTCACCTAAAAGCCTTCTCGCATCTTCTCTGGCCTTGTGTAACGACATGGCATCACATGAACCAATGGTGTACCACCTCTGGCGGGCAGACCTGCCACCGCCACCCTCTCGATATTTTAGAACATATGACTTACGCCCAGAGGTCTGAACCCTCACACCAAATCCCGCAATTTGATCATCCCATAGGGTAAAACGGGTCTCTTTAGGCTTGAGCCTTTTGATCGAGTTTTGTGTTAGTTTCATTTAGTAATGGTATACCACAAATATTAGCTGAGCAAGTATTGGGCTACCACCGGGCTACCACATTAAATAGCAATTAATGTCGTTACTGAGTAATTGCTATGACCTATCACTATGTTTTATTGAACTTAATGTGACGCGAAATCACTCAATAGCAACCAATAAAAATGACAGCACCTGATTTGTAATCAGGGGGTCCGCGGTTCGAGTCCGTGTGGGGGCACCACTTTTATCAATACTTACAAATACTTACTCTCCTTGAGATTT
>JAHDDC010000148.1 GCA_020629545.1 Hellea sp.
GACCCTGTCGCCGATGCCATGACCGACAAGGCCACGATCGAGCTGACCGCCCCTGTTACAGGGACAGCTGCAAAGCTAGGCTGCGGTGAAGGTGACACCATCGCGGTCGGGGCTGATCTGGTGGTGTTTGAAAATGTTGAAGGGGCACTCGCCTCTGCATCGCCGGCCCCTGCCCCGAAACCGACGCCGAAAGCCCTAAAACCCGCCAAGACATCAACAATCGGCACAGCCAAAACAACACCGGCAGCCCCGCGTTCGGGCAAAGCCCTCGCCTCGCCAGCTGTGCGTAAGCGCGCCAAGGATGCGGGGATCGACCTATCCAAGGTCTCAGCCTCAGGCAAGTCCGGCAATGTCACTCATGCAGATCTGGACCGCTTTGAAAAGGCGCTGGAGCCAGAGACGGGCGAAACGCGGATTAAAATCATCGGTATGCGCCGCCTGATTGCGGAACGCATGCAGGCCTCCAAACGTCATATTCCGCATTTCACATATGTCGAAGAAATGGACGTCACAGAGCTTGAGGCTTTACGCAAGCGCCTCAACGTCAAGAAAAGCGACGATAAACCCAAGCTCACCGTGCTGCCGTTCATTATTCGCGCCATGATTTCAGCCATCCGCGAATGGCCGCAAATGAATGCTCGATATAATGATGAGCAGGGCTTTCTATCGCAATTCGAACCCGTCCATCTGGGCATGGCCGCCCAGACCGATCAAGGGCTCCTAGTGCCTGTGATCAAAAACGCGCAGAATCTGAACATTTGGGAAACGGCGGAGGAAATCGCTCGGCTAGCTGAAGGCGCCCGCAATGCCACACTCACCAAAGAAGAACTGACCGGTGCGACCACCACGCTCACTTCGCTGGGACCGCTCGGCGGGATCGTCACAACTCCCGTGATCAACCGTCCGGAAGTGTCAATTTTTGGACCCAATAAAATACGGCCGAAACTGGTTCTAGAGGACGGCGAAGTCAAAGAACGCCTGGTCATGAATTTCTCGATCTCCTGCGACCATCGCATTATCGACGGCTATGATGCCGCCGCCATGATGCAATATATTAAGGGTCTCCTTGAAGATCCTATGATGATGTTTTTGGAATAGCTAAAACTTGAAAATCCCGCCCCAAAACACCCGTTTCCCGGCGTCCGATGTCATCCAAATAACTCACGAGCCGGTCCATATAGTCGGTTTGAATAAATAACGCACCCACACCTGCCGTATCTGCAAAGTCTTCGCGCGTCTCGCCTTTGCCCATGGCGTTGGAAAAGAGATGCATACCGTGACCGCGAATATTCCCAGCGGCAATTTTAGAAAAGGCATAGCGGCGCAGCCCCATAACTTCGATATCGTAATCCCGCACCATTTTCTTACAATGCCGCCGTGACAGGTAATGGGGCCGAAGTGCGAATTCAGGTGCCAGAGGTGCGAGGATTTCAAAGTGATTGACCCGAGCAAATATTGTCACCAGCGGGGCATCTTCCCGGGCATAGCCCTCATCACGTAGAATTTCCGCCAGCATCGGGGCGGAATGATCCGGCCCTCCTTTAAAATCAATATCCACGCAATAACGGCCCCTTACATTCGCCAGAGCTTCACGCAGTGTCGGCACCCGTTCGCCTTCAAATTCGGGGCCAAAATGACTGCCTGCATCCAACGCCTGAATTTCCGAAAGCGTCATCTCTTCCACATCACCGCGCCCATCGGTCGTGCGGTCCACATCATGATCATGAAAGACCACAAAATGCCCGTCGCGCGTGCAACGCACATCAAACTCAATACAGCGGGCGCCCATGGCATAGGCGGTTTCATGGGCAATGATCGTGTTCTCAGGCGCATAGGTTGGCGTGCCCCTATGCCCAACGGGAACGATTTTCTCCGGCAGGGGCAGCCGCATACCAAATCCGGTAGAACGGGTCAGACGCCGAAACCAGCTTTCAAAATCCGGAAGAAACTCTGCGAGATTTGCAAGTCCCGCCATTAGCCGTGAATGGTCCCTAGCTCTTCATTATCGCTAGCCGATAAAAGCGTCAGAATTGCCGGCAAGAGATACCAGGTCATAACCAGACACAGGGTAAAACCAATAATCGCCAGCAAGGCCAATCCCTGCAACCCGCCGATAGAGGCTGTGACCATGCCGCCAAAGCCGATGAGCGTGGTAATGGTTGTCAGCAAGGCGGCCCGCCCCGTGGTCAGCATGATATAACCCAGATCCCCTTTAGGTCCATGACCCAGGAATCGGTGGACTATGTGAATACCATTATCCACGGATATCCCCACTAGAGATGGCAGGATCACCATATTCATGATCGACAGTCGCGGTCCAAAGAGCCCCATAAAACCGAGGGTTAAAAGCACACCACATAAAGGCGGGATTAACACCACAATACTCGCCACAGCATTTCTAAAAAACAGCCAGACAATAAAAATTGTCGTCAATGTCACCAACAGCACGGCTTTTAAAGCATCCGACTGCATGAGTCCTAACATCTCGACCAACACAAAGCTCTCTGAAGCGCTATAAAAAGTTTTACCATCTATCGTGACCTGGCCCGCATCTTCGTAAAATCGGCCAGCTTCAGTGCTGTCCGACATTTTGACGTTCGGATCTATATAATAGAGGTAACCGGGCGTCTCGGGCGCGCCGATATAGGTTTTTTTCAAAATCGGTGGCAGGGCTGCGATACTGAGCGTTTCGATATCCAGATATTCCTTGCCGGTTTCATATTTTTCGGGGGCCAGTCCCGCGAGCCGGTCCGCTTGCTCTTTTAATCTGCGGATGACATCCAGGCGGCGCTGCTGTACATCAGGTGGCGGAACAAAGCTGAGGAGGCTGCGGACACGTAAAATCGTGGCATCTTCCCCTTCGGCCTCACGTTTATCCGTGAAATGTTTATCAATGGCGATCAGTTCATCATAATCGTCAGCAACCATAACAGCCCAGCTGGGATTACCCAGCACTTTGCGCGCTGATAATTTCGCCGCTTCAAAGCGCTCCGGCAAAGTCGCCTCAAGATTTTTCGTATTGGTCTCAAACTGGATTTTTGGGGCCGCATAAACGGCAACACAGAGAACCGCAATGGCCGTCGTCAACACCAGAACGGGATGACGAATAGCAAATAGCGATCGACCTTTATTCCGGGCTCGGGGCTCGCGGTTTTTCTTCTCCGGCGTCCAGCCCATACGTTCAGCGATCACCACAAGGGCCGGAAATATTGTATACATGGACAAAAACGCCAGCAACATGCCCACACCAGCGATAAATCCAAATTCGGAAAAAGCTCTGAATTGTGTGAGCATGAGCGCAAAAAAGCTGGCTCCGGTGGTAATGGCTGCCATAAAGGAGGCTCGGCCCGTCCGTTCAATAATAATTCGAATGGTTTCCCGCAAATCCAATCCCGCTCGACGTTCCTCCACATAGCG
>JAHDDC010000006.1:0-44681 GCA_020629545.1 Hellea sp.
CTGGCAGAATTTATCAAAAATACACGCTCGGTCTCAATCGATCCGGTCGTCATTCGTCAAAACTGGCTCAAAGCCTATGACTTTGCGACCGATCAGGCAGCCATAACGCTGAACACCCATGCCCGTGATCATGATCCATTTGCGCAGGTGGGTAGCCGTTCGGTTACCGTTGATGTGACCAGTATTGTCCGCGCCTCGGATGACAGCTTTGACATTAGATGGCGGGAGACAGCTTACCGCAATGGTGCTTTGCAAGGCTCGAGCGATTACACGGCGGTTCTGTCCATCATAATTAAACCGCCCACGGATGCGGCGACGCTCCATAAAAATCCGCTCGGTCTTTACGTCCACGGCCTGAACTGGAGCCAGGACCTGATCACCCGTTCATCTTCAACAGACACAAACACGCTCGGAGGCCTGCAATGAAACTTGGCATGAAAACATCTTTGTTGGCAATCACGGCAGCTTTAACATTCTCCGGATGCACAACACTGGAGGGCGTTTGGGCGGATTTAAGTAGGAGCAAAACAGACTCAAAGACCGCTAAGGCACCGGATACATTATCTGATGATGAGGTTCAGGAACTGGTCGAAGCGACAGCTCTTTGGGGCGACGATATGCAAGATATTGAAATGGAAGAAATGGTTGAACCTGTTGCGGCTCCGGCCATCTATTACCCAAAAGGTGAGATCAAGATTTTTCCGGCTTCGGTGGAAGATGCTCACAGTCTCGCGCGTGTTGAACCGGGCGGCGGAGATTATCTTGGGGCGCTTCAGGTCTATCCGTTTAAACGCGGCTCTGTCTTTCAGGTTTACACGGTGCCGGAACAGGTGACTGACATCGCGCTCGAACCAGGTGAAGAGCTGATATCGGTGTCAGCAGGCGATACATCCCGCTGGATGGTCGGCGACACGCGATCAGGTGCGGGCGCAAATGTTCAGGCCCATATTCTAGTCAAACCTTTGCAAGCTGATATCTCGACCAATCTGGTCGTGCTCACATCCAAACGGACCTATTATATGGAACTGCATGCCCGCGAGCGCGGCTATATGGCCGGAGTGTCTTGGAGTTATTCGGATAGGCTACGTCCGCCAAGCGAGCTTGGATTGATGCAGGTGAACGCAACGCCTCGACTGCGGGGTATATCTGGAACTGGATACGAAATGGTCCCAGATATCGAGGCCTTGAACTTTTCATATCGTATTAAAGGCGACCATCCTGACTGGCGTCCCGTGCGCGCCTTTGATGACGGGCGCAAGGTTTATATCCAGTTTCCGGTTACCATTGGCCGTTCTGAAGCCCCGCCCTTATTTGTGAAGTCCGGCGGCGAGACGGCGCTCGTCAATTACCGCGTCAAAGGACGGTATTATGTGGTCGACCGGCTGTTTGAGGAGGCCGAGCTACGCCTGGGCGAAAAAGACCAGCAGGTTGTCCGTATCCTTAAAAAGGACGCGCCATGAGTGAGGATCTGGCTATCCGGGCAAGGCCCAAACCCGTGAAAAGGTTCTCGAAAAAGGCGCTTTTTATTGGGGCGGGGGGACTCGCGCTGACCTTATCAGCCGCGCTCGCCTTTGCCTTGCAGCCGGTCAGTTATGACGACGCTCAAAACACCGAGCTCTATAATGTGACTCATAAGCCTATGGCTGAAGGACTAGAACAGCTTCCGGCCAGTTATGATGAGGTCAAACCGGCCGTGCCAGTGCTCGGGCCGCCATTACCTGGCGATTTGGGCCGTGCTTATATGGCCGGCGGGGTTCAAATAGAGGAATCTTCCAAAGACAATCCATTTAGGTATGAACGCGGGCAAAGCGCGCCGAGGTCTACATTATCAAGACCGCGATCCGTTAGGCCCGTTACACCGCCCGTTCAATCACTAACGGAAATCGATCCCATCGAGGTCGCGCGGTCTTCCAGTCTGTTCTTCGAGGTTGGAAATAATCAAGCGCAGACAGCGTCAGCAATAGAGCAACCGGCTTTCGGGGCCGGGTTTGCTCAAGATCCATTATTGACTGGTTTAGACCCCGCATTATTGCGTCAGGCCGGATTAGGCGCGCAGTTTGTAACCGCTAGTCTTCAGTCGCCGCCCAACACTCCCTCTGAAATCCAGGAATTGTCGTCGCCTTATACGGTCATGGCGGGCACGCTAATTCCGGCGACTTTGGTGACAGGGATCAATTCTGATTTGCCCGGTCAAGTGATTGGTCAGGTCACGGAAAATGTGCACGATACGGTATCGGGGCGGTATTTGCTCATACCGCAGGGTTCAAAACTCATTGGAACTTATGATGCGCGGCAAAGCTATGGCGATAAGCGCGCCTTTGTGACCTGGTCGCGCCTAATCTTCCCAAACGGGAATTCCGTCAATCTGGCCAATATGTCCAGTGTTGATGCAGGCGGATATGCGGGTTTGCGCGATGATGTCGACAACCATACGGGGTCAATTGTTAAAGCCGGAATTCTGTCATCGGTTCTAGGTGTCGGAACGGAGCTTGCGACAGATGATGACGACCGAATTGTCCGAGCCCTGCAAAATAGCGGACAAAGCACCGTCAATATCGCCGGACAGCGCATGGTGGACCGCTCTCTGAATGTTGAGCCGACAATCACGATCAGGCCCGGATGGCGGTTTTCCGTCATGGTCAGCGAAGACCTCATACTCAAACCGTACACAAACTAACCCAAAAGAAAGGAACACCTATGGATATGCCAAACCTCAAAATCGCCAAGCTCCGCGACATGACGCCAACTAAAATAGCGATCAATGTCACGCCAGACCTGAAATCCGATCTCGATATCTATGCTCGCCTCTACGAGCGCGCTTATGGCGACAAGCAGGACATCACAAACCTTATTCCGCTCATGCTGGAAGGGTTTTTGGCCTCAGACTCCGGCTTCAAGAAAGCCAAACGCGAGTTTGAATAACGAATAACAATTTTCAACCACAGCCACGAAAGGAAAAACTATGGCTCATATTGGAAGCTTTAAGCAGACCGAAACAGGATATGAAGGAACGATTGCGACCCTTCATCTCAATAAAAAGGTTAAATTTATACCCAGTGACAACAAGAAATCGGATGGAAGTCCGGACTATTTTGTCAAAGCCGGGAAGTCAGACTACGGCGCAGCCTGGAAAGAGACAAAGGACGGTGATGAACCGCTCAACTATCTTAGCGTCAAGCTTGATTGTCCGACACTTTCAAAGCCGATTAATGCTGCATTGTTTGATCGCGAGGGCGGCGCTGATTTGGTTTGGTCGAGATCGAAGGCAAAGAAGTAACTGATTTCGATGGAGCCAACCATTGAAAATTTAGAAAAATCTCTCCGCAAGGTAGCTCGCCTTGTGGAGGCTTATGGTGATGAATATTGGCCAACTTTTGAGCGGTTGGAAAAGGAACTAAAGGCAAAACAGAATAAAGACTCTCGTTTAACAAAGTACCTGTCGTTCAAAGAATAGTTTTACAAAACTCAGCATAGTAAAATACTTTTTCCATATTTGCGCCATTTAGCGTTCAATGGTATAGCGGAATAATGATTGAAAATCAGTTTTGTGTAACAAATTGTGTAACATTTTGTGTAACAAATCAAAATATTAAATCAATTAAGTCATTGAAAAATAACAATTAGTGAGTCCGGATGTGTTCCGGCCGCCCGCACCATATTTCCAATATGGAAATTTATTTAAATCATTCTTTTCAGTTGATTGTTTGTCATATAGCGTCCCTGGGAAACTGAGGATTTTGATGCCGGACATCTTTATCATGTTACTCGTCATGTCAGTGACCGGGGCTTTGGCGGGTTTGGGCGCAGGATTATTCGGGATTGGCGGTGGAGCGATTATGGTTCCCGCCCTCTATTTTGCTTTCATGTATTTGGGATATGATCAATCCACAGTGATGCATATGGCCGTCGCAACGTCGTCGGCCGTTATCATTGTGAATGCTATTCGGTCGGTTAAAGCCCATGATGCTTTGGGTAATGTTGATTGGAATCTTTTATGGCCAAAACCGCCGTGGAATAGTTATGCAATTTGGATCGGTATCGGGGCCTTTATCGCGTCACTTGCGATTGCACCCCGTTTATCCGGGCAGCACCTGACACTGATATTCGCGGCGCTGGCGCTTCTTATTGCGCTTCAATTCATATTTGGTCGCCCGAATTTCGTCATATCGAAAACTATACCGGGCGGCCTGGCATTGCCTGGCATTGGCTCTATTGTCGGCGTTTTATCAGCTTTGATCGGAATAGGGGGTGGTTCGCTAACTGTCCCGCTTATGTCACTTTGTTCGGTCCCAATCCACCGTGCGATTGGTACTGCTTCAGGCTTTGGTTTTGCGATTGGCGGACCGGCGACCCTAGGTTACATTATGTCCGGCTGGAACGTTCCGATGCGAGCGCCTTATTCGCTGGGTTATGTCAACATTCCGTCATTTTTTTTCTTAACAATGGCCGCTTTCTTGTGTGTTCCGCTCGGAGCTAAGCTGGCAAACAGGCTTCCGCAAAACACGCTCAAACGCGTATTTGGGATCTGTCTGTTTTTGGTGGCGCTTAATCTCATTCGAAAAATTATTTTCTAAATATGTAAAGCCCTATCATAAGCCGCTAGTGTGGCTTCATGCATCATTTCCGACAATGTTGGATGAGGGAATACGGTTTCAATTAGCTCATGCTCAGTTGTTTCGAGCTGGCGAGCTATCGTATAGCCTTGGATGAGCTCAGTCACTTCTGCGCCAATCATATGCGCTCCCAGTAATTCGCCGGTTTTGGCGTCAAAAACAGTTTTGATCAGGCCCTCAGCTTCCCCAAGGGCGACAGCTTTTCCGTTCCCCATAAAGGGGAAGCGTCCAACTTTTATCTCATGTCCGTTGGCGATAGCTTCGGCTTCGGTTTGCCCGACACTGGCTATTTGCGGATGGCAATAGGTACAACCCGGTATGCTATCGGCATTAAGCGGATGAGGATTTTGTCCTGCAATTTTTTCTATACAAATGATCCCTTCATGGGATGCTTTGTGGGCCAACCAAGGCGGCGTGGTCACATCGCCGATCGCGTAAAGCCCGGGAACGCCTGTAAATGAATATTCATCGACTTCGATATGGGTTCGGTCGACTTTGACGCCAAGAGCCTCAAGCCCCATGTCTTCAACATTACCGACAATGCCGATAGCAAGAATTATACGGTCAAATGTTTCGTTGCTCTTGCCGTCTTTCCCGGCAAAAGTCGCCGTTATATTTTGGCTGCCAGGGTTAACAGATTTGACCTGTGTTTCAGTCATTATCTTTATACCGTGTTTGGTAAAAGATTTGCGCGCGAAGGCAGAGATTTCTGCGTCTTCAGCAGGTAATATACGGTCTACCATTTCCACCACAGTCACATCAGATCCAAATGCGTTGTAAAATGATGCGAATTCCATTCCTATGGCGCCAGACCCAATAACCAAAAGTTTTCCAGGCATATCTTCCGGGATCATGGCTTCTTTCGCTGTCCATATAAACTTCCCGTCAGGCTCCAGGCCGATTTGTGGTATCGTTCGGGCCCGCGCGCCAGAGGCTAAAATTACATGTTTGGCTTGATATTTGTCACGTCCCACTTTGACGATCGGTGCAGGTTTGCCCGCTTCAAAGGTGGCAAAACCTTCAATGACAGTTATTTTATGCTTCTTCATCAAGAATGATATGCCGCGGGACATTTGTGCCGCAATATTTCGAGATCTCTTTACAATTGCGGCAAGATCGAATCCGGCTGTTGCGGTGAGTCCGTAATCTTTGGCATTTTGCATTTGTGTGAATATTTCGGCTGATCGAAGCAGGGCTTTGGTAGGTATGCATCCCCAGTTTAGACAGACGCCGCCAAGAGCATCTTTCTCAATAATCGCGGTTTTGAACCCAAGTTGAGATGCGCGGATCGCTGTTACATAACCGCCTGGACCTGATCCGACGACGATGACATCAAACTTATTTTCAGACATTACAATTCCTATGCGGATTATTTCGGGGAGCGGCGTTATGGGATATTTTTGATTGGGATGAAATACAAATTTCATCAAATGAGAGCGGAATGTTTAAATTATGCTGCAAATCGCAACTTGAATGTTTATGTAAGGTCCATGAATCGAAATCCGTCAGTTTATGTTACGCTTATTTCTATTGCGCTCATGTTGAGTGTTTCGGCCTGTTCTGAAGCAGACACTAAGGTCAGTGAAAGGTCTTGCTCTAGCGCTAAATCGACGCCCATCAATATTACCGGTGGGAAGGCAATTCTTGGATCAGATAACTTTTACCCAGAAGAGCGCCCTCGACGTGAAGCCTTGGTTGAGAATTTTAATCTCGATAGAACTGAGGTCACCAATGACATGTTCGCCAAATTCGTTGAGGCCACCGGATATGTAACAGATGCCGAAAGGGATCAACCCGGTTTTGGGATGCCTGGCGCGGCAGTTTTTGCCGGACCAAGTGCGGAAAACCCTAGCGGTTGGACGTTTGTTGAAAACGCATATTGGAGAGCTCCAGAGGGCCCGCAAAGCGATATTAAAGGGCGTGGTAATTATCCGGTCGTGCAGGTTTCTTTGCGGGACGCCAAAACCTATGCGAAATGGGCCGGCAGGAGATTGCCCAATGAGGCTGAATGGGAATTCGCGGCCCGGGCTGGAAGTGACACTACCTATATTTGGGGAGAGGAAAAGTCTCCGGGAGGACAAGAACAAGCTAATACATGGCAAGGCGCTTTTCCCATTCAAAATGACGTGAAGGATGGTTTTGCTTCAAGGGCTCCCGTGGGATGTTTTTCGGCCAATGATTTCGGGCTATATGACATGATAGGAAATGTTTGGGAATGGACAGACACAACCTATCGCGACTCGCAAGGTGAAGCTATCCATGTCATTAAAGGCGGATCATTCCTTTGCGCCGCCAATTATTGTGCCCGTTACAGAGCCTCTGCCCGTCAGCCGCAAGAAGCGGGGTTCGCGACCAATCATATTGGATTTAGAACTGCTGGGGATATCGAAGAATAATTCTTGAAAACAACCATCCTTCACCCATATAAAAACCTATGTCGAATTCTGGTAAGTCAAAAGCCGCCAAGCCAACGCGAGAAGAACGTTTGGCTCAAAACCTACGAGCAAATTTGCGGCGCCGAAAAGCCGCCGCGCGTAAACAGAAAACACAAGATAAAAGTGACACGGCCCCTGAATCGCCATAGTCCAGCCTAAATCATCTGGCAGTCCAAATTAGGACTCACAGTAATGGAAAAATAATATGGACAGTATTGTCATAGAAGGCGGTCACCCGCTTTCCGGTGAAATCGAGATTAGCGGTGCAAAGAACTCAGCGATCAAATTGCAAGCTGTTTGCTTATTAACGGATAAAAAGATCGTCCTAAAAAATATGCCTAGGCTTCGCGATACTCGGTTTATGGGTCAGCTTTTAGCGCATATGGGAGTAGATGTTGAAGAGGGCCCAGGTGCCCAAATGACACTTCACGCCAAATCTCTTTCCTCTACCACAGCCCCCTATGATCTTGTTCGGAAAATGCGGGCGACCTTTAATGTTTTAGGGCCATTAATCGCTCGGACAGGGGCAGCAAAAGTTTCTTTGCCAGGAGGCTGTGCAATCGGCGCACGCCCTGTGGATCTACATCTCAAAGCTATTGAGGCACTTGGGGCTAATATTGCGCTCGATGAAGGTTATGTGATCGCTAATGCTAAAGATGGCCTAAGAGGTGCGGAAATTACTTTTCCATTTGTCAGCGTAGGTGCAACAGAACATACCATGTTAACGGCGGTTCTCGCCAAAGGTAAAACAGTACTCAACAATGCTGCGCGGGAGCCGGAAATTATGGACCTAGCAGCCTGTCTCAACACTATGGGCGCAAAAATCACAGGGGCCGGGCGGTCTGAAATTGAGATTGAAGGCGTAAAGTCCTTGGGCGGCGTTACTCATCACGTTGTGCCTGACCGTATCGAAGCCGGAACCTATGCGCTGGCCGCGGCTACGGCCGGTGGCGAGGTAACCCTTACGAATCTGCGTCATGACCACCTTGGTTCATTATGGCCGCTCATCGCGCAAGCCGGGGCTGATGTGAAGCTCAAAAAAGACTCGGTAGTCGTCACACGGGGTAGTGAACGGTTACGAGCCGTTGATATGGAAACGCAGGTCTATCCTGGATTTCCAACCGACTTGCAAGCCCAGTTTATGGCGATGATGACCTTGGCAGACGGTGTTTCAATTATACGTGAAAATATTTTTGAAAATCGATTCATGCATTGCCCGGAACTATCGCGGATGGGCGCGAATATCACGGTCACTGGAAGAGAGGCTGTTGTCAGAGGTGTAAAGTCCTTGCACGGTGCGCAGGTAATGGCGACTGATCTACGCGCGTCTGCGTCATTGATTAGTGCTGGGCTTGCCGCTAAAGGCACTACGACAATTGGCCGTGTCTACCATTTGGATCGCGGTTTTGAGCATATAGAAATAAAACTTGGACAATGCGGTGCCAAGATAAAACGAGTATCAGAATGAGTGGATCGCTAAAATTACGGGCCGAAAATGAAGATGATTTGGTTGTAATATCGTCGGCTCTTCAAGACGCCATTTTAAAGGTAGGAGAGATTGTCTTTAACCCTCGCGGTCGATATTTAAGTCTGCGTTTATCCAGGTTTCGCCACGAAAATGATAAAAACGAACGCGTGGAAACCGGACTTAGGATTGACTCTGTACTTGGAGTCAAAAGCCGTTTGATTGACCGTAGCGATCCAGAGGCATTTGCTGTGTTGTTGTCTGCCCAATTTGAAAAGGCCAGTGTTTCAGAAGAAGACCCTTCTGGAGATATACGTCTCGTCTTTGCTGGCGGGGGGGAAATCGATATCGCTGTTGAATGTGTTGATGCGACTTTAGCAGATTTAAAAAATGTTCGGGCAACCGATAAGCTCCCAATCCATTATGACGGGACGTAATGAGCGAAGACGAGCATAAATCAGGCGAGGGCGACCACTATATCGTGGAGCTCAATATTGATACTGACAGCTTACCAGCCACTAGTCAGGAGATGCTTCATGAGCGCCGCGTAGCGATTTTTGACTTGTTGGAAGAAAATGAATTTAGGCCTCTCGAGAGTCCGTCTGGACCTTATGTAGTCAATATAGGACTACAAGATGGCGTACGGCTGATTTTTGATGTAAAGCGTTCCAATGGTAGTGATCGGGGTAATTTTTCCTTATCGCTCCAGCCATTCCGCCGAATTATTAAAGACTATTTCCTGATCTGTGAGAGCTATCACAACGCCATTCGCACGGCGACGTCAGCCCAAATTGAAGCTATCGATATGGGCCGTAGAGGGCTTCACAACGAAGGTTCCCGGTTATTGACAGACTCGCTTAGAAATCACGCCGAGATTGAGTTCAACACTTCGCGGCGCTTGTTTACTTTATTGTGTTCGTTGCACAGGCGGCCATAATGACCCGAAATCCTACATCCGTGCTATTCGTTTGTTATCTAAATTCAATCAGATCGCCCATGGCAGAAGGATTGACTAAGAAATATTATGGCGATGAAATCTACGCCCAGTCTTGTGGTTTAAAGGCGGGAGAGCTGGATGACCTTATGGTGGCTGTCATGCGCGAAAAGGGCGTCGATTTATCGGGACACAGTGCGCAAACGCTCGAAACATTGGCAGATACAAGTTTTGATCTGGTCGTCGCTTTTACTGAGGATGCTGAGGAGGCTGCACGTGCTGTTTTCGCCGGATCCGACACGGAAATTATTATTTGGCCAACTCCTGATCCAACCCATGGCGCGCTTGATGTGCGGGCAATGATGAATAATTATCGGTCCGTAAGAGACTTTATTGAAGGGCGGCTGAAAAAACTGTTCGGTTAATTCCCGCACTTTTCCCTGTATTTTTTAAAAAATCTTCCTATATAGGCGCTGCAGCACATGAGTCTGCAGATTATTTAGGAATAGACATATGAGAATTGACCTTGGCTAAAGAAGACCTGCTGGAGTTCGAGGGCGAAGTAATGGAACTTCTGCCGAACGCAACTTTCCGGGTGCGCCTCCTGGCAAATGACCACGAGATCATCGCACACACAGCGGGCAGAATGCGGAAAAACAGAATTCGCGTTCTTGCCGGTGATAAAGTCACCGTTGAAATGACCCCTTACGACTTGTCCAAAGGGCGAATTACTTATCGTTTCAAGTAAATTGTTAGAATGGCTGCGTCAAACGTAAGCCTAATACTCGCTAGCGCTTCGCCGCGGCGATTGGATCTGCTTGCCCAAATTGGGGTGAAGCCGGATAAAGTCCTGCCTGCTGATATCAATGAAGACCCTATCCCAGGTGAGTTGCCTCGCGAGCATGCGCTGCGGTTAGCAACTGAAAAGGCTTTAAAGATTGCAAGCAATCACAAGGGAAGCGTCGTTATCGGTTCAGATACAGTCGTTGGAGTAGGGCGCCGAATTCTCCCAAAGACTGAAACCAAAGCCGAAGCACTTATGTGCCTCGACTTAATGTCGGGCCGTGCCCATAGAGTCTATACTGGCGTCGCCGTTATCGATGCAGATGGAAGCTTGACGACCCGAGTCAGTGAAACTCGGGTCAAGTTCAAACGTTTGTCAAAAGATGAGGTGTCAAACTATCTCGATAGCGGAGAATGGGCCGGCAAGGCTGGGGGTTATGGTATTCAGGGAAAAGCCGGAGCGTTTATCCAGCATTTATCTGGGTCTTATTCAGGCGTTGTTGGCCTGCCCCTTTTTGAAACCCGTAATCTTCTCACATCAGCAGGCATTAAAACGTGAAACGCAAGGCCGTAATCGACACAGCCGTCGGGGAAACGCGCTGCGCCATCTATGAAGGCAGAAGCCTGGTTGAAATTTACATAAGGCGCTGGTCGGATAAAGGTATGCCGCGACTCGGTGATATTTTCGCCGGTAGAATAACCTCTACAGATAAGTCGCTAGGTGGTGCGTTTGTTGACCTGGGCATTGGGCCACACGGACTTCTGAAGTTTACAAATGCGAGCGGAGCCCCGCGTTTAACAGAAGGACAAATGATAAAGGTCGAAATCATCCGTGAATCCATTGCCGAGAAAGGTCCAGTCCTCAGATTTGTTGATGTGTCTGAAATGACCGATCCAACAGCCTTAGTGCAAATTTCGCTAGCTGATTTTATAAAGCGCAGGTTTGGGCCGGAAATTATTTTCGAAGAAGCTCCAGTCAATTTTGTTGAAGACGCCGTTGAAACAGTCATCGCGCTTCCCGGCGGCGGAGATATTGCGATTGAACCGACGCGGGCGCTCATTGCAATAGACGTTGATAAAGGATCGGCGTTAAGCGGTTTTGATGTTTCAAAGACTGCGGCTCCGGTGATTGCTCAGCAATTGCGTTTGCGCGGATTGGGCGGTCTAGTTGCTATTGATTTCCCGAATATTCGCCAGCCAAAGCAAAGAGAACAATTGCTAGATTTGATGCAAAAGGCTTTTGAGGATGATCCCAACCCCGTCAAAATCGCGTCTTTGTCACGTTTTGGGGTGATGGAGATGACTCGAGCTGTGAAAACTCGATCGCTCGACGCTCTTTACGCCAATAAAAAAATATCAGGAGCTATGCTAGCTCTTAAACGGCTGGAGCGTGAAGCCGTTTCTTCGCCCGGTGCTCAGCTCGTTCTGACTGTCCCGCATTATATCCATAAGTGGTTGGCGGATGATGTGATAGGATGGGAGGCTTCTATGGCAAATAGAATAGGTAAGCGATTTACTTTAGAAGCTGGAACACAATTGTCCGTAAAGGCGGATCGATGAGCGCAAAAGATAAATGCCCGATTTGTAAGAAAGCAGCATCGGCTGACCATAAACCATTCTGTTCAAAACGTTGCGCTGATGTTGACCTACATCGGTGGCTATCTGGAGGCTATGTGGTCGCTGGTCAAGACGGTGATGCCATGTCTGAAATTGTTGCCAATGGAGCAGCAAACGAGAACGAGCCCGAGGATAGCTAAGGCGAATGTTTATCCTGAAATTGTCCATGGACTGTGTCTTTTCTACTCGATAATCCTATCCTAAAATAAGGGAGTTAACGGCAATGAAGGCTTTATCCATAGGACTGATAACAGGCATCGCTTTAACCTTTATGTCGACAACCGGATATTCTCAGGCCGTTGAGGCTGTGAACCTCGATAGCGAAAAATGGAATTTGGTTTGGTCAGATGAATTCGACGGTAATGAGCTAGATACATCGAAATGGAGCTATGAAATCGACTGTTGGGGCGGTGGCAATGAAGAACGCCAGTGCTACGTTGAAGACAGCGATAATGTCAGTGTAGAAAACGGGAAGTTGTTGATCACGGCGCATCGGAAACGAACAAGCGGTCACGCGCTACCACAACGAATGCGAAAAACGGGCGACGAAAACAAAAACTCCACTGTAAAGCCTTATAGCTCTGGACGTATCAGATCTTTAGGGAAGGGGGATTGGCGATATGGTCGTTTTGATGTGCGCGCCAAGCTTCCTCAAGGACAGGGCACATGGCCTGCGATCTGGATGCTACCAAGTGATGAACATTATGGAACCTGGGCCGCATCTGGTGAGATTGATATAATGGAAGCTGTCAATCTGGGAGAGGCCTGTGACGAGTGTGAGGGCGGAATTGAAAATCGAGTCCTTGGTACGTTACATTATGGGGATAAATGGCCCAAAAATAAACATAGCGGAAGCAATACGCCAATACCGGGAGCGATTGATGACTTTCATACATATTCTCTGGTTTGGAGTGCCGGAGTTATAACCTGGTATGTCGATGGTGAAAAATTTGCGCGGCAGACATTTAAAGATTGGCATACAAATAGTCCAACAGCCGAAGGACGAGTTCTGGCGCCTTTTGATCAAAGATTTCATATGATTTTGAACCTAGCCATTGGCGGCAATTTACCTGAGGGACGAAATGCTGGTGGTGTATCTAAGGATAACTTTCCAAAATCAATGGAAATAGATTATGTGCGTGTTTATGAATGTGCATCCGATCCCGAAACCGGTTTGGATTGTATATCTCTATAATGTTTTGACTTCTGGAATTGTATGGGCTTTCAATATAATAACTCGTTTTAATTGGAGCTTATTTAAGGCCAGATGAGCAAAAAAACGCAAACTAAAAAGGCAATCAAAACTGTTGGCAGGCTTGTTCTCGGCCAGTATGTGCCAGGTTTTTTAAAAATTCATCTCCGATATATTAAGCGAAACTTCCGGGTGTGGTTGGCTCTTTTCGTTGCGCCCTTTTTGGCACTTAAATTATTTTTTGTGGCGCTTTTCAACGCGGTATCGGACGGAACCACGGGTGCGTGGAAGTTTGATCTGATGGCTATTTTTGTTATCGCCTTGTGTTTCTTCATGGCGGAACGTCACCGAGGATTTCGGAAATTCTACGTATATTTGGCACCCGCTGTTATGTGTATTGGTTTGTTATACTGGGCGGCGAGTGGCGGAGCCGATATTTTTACGCCGGGTTTTATTGTGAAGGCTGTTCTCGTTGGTTATCTGACTTTCAGGGTAGGTCGATTTACGATCAATATAGCTTATCAAATACTTACTGAAGCTGCCGATCCTGATTACCGAAATGGCCGAGACCTCTACGAACAAAAGAAGTTCGATATCGCAATACCGTTACTCGAGGCATCCGCCGCGCGGGGGAACTTTAAGAGCCTGTTTTTGATCGGTGATGCCTATGAACAGGGTCATTTTTTTGAAAAAAATAGGACCAAGGCTGCAGAATATTACTGGGAGGCAGGCAAAAGGGGATATGCGAATGGGAATGAGCGGTTCCGGAATCTGATGGAACGCATGTCCGATGATGAAAAGGGAAAATTGGACAAAAACCTGAACTAGCCGGTTATAGAAGCATGTTGATCAAACAATATCCTATTGTCGACAAAGTATGCATCTAACCCAAATTTCTGAGCTGTTTCTTCTATCACAGAGCTATCGACAAATGAAAATGAGCTAACTTCTATGCCGTCTTTTTGATAGTTCTTAACAATCTCAGCATTGAGCATGTTGACGGGTAGGCAGACTGATCCTCGCGAAGCTTGTATGATTTGCCTAAGTTCGCCTTTTAAACCATTTTCTACATACCAGCCTGATCTTTGTCCGTGAATAAATGTTTTTGGTAGTCTTGGAATTATACCATTCTTCGCGGGAAAAACTTTGTGCTGGGATCTTATTATTGCATTCGGATTTTCCGGCCAATGTGATAGGCATAAAGGGATTTGAGGTGCGACCTCTGCCATTTTGTAAAGGACATTCGGTACCCAGGATACATAAACGGTTCTGGATTGTAACCTGTGTAAATGGATCAACGCATTAATTTCGGTCTCAAATCCAAAGTCTTTGATATCGACCAATAGCCGACAGGTCTTATTGGTATGAACAGCCGCAGCTGCGAGCAATTGATTGGCCGTGGGAATGTGGTTGAATGTGCCACCTATATCACGAAAATCCTTTGCCAAAGTTTCACAAATCATCCGAGGCTGACCGTTTTCATCAATGGCATATTCGTCATGATAGATTACCGGTGTACCGCAATGCGTGACACGGATATCAAATTCAACAATTTGTACGCCAAGATCGAGCGCTTTCTTCAGCCCGTCAATCGTGTTCTCGAATTCGGAGAACCCTCTAAATCTGTGTGAAATAAGCTGATCGAATCTTGGCATTACTTTCCCTTTCATTGTTGATTGAGCTGCAAAGGTAGTTTGTCAACGATCAAGTGCTGATAGAAACCAGTTTAGAAATGTTAGATTTCAAAAGAGCTTATTGTGTGATTCGGCTAACTTGACTAAATTCTCAGCGCGTTCGAATGTGTTTGCATAGCAGGAGATATTCATGGCCAATACGTCAGCGCAAACACTTCCGTTTCCGAGCCAAAGGCCACCGGAATATATCAAACTGGACGGGGAGCCGGTTTTTGATCCGCTAAAACATTTGCAACTTGAGTCGCCCGAAACTCAGGTTTCGTTGATTGATCTTGGGTATTCAGAAGCTGATGTTTCGGAATGTCCGTCAGATTTTGGAGTCTGCTCCGCATTTCGAATTCTTTCTGATGAAGGTGTTTCCATAATGCACGAGATTTGCCTGAAGATGTATTCAAATCGAAATATCAGCGTGGGTACCGGTGTCAATCGGCTTGGGTCCTATGTGCGCGGAGCAGGATATAGATCAAAGTTTATAAAAGATTTTTGTGAGAGTCCGGAACTAGCGGAACATCTCTCAAGCTTAGCTGGCGTCCGCCTTGAGCGCCATTCAGTACCGGCGGTCGCTTGCGGTGTGAATTATGCTCCAGAGGATATACGTCGTGCCATTGATAGTTGGCACACAGACTCAGTGGCATTTGATATTGTCATGTTAATGTCTGATCCAATGCAATTTGAGGGCGGGGAGTTTCAATACTTCGCGGGAACTAAAATGGAAGGGCAAGACATTTTAGGTATTTCAGGCGAGGAGGGCATTAATGCTGAATTGCCGGAAGATAGGATTGTGACAGTACCTTTTCCCAAAGCTGGTTATGGGTTTATGCAGCAAGGCAATATGATTTTTCATCGCGCGCGACGATTAAAACGCAAAGCTGAACGGATCACGATGATACCGTCTTTTGTCGTCATGCCTGCGCACGAAGCTGATGCGACAAATTCTGTGAATATGGCGGGTTGGGACGATCCGGGATTGGCCGCCGAGTTGGCGCGGCATGAAGCATGGCGCGCATCAGCGCGGTTAAACAATTTGGTTGACCGTATTAGCTTACACGATGACCGAAAGAGACTCGTGTCTGATATGGACGAAGCCTTAGCGCCATTGCTTGCATTTCGAGACCGCCTCGCCCAAGATAATGCCCAATGAGCGATCTTACCGGTAAATCAGTACTTGTAACCGGCGCAGCAGGATGCATTGGAGCTTGGGTTGTGAAGGAGCTCAGCGCGACAGGCGCAAAGCCGATCGTGTTGGATCTAAGTGAGAATCGTTCCCGGCTAAAACTTATAATGGATGAGGCGGAACGCGTCCCCTGGATTAAAGGGGATATTACCGATTATGATCAAGTGGTTTCGGCCGTCCGAGACAATGATGTTTTCGGCATTATCCACTTGGCAGCTTTGCAAGTTCCGTTCGCCAAAGCCAATCCAATACTTGGAACCAAGGTCAACGTGATGGGAACGACCCATGTTTTTGAGGCGGCCAGGGAAATAGGGGTGTCACGGATAGCTTATGCAAGCTCTATTGCGGCGCCGGCGATGGGCGAAAATGAATATATGGAAACATTATATGGGGCCCACAAAGTTTGTAACGAGCAGATGGCATCTGTTTACTGGCAGGATTGGAAGGTACCATCAGTGTGTATTCGGCCAGGTGTTGTTTATGGGCCTGGGCGAGATCAGGGTATGAGTGCTGCGCCTACGATTGCGATGTTGGCAGCTTTTGCCAAGAAGGAATATGAGATTCCCTTTACAGGGCCGGTAAGCTACGTTCATGCACAAGATGCTGCGACCCGATTTATCGCAGCGATAGCGCGTGAAACACAAGGTGCACCCATCTTCGATATGAATGGCAGAGTTGTCGATATGACCGATGTGTGTTCAGAAATTTCCACTCAAACCAGTGAAAATAGAGCCCGTGCCGTAGGGAAAAGTTTGCCATTCCCGGCTCTGCCTGATGATGGAAATCTAGACGCTTTTCTTGGTGTCAGCGATCACAAGACATTTTCGCAAGGCGTCGCCGAGACACTGGATCTATTTCGTTCAGCCCGCGAACGAGGTGTGCTGACAGACGACCTCATAACCGAACTTATAAGGAAAAACTCATGAAGCTCATTCGGTTTGGCGAAAAAGGACGTGAAAAAGCCGGGATTGTTGATGATCAAGGTGTGCGGAGAGACGTGAGTGAAATCGTTAGTGACTGGACAGGCGAAACTATTCAGCCAGCAATATTTGATCGAGTTAAATCCCGGGATTTATCAACCTATCCCGCAATTAATGACGATGTGAGATATGGCGCTCCAATAGGCAACGTTCCAAAGATAATTGGTTGTGCATTGACATATGGAAAACATGCCAAAGAAGCTGGTCTTGATACACCCGTTGAGCCCATGTTCATGCTAACGGCAAGAACCGCAATTAATGGCCCTTACGACGATGTCATTATGCCTAGGGGATGCACAGAGCTAGACTGGGAAGCAGAGCTTGTTGTCATTATCGGCAAAGGAGGCAGCTATATTCCAGTTGAAAAGGCTATGGATCATATTGCCGGATATGCAGTCGGAAATGACGTGAGTGAAAGACAATTTCAACTGGTTCGAAGCAATCAGTGGACGAAGGGAAAAAGCGCAGATACTTTAAAACCGATTGGACCCTGGCTGGTTACAAAAGATGAAATCGCTGATGCGAACGCCCTTGATATTTCAATTAAGGTCAATGGTATAACCCGTCAGTCGTCCAATACCGGCGATATGGTATTCTCAGTTGCAGATCTCGTATCTCAAATTTCTCAATTCCTGACTTGGGAAGCGGGAGACGTTATGTTTACTGGAACGCCAGCAGGTGTTGGATATGGAATGGATCCCCAACTTTATCTGAAGCCAGGCGATGTAATGGAACCCAAGATTGCCGGTTTGGGAAAACAAAGAAGCATTGTGAAAAAGATTTATGACTGATTTTTCGGGAAAAGTTGTTATTGTCACTGGCGGTTCCCAAAATATAGGTCTTGCCATTTGCGAACGGTTTCTGGATGCTGGTGCTACGGTCATCTCAGCTGACCTAAATCCGTCTGACAACCCTCATATTCATTTTTATCGCACAGATATTTCAAACGAAGAAGATGTGAAAGTCTTGATGGATTATGTGTCAGGCGAATTTGGCGGTATCGACATCTTGGTCAATAATGCCGGAGTTGGACTTGAAGTTCCGCTTCACGAGATGAGTGTCGAGCAATGGGACCTGGTGATGAATGTCAATGTCAAAGGTGTATTTTTGACAACCAAACACGCATTTGAACATCTGAAAATTTCCGAGTCCAGGGCAATCGTAAATATTAGTTCGATAGAAGGATTGGGCGCAAACCCGCTCCATGCGGCTTATGGGGCGTCCAAGGGCGCTGTTTCCTCATTCACGCATAACACAGCGTTAGAATATGGTCCGTATGGTATACGCTGCAATGCAATTGCGCCGGGGTGGATCAATACACCCTTTAATGAGAAATTTTTAGAGCAATATCCGGACCGAGCCAAAGTTGATAGCGAGATTAAAGCGCTTCACCCTGTTGGCCGTTTAGGGCTTCCATCTGATATAGGGGATGTGGTTTTGTGGCTGTCCGGGCCGCATTCGGCATTTGTTACTGGACAGACTATAATCGTAGATGGAGGCAGATTGGCGAAACTGCCACTCCCCAATATGTGAGATTCGATGAGCGGTGACCCTAAAGATTTTCAAAACAGCACAGTCGTTATTACGGGCGGCGGTAGCGGCGTGGGCCTCGAAGTAGCCCGGCTTTTTATTAGCGAGGGCGCCGATGTAACGATTATGGGGCGCTCGAAAGATCGACTGAATTCTGCGTTAAAGATATTGGGGTCTTCAAAGGCTTATGCATTTTCTGGGGATGTCACGAACTCTGAAGACTGCGATGCGGCTATAAAATTTGCATCTGAAAAAAGTGGCCGTCCTGTCGACGTATTGGTCAACAATGCTGGCGTCATTTTGCGCAAGTCTGCGGTAGATACTTCTGATGATGAATGGCGCCATCTTATGGATATAAATGTAACGGGCCTGTTTTTTATGAGTCGGGCCGCGGCGCGTCAAATGCCTGAAGGGGGTGTCATCGTAAACTTATCGTCGACCTGTGGCCGGTTTGGTGCAGCGGGCCTCATGGCCTATTGTGCAAGTAAAGGAGCGGTAGATCAGATTACGCGTTCAATGGCGCTCGAATTGGCACCGCGCAATATCACCGTTAATGCAGTTGCGCCGGGAGCTATAAATTCGCCAATGTTGTTTTCTGAGCATCAAACTCAGGCTCAGCTCGATAGCGTTGTTGAGCGTAATGTTGCGGCCATTCCAATTGGGGCCGTTGCTGAGCCTGAAGAAGTGGCTCGTGCCATTTTATTTCTCGCACGTGAAAGACATATAACAGGTTCGATTTTATCGATTGATGGCGGCTATACGGCTTAGGAGATGAAGTATGGGACATAGTTCAAACCCAATATTGGAAAAAGTTTATGCGGCTCAAACCGATGCTGACAGACGCGATGCTTACAATGCGTGGTCTGAAAATTATGATCGGGATGTTACGGAGTTTGGTATCCAGCTCCCTTATGTAGGAGCCTGCGTTTTTGCGCAGCATGTCAAAATTGGAACTAGCCCTATATTGGATGCCGCATGCGGAACGGGCATGCATTCTTTACCCCTTAAACTGACAGGATATTCTGGGTTTCATGGTATAGATATATCGGAAGGCATGCTGGCGATTGCACGCGAACGCAATATTTACGACACACTCCAACAGATGGTATTGGGAAAGCAATTAGATTTCCCGGACAATCATTTTGAACTGACTTATGCGATTGGTGCCTTGGCTCCTGGTAATGCACCGCCTGAAAGCCTCGATGAGTTTTTACGGGTTACTCGGATAGGGGGCTTGGTCATTTGGTCTACCCATGCACATGACAATGAACGAACAAAGCCGTATCACGACTATCGACACCGACTAACTGACGAAAAAAAGTGGAAAGTTGTGTTTGAAACTGAGCCATTTGTTTCAATGCCGACTGGAGACTCAAAAATAAAACATGCGGTCTATGTTTATGAGGTGCTGTAGGATTTCCTCGTAGCACTATTAGAAATACTTCTTTGTTCGTATTCCTGAAAATACTCGTGGACGAGGCCCCCCGCCTTGTGACAGAAAAGCGTAACAAAAAATGAAATAATAATATTGGGGATCTCATGTCGGCTGAAATGCAGCAATCAATAATAGATGTTAAAACTGAAACAACGGGATTTTTCTCTGGACTGAATAAAGCGGTATCGGTCGCTGCTATCGTTACGACCGTACTCTTTTTGCTGTGGGTGAGTATCAGCGACGAAGCCGACAATGTATTGAGCGCTATTCAGTCGGCATTCAATTCTATTTTTGGCGGTTGGTATTTATATGTTTCTGTCTTTTATCTTGTGGTTTGCCTGGCATTAGCGCTTTGGCCCCGCTCTGGAAAAATCGTTTTAGGCAAAGTAGGGGAGAAGCCTGAGTTTTCTACTTTCTCTTGGTTTTCCATGATGTTTGGAGCCGGGTTGGGCGTCGGCATGTTGACTTATGCTGTTGGGGAACCCGTATTCCACTTCGCTGATAATCCCGATGTAATACGGGGACTGGCTTCGAGTGCATCAGAAGATAATATTCGTTCAGCGTTTAAATTTACCTTGCTGCATTACGGTTTGACAGCATGGGGAATCTACGGAATGGTTGGACTGTCTCTTGCCTATTTTTCGTACAACAGAGATTTACCCCTAACTATTCGATCTGGTTTGAGTCCTTTATTCGGACGCGCATTATCTGGCCCGTTAGGACATATCGTCGATATTACGGCGATAGTAGCGACGATCACCGGTGTTGGGTACACGATCGCGCTTGGCGTAAAGCAATTTGCCTTTGGATTGCACAATATTTCTGGTGCTCAATGGATTATCCCGCAAGGTGCGACTGAACCGGTTTTATTTGCATTGCTTCTTTGCTTGGGTGTTATTCTAATTGCATCAACATTGTCTGCGATTTCCGGCGTCGGAAAAGGCATCAAGTGGCTCTCAAATATTAATATGGGGTTGTCATTTTTCCTTTTGATTTTCTTTGCTGTTTTTGGGGCGGTATCAGGTGCTCTAATTTTCGGGGCTAAACACTACGGACTAGCTATTTTCGATTATGTAACTGATTTTCCTGGAATGAGTCTTTCTATTTGGGGAGGCGAGAAGGCCGCGGACGGGTCATGTTTGGATGTCGGATGTAAACTAGGGGTTTGGCAAGGCGGCTGGACCATTTTATATTGGGCATGGTGGATTGCTTTCGCGCCATTTGTAGGCTTGTTTCTTGCGCGGGTTTCAAGGGGGCGAACTGTTAGAGAGTTTGTAACTGGCGCTATGCTGGCACCAAGTCTTATGTGTCTCGTTTGGTTTACCCTTGCCGGCGGTAGTGCTATTCATGCAGAACTATATGGCGAAGCAAACGGGTCTATCTTGGGGAGTGACCTTTCTGCACAGCTATTTCAAACTATCAATGTCATTTTGTCTGAAGGCTCAATTGGAGCTTTATTGATGTCGCTCATCATTGTCATTCTGCTGATCACATATCTCGTAACATCGGCAGACTCAGCCATCCTTGTGATTACGACAATTGCCTCCGGGGGAAATGCCCACACGCGACACACAAAGCATATTATATTCTGGGGGTTAATGTTAGCGGCCGTTGTTGGGATATTATTGAAAGTAGGTGGGTTAGACGCATTGCGAGCCGCGATGCTGATAGGAGCGCTGCCTTTCTCCGCTGTGGTCGCTTTAATGGCAATTTCACTGATTATTGCTGTTGTCCGAACTCGTACGTAGAGCAATGCGATAAGGTGTGACTTAAATGTCGCGTGTTGGAATAAAATTCTGTTTAAGCCATAGTATTAGCGATATTGATATTGTTGATAGAGGGCATTAAATATTAATAAAAACAATGATTTAAGCCCATTTTCTTGTTCGGTTGAGCTAACCAGACATATTTCCTGACTAATAAGGCCTGTCGAAGGCCTTTCATTTTTATGCCCAAGATGAAATAGTGTGAATCAAGTTGATCTAAGAATTAAATCCAAGGAATTCGACTTAAAACTATTGAATTTACAGGCCAACGCCTAACCATGCAAAGGGGAACTATATGCAACGAAATCGATTACTCGCCTATTCAGCCGCAGGAGCGCTGTCCCTGGCAATCGCCTCAGCGCCGGCATACGCGCAGCTAGAAGATGAGATCATCGTCACGGCGACCAAACGTGCTCAAACACTCTCAGATGTTCCGATCGCTGTTTCGGCTCTAGGTGAAGAGGCTCTTGAAGAGCTCAACGTCAATGTGTTTACTGATTACCTCGTGCAATTGCCGGGCGTATCAGCCGGTGGTTCTGGTCCAGGTACAAGCACTATCTATATTCGCGGCGTGGCTTCAACGACTCCAACACTTTCAGTTGCTGGTGTTGCTGGTCTAGCGCCAAACGTTGCTTTCTATCTCGACGAGCAGCCTCTATCCCAGCCAGGCCGTAACCTAGATGTTTACGCCGCTGACATGGAGCGGGTCGAGGTTCTGTCTGGACCACAAGGTACGCTTTTCGGAGCGAGCTCACAGGCTGGTACAGTTCGTATGATCACGAACAAGCCTAAAATTGGTGTCGAAGAAGCATCGTTTAAGCTTGGCACATCATTCACCAAGGGTGGTGATATGAGCTACACAGGTGAGGCTGTTTACAATGCGCCGATCTCAGAGAAACTCGCAGCGCGTGCAGTTGTTTATTATGATCACCAAGGTGGCTATATTGACAACGTTCAAGGCACATTAACAGCCAGAGACTCCGCGCGTTTCCGTCCAGCAGGTACGGTTCGTTCTAACGGAACTGTTGTTCAGCCAATCCGTCAAGGCTTTAGCTCAGGCGCAGCCTATCTTGCTCAGCTCGATGCGAATGTGAACTTCCTTGAAGCTAATAACCAAAACCTTGTGGAAGATAACTTCAATGACGCCCGTTATTGGGGATTACGTCTAGGTGCGAAGTACGAGATCAATAATGATTGGTCTGTCAACGTTGGTTACGCGCACCAGGAACTTGATGCTGACGGCGTTTTCTACTTCGACCCATCTCTTAACCAAGGTCTGGCTATCCAGCGCTACGCGGATGAAACGCTTAGTGATAAGTTCGATAACTACAACTGGACTGTAAAAGGTCGTTTGGGTGATTTGGAGGCTGTTTACACAGGTGCCTTTAACGATCGCGAATCAAATCAGGTTATTGACTACACTGATTACCTATATGTCGGTCAGTACTTGCCTTACTACATTTGTGATAGATCGGTTGTTTATCAAGGTGGACCAGGAACTTACGCGGCGGCTAGCCCTCCAACCGGGACCTGCCAATCACCAGCTCTATTGTTGCCTTCACTATCCAATACGACGGTGCAGTCACACGAATTCCGCGTCACCACACCAGGCGACAAGCGTCTCCGCGCTACTGCGGGTGTGTTCTACAGCGATCTTAAGCTGGAAGAACGCAATGACTTTACCTATCCCGGTGCCGAGTTTACGACTGCACCAGGCGGGCTAGTCGGATTTGGACCAGCGACCTCAGCTACGGGCGCGACCCTGACAGATACAGGTATCTGGCCAGAAGGTGTTATCTTCCGTAACGATGTCACGCGTACAGATGAACAAGTCGGTGTATTTGGTGAAGCGACTTTCGATGTAAGCGATGCTTTATCATTGACACTTGGCGCCCGCTGGTATGACATTGAAGTTGACCTTAAAGGTAGTGCTGCTGGCCTGTTCGGTAGCCGCGGAGCAACGACTATCGATACGAATGACAGCCGAAACCTGGACGTTCTATTCGATGGCGATCCGAACCCGGATGTTGCGGCAACAGATGGTGTTATCTTCAAAGTGACTGGTACCTACGAGCCTTCACCTGATATGCTGCTTTACGCGACATATTCGCAAGGTTTCCGTCCTGGCCTACTTAACCGTCCGGGCGGCGCGACCCTTACTGATCCAAATACAGGCAATGTTCTTTATACAGTACCTGTGGCGATCGATACCGATGATGTTGATAATTTCGAATTCGGTTGGAAAACTACGCTCATGGATAACCAGCTCCGTTTCAACGGTGCGGCTTTCTATGTGGATATTTCCAAGCTTCAAACAACGATCTTCGATCCAACAATTGTCAACCTTTTCTTCTCTGATAACGCAGCGAATGCTGAAGTTATGGGCGTCGAGGGCGACCTGACTTACGCGCCAGCAAGTGTTGACGGTTTGACCTTTAGCGGAGCGTTCTCGTTCTTGGACACAGAAATCAAAGACGTATTAGTTCCAACCGGAGACGTCGTTGCTGGAGATCCATTAGCATTTGCGCCTGAATTCCAGGCTAATCTGCGGGCTCGTTATGAGTGGGATTTCAACTCAGATCTTCTGGGCCACGTAATGCCAAGCATCGTCTATTCTGGTTCGTCTAACAGTGACGTATTACGATTTAATACTGATCGCGTGGCAGGATATACGCAGGTCGGATTGGCAGCTGGTGTAACCGGCGACAATTGGACTGGTGAAGTCTTCGTCAATAATCTGCTTGACGATGATGGCGAGCTGGCACGTTTCTACGGTAATGACCAAGAGCGTGTTACGCCGGTTAAGCCAAGAACGATTGGTGTGCGCCTCGGATATAATTTCCGATAGAACTCACTAACCAATTTAGATATAAGACAACGCCCCTGAGAAGGGGCGTTTTTTAATATGGGATGACAATGAGTGAAGCCGATCCAATAAATGCTTTGATGGATATTCAAAAGCTTATGCAGTCGGGAAAGTTCGATCAGGCTTTAGCTCGCACTGAAAAAGTCATTCTAGACCACCCGACTAATGTTGATCCATTATTTCTTAAGGCTGTATGCCTCAGATATTTGAAAGAATATGATAAAGCTTTTGCGAGCCTTGATGAGGTAAAGGAACTGGTTCCTGAGTTTGGCCGGGCTTTTCAGGAGGAAGGCCATCTCTATAAAGCCAAAGGCAACTTCGATTTGGCATTACAAGCCTATCGTCGCGCTTGCCAGTTTAATCCGGCCTTAATCGCCAGTTGGCAGTCTCAAGCGGACATTCTAAAACAGAAGGGTGGCGACCCTAGCGCAATACAGGGGGCTCTGGCACAAGTTAGTCGTCTGAAGGCGATGCCCCGCGAACTCATTGCTGTCACAAATATGCTTTATGAACGCAAGTTACTTAAGGCGGAAAATCTTTGCAGACAATTTTTGAGGGCGAACCCAACTCATACAGAAGGAATGCGCCTCTTGGCATTGATCGGCGAGAAGTTCGGCGCCTTTGACGAAGCCGAATATTTGCTTGAAAGTGCGGTTGAGTTTGAACCTGACGTTATCCAGCTCCGTCTCGACTATCTCCAAATGTTACGTAAGAAGCAAAAGTTTTCAGCTACCAAAGAGCAGGCGGAATATCTACACGACCGGGATCCTAGCAATACAACTTTCTTGGCGCAGTTGGCGATTTCCGAAATGCAACTTGGCAATAATAATGACGCTCTTAAACACTTTGAGGCTGTTCAAAGAGCCGAGCCAGGCAACGCTGAAAATCTCGTTACAATGGGTCATGTTTACAAAACTATGGGACGACAAGAAGACGGGATCAATGCCTATCAAAAAGCTTATGGATTGCGGCCTAATTTAGGAGAGGCATACTTTTCATTATCTAATCTAAAAACATACAAGTTTTCTGATGATGAGCTATCATCGATGCATGCTCAGGTCGAAACTGGAAACCTGACCTATCATGATAAGATACAATTCCTTTTTGCATTGGGAAAAGCCCACGAAGACCGAAAGCAATTTGAGCAATCGTTTTCATATTATGAGCAAGCCAATACATTAGGCCGATTGAAAATGAGATATAACGCGGAAAATATGACGAAAGAGCTTGCAGCTCAGAAAACCGTTTGTACGACCGAGTTCTTCAGCTCGTTTGCGGGCTCAGGAAATAACGCGAAAGACCCGATTTTTATCGTTGGATTACCCCGCGCCGGGTCGACTTTGTTGGAGCAAATCGTTGCCTCCCATAGTCTAGTTGACGGAACTATGGAGCTTGGAAATATTTTATCGATGGCTCATCGCCTGCGCGGGAAAGGAATGTCAACCGAGCGATCTGAGTATCCAGCGGCATTGAAAGATTTGTCTTTTGATCAACTTGCTGAGCTTGGCCAAAAGTTCATTGAGGACACCCAAATACATCGCCAGGGCGCGCCACACTTTATTGATAAAATGCCTAATAACTTCAGGCATATTGGATTGATCCATTTGATATTACCGAATGCGAAAATTATCGATGCCCGTCGACATCCTATGGCCTGTTGTTTCTCGGGCTTCAAACAACATTTCGCTCAGGGGCAAGAGTTTACCTATGGTCTCGAACAGATCGGGACTTACTATCGTGACTATGTGGATTTAATGGATCACTGGGATTCTGTTTTGCCAGGAAAAATTTTGCGCGTTCAATATGAGGATGTTGTTGCTGAGACGGAAACCCAAGTGCGGCGGGTATTAAACTATCTAGGCTTACCTTTTGAGCAGGCCTGCGTTGACTTCCACAAATCAAAACGATCCGTTAGAACAGCGAGCTCTGAGCAAGTTCGACAGCCTATTTTTAAATCGGGGCTGGAACAGTGGCGAAACTTCGAGCCCTGGCTTGATCCTTTAAAAAAGGCGCTCGGACCGGCTTTAGATCGTTATCCAATTACCTGATTCATCGCCCCTTCCAAATTGGTTCTCTCTTTTCAGCAAATGCTTTGAAACCTTCAATCACGTCTTCACTTCCGTAAAGAGTGTCAACGGTTTGGAGTTGACGAGTTGTGACCTTGTTTAGTGTATCTTGAAACTTTTCATCTTCCGCTTCACGCACTATTTCTTTGATGGCGGCCATGACCAGTGGGGGTCCCGCTGCAATTAGGCGGGCAATTTCCCAAGCTCTGTCCAAGAGCTTATCGGCTTCAACGATCTCATTAACAAATCCCCATCGGTTGGCCTCTTTTGCGTCGAGCCATCGACCGGTTAAGAGCATTTCCATAGCGATGTGATACGGAATTCGTTTAGGTAATTTGATGGAAGCAGCGTCTGCCACAGTGCCGGAATTTATTTCGGGCAGGGCGAATGTCGCATGCTCAGCAGCAAGGATAATATCTGTTGATAGCGCGATTTCCAGTCCGCCTCCGCAGCAAATTCCATTCACCGCGGCAATAATAGGTTTGTTGAGACGCGGGAGCTCTTGCATGCCGCCAAATCCGCCGACGCCATAATCGCCATCAACTTCGTCGCCATCGGCAGCCGCTTTTAAATCCCAGCCCGGGCAAAAGAACTTTGGCCCGGCAGCTGTAATAATTGCGACCCGCATTTCCGGGTCGTCACGAAAATCTTTAAAAATATTTCCCATGATCCGGCTAGTCGCCAAATCAATTGCATTGGCCTTGGGGCGGTCGATTGTGACCTCGAGAATATGTCCGTCTTTTCGTGTTCTTATGGGTCCATTCTGATCTGTTGCGGGCATTTTAATTCTCCGTTCTTTCAATTATAAGCGCGTCCAATACCATGGTTTGAGTTGGTCCTGCAGCCAGGGGATTGATATCCAGTTCGACTATGGAATCGCTATTGTTTTCAATAAATTGAGCAATTTTTTGGATGCTATAAACAAGTTCATTCATGTCTGTAGCGGGTTGTCCGCGATAACCACTAAAGAGCTTTCGAATTTTCAAACTCGACAAAGCATTTTCGATAGATCGAATGGATGTCGGTAATGTCAGAGTTGCAACATCATTTAATATTTCGGTCAATACGCCGCCCGCGCCAATAGTCAGGGTCCACACTCCTGTAGCGTCAACGACTGCTCCAACGATCAACTCGACGAAAGGCCCCTTCATCATCTCCTCGATAAGTATATTTTCTGAAAGCGCTGAAATGTTTTTAACAGCTTGTGCGAGTTCAACATTCGTCTCTATTCCCAAAATTACGCCGCCGGAGTCAGTTTTATGGGCAATGTCTGTAGCCTTGACGGCGAGCGGGAAAGAAAGGGACGTAGCCTGATCGGTATCGGATACAATGCATCCGAGTGGGACCGGGATGTCAGATGCAGCTAATTTTAGTTTGGCATCGTACTCCGACAATGTGCGTGTGTTTTCGCGCACCGTATCGGACATCAATACAGGCACGTTAAGGTCTGTTTGTTTTGCCGATAGAATGTCGATGACGCGCAAAGCGACCTGCATATCGAGAAGCGGAACGACCCCTCCATTGATGAACCGCGCAATGACATCTTCCTCTAGATTTTCGGGTAGGCTGCCAATCACGGCTGCTTTTCCGCCAGTATTAGCTTTGGCTCTTATAATGGCTTCGATCGCACAATCATGTCCTGCAGGGATGCATTTGTCGGCGCGAGGAATATCTAAAACAAAAAGGCTAATATCTGTTTTCTCCTTCATGACCGCCGAGAATACATTCGTCATCACGGGAACATCGCCCCAAATATAAGTGTGATAATCGAGAGGGTTGGCGAGGTCGACTTTATCACCAAGAAGTCGGTTAAGTGTTTCGAGTCCCGGGGAGCTAAATCCAGGATATGTCAGTTCCGTGTCTCGAGACAAATCTGACATTAGGCTGGCTTCACCGCCAGAACAACTGACAGATGTCACGCGATTACCTTCAAGAGGGCCCACAATATGCAGAAACTTCAGGCATTCTAAAAATTCAGCCAAAGTTTCGACTTCGTAGAAACCAAGCCTTTTTATTAAAGCAGACGCAACTTTATCACTCCCGGATAGTGAGGCGGTATGGGAGATCGCAGCTGATCGAGATTTTTCCGTTTTACCTGTTTTAAGAATGACAACAGCTATGTCTCGGGCCCGGGCTTCGCTTGCAAATCGTTCAAGCGCGCGAATATCGCCAAATCCTTCCAAATATAGGCCAATCGCTTTGATGCGTGGGTCGGCAAGCATATGGAGCCCAAGGTCAGCGATACCAATAACAGCTTGATTGCCAATGGTGACAAGTTGCGCTATATCGAGGCCTCGTTTTTGCATCGTCAAATTTATGGATATATTTGACGACTGCGCAATTATCCCAACGCCGTTCTCCACTTGTTGGCCGCCATGTTGATCTGGCCAAAGAGTGACATTTTCTAAGTAGTTTAAAAATCCATAGCAATTGGGGCCCAGAAAGGGCATGTCTCCGGTTGCCGCGACCAATTCGTCTTGCAATTCAGCGGTGTCGGCTTCTGCAAACCCTGATGCAAAACAAATAGCTCCGCCTGCGCCCGAACTTGAAAGCTCTTTGATAACCGATACCGTCAATTTCCGATTTACTCCGATAAAGACAGCATCTGGGACGCCGGGAAGCCCATCTGTATCGGGGAAACACGGAAGCCCCAACATTTCGTGTTTCTTAGGATGGACCGGCCAAATTTCACCTTTGAAGCCCGATTTTTTGAGCTGTTCCAAGACGTTAGTCGACCAGCTCCCGCCATAAAGCGCGATTGATTTCGGGTTGAATAATCTGGATAGTCGGCTCAATCAGATCCCCTTATGCGCCAAGTGGCCGTAACAGGCTTCGGGATATGATGTGACGCTGTATTTCTGATGTACCTTCCCAGATTCGCTCTATTCTGGCATCGCGCCAAATGCGTTCAAGGGGTAAGTCGTCCATCAAGCCCATACCGCCATAGATCTGTATGGCTTCATCTGAAACAAAGGCGAGCATTTCGGAAGCTTTCAGCTTTGCCATCGCCATGTCCATGTCAGTGCAGGTTCCCTGATCATATTTCCAGCCCGCTTCACGCACTAATAGCTCAGCGGCCTTAAGTTCAGTCGCCATATCGGCGAGTTTGAATGAGACACCTTGAAACTTCCCAATTTTTTGATTGAACTGCTCCCGTTCAGCAGCGTAACTGACAGCGAGATCAAAAGCGCGTTCGGCACGGCCCAAGCATGTTGCGCCGACTTGCAAACGAGTGGCACCCAGCCAATCATTTGCGACGTCAAATCCCTTGTGGACATCTCCTAGCATTGCACTTTGGGGAACACGGCAATTATCAAACTCTAAAATCGAATTTGTGTAACCCCGGTGAGAGACATTGTTGTAACCATCGCGTATGGTAAGGCCGGGGTGGTCATGATCGACAAAAAATGCTGAGATGAGCTTCTTTTTGCCGCGCGGTGTATCTTCTTCACCGGTTGCCATGAAAGTGATTGTAAAATCGGCTGTGTCCGCATGGCTAATGAAATGCTTCGTGCCATTTAAGATCCAGTCGTCACCGTCTTTTTTAGCGCTAGCGGTCATGCCGCGTAGATCAGAACCAGCGCCTGGCTCAGTCATGGCGAGACAATCAGACTTTTCGCCGCGCAAACATGGCTCCAGATATTTTTTGCGTTGTTCTGCCGTTCCAGCACACAAGATGTTTGATGGGCGCGCGACACACGTCCAGTGCAGAGCATAGGATGTTTTCCCCAGCTCTTTCTCATATAAGAGCCAGGTTTGGGTATCGAGCCCAACACCCCCAAACTCTTCAGGGATGTTGGCGGCGTATAACCCGGCCTGTATTGCCTTTTTCTTGAGTTCAGCGGCTAGCTCAGGACGTAGATAACCCGTTTTCTCTAGCTCGGCCTCGTGCGGATAAAGTTCATTCTCGACAAATGCCTTAGTCGTTGCAACGATAAGTTCCTGTTCTTCACTTAGGGAAAAGTCCATTTCAGCTCTCCAGGATCAATGGCAAATTTCGATGTAATTCCGCCAATTCAGTTTTTCGCTTTAAAACATCCGCGCGCGGGGTTGATGACTTCCGACTGGTAAGATCAACGTGCAGTAAGAATTGTTCACAAACAGCCAGGACATCTCCATTTTTGCGGCACATTTTGTGGGCCAGTTTCAGCTTCTTGCCGTCACCAATCAGAATTTGAGAATCTACGATAAATCGATCACCCGCAACACATTCGTCCAAATATTTAATTTTCGTTTCAACGGTGAAATAGCTTAGCCCGTCTTTAATATATTCTGCGTCGGCACCAATAGCGATCATGACCGCATCCGCGGCATCAGAAAAGACCTGCCCATAGCGGCTCTCATTCATATGCAAGTTATAGTCAGTCCAATCTATTGGAACACTTCGCGAAACTGAACGGATATAGGATGCGTCAGCGTGTGTCCTCTCCACGAGGCTAGAATCCATTTTGTTCAGAAGAGCGCCGGTTCCCCAGTTGCGATTTTTAAGAGCGCGCATAATCGCAACAAGATTATCATCGCGTTTACGTTCAAGCTCCCGAATTGAATATGCACCGGATTGCGCATCGGATTGATCCGCGATCTGCTGAACAAGCTCATCTGTGAGGTCAGGGACGTCCATGAGTTTTGTCCATGGCCATTTCAGCGCGGGACCAAATTGGGCCATAAAATGCGCCATTCCGGCTTCTCCGCCGGCAACGCGATAAGTCTCGAATAGACCCATTTGCGCCCAACGAAGTCCAAACCCATAGGTAAAGGTTGCGTCGATTTCCTCTGTGGTCGCAATGCCATCATTGACGAGCCAAAGGCCTTCTCGCCAAACAGCTTCTAATAGGCGATCCGCAATATGTGCATCTATTTCTTTGCGAACATGAAGCGGGTAGTTCCCGAGCTTTGACAGTATCTGCTGGGCTTTTTCAACTGTTTGAGTTGGCCCAACTAATTCTACCAACGGAATAAGGTAAACCGGATTAAATGGGTGAGCCACAATAATGCGCTCAGGTGTTGACCGACCTTCATGTAGTTCGGAGGGTTTGAACCCTGAGGTGGACGATGCAATTATCGCGTCAGGGGGGCAATGGTTTTCAATTTGGCCCAAAATTTTTTGTTTTAGAACCAGCCGTTCTGGTACTGATTCTGCAATCCAGGAGGCTGTCTCGACGGCAGCTTCCAGATTGTCATGAAAGGTCAATTGTCCTTCTTTGGGTAGTGCGTGGTCATAAATACCAGGAACAGAGCGTCGGGCATTCTCCAAAACCTCGCCAATTTTCCGTTTAGCTTCGGGATCAGGGTCGAAAATGTTGACGTCCCATCCCATAAGTAAAAAGCGGGCAGCCCATCCGCCGCCGATAACGCCCCCGCCGATAATCGCCGCAACTGGCATCAGGCTGGTGCTCTCTTGGTTAAGCCGAGCTTCTCGCGCACCTGAGCCGGGCTCATAATATTTGCGCCCATTCGTTCGATAATTCCGACCGCTTTTTGAACTAGGCTTTCATTGGTCGCTAAAACGCCTTTCTCAAGCCATATATTATCCTCAAGGCCGACCCTGACATTGCCGCCTGCAAGAACAGCCGCCGCAACAAAGGGCATTTGGTTGCGTCCGATAGAGAAAGCAGACCAATTCCAATCTGAAGGTATGTTGTTTACCATGGCCATGAATGTGTTCATGTCATCTGGAGCTCCCCATGGAATTCCCATACAAAGCTGCACCAAAGCTGGGCTGTCTAAAATTCCGTCTTCAACGAGTTTTTTAGCATACCAAAGATGCCCTGTATCAAAGGCTTCAATTTCTGGCTTCACGCCGAGCTCTGTCATCATCTTTCCCATGGTTTGCAACATGCCAGGCGTATTGGTCATAACGTAATCGGCTTCCGCGAAGTTCATGGTGCCGCAGTCCAAAGTACATATTTCTGGAAGACAATCCGCAATGGGTTCCATCCGGTCTTCGGCGCTGCCCATATCGGTGCCTTCTTGCAAAGGTAACGGAGATGACGGCGGTCCAAAATACAGGTCTCCGCCCATGCCGGCTGTTAGATTCAGGACAACATCTGTTTTCGCGTCTCTTATGCGTTCCGTCAATTCGCGATATAATTTGGGGTCCCGTGACGCGACGCCCGTTTCGGGATCACGTACATGGCAGTGGACGATAGCTGCGCCCGCTTGAGCGGCTGCTATTGCGCTATTTGCAATTTGCTCAGGAGATCTAGGGACATGATGGCTTCTATCCTGTGTGCCGCCTGAGCCCGTGACAGCGCAAGTTATGAATACATCCTTATTGATTTGCAGCGGCATATTCTTCCCCTAATTTTGATTTGTTGATTTACTGATACAACGCCTTGAAAATCATAATTGACAATAATAGACAAATTATATGCAGAAAAGGACTCATGTTAAACCGGCTTCAAATACGATCAAGATCGTTTTGTTCGACGGATTTTCGAATCTCTGCTTGGCTAATGCGATAGAGCCATTGCGCGCCGCAAACAAATTTTTAGGTCAGGACACTTATGCATGGAGAGTATTGACCCTAAATGGCGATCCAGTTCAATCATCAAGTTCTCTCACAATTATGCCAGATGGTGCATTGTCAGAAATAGGTGATGCGGCCCGAATATTTCTCATTTCGAGTTATGGATATGATGATTTGTATTCAGAGGCATTAGGCCAAATATTGCGAACACGTCTAAAAAGCGGGTCGCATATTTTTGGTTTTGATACGGGAGCTTGGCTTATGGCAAAAGCCGGCCTTTTAAAACGCAGGAAAGCGACGATCCATTGGGATGTTCTATCGCGTTTTGAGGAACAGTTCTTGTCAACAAATGTTATCAATCAGCCTTTTGTTGAAGACGAAAATGTTACGACGTGCGGAGGCGCTATGGCAACATTCGATCTGATGCTTGGGCTGATTGGCGAAGATTGCGGACCTGAGGTGAGATATGATGTTGCCCGTCTTTTTGTTCCGATTTTATCGCACAACAGAACATCACTCACTAACGATGTGTCGGAATCGAGTCTGACGAGTAGGGCTCTTTCGATAATGCAAGATAACATTGAAACGCCCATTGGCTTAACAGAGCTCTCACAGCAATTGGGTCAGTCGGCCAAAACAATTGAAAGAGCTTTCAAGCGGGATTATAATGTTCCCACTGGACAAATTTATAAACGATTGCGGTTAAGTTCTGTTCGAGAGATGGTTGAGAATACGAGCCAAAATTTTTCCGTCATAGCTGTCCGGTCTGGCTATAAAAGCGCTAGCGCTATGACCCGAGCTTTTGTTTCTGAATTTGGATACACACCCAGCGAACTCAGAAGTTCGGTGGAAAAGTTTCACGCTCCGAGGTACTAGTCACTATTCGGGACGGTAATATTACATTCTGACGTCTTGGCTTTTCCAGCGATTACCCGTAGTCCATCGTCAAAGATAAAAGGAATACTATGTCGCATAAAACGATGAATGTTGAAGAAATTCACGCACTGGCAAAGTCAACTTTGATGCGCCACGGGGCTGATGATGTAAATGCAACGGCTGTAGCTGATATTATTACAATGGCCGAACGTGATGGATGCCATTCACACGGCTTGATGCGATTGGCGGGTTATGCCGCCACATTGAAAAGTGGCAAAGTTAACGGAAAAGCTCGTCCGACTGTCAAACAACTCGCGCCAGCGGTTGTTCAAGTCAATGGTCACAATTGTTTCGCGCCTTTAGCTTTGGAAACAGGGCGACCACATTTGATTGAAGCCGCTAAGACCTGTGGTGTCGCCATAATGCCTTTGATTGGAATACACCATTTTGCGGCGCTATGGACCGAGGTTGAACCGATTGCCGAAGCCGGCCTCGTCGGGTTCGCTTGTACTTCTTACAAACCTGCCGTAATTCCTGCAGGTGGTACCAAAGCGCTCTACGGTACGAACCCGATAGCGTTTGGATGGCCGCGAAAGGATGGCCCGCCAATGGTATTCGATCAGGCGTCATCTGTTATGGCTCGCGGTGAAGTTATGTTGGCAGCGAGGGAAGGGCATGAATTGCCAGAGGGCGTGGGCGTCGACTCTGATGGGAAACCATCGACTGACCCGAACGAAGTGCTCAAAGGCGCCTTACTGGCATTTGGGGGCTATAAAGGGTCGTCGATAGCGATGATGGTTGAACTACTGGCTGGTGCTATGACTGGTGAAAGCTTCAGTTTTGAAGCTGCGGCCCGTGACAATGGAGACGGGGGGCCCCCGCAGGGCGGAGAGTTTTTAATGGCGATTGATCCGACACTGGTTCGTGGTGATGACGGCTGGGCTGATCACGCTGAGACGTTTTTCGACAAAATCCAAGAACAAGACGGCGCGAGATTACCTGGAATGCGTCGGCACCGAAATCGCGCAAATTCGGGTAAAGGTGTCGAAGTGTCGACAATAGTCCTTGATAAAATTGCTGACATCTAGCGATAGGATTTAGAGTGAAAGAACTTAGAAAACTTGTTCGTTATCAAGAAACGGTTTTTATCGAAGGCGGCAAAGAGGCACCTGAGCCTTGGGTACAAAGTGCTGTTGCGGCGATTGTGAAAAATCCTTGGGCAGGAAAGTTCGTTGAAAATCTACGTCCAGAGATATTACGTCTTAGTCCGGCGCTAGGCGAACTTATGACAGCTGAGCTTATGGACCTTAGCGGTGGTAAAGACCATGTTGAGGCTTTTGGTAAAGCCGCAATAGTTGGCGTTGACGGAGAAATCGAACACGCCTCTGGTTTGATTCACACCCTGCACTTTGGCAATCATTTCCGAAAAGCTGTTGAAGCCAAAAGCTATTTGTCTTTTACTAATCTTCGCGGAGGTCCGAATACGCCGATTGCCGTGCCAATGATGGATAAAAATGAACCCGGAAGACGATCTCACTATTTAACAGTCCAGTTTTCAGTTGTAGATGCTCCAAGGGCCGATGAAATTTTGCTGGCCATAGCGGTTGCAAATGCTGGTCGGCCTCATCACCGGATAGGCGATAGGTATCAGGATTTGAAGGATTTGGGTCATGACGTGGACAACCCGGCCGCGGTCTAAGCTAAAATCCGGGTTGTCCTACTTCCAGGCGGGTCGCGGACCATTGGTTCTTTTGGTTCATGGCGTGGGTTTGAGAGCAGAAAGCTGGAACCCTATTTTTGATCAGCTAAGTCAATCTTTTGAGGTTCTCGCGATTGATTTACCGGGACATGGGTTTTCAGATAATGCGCCTGAAGACATAACAACTGTTGGTGCAATAACTGACTTTATAAAATTAAGCCTTGGTCGGAAGCCCGATTTCATAGCCGGGCATTCTCTTGGCGCACTTGTTACGATGGATTGGGCGTCCCGTTTCAATAGTGGGTTGCGCGCGGTCGTTGCTCTAAACACTATTTTTGAGCGTCCTGCCAAGGCATCAGAAGAGGTCAAGGCTCGTGCTGAAAGCCTGGCTGATAGGACGGAAATAGATCCTCGTGTAACATTGAATCGATGGTTTGATGACGTCGATAGTCCGGAAAGAGCTGCGTGTTTTGACTGGCTAACATCAAATCGGATTGATCAATATGCCCAGTTTTACAAAATATTTGCCCATTGCGATGGAGTGGACCCCATTTCCGCGGCAAATTTTGAACAACCAGCACTGTTTTTAACTGGCAAGAATGAACCAAATTCAACGCCTGCGATGTCGGAGCGATTGGCTAGTCTGGTCGGGAATGGTAAGTCTTATATTGTTGAGGATGCAGCACATATGGCACCAATGACTCACTCAAAAATCGTTGGGTCCGAGATTGCTAATTTTTTCATTCATCATTCTGGGGATGTCTAGATGGAATTTTCTTTATTTGTTCATATGGAACGGACCAATGATCGACAATCACATAGCGAGCTCTACCAAGAGTTTTTGGCATTATGCAAAATAGCAGATCAAGGTGGAATGCGCGCTGTATGGACCGGTGAGCACCACGCTATGAATTTCACGATTGCACCCAATCCATTTATCAATCTCGTCGATGTAGCTCGCCATACAAAGAATGTACGTCTAGGCACAGGTACTATCATCGCTCCGTTTTGGCACCCGATTAAGCTCGCGGGCGAAGCTGCAATGACAGATATCATCACCGATGGGCGATTGGAATTGGGTATTGCCCGGGGTGCTTATTCCTATGAATATGAACGCCTTATGCCGGGCATGGACGCGTGGGAAGCGGGTTTACGTTTGCGGGAAACGGTTCCAGCCCTCAGAAAATTATGGAAAGGCGACTACGCCCATGACGGAGAATTTTTTAAGTTTCCGTCGACAACATCTTCGCCGCAACCTGTACAAGACAATGGACCGCCATTATGGATTGCTGCAAGAGATCCAAATAGCCATGAATTTGCTGTCGCAAATGATTGTAATGTACAGGTCACGCCACTTTGGAACGGAGATCCAGAAATTGAAACCCTGATGGAACGTTTCAAGACTGCCAAGGATCTACACGGAAAAGGGAAGTCACCGAAAATCATGCTTTTACATCATGGATATGTTGCAAAAGATGATGAGGATGCTCGAGCTGCGGCCAAAACGCTAGGGGGGTTCTATTGTTATTTTGGTGCGTGGTTTATGAATAAACGTCCTGTTAGTCTGGGCCTGATTGAGCAATTTACGCCAGAAGAAATAGCGGGTAATGAAATGTATTCACCGGAAGTCATGATGAATAATATGGCAATCGGGACTGCTGATACGGTCGTTAGACGTCTCAAAAAATATGAGGCGATGGGGTATGATGAATATTCACTTTGGATCGATTCAGGTATGACCTTTGAGCAAAAAAAGGCTTCACTGAGCCGGTTTATCGATGATGTTATGCCGGCGTTTGGATAGTTATGACAAAACCCTTTTTCCAGCTTTATATTGATGGTGAGTTTCGTAACGGAAGCGCGGGACAAAAAATGGAAACTCGCAACCCCGCTAATGGAGAGGTTTGGGCGGAGTTCGCGTGCGCGTCGACATTAGACGTCAATCAAGCCGTTGAGGCTGCGAGGCGTGCACAAAATGATCCCATATGGCGCGATATGCTACCCACGCAGCGTGGTAAGTTATTGTACAAACTAGCTGAATTGGTCGCAGAAAAAGCAGTTCAGCTCGGCGAAATCGAAACGACCGATAGCGGAAAGCTTCTGGCAGAAACATCTAAACAAACTGGCTATGTGGCGGATTACTATCGTTACTATGCTGGCCTTGCCGACAAAATTGAAGGGGCGGTATTGCCCATTGATAAGCCCGATATGCATGTATTTACAAAGCCCATGCCAATCGGAATCGTTGCTGCAGTTGTGCCATGGAATGCGCAGATGTTCTTAGCTGCTACTAAAATTGGACCAGCTCTGGCAGCCGGCTGTAGTGTCATTGTAAAGGCGTCGGAAGAAGCTCCTTGTGCTATGCTCGAATTTGCCAAGATATTCGATCAAGCCGGATTCCCAAAAGGCGTATTTTCGGTGATTACAGGCGATGCGGAAAATTGCGCCATTCCTTTAACGAGTCATCCGGATATTGATCGCATCGCGTTTACGGGCGGGCCGGAAACTGCGAAACACGTTATTCGAAATTCAGCTGAAAACTTCGCCGTTACGAGTCTGGAGCTTGGCGGCAAGTCTCCGATTATTGTATTTGACGACGCAGATGTTGAAAGTGCTGCAAATGGGCTCATTGCAGGAAATTTCGGGGCGTCTGGGCAATCCTGCGTAGCTGGGTCGCGTGGTATTGTGCATCGGTCTATTCTCAATAAATTGATCGGCGAAATTAGCAAAAAATGTAAAGACATTGTGGTCGGTGACCCACTTGCGGCGCAAACCCAATTAGGGCCTTTATGCACTAATGCTCAAATCGAAAAGATTGAAAAGACTTTGTCCAAAGCGAAAACGCAAGGCGCGATCATTCATTTCGGAGGTTCTCGTCCAGATGGTCTGGATTCCGGGAATTACTTTGCGCCCACGTTAGTTGAATGTCCAAATGCCGACATAGAAACTCTGAAGATTGAAATGTTTGGGCCTGTCATGTCGCTTATGCCATTTGATACTGAGGAAGAGGCGATCGCATTGGCCAATGATACGATTTATGGCTTGGGGTCGGGTGTTTTTACGAGCAATGTAGCGCGTGCACATCGGGTTTCTAAAAACATCAATGCGGGAATTTGTTGGATTAATACCTACCGTGCAATTTCTCCAATTGCGCCATTTGGAGGCATCAATCAATCCGGGTATGGCCGAGAAGCCGGACTGCAAGCTATCCAAGATTACACTCGTACAAAAACGACATGGATCAATACGTCAGACAAGCCGATGTCGAATCCGTTTGTGATGCGGTGATGAAAACGTTCAAAATAAAAACCGAAACGACTGGTTTCTATGCGGGGGTCAATAAATTTGTAGCGTTGATTTCTAAAGCATTGCTTTTAATGCTTGTGGCATGGGCAGCTTTATTCCCAGAAACTGCACAATCTGGCTTTGGCAAAATCACCGGATTTATAAATCAATATTTCAATGGCTGGTATTTGTGGGTGATGGTTTTCTATCTCTTGCTGTGCGTTATTTTGGGCTTATGGCCAAAAACGGGCCGGGTTCGCCTAGGGAATGTTGACGAGAAACCTGAATTTTCGCGTATTTCTTGGTTCGCTATGCTTTTTGGGGCTGGGATCGGCATTGGTATGTTGACTTATGCAACCGCTGAACCCGTTTATCATATGGCATCAAATCCAGATATCATAATTGGGGACGTAGAAGCCAACTCGGTAAGTGCGATTAGGTCTTCAATGAAATGGTCTTTCCTTCATTGGGGGCTATCAGCCTGGGGATGCTATGCTATGATTGGACTCGCGCTAGCTCTACCGACATATCGCAAGGGAATGCCGTTAACGATACGTACTGCTTTAGCCCCTCTTTTTGGACGATATCTAGGCGGGTGGTTTGGGCATGTTATTGACATTGTCGCCGTCATTGCTGCGGTTACCGGTGTGTCGGTGGCCATTGGGCTTGGTGTTTCACAATTTGCGTCAGGGTTGTTCAGTCTGACAGCAAACCCAAGCCTGATGAATGCCGATGGAGACCCAGCGTTATGGGGTATGATTTTCTCATTGGTTATTATCGTGAGTGTTTCGACTTTTTCTGCGCTATCAGGCGTCGGAAAAGGTATTAAATGGCTTTCAAACCTCAATCTGTTTTTGTCATTTTTCTTATTGGGTGTGTTACTCATATTCGGTTCTGCGAGTTTTGTATTCAAGGCTTTTGGCCTCGGTCTAATTGATTATATCCGAGAGCTACCATCTCTGGTCACAAATGTTTACGATAGTGACGCAATGCCTAATGGCGAGGCATTGGCAGATTGGCAGGCATCTTGGACGATATTTTATTGGGCGTGGTGGATTGCATTTGCGCCATTTGTGGGCGTGTTCTTTGCCCGTATTTCCAAAGGACGTTCAATCCGTGAATATGTACTGGCTACGCTTATCGTACCAAGTCTTATGTGCTTTACATGGTTTGCTATTGCAGGCGGAACTGCCATTTGGTTAGAGCTGTCTGGACAGGCAGCCGGGGCCATTAATGATGCAGGGCAATCTGCAAAACTATTCGCGACTATTGAGGTTCTCTTTGGGTCAGTGGGTGCGAAATTTATGGCGTGCATCGTAACGATTTTGCTTTTGACTTATCTGGTAACATCCGCCGATTCAGCTATTTTGGTCATCAACACAATATTGGGCGCTGGCCGTATCATGCCGAAAATTAGATACCATATTGTTTTTTGGGGCTTGGCGTTAGGCGTAGTCATAGCTGTGCTTTTAAAGACAGGAGGCTTGGATGCGATTTTTGCAGCTATGTTGATCGGGGCTCTTCCATTTTCAGTGGTTATGTTCCTAATGGGATTGTCACTGATTAAATCGCTCTTTATCGACGGGTCTTATCGCTAGTGTTGATTTTGATTGCACGGCGATAGGCGCCATTTTTTTGATCCTGATATTCAGACTTTGAAAGTCCTTTGGAAAGTGTTTCTAATCTCAAACCTGTTGTTTCAGGAACGAGTTTTCCAGCCGCTTTAATTCCTGCATATCGTGCCCCCATAGTATTTTTCTTTGTCACTTGATGAGGTTGTGTGGAGGAAAGGTAATCGGGCGAAACGGGTTTACCAACTTTCAAATAACCCGCGTGAATGGCGGCCGCCATCAACTCCATTCCAGCCCAGCTTCGGATAATTACGGAATTAGTTCCGGGATCAGTCCTAGATAATTCGCGATTAGGACTAGCATTAGGCCAAGTATCTGCAGCCGCAATATCTGCAGATTCTCCGATACCATCCGGGCAGATTTTGCATCGAAAAGGTAGCGACCAAGCACTTTCATCTTCTCCCCAAAAGTCAAGATAGTGCCAGTCTCGACGAGTTCCATTTCTAAAGTGAGCCGTGGTTGGCCCTGGGCATCCTTTTCCGCGATAATTAAAAGCTCTGATGTCGTTTGCATTGATTTGGGATTTACTCAAAAAATCCTGCATGGACTGACCTGGCATGAACCCGCCGCATACAGGCGTAAGCCAGTATTTTACAAGTTCATTCACGCGCGCGTCAATTTTTGCCAAGTTACGCAACGCGCTGACATCACAAGGCTTTCCGATTATAGCAAATGGTTTTTCAAGCGCTAAAATATCATCGATATCTTTCAGCATGGCTGTTGGTCCGTATCGCGATCCGGCATTTGAGAGTACGGCTTCAGCGGAGTGGCTCAATACATGTTGGCCTTGGGTTGGAACGGATTCCGAGGGGCCAACATGTAACACAAATTTTACGCGCTCACTTTCAACAAGAAACATTCCCAGAGCTGTCAGAACGCCGCCAGTCGCGCCCTCAAATCTTACCTTGGGATCGGCAGCCCATGCTAATACAAGGTCTTGATAAGGACCCCATACTGGGTCATGATTTTCGGCTTGGTCTAAAAGCTTTTGAGGAAGCCCTTCAACGCGAGTGCCAGGGCAAGTTTGGTAAATTTTGTCCACCAGACTTTCAGAAAGTTCTCCGTTGACCTGAGGGCGGAGCTCAAAGTCTTTTGAGATTTCCATATTAATTTTGCCATTGCCAGCGATGCTTGCGCAAAGGCCGCATCCAATGCATAGACCGTCATCAATTATCTTTTGAAATCGCGCATTAGCCACGGATGCGATGTTTCCGCAAATGTTCGTAATGCGGTCTCATTTTCTCATAAACTATTTTGACCCGGTCTGGAGCCTCTTCAATATCAATATACTGAGTGCGTTTCTGTGGTTTTAGGCCATTGGAGTTTCGTAAGTTAGCGTGGAAAGAACCACCATCCCACCAACTGACTTCGTCGCGTTTGCCCGGATCCCATGATAATGCCTCTTCGATAAACGGAATTCCAACGCTCTGGCACCAAAGGTCTATAATTTTGAATGGGTCTTCTAGCATATCATCGCTATCAATAACGGGTGGAGCTTTTCCTTGTTTTTGCGCGATGCGGTCAAATAATTCGCGTTGGTCCGGAAAGCCCACTTCTTTCTCATGAAAGTCTGGCCATTTGTCGTACATTGATGTGATTGTTTTAGCAGGATCACGAATAAGAAATGAATGCGTAAAGAGGTCGGCGCGTTTGTCCGTCCACATGTGATCTATATAAAGCGGAAAGTCTTTTATGAAAACCGAAGACTTACGGGCGCGTTCTTCCAGATCCAGCCATACCCCGTCAAGTGTAAGGCCGGGCGTCCGAACACTTTGCGCTGTTAGGCGTGGCCAAAGTGGATTTTCGCCCTGATACCAAGCCTCCCCGAAAGGCTCGTGAAGGCATTCCAGATCACCGCGTTGACGCATCATCCATTCAAACGCCGTTGATGTAGAACGGGGCACGGCCCACAACGCTATAATTTTAGGCATTTGTTTCCTCTAGCGATGACAATAACTGACCTTGATTTGTGACAGGAGCTATTTTGAGGGTTTTCATTATTCGCCAATAGAGAGCATTGTCATGACTGATTACAGGTTTACCCAAAATGGACTCAAGCATGACTTCTAAATGGATTGGCCTTTCTGCAAGTTTGTCTGGTCCGCTTCTGAAATTACACATTCCATTTATTAGATAAGCGTCGGCGTTTGGGGCTTTTTCTGCTACATACTCAAAAGATTTCCTGGCTAGGTCGCCGTCAAAACACCAGATACAATTGTTCACATCTTCTTGTGTTTCAAACCAGCCCTGATCAACAAAATTACCGGCCCACAAAACATCAAACCCGGCCTCTTCGAGAAAGCTAACGGTGCCTTGCCACCAATCTGGCCAATGATAAGCAGCATTGAGAGCTACTTTTTCTATATTTTGGTCCCTTAGAGCTTCAACCATTGCATAGCCCGCCATGTGAAAAGGCGTTTCATATTTGTCTGAAAGCTTCTGGCAAAAATCCCTGATACCGTTGACGCCAAGTCCCGATGCGTGAACCCAATTTGATCCAACCTGGCCGCAAGCATCAACGCCGTTATTTGCCATGCATTCAACGAATTCTTCGAGTAAATCGAAATTCTTCTTACGTTGATCAAGTCGGTGTGCATAGTCCGGGACATAGAGCATACGCCCGTGCACGCCAACAGAGCGAGGTGACATTCTCAAAAAATCGCTTGGAGCAGCATCATAGTCATGCGGCGGACACGTAAAGCCCACCTGATAACGAAATAATTTGTTGTCCGGGTTATTCCAGTGGTCGGCTTTGCGGTATGGGGTCATTTCCGCGACTTTCTCTTATGATCGACTGAAATCTATCAAACCAATCGAATTAATAAAGCAAATATAATTGTAGCATAATATCGATTTTATAAAATCGTATTGCTTAAGCCTTTTAGGAATAATCTCTCTGCAATTGTCGGGTTAGAGAGATAGACATCAATATGATAATTGGAAGCAGGGGGAGTGCTCCAATAACCGTGATTGACATGACCGTACTCAAACTATCGGATAATACGGCGCCCAAAGTCATCAGGAATAATATACCGATCCAGACAAAACGGAGACCTAATGATGGGTCCTCATTTGCGCCTATGTTTTCGGAAGATATAGCAGCGGAAATATAAGCGGCTGAATCCATAGTCGTAGCATAGAAAATCGTGCAAAGAATTATGAAGAAAAACAGGCTGACTTTTCCAAATGGTAAGTGACCCGCTATTTTGGCTGTCATGACATAAAGAGTTCCGTCGCCATAGGTTTCTGTATCCGACAGGATTTGCGTGAGCGGAAGAATGCCTTCTTTTTCGAGATGAAGCGCATAGCCACCGGCAATAGCTAGGTAGGACATGGTTCCCAAGCATCCCCATATTAATGTTCCGAGAACGATTTGTTTAATCGTTCGACCACGGGAAATTCGAGCAATGAATAGCCCGACAAATGCAGCAAATGCTAACCACCAGGCCCAATAGAATATTGTCCAACCTTCAGGAAACCCTGATTTGTCGATAGGGTCTGTCCATAGAATTATTCGGAAAAACTGATCTGCCATCAATCCAAGGGAATTCGTCGTAATATTGAGAATAAAAACTGTTGGCCCAATAAAAAGGATGACCATCATCAAAAGCCCGGCCAAGATCATATTGAGATCCGCTAGCTTTTGAATGCCTCGCTTCAGGCCGCGAAGGGTACTCGTACCAAATATCAGGGCCCAGACCACCAATACAGCAACTTTGATCAACAGAGAGTCCGGCTGACCGGTCAGTTCTGAAATCAGCGCAGATAAGAGCGGTACACCAATCCCCAACGACGTCGTTGTACCTGCTATGATTCCCAGAATGATAAAAACATCGATGACCGTTTTAAGTGCTGGCTTTCCGCGAGTAGGCAAAGCGGTTTCGCAGGATTCACTGATCCGCAAATATGGGCTTTTCACAACATAAAGTGAATAGGCGATAGGAACGGCTGCGACGGCATAAAATGCCCATGGAACTAAACCCCAATGGATAAGCGGATACATGTGCGCCATTTCGTAAGCTGCCGAAGACATAGGCTTGATCCCTAATGGCGGTGACTGAATGTAATTGAGAGGTTCACCAAACGCCCATGTAACCAGCCCGGCACCAATACCGGCGGTAAACATCATTGCGATCCAGTGTAGCGTGCTAAACTCCGGTTTCTCGTCTTT